>NZ_JBVHMU010000028.1:0-62598 GCF_055558275.1 Streptomyces sp. NPDC025806 | reverse complement strand
GCCCTGCCCGAAGGCATAGATGATCGAACCCAGCAACGCCAGGGCGACCACCGCGGCCAGGTAACGCCCGTAATGCCGGACCGGAATCGCCCTGATGGCTTCCGGCGCGGTCGCGGGCGGCGGCGTGTCCTCAGGACCGCCGCCCGTCTTCTCGATGTCAACAGACACGGATCTTGCCTTTCAACGACTTCTACGACCGAGGTGCGTGGTCACTTACCGCCGTTGACGGTGGCTTCCTTGACGGCGCCCGCCTCGACGCCCCACTTGGCGATGATCTTGTCGTACTCGCCGCTCTTGATGATCGCGTCGAGCGCGTCCTTGATGGCGTCGCGCAGCTGCGTCTGGTTCTTGGCCACGGCGATGCCGTACGGGGCCGCGTCGACCTGGTCGCCGACGATCTCGAAGGCCTTGCCGCCACCCGTGGTCTTCACCGCGTACGCGGCGACCGGGAAGTCGGAGGAGCCGGCGTCCGCGCCGCCCGAGCGCAGGCGGGTCTGGGCCTGCTGGTCGTCGTCGAAGGCCTGGATGCCCAGCGTCTTGCCCTTGGGGCACTTCTTGGCCTGGGCCTTGGCGAGGTCGTGGGAGACCGTGCCCCGCTGCACGACGATCTTCTTCCCGCACAGGTCGTCCCAGGTCTTGATGCCCTGGGTCTTGCCCTTCGGGGTGTAGATCGAGACGCCCGCGTTGAAGTAGTCGACGAAGTCGACGCCCTCGCCGACCTTCTTGCCGGTGTCCGAGTCCACGCCGTTCTGGCGGTCCTTGGTGTCGGTCATGGCCGACATGGCGATGTCGTAGCGGTTCGAGCGCAGACCCGTCACCAGGGTGTCGAAGGTGCCGTTCTCGAACTCGAACTTCACGCCGAGCTGCTTGCCCATCGCGGCGGCGATGTCGGGGTCGATGCCGATCGCGTTGCCCGACTTGTCCTTGAACTCCACCGGGGCGTAGGCGATGTCCGAGCCGACCCGGATGACGCCCTTGTCGCGGATCTCCTTGGGCAGCTTGTCGGCCAGCGGCGCGTTCTTGGTGGAGGCGGTGCCGGAGCCCGCGTCCTTGTCCTTGGTCTGGTCGCCGCAGCCGGTCAGCAGCAGGGTGCCGGCGACCGCGATCGCGCCGATCGCGGCTATCCGGGACTTCGCGGACGTCGCGGTCGTGCGGCGGGTGGTGCTTGCGGTCATGCTTGGTTCCTCCGGCAGGGTGAGGGAAAAAGCCGTGTGGTCGCACATGGTGTCGAGCATCGCGACCTCGCGTGGTTACGGCATCTTGCCATTCGGACTGCCCGATTCAGGGGGTCTGCGATGTCAAAATCGGATAACGGGTCGTCCAAGATCGCAACAGGCGGGCGTTGCAGGGCGCATGGGGCTGGATCTTCTGCCGATCCGCAGCCCCGGGGCCGCAGATTCTTCGGTGGACCGCCCCTCGTCTCACCATTCGGGCGACCCCTCGCCCGCCTCGCGTTCGACTTGTTGAATTGTCCAGACATTCGGCTATGAGTCATGTCACCGAGGCGTGATCGATCACGTACGGGGTCGTCCGTGGCCCCGTCGGTCAGGTAAGAAGGTCCTTTACACCCCTCATCCGGGGCACAGGGCGCGCGTGCGGCGCGCCCGTCGTGTACGCACCCGCACGGCCGGTCACAAACGGACCGGCCGGGTCGTACGCGGTCCCGCCCGTTCCTCACCAGGAACGGACCCACCCTCAACTGAAGCAATAAGACTTAAGGGGTCAGAAAAGTGGCAGCGGAGATCGTCAATCCTCGCAGCGACGCCAATACGGGCAACGAGGGCACTGACGAGCCCTTCGACCCGGCATTCGCGCTGCACCGCGGCGGCAAGATGGCCGTGCAGGCCACCGTGCCGGTCCGCGACAAGGACGACCTGTCCCTGGCGTACACGCCCGGCGTCGCGAAGGTGTGCAACGCCATCGCGGAGCAGCCGGAGCTCGTCCACGACTACACGTGGAAGTCGAACGTCGTGGCGGTCGTGACCGACGGTACGGCCGTCCTGGGACTCGGTGACATCGGTCCCGAGGCCTCCCTCCCGGTGATGGAGGGCAAGGCCATTCTCTTCAAGCAGTTCGGTGGCGTGGACGCCGTGCCGCTCGCTCTCTCGACGACCGACGTCGACGAGATCGTCGACACCGTCGTGCGCCTCGCCCCGTCCTTCGGCGGTGTGAACCTCGAGGACATCTCGGCGCCGCGGTGCTTCGAGATCGAGCGCAGGCTCCAGGAGCGACTGGACATCCCGGTCTTCCACGACGACCAGCACGGCACCGCCGTGGTCACCCTCGCCGCGCTGAAGAACGCGGCGAAGCTCAGCGGGCGCGAGCTCGGCGAGCTGCGCGGTGTGATCTCCGGCGCCGGTGCGGCGGGCGTGGCGATCGCCAAGTTCCTGCTCGAGGCCGGCCTCGGCGACGTCGCCGTCACCGACCGCAAGGGCATCGTGAGCCGCGACCGTGAGGACCTCACCCCGGTCAAGCGCGAGCTCGCCGAGATCACGAACAAGGCGGGCCTGTCCGGCACGCTGGAGGACGCACTCGCGGGCGCCGACCTGTTCATCGGTGTCTCCGGCGGTACGGTCCCCGAGCCGGCGGTCGCCTCGATGGCGCCGGGTGCCTTCGTCTTCGCGATGGCCAACCCGAACCCCGAGGTGCACCCCGACATCGCCCACAAGTACGCGGCCGTCGTCGCGACCGGGCGTTCGGACTACCCGAACCAGATCAACAACGTGCTGGCCTTCCCGGGCATCTTCGCGGGCGCCCTCCAGGTGCGGGCCTCGCGGATCACCGAGGGCATGAAGATCGCCGCCGCCGACGCGATCGCCGACGTCGTGGGTGACGAGCTCGCCGCCGGTTACGTGATCCCGTCGCCGTTCGACGAGCGGGTGGCCACGGCCGTCACCGCCGCCGTCGCCGCCGCCGCTCGCGCCGAGGGTGTGGCGCGGCGCTAGCGTCGTCGCGGACCGTCCGCGCTCTGGCGGATCGTCCGCTTCCTGGTCGAGGCCCCGCTCCGGCGGGGCCTTTTCCATGCCCGCGCCGCCCCGTGTTCCCTGACCGCTCCTGCGCGCTTCCCATGACCGCTCCTGCGCGCGTCTCATGACCGCTCCCGCTCGTAACGCCGCGTCGACGCGTTGCGCCAGAGGGCGTGTGTCACAGCGGCGGACGGTTCCCCGGCCGGGGCGCTGGGCCTATCGTCGGGGCCATGTTCGCCGCCTACGCTGCCCGTATCGACCGTGATCAGCCGCTGAACGGACTGGAGCTGGGGGAGCGGCCCGCCCCCGCCGACCGGCCGGGCTGGACCACCGTGAACGTCAAGGCCGCCTCGCTCAACCATCACGACCTGTGGTCCCTGCGCGGGGTCGGACTCGGTGAGGAGGCGCTGCCCATGATCCTGGGCTGCGACGCCGCCGGGATCGACCAGAACGGCAACGAGGTCGTACTCCATTCGGTGATCGGCGAGACCGGTCACGGGGTGGGGCCGCGCGAGCGCCGGTCCATCCTCACCGAGAAGTACCAGGGCACCTTCGCCGAGCAGGTCACCGTGCCCGAGTGGAACGTGCTGCCCAAGCCGAAGGAGCTCTCCTTCGAGGAGGCCGCCTGTCTGCCCACCGCCTGGCTGACCGCGTACCGGATGCTCTTCACCAACGCCGGGGTGCGTCCCGGTGACTCGGTCCTCGTGCAGGGTGCGGGCGGCGGAGTCGCCACGGCCGCGATCGCGCTCGGCAAGGCGGCCGGGCTGCGTGTCTTCGCGACCAGCCGCGACGAGGCCAAGCGCAAGCGGGCCCTGGAACTCGGGGCCGTCGAGGCGCTGGAGTCCGGGGCGCGGCTGCCGCAGCGGGTGGACGCCGTCATCGAGACCGTGGGCGCCGCGACCTGGTCCCACTCGGTGAAGTCCCTCCGGCCCGGCGGCACGCTGGTGATCTCCGGCGCGACCAGCGGCCCGAACCCGCCGGCCGCCGAGCTCAACCGCATCTTCTTCCTGGAGCTCAAGGTCGTCGGCTCCACGATGGGCTCCAAGGACGAGCTGGAGGACCTGCTGTCCTTCTGCGCCGCGACCGGAGTGCGCCCGGTGATCGACGAGGTCCTGCCGCTCGACCGGGCCCGCGAGGGTTTCGAGAAGATGGCGGGCGGCGACCTGTTCGGCAAGGTCGTTCTCACCGTCTGACCAGGAGGGGCGTCCGTGTGGGCGCCCCTTTTCCGTACCCGGCATGTCAACTGTGGTTGACGCCCGAGCGACGTCAACCTACATTGACATCATGACCGAGGCAACGGATCTCGCCGAGCAGGCGGGCGCCCGCGACCCGCGCGTCGGATTGCGGGCGGTCGCCGCGCTGCGGCGGCTGCTGGAACAGCTGGAAGCGGTACAGGTGCGCAGTGCGCGCCATCAGGGCTGGTCGTGGCAGGAGATCGCGGCCGAGCTGGGAGTCAGCCGGCAGGCCGTGCACAAGAAGCACGGGAGGCGATGATGTTCGAACGGTTCACCAAAGGTGCCCGCGACGTGGTGCGGGGCGCCGTCGACCAGGCCGAACAGGAACGTGCCCCGCGCGTCGACGAGGGCCATCTGCTGCTCGCCCTCCTGGAGGCCCGCGGCACCCGGGCGGCCTTCGCCCTGGGGGCGCTCGGCGCCGCCACGGATGCGCGGCGCGCGGCGATCGGACGGGGCCTGAGCGAGGCACGGCGCCGGGCCGGTCTCTCGCAGGCGGACGCCGAGGCCCTCGCCGGGCTCGGCATCGACCTCGACGAGATCGTCTCCCGCGTCGAGGAGACCCATGGCGTCGGCGCCCTGACCGGCGGCCGGCGGCTCGGCGGGCGCCGCCCGTTCACGAAGGAGGCCAAGGGTGTCCTGGAGTCCTCCCTGCGGATCGCCCTGGCCCACCGCGACCGTTCCATCGGCGACCAGCACCTCCTCCTCGCCCTCGCGACCCGCCCCGGCACGGCCATGGAGGTCCTGGCCGCACACGGGGTGACGGCCTCCGGAGTGGAGCGGGTGCTCTACGGCACGACCTCGGGCGGTGCCCTGGGCGGTGCCCCGGGCGGTGCCCCGGGCGGGGACTCGGACGGGGGCGAGCGCGGGGGCGAGCCGGGGGAGGCGGCGGGGTGAGACGGGCTGGGGTGGGCTGGAGGGGTGCGGGGTGAGGCGGGCTGAGGTGGGCTGGAGAGGTGCGGGGTGAGACGGGCTGGGGTGGGCTGGAGGGGTGCGGGGTGAGGCGGGCTGAGGTGCAGGCCGGGGATGGCGGTGTCGGTGCCGTACGGGCTTTCGGCCCGTCGTACCGCTGGTCCGAGTTCCTGAGCCCCCGAGTCCCTGAGGCCCTGAGGCCCCGAGTCCCCGGGCCCCTGAGTCCCCGAGTCCCTGAGCCCCCGGGCCCCTGAGCCCCCCGAGCCCCCGAGCCCCGCCGGTCCGGCGAGGCGGGCCTGAATCACCGCCCCGGCGCCCCGGCGCCCCGACCCCCGGCGCCTACTGCCGCGGAGCTCTGAGCGCCGATCCGATGTGGGCCGCTGCCTCCGAGAGGCGGCGGCGGGCCTCCTGGAGCTGGGCCGGGGAGACCCCGCGGTCGCGGGCCGCG
The DNA here is from genome assembly GCF_055558275.1 of Streptomyces sp. NPDC025806. Lineage (NCBI taxonomy): Bacteria > Bacillati > Actinomycetota > Actinomycetes > Kitasatosporales > Streptomycetaceae > Streptomyces > Streptomyces sp. NPDC025806. The sequence goes on along the minus strand of NZ_JBVHMU010000028.1, from coordinate 57,040 downwards.
TCGCGGATGTCGTCGCGGAAACGGTCCAGGAGGCGGTCCAGATCGCGGGCCGGATCACCCGTGCTGTCCTCAGCGGTGGCCCAGGACGGGAGGTACTCGACCGGGATCTCCTCCGACGCCGGGCGATACGTGGGACCGGCCGCACCGGCGGCACCGGAATCCGCGGAGCTGCCGGAGCCCGGCCCGGTGCCGGAGCCCGCAGCCGAGCCCGCGCCCGCACCCGTAACCGCACCCGCACCCGCGCCCGCACCCGCACCCGAGTCCGGGCCCGCACCCCCGCCGGCCCCCGCGCCCCCGCCCGCACCCGCGGCCGAGCCGGCACCCGTACCCCCGTCGGCGCCGGGCGCCTCGCCCTGAGGCCTGGGGCGCCCCGATTCCTTGCCGAAGGTCTTGCCGAACTCGCCGAACTCCCGCGCCAGCTCGGAGAGCCCCTCGCGGACCCCCGTCGGCCAGTCGCCCCGCGCGAAGTGGTCCTGCACCTGGTCCTGCACCCGCTTGGCCATGCGCTGGAACTCCTCCTGCGCCTGCGCCCGCACCTTGTCCTGCGTCTCCTTGGCCTGGCGGCGTGCCCGCTGGGCCTCCTCGCGGGCCCGGCGGCTCTCGTCCTTCGCGCGCCGCGCCTGCTCCTTCCACTCCTGCTTGGCCCGGCGCAGCTCCTCCTTGGCGGCCCGCCAGGACTCGTGGTCCGTGACGTCCCCCAGGCCGCCGAGGCCGAGCCCGGGGCCGGCGGTGGTGCCCCGGGCGCCGCCGGACTGAGAGGTCGCGGCCCGCACCTCGCGGCGCAGATCGCCCGCCGCGCCCCGCACGTCGTCCCGGATCTCGGCGGCCAGCTCGGCCACCGACTCGCGGATCTCCAGCTCCAGGTCGGCCAGCTCCCCGCTGCGGTCGGCCAGCTCGGCGCGGCCCGCGTCCGTGATCGCGTAGACCTTCCGGCCACCCTCCGTCGTGTGGGTGACGAGCCCCTCGGACTCCAGCTTGGCCAGCCGGGGATAGACGGTGCCCGCCGACGGCGCGTAGAGCCCCTGGAAGCGCTCCTCCAGGAGCCGGATCACCTCGTAGCCATGGCGCGGCGCCTCGTCGAGGAGCTTGAGGAGGTACAGGCGCAGGCGGCCGTGGGCGAAGACGGGGGGCATGTCAGAGCACCTTCTTGTCAGCGTCGCCGGTGTCGTCGGCGGGGGTGTGAGGCCCGGTCCCCCCGTCGGACGGGTCGTCCTCGCCCGGAGGCCGGCGCAGCAGCGCGATGGAGCCGGAGACCGTGGTCGCCTTGAGGCTGCCGGTGCCCGCACCGAGCCTCCCGGTGATCTTATGGGCGCCCCACTGGCCGGAGACGCGCAGGCCGTCGAAGGCGTTGGACACCGCGCCGCTCGTCGTGTTCGCCTCCACCTCCGTGTCCGCCGGGTGCGGGATGCGGATGGCGATCTCGCCGGACACGCTGGTGAGGGTGACGTCGGTCGGGCCCGCCGGGTCCAGGTCCACGATCATCGCGCCGCTGACGGTGTCCGCCTTCACGAAGGAACCCGAGCCCTCGACCACGGTCAGATCGCCCGAGACCGAGCTGAACCGCAGGTCGCCCGTCACCGCCTGGGCCTCCACGCTGCCGGAGACCGTGCCCGTGCGCACCGGGCCCGTCACGCCCACGAGAGTCGTGTCGCCGGAGACGCCCTTGATCTCCGTGTGCCCCTCGATGCCGGAGACCACCGCGCCGGCCCCGACCACCCCCACCTCGACCCGTGTCCCCGTGGGCACGGTGAGCGTGACGACCGCGCTGCGATGCCAGCCCTTGCGGTCGAGCCACTTGAGGAAGCCCTTCCAGGGCAGGTCGTCGTATACGACCGACAGTGTCCCGCCCTGCTGGGTCACCGTCAGCGGCGGTCCCTCGATCTCCGAGACCTCCAGGCGGGCGGAGGGCTCGTCGGCGCCCACCACGTTCACCATTCCGTTCACCACGCGCACATGCAGCGCCGTCACCGGCTCGTCGAAGACGAGCTTCTGCGGCTCCGCGACGGACCACTCGGGCATGGTGCGACCTCCTCCACCGTGAACGCGCCATATCGCGTCCTCTGTCAAACACGATATATCGCGGATACGGGAAGTCAAGACTGTCGCGGCGGCGGTCCATCGCGCTCACCCGCACGAGCGATGCCTCACCGCCCACCCGCCCGGCCGTCATTTATGGCCGAACGCTGACAAATTGACCTAGCGTGAGCCCATGTCGTCGTCCCCGGAACCCGCCGGAGCCCTGCTGCTGTGCCGCGCCGAACCCGCCGTGGTCGGCCCCGCCGCCCACCTGCTGCGCCGCCGCATGCTCCTCGCGCAGGCCGGGCGCGGCTGGAGCGTCCTCGTACCGGAGACCAAGCCCTGGCTGGACGGCGCGGACACCGCCGGGGGCACGGACGGCACGGTTGGCGCGGAAGGCACAGTTGGCACGGACGGCACCGGCGAACCGATCGAGCGGATCCTCGGCGGCTGGGCCGGCGCCCTCGCCGTCGGCGCGCCCTGGCCCGTGCTCGCGCTGTGGTGGGACGCGGACCGCAGCGGCTTCACGCTCGCCTCCGGATTCCGCCGCCCCGTCGGCTACGTATGGCTCGCGAACGGCACCCCGGCCGGTGAGGACGAGGCCATGCGGACCTTCGCCGCCCGCCTCGGGCTCGACCCCGTACTCGACATGCAGGCGCTCGACGCGCTCACCGCACCCGACAGCGGCTCCGACGCCCGGGCCAGGATGCTCGGCCTGCTCGCGGTGCTCCGCCGCACCGGGCTCGTCCTCCCCGCGGGCCTGACCCCCGGCGAACCCGCCGACCGGCTGCGCGAGGCCGCGCGGATCCAGCCCGACGCCGAGCCCGTCTCCTGGTCCGGCTGGCGCGACGCGATGCACGCCGAACTCGATGTCGTCGAGGGCACCGGCATCGGCCCCTGGCTGCGCGGCCCCAAGGCCCGCTGCATCGCCGCCGCCCAGCTCGCGGCCGGTCTCCCGCTCGCCCTGTACGGCCTGCGCCGCCGCAGCGGGGGCTGGCTCACGGCGGGCGCGGTGCTGCTGGCGCACGGCGCGCTCGGCCTCGCGTACGACCGGATGCGCTCGGCCCGCGACTGACACCCGCCCCGGCCCCGTACGCCCCCGGCCTCGTACGCGCCCTGGCCTCGTACGTGCCCTGGCCTCGTACGCGCCCCGGCCCCGTACGCGCCCCGGCGGAGTCCTACTCGTCGTCCTCGTCGTCGTCCAGCCGCGCCAGCCACGTGGCCAGGCGCTCCACCGGCACCTCGAAGTCCGGGTTCAGATCGACGAACGTCCGCAGCTGCTCGGCCAGCCACTCGAAGGTGACCTCCTCCTCGCCGCGCCGCTTCTCCAGCTCTTCGATGCCACGGTCGGTGAAGTACAAGGGGTGCTCCGTGCTGCTCGTCCTGCTCGTGGTGCGTTGTCCCTGCCAGGATAGGCGTGGCCCGGCGGGTCACGGACGGGCACCGGGCGACGACCGTGCGCTCTCGCCCCGGCCGCCCCCGCGAGCTAGCCTGATGGCTCATCAATACCGGTGGGGCGTACGGGAAATGGTGCGCCGCGGCGACGGGGGAGTGCGCCATGGGGGACGCGATACGGCCGGTGCGGCTGCCGGACGGCACGGAGGTCTGGGTCCGGGCCTCGAACCTGCCGCGCCTCGGCGGGCAGGACGACTACGACGACCTCTACGAGGACGTCGGCCTGTGGGAGAACGTGGTCACCCGCGTCGAGGGCCTGAAGGAGACCGTCGAGGGCGTCGCCCGCTCCGTCCGTACGGCCACGGCGGCGGTCGCGCCGGACGAGACGGCGGTGACGTTCGGCATCGAGGTCAGCGCCAAGCCGGGCAAGGCCGTCGCGGTGCTCGCCGACGGCGAGGCGAAGGCCAATCTGTCGATCACCCTGACCTGGCACCACGCCGACCGCCGGGCCGACACCGACGCGGGCCCGGCACCCGTACCCGTACCCGGACCCGCCCCGGGCGAAGGTGCCGAGGAGGGCGACAGCCGGGCCGGGGCCTGATGGCGACCCCTCCGGACCGCGGCGAGCTCTGGCAGCTGACCGAGGAGGCGACCGTGGGGCTCGGGGCGCCGCCGCCCTCGGACGACGGGCTGCCGATCGTCGCCCAGCGCGGTGCGCGAGCCCTGTGGGGCAGCGGGTTCCTCGTGGCCCCGGGCTGGGTGCTGACCTGCGCCCATGTGCTGGTCGACGGGCCGGGACGGCGGGCCCGCCGTGCCGTGCGCCCCGACGGCACCGACGTCGGCGTGTACGTGGACGGACGCGTGCTGCGCGGCCGGGTCGCGTACTCGATGCCGCTGCCCCGGGCCGCCCGGTCCGGCCCGCACGGCCCCGACAGCGCCACCGACCTCCTCGTCTCCGAGGCCGACATGGCGACCCCGGACACCGAGAAGAGCGGCCCCGACCTGGCGCTGGTCGCCCTGCTCGACCCGATGGACCGGGAGCGCTGCGCCTGGCTCACCGACCGGCCCCCGGGCGAGTTCGGCAGCGGCGGCATCGTCGGCCGCTTCGCGCACCCCTCCGGCGTGCCCGGACACAGCGAACCCGAGAGCCTCTCGTGCGGCTACGGCGGCACGACGGGCACCCGGATCAAGTTCGAGCTGCGGGCCGACATGCGCCCCGGCACCTCCGGCGGGCCGCTCGTCGACCTGGAGCGCGGCGAGATCGTCGGCATCGTCAAGGCGCGCTTCCGTGAAGGCGGCTCCGGGATCGCCGTCGCCGTGAGCGGCCTACGCGCGCTGACCGCCGACGCGCACCTCGACGGCGCCCCCGACCTCGGCCCCGACCCGTACGGGGAGCTGATGCGGCGGCACGACGACTGGCACTGGCACCGCCAGCACCCCGAGCACGGCAACGGCGAACCCACCTGGGTCGACGCCCAGCGCGCGCTGCCCAGGCGGCGCGGCTCCTGGGGCGTGCTCGACCGACTGGAGGCCCTGCACCAGCTCGGCGCGATGCCCCCGCCCAGCACCTCCGCGACCGTGCGCGAACTCGCGGCCGAGGCCCTGGACCGGACCGTGGCCCACTCCGTCGCCCCCGTCGGCTGGCGCGACGGGCTCGGCATGCTGCACGGCTTCGGCGGCGAGGGCGACCTCGCCGTGCACCTCGGCTATCTCGTCCTCGTCGCGAAGTGGATCTCCAAGCACTCCGCCGAACCGGAAGCCGCGGCACGCGCGCGTGAGCTCTACGAGTCCGTCATGAAGCGCGGCCACGCCCTGGACGCCAGACAGCGCGGACAGCTCGGCACCCTGCGCCCCCGCCCGCGCGCCGTCCTCCTGGAGTTCGACCACGCGCCGTCGACCCCGTACTTCGACGAGGGCGAGGAGGAGGTGCAGCAGTACGTCTGGTCCCTCTACAAGGGGTACGAGGACGGCCGCTGGGAGCTCGCCAGGACGCCGCCCACCGACGGACAGCCCTTCGAGCAGGCCCGCGAGAGTGCGCTCGACGCGCTGGTCGGCGTACTGGAGGCCGCCGACGCGACCCGGGCCGACGACGATCCCGTGCCCCTCGAAGTGGCCCTGCCCGGGAGCGAGTTCGCCGCCGCCGTCGCCGAGTGGGAGATACGGGAGGACGCCCGGCCCAGCGCCCCGCACAGCCCCATGGGCATCGACCGCCCCGTGATGCTGCGCGACATCGAGCGCCGCGCCCAGCTGGTCGACGCCGCCGACGTCGCCGAGCAGTGGCGCGCCCGTTGGCGCGGACTGCACCGGGCCGAGCGGCTGCGGCTGCTGCGTCCCGCCGGCCCGCCGGTGCCGCTGCGGCGCGCCCAGCTGAAGAGCGCGCCGCACGACTCGGTCCCGGTGCTCTGCCAGCGCGTGACGGCGGGCTCCGGCCACGTCGCGGTCCAGCGCGCGGTCGGCCTGGGCTACCCGGTTGCCCTGTGGCGGGCCGACGGGCACGGCGACGAGGACGGCTGCGGCGACGCCTGCGACGGCTTCCACGAGGGCGTCACCACTCTGCTCGACCGCCCCGGCGAATCCGTCCGCACCCTGCCCGGCCGCCTGTGGAAACTCCGCAACGGCGCCGCCGGCACGGACTGGCTGCGCGGCCTGATCCTCTTCTACGACAGCCCGGACCACCCGCTGCCCGCCGCCTCGGCCCGGCCCTTCGAACCGCCGCCGTAGCGATGCCTTCACGCCGACTTGAATCCGATGGGAGGGCCCGGCGGGCCCGGTATTTTCGTGGCAGCCTGTCGCGGAGGGGGCCTTCATGAGCGAGTGGCTGATCTACCGGGGCGCCGGAGCCCCGCACGACGACATCGAGCGGCTTCCCCCACCGCCGCCCTGGCGCGATTTCGACGGCGCCCCCGCGCTCGACTCGCCCGGCGAGCTGGACAGCGCCTCGGTCCGCCGGCTCGGGGTGCGCAGCCGCCAGGCGCAGATGCACCGGCCGGGCGCGGAGGAGCGCGAGCTGGTCAACGCCGCGCTCTACCTGCGCAGACCGCTGCTCGTCACCGGTCAGCCCGGCAGCGGCAAATCGACCATCGCGCACTCGGTCGCGTACGAGCTGAAGCTGGGCCGGGTCCTCACCTGGCCGGTCGTCAGTCGCAGCATCCTGCGCGAGGGGCTCTACCAGTACGACGCCATCGGGCGTCTCCAGGACCTCCAGATCCGCACCGCCCTCGGCGAGGACACCGCCGCCGGCATCGCGGACGTCGGGCGCTACATCCGACTCGGGCCGCTCGGTACCGCGCTGCTCGCCTACGACCGCCCGCGCGTGCTGCTCGTCGACGAGCTCGACAAGAGCGACATCGACCTGCCGAACGACCTGCTCAACGTGCTGGAGGAGGGTGAGTTCACCATCCCCGAGCTGGAGCGGATCGCGGATGTCGCCCCTGACGTCGAGGTCCTCACGCACGACGGCGCCAAGGTGACGGTCCATCACGGCCGGGTGCGCTGCCGGGCCTTCCCGTTCATCGTCCTGACGAGCAACGGGGAGCGCGACTTCCCCGCCCCGCTGCGCCGCCGCTGCATCCAGCTGGAGATGACCCCGCCCGACGCCGAGCGGCTCGCGGGCATGGTCCGCGCCCACTTCGGCGAGGGCGCCGACGACGAACACGCGGCGCTCATCGAGCAGTTCCTCGACCGCGACCCCGGCGACGTGCTCGCCGTCGACCAGCTGCTCAACGCCATCCATCTGGTCCGCCAGACGGGCTGGGACACGGACAGCGCCGCCCGCGCCCGTCTGTCGGGCGAACTGATGCGGCCCCTCGACCGGACGCGGTGACCGGGTGCCCGCTCCCGAGCCTCCCGACCCGCACGTTCCTGCCCCGGGGACTCCGGACCAGGAGGCCCCCGCCCCGCCCGTTCCCGATCCGGACGGCCCGGCTCGGGAGGCCTCCGACTCGCAGGCCCCTGATCGGGAGACCTCCGATCGGGCGGCCTCCGGTTCGCGGACCCGTGGCGGGGTGACCCGTGACCCGCAGTCCTCCGACGCGCAGGCTCCTGGCCCGCAGGCCCTTGGCCCGCAGGCCCTTGGCCCGCAGGCCCTTGGCCCGCAGGCCCTTGACCCGCAGGCCTCCGACCCGCAGGCCTCCGACCCGCAGGCCTCCGACCCGCAGGCCTCTGACCCGCAGGCTCCCGACCCGCACGTTCCTGACCCGGGGACTCCGGACCACGAGGCCCCTGCCCCGCCCGTTCCCGATCCGGACGGCCCGGATCGGGAGGCCTCCGACTCACAGGCCCCTGATCGGGCGGCCTCCGATAGGACGGCCCCCGGTTCGCGGACCCCTGGCGGGGGGACCCCCGACCCGCAGGTCTCCGATCCGCAGGCCCCCGACCCGCAGGCCTCCGCCCCCCAGGCCTCTGGCCCGCAGGCCCCCGACCCGCTGACCCGTCTCGTCCGTGCCCTCGCCGAGGCCGGTACCCCGCTCGACACCCGGGAGCTCGCCGACGCCCTCTGGCTGGCTCGGTGGGCCGGTGGCGGTGGGCGGTCGTCGCGTACGGGAGCGCGGTCCTCCGGGCCCGTGCCGAGCGGCCCGAAACCGGCCGCCGAAACCCCCGACACGCCGGAGGGACCTCCTCCGCACCGGTCGGATCCGGCCAAATCCGGGGAGCCCGCCGTGACACCCCCGCGAGCGGCCCCCGTCACCCTCGCCGAACTGCGCCCGGCCGCACCGGATCCGGCCCCCGCCACCGGCGCCCCCCGCGCCGCCGCCATGTCCGGGCTCCCCGCCCTGCCCGCGCTGCGCCGGGCCCTGCGCCCCCTGCGCGCCTACCGGCCGCCCGGACTCTTCGCCCCCAGCGAGCTCGACGAGACCGCCACCGCCGAACTGACCGCGACGGTCGGCCTGTTGAGTCCCGTCCGGCGGCCCGTGCGGCGGCGCACCGCCGACCTCGTCCTGCTCATGGACGGCGCCCCCGCCATGGCCGTCTGGGACGGCCTGCTCGCCGACCTGCGCCGCGCCTGCGTCCAGGTCGGTGCCTTCCGCGACGTCGTCGTGCAGTACCTGCACCCGCTCGGCGACGGCCTCGGCGTCACCGCCCGCCCGGGACTCGGCCACGTCCTGCGCCCCGCCCAGGAGGTCACCGACCCCTCGGGACAGCGCGTCCACCTGCTGCTCAGCGACTGCACCGGACCCCTGTGGCGCGACGGCACCTTCCAGCGGCTGCTGCGCGGCTGGGTCACCGGCGCCCCGCTCGCCGTGCTCCAGCCCCTGCCCCAGCGCTTCTGGCAGCGCACCGCTCTGCCGGCCCGCACCGGAACCCTGACCCGCCGCCAAGGCCCGTACAGCCAACTGGAGTTCAGAGAGCTGCGGCGCGGACCGAGGATCGCGGCCGGCCCCTACGTCCCCGTCCTGACGCCCGCCCCCGCCGCACTCGGCACCTGGTCGCGGCTCGTCGCGGCCGAGGGCGGACTGCGGCTGCGCGGCGCCGCCGCACCGCTGGACACCGTCGCCCGGACCCCCGCGGCACCCCTGGACACCCTGGGTCAGGACGACGAGGCGGAGCGGCTGCTCGTCGAGTTCGACGAGACCGCCTCGCCCACCGCCCGCGACCTCGCCGTCCACCTCGCCGCCGCGCCCCTCGCCCTGCCCGTCATGCGCCTGGTCCAGCACACGATGCAGCCCGGCACCGGCCCCGCCGAACTCGCCGAGGTGCTGCTCGGCGGCCTCGTCACCCAGCGCCCGCCCGGCGACGGGCCGGGGCGCGAGCAGGAGGCCCGCACCGGCCCCTGGTTCGACTTCAAGCCCCGCGTGCGCACCCTGCTCCTCCAGCGGCTCAGCGCCGGCGAGGCCGCCCTCGTCCTCAAACACTGCGCCCTCTACCTCGAACGCACCTTCGGCCGTGCCGCCCGCAACTACCCGGCCGCCGTCGTCGCCTACCTCGAAGGCACCGGCCGCCGCCCCACCGGAGGCACCGGCAGCGTCCCCGAACCCTTCGCCACCGTCTCCGACCTCGTCCTGCGCCACTTCGAACGCGGCCTCGCCGAACTCCCCGGCACCCTCAAACTGCCCGGCCACCCCCTGCGCGCCGCCGAACAACGCCTGCGCCGCTACGAGACCGACGGCGGCGCCGACGACCTCCTCGAAGCCCTGCGCCTGCTGCGCACCCCCCGCGCCACGGACCACCCCGACGCCGGCCGCCTCCACACCCGCGCCCTGCTGCACGCCTGGCAGGAATGGCGCGACCCGCGCCGGCTCGCCGAGGCCGAGGACGTCGCACGCCGCGAGGTCGACGCCCTCGCCGCGCGGACCGACCCCGACCCCGAGGGCCTCGGCGCGGCCCGCATCGCCCTCGCCCGCGTGCTGCAGACCCGGGGCGAGGAGCGGATCGCCGAGGCCGCCCGGCGCCGCCCGCCCGAGTCCACCGAGCTGCGGGAGCACGGGGAGCGCCTCGTCGACGAAGCCCTGGCCCAGCTCGAACTCGCCCTGTACCTCCCGGGCCTGACCGCCGCCACCCGCCTGTCCTGCGCCGTGCTCCACACCGCCGTCGTGAACAGCCGCCTCGACCGTTCACCCGACGACGACCTCACCCACCTCGACCGCTCCGTGCGCGTCCTGAGCCGCCTCACCGAGCGCTGGCCGGGCGGCGCCCCGCCCGCCGAACTCTGGTTCGCCCTCGGCCGCGCCCTGCTCCGATGCGCCCTGCACGCTCTGCCCGACACCGCCGAACGGCGCCGTCTCGCCCTGCGGGCGGCGGCGGCGCTCACCGCAGGCGCGGAGCGCGTCGGGGGCGTGGACGGCGCGGGCACGCCCCCCGCCCGGGCCCTCCTCGATCTGGCGACCTCACATGCGCTGAGCGATGCTCCGTTCGCTTTGGAGTCTGAGAGGGCAGTCTTGAAGCGAGCCGCCGACGCGGCACGGACCGAGAGCGACACCCCGCTCGAGGCCGCGGCGCGCGGACGACTCGCCCTGCTGATGTGGAACAACGGCAACAGCGACAACACCAGCGACAGCACCAGCGACAGTGACAGCGACCAGGCGGACACCGACGCGGCCGAGGCGGAGATGAAGCGGGCACTGAGTCTGTTACGACCGGGCGACCCCCAGCGAGCCGAGCTGCTCGTCTCGTACGGGCAGATGCTGCTGGAGCCCCAGCGCGCCCACGACGAGTCCGAGGACCCCAACCGGGTCTCCGAAGCGGTCAACAGCCTGCGCGAGGCCGTGGCCGACACCGCGCCGAGCCATCCCTCGGCCGTGGAACGCCGCCTCCTGCTGGCGGCCGCCCTGCGCCGGCGCTACGGCGCGGAGTCCATGATCGCCGACCTGTACGAGGCGTGCTGGACCCTCGACCAGGCACTGAGGGACACCGAGGTGCCGGCCCTGCGCGCCGCCGCCTGGCTCGAACTCGGCGGCCTGCACGGGCTCCTGGCCCGGCACACCCGCGAGCGGGAGGAGTGGGTCCGCGCCGACGAGGCGTACGCGCGCGCCGTCCAGGAGGCCGAGGCGGCCCGCGACCCGCGCACCGCGGCGCGCGCCCTGCACGGCCGCGGCGAGGTCCTGGAGTTCCTCGCCGGCCCCGCCCGCGCCCTGACCCTCTACCGCGCGGCCCGCGAACGCTGGGCCCGCACCCCGGCGGCCGACCCGGCCGAGGTGCGCCGCACGGATGACCGGATCCGGCGGCTGGACGGCACGCAGTGACCCGCCGGTGTTTTCCTCACCGGACGCCGGGGCATGCCCGCTTAGCCGATTGTCACGAGGAGGCGATGTGCTGAGCCCGGCCGCGAGCGAGCCCAGTGGGTCCCTGCCGGATCACGCGGGGACGGACCTGGCGGAGCTGCGGGGGCGGAGCGATCATCCGGTGCTGGGGGCCGTGATCGACGGGTTGTTGACGCGGCCCCGGACGGTGGGGCGGACCGTGGCGCTGTACGAGGACTGCCCGGACGGCAACGGCCCCGCCGTGCCCTTGCCGGACTACGCGGGCCTGGACCTGACGGAGCTGCGGGGCCGCAGCGACCACCCGGTCCTCGCGTCCGTCCTCGACGGGCTGATCGCGCGGCCGAGGACCGCGGAGCGGACCGTCGCGGTGTACGGGGACGGAGCCGACGGTGACACCCAGGTCTTCAGGTGAGCACCGGGGACCCGTCGGCGGCACCGACGGACCTGCTCGCCCCGTGGCCCCTCCAGGACCTCGACGTTCCCGCCCTGCGGCGCTCCGGAGTCCGGCCGGTGCCGTTCCGCCAGTTCGTCCTGAAGGTGCACAGCCGCTGCAACCTCGCCTGCTCGTACTGCTACATCTACGAGGGAGCCGACACCAGCTGGCAGGACCGCCCGGCCCAGGTCGCCGACGAGACCGTGCGGCGCACCGCCGAACGGATCGCTGAGCACGCCCGCACCCACCGGCTGCCCTCCGTGCGGATCGACCTGCACGGCGGCGAACCCCTGCTCGGCGGCCCGGCCCCGCTCGTGCGCTACGCCGCCGCCGTGCGCCGGGCGGTGCCCGCGGGCTGTCAGGTCGACGTGGGCGTCCAGACCAACGGGACGCTGCTCACGGAGAACGCCCTCGACGCCCTCGCCGCCGCCGGCATCCGGGTCGGCCTCAGCCTCGACGGAGGGACCGCGGGACACAACCGGCTGCGCACCTTCCGCGGCGGACGCGCCTCCTGGCCCGCCGCCTCGCGCGCGGCCCGGCTCCTCGCCCGCCGGCCCGAGACCTTCGCCGGCGTCCTGTGCACCATCGACCTCGCCAACGACCCCGCGGACGTGCTGCGCACGCTCCTCGACCTGCGTCCGCCCGGCCTCGACCTGCTGCTCCCGCACAACAACTGGAGCATCCCCCCGACCGGCGTCGCCCCGGCCGACCCCGGTGCGCTCGGCTTCCCGCACCGCCGGCCGGCTCCGTACGGGGACTGGCTGGCCGAGGCGTTCGACCTGTGGTGGGCGAGCCCCGGCCCCGCCGTGCGCATCCGGCTGTTCGCCGAGATCATCGCCCTGCTCCTCGGGCAGCCCAGCGCCACCGAGGTCGTGGGGCTCTCGCCGGTCGCCGCCGTCGTCGTCGACACCGACGGCGCCATCGAGCAGGTCGACTCGCTCAAGACCACGTACGAGGGCGCCCCCGTCACGGGCCTGGACGTGCACCGCCACAGCTTCGACGAGGCGCTCGACCATCCGGGGATCGCGGCCCGGCACCTGGGCCGGGACGCCCTCGGCCGGGAGTGCCGGTCCTGCCCGCTCGTCGACGTCTGCGGCGGCGGCAACTACGCCCACCGCTTCCTCACCCGCAGCGGATTCCGCCACCCCACGGTCTACTGCGCCGACATGGCCCGGCTCATACGCCACATCTCTGCCAGGGTCCAGGCCGAGATCGGTACCTCGCCCTAGCCTTTCCGGCCGAATCCCGACACGGCCGACGCTTCGTCAGATCTGCCGGCCGACCATGAATTACGGTGCCAGCAGCCCCCGATCCACCTCGCACGCCCATTCGTTCGCCGCACAGCGCAGGACAGGGAGACGGTCGCATGGCCGAGTTCATCACCATCAGTCACGCCGGTTCCAGCCGTCCCTGGGCAGCCTGGATCGCGCACCAGCTCGAACGACAGGGCATCGGCACCGCGATGCTGCGCTGGGACCCCGAGCTGGAGACGTCCCTGGTCGATGCGCTCACCGGTCTGCTCGAAGCACCCGGGCGGGTTCTGCTCGTCCTGGACGACTGGTACTTCGGGCTCGGCCCGCGCCCGGCGGAGGAGTGGACCGAGGCCCTGCGCGAAGTGGTCGCCGCCCACGCCGATCGCTTCGTCGCCGTGAACGTCTCGACCGGCGCCCTGCCCGCCGCGACGGCCGCCCTGGCCCCGGTCAGCCTGCTCGGGCTCAGCGCCCGCGAGGCCGGCCGCCGGCTGATGCGGCGCGTCGGCATCGAGCGGCCCCGCCCCGCCGAGGAGGGAGACGGCGGCGGCCCCCGCTTCCCGAACGACGACCAGGCCCAGTGGAACGTCCCGCCCCGCAACGAGCGCTTCACCGGCCGCGACGAGATCCTCGAACGCATCCACTCCGTCTTCCTGGACAGCGAGGGCGAGCGCTGCGTGCTGCGCGGCATCTCCGGAGTCGGCAAGACGCAGATCGGCCGCGAGTACGCGTACCGCTTCCGCAACGAGTACGACATCGTCTGGCAGGTGAACTCCGGCTACCCGGGCACCGCGCGCGAGCAGCTCGCCGAGCTCGCCACCCGGCTCAACCTTCCCGCAGGCCGCGAGACCGGTGACCGGATCCGCGCCGTCCAGAGCGCCCTGCGCAGCGGCACCCCGTACCGGAACTGGCTGCTGATCTTCGACGGCGCGGACAACGTGGACGGCATCGAGAACCTGCTCCCCGACGGGCCGGGACACGTCCTCATCACCACGCTCACCCGGGACTGGTCGGCCTTCAGCCGGACCCAGGAGATCGAGGTCCACCCCTTCACCCGGCGCGAGAGCGTCGCCTTCGCCTGCCGCCGGGCGCCACGCCTGACCACGGAGCAGGCCGACTCCCTGGCCGCCGCAGTCCAGGACCTCCCGCTCCTCGTGAACCAGACCGCGTCCTGGCTCGCCATCAACGAGACGATGCCCGTCGAGCCGTACATCGACAGCATCCTCAGCGGCCGGCCCAACGAGTTCGGGCTCAGTTTCGTCGACGACGACTACCAGAAGAGCGTCTGGACCAGCTGGTCCCTCACCCAGAACATGCTGCGCGAGAAGCACCCGGACGCGGCCGAACTCCTCAAGATCTTCGGCTTCTTCTCCCCGGACGCCATCCCGGTCGGCCTGATCCAGTCCGCCCGCCCCGGCGACCTGCCCGCCCACCTCGAATCCCTCACCGCCGACCCCATCGGCTGGCACACCAACCTGCGCCGGCTCAACGAGGCCACCGCGGTCATGCGCATGGACTACCCGGCCGCCGACACCCGCGTCGACCAGGGCGTCGAGAGCGTCCAGATGCACCACCTGTACCACAGCTACCTGCGCACCGGCATGCCCGAGTCCGAGCGCGAACAGGCCGCCGCGGCGGCCTGCCGGGTCCTGGTCAGCGCCTCGCCGCGCAACCCCAACGACACGCGCCTGTGGGAGCGTTACGCGCAGATCATTCCCCATCTGGACCACGCCGGAGCCTTCGACAGCGGCGACAGCGACGTGCAGTCACTGATCCTCGACTGCATCAACTACCTCCGCGTACGCGGCGAGTACTCGGCCGGGCTCGAACTGATCCGCAAGGCGCTGCCCCGCTGGCAGCAGCGCTTCCGGCCGACCGACCGCAACCTGCTGCGGCTCGACTACTACCACGCGATCATGCTGCGCAGGGTCGGCCGCTACCGCGAGGCGGAGGCGGCGGGGCGCAACTCGGTGGCACTGCTCCAGGAGCACGCCCCCGACAGCAACGACCTCCTGCTCGCCAAGCAGGGACTGGGCGGCTCCTTGTGGGCACTGGCTTCCTACGAAGAGGCGCGCGACCTCTTCAAGGAAGTGTGGGACGCCTACCGGGTCCTCCTGGGGGAGCGTCACCCGCGCACCCTCGACCAGCAGCTGAACTACGCGGCCGTGCTGGGGCAGTTGGGCAACTACGAGGAGTCGCTCGCCATCGAGCGGGCCGAGCTGAAGATCCGTGAGCAGGTCCTGGGAGCCCGCCACCCGTCCACCCTGGAGAGCGGCACCGTCTGCGCCAGCCTGTTGCGCTGGCTCGGCAAGTACGACGACGCGCTCTCCACGCAGGAACAGACGGTTCTGGTCCACCACCAGATCATGGACCTGCACCACCCCCAGACCCTGCGCGCCGAGCACAGCCTCGCGCTGTGTCTGCGCCGCTCCGGCGAGTACCAGAAGGCCGAGACGCTGTTGCAGACCGTGCTGATGCGCTCCGAGCAGGTCCACGGACCCGAGCACCCCGACACGCTGTCCGTGCTCGCCGACTACGCGAGCCTGCAGCGTTCCCACGGCGACCCCAGCCGGGCCAGGGACCTCGCGGAGCGCGCCGCGACCGGCCACGCCACCTTGCTCGGCGACGGCCACCCGTTCTCGGCGGGAGTCCTCGGCAACCTGGCCCTGGTGATGGCCGAGTTCGGCGAACGGGACGAGTCGCTGCACCTCTCGGAGAGGGCGCTGTCGAGGATGCGCGTGGCGGTGGGCGAGCGGCATCCGTGGACGATCGGCTGCGGCGTCAACACCTCCGGCGCCCGCGCCCTCGCCGGCGACGTGGACGGCGCCGCCGAACTGAGCCTGGAGGCCGCCACCGGCGCCGAGGCGGTGCTGGGCTCCCGCCACCCGCTGACCCTCTCCGCCTGGGCCGCCCACGCCACCGACCTGCGCCTGCTGCGGCGCGGCAAGGAAGCGGGGGAGAAGGAGCAGGAGGTGATCCGGGTGCTTGCCGAAACCCTCGGCGACCAGCACCCCCACACCGTCAGCGTCCGCCGCCGCCAGCGCCCGTACTGGGACTTCGAGCCGCAGCCGGTGTAGGCAGGGACGGAACAGGAACGCGGAAGGGCCCGGCACCCCTGAGGGTGCCGGGCCCGACTGGTTGCCGAGAGGGGGAGGGTTACGCCTCGAAGACCTCGCGGACCAGCTGCTCCTGCTCCGCCTGGTGGCGCTTGGCCGAGCCGACCGCCGGGGACGAGCTGTGCGGCCGCGAGATGCGGCGCAGGCGCTCACCGTGCGGGACGTCGGCGCCGACGGCCAGGTCCAGGTGGTCGATCAGGTTGAGCGCGATGAACGGCCAGGCACCCTGGTTCGCCGGCTCCTCCTGGGCCCAGATGTACTTCTCCGCGTTCGGGAACTTGGCGATCTCCGCCTGGAGTTCGGCACCCGGCAGCGGGTAGAGACGCTCGACGCGGATGATCGCGGTGTCGGTGACACCGTTCTTGACCCGCGAGGCCTCCAGGTCGTAGTACAGCTTGCCCGCCACGAAGACGACCTTGCGCACCGCGTTCGGGTCGACGGAGTCGTCGCCGATGACCGGACGGAAGCCGCCCGTGGTGAACTCCTCCACCTTCGACGCGGCGGCCTTGAGGCGCAGCATCGACTTCGGGGTGAAGACGACCAGCGGCTTGTGGTGCGGGTTGTGCACCTGCCACCGCAGGAGGTGGAAGTAGTTCGACGGGAGGGTCGGCATCGCGACCGTCATGTTGTTCTGCGCGCAGAGCTGGAGGAAGCGCTCGACACGGGCCGAGGAGTGGTCCGGGCCCTGGCCCTCGTAGCCGTGCGGGAGAAGCAGGGTGACGCCGGACGTCTGGCCCCACTTCTGCTCGGCGGCCGAGATGTACTCGTCGACGACCGTCTGCGCGCCGTTGACGAAGTCACCGAACTGGGCTTCCCACATCACGAGGGACTCGGGACGCGCCAGCGAGTAGCCGTACTCGAAGCCCATGACCGCGTACTCGGAGAGCAGCGAGTCGTAGACGTTGTAGCGGGCCTGGTCGGGCGACAGGTACAGGAGCGGGGTGTAGTCCTCGCCGGTCTCCCGGTCGATGAGGACCGCGTGGCGCTGACCGAAGGTGCCGCGGCGCGAGTCCTGGCCGGACAGGCGGACCGGGGTGCCCTCCAGGAGGAGGGAGCCGAGGGCGAGGGTCTCGCCCATGCCCCAGTCGATCGTCCCGTCCTCGATCATCGACGCACGGCGCTGCAGCTGCGGCAGCAGACGCGGGTGCACCGTGATGTTGTCCGGGATGTTGACCTGGGACTCGGCGATGCGCTTGACGACCTCCTGGGAGATCGCGGTCTGCACGGGCACCGGGAACTCGGCCTGCGGGTCCGGGACCTGGACCTCGGCCGGGTGCGAGACGGCCTCGCGGACCTCGGTGAAGACCTTCTCCAGCTGGCCCTGGAAGTCCTGCAGCGCCTGCTCGGCCTCTTCCAGCGTGATGTCGCCGCGACCGATGAGGGACTCGGTGTAGAGCTTGCGCACCGAGCGCTTCTTGTCGATCAGGTCGTACATCAGCGGCTGCGTGAACGCCGGGTTGTCCGACTCGTTGTGACCGCGGCGGCGGTAGCAGATGAGGTCGATGACGACGTCCTTGTTGAACGCCTGGCGGAACTCGAAGGCCAGACGGGCAACGCGGACGACGGCCTCGGGGTCGTCGCCGTTCACGTGGAAGATCGGCGCCTCGATCATGCGGGCCACGTCGGTGGCGTACATGGAGGAGCGCGAGGACTCCGGGGCGGCGGTGAAGCCGACCTGGTTGTTGATGACGATGTGGACCGTGCCGCCCGTGCGGTAGCCGCGCAGCTGCGACATGTTGAGCGTCTCGGCCACGACGCCCTGGCCCGCGAAGGCCGCGTCACCGTGCAGGGCGACCGGCAGGACCGTGAAGTCCGTGCCGCCCTTGTTGATGATGTCCTGCTTGGCGCGGACGATGCCCTCGATGACCGGGTCGACCGTCTCCAGGTGGGACGGGTTCGCGGCCAGCGAGACCTTGATCTGCTCGCCGTCCAGGCCGGTGAAGGTGCCCTGGGCGCCCAGGTGGTACTTCACGTCGCCGGAGCCGTGCATCGACTTCGGGTCGAGGTTGCCCTCGAACTCGCGGAAGATCTGCGCGTACGACTTGCCCACGATGTTCGCGAGGACGTTCAGACGGCCGCGGTGGGCCATGCCGATGACGACCTCGTCGAGGCGGGCCTCGGCGGCCGAGTCCAGTACGGCGTCGAGCAGCGGGATGACGGACTCGCCGCCCTCCAGCGAGAAGCGCTTCTGGCCGACGTACTTGGTCTGGAGGAAGGTCTCGAAGGCCTCAGCCGAGTTCAGCCGGCGCAGGATGCGCAGCTGCTCCTCGCGCTCCGGCTTGGCGTGCGGGCGCTCGACACGGTCCTGGATCCACTTGCGCTGCTTCGGGTCCTGGATGTGCATGAACTCGATGCCGACGGTGCGGACGTACGAGTCGCGCAGCACACCGAGGATGTCGCGCAGCTTCATCATCGACTTGCCGGCGAAGCCGCCGACGGCGAACTCGCGCTCCAGGTCCCACAGGGTGAGCCCGTGCTCGTTGATGTCCAGGTCGGGGTGCTTGCGCTGGCGGTACTCCAGCGGGTCGGTGTCGGCCATGACGTGGCCGCGGACCCGGTAGGAGTGGATCAGCTCGAAGACGCGCGCGGCCTTGGTGACGTCGTCGTCGTGCGAGGCGTCGATGTCCTTGAGCCAGCGGACCGGCTCGTAGGGGATGCGCAGGGCCTTGAAGATCTCGTCGTAGAAGCCGCTCTCCCCGAGGAGGAGGTTGGCGACGATGCGCAGGAACTCGCCGGAGGCGGCGCCCTGGATGACCCGGTGGTCGTAGGTCGACGTGAGCGTCATGACCTTCGAGATGCCGAGCTTGTTCAGCGTGTCCTGGGAGGTGCCCTGGAACTCGGCCGGGTAGTCCATCGAGCCGACGCCCATGATGACCGACTGTCCGGGCATCAGACGCGGCACGGAGTGGACGGTGCCGAGGCCGCCCGGGTTGGTCAGGGAGACCGTGACACCGGAGAAGTCGTCCATCGTCAGCTTGCCGTCGCGGGCGCGGCGGACGATGTCCTCGTAGGCCTGCCAGAACTCGAAGAAGTTCAGCGTCTCGGCCTTCTTGATGCCGGCGACGACGAGCTGGCGGTCGCCGTTCGGCTTCACCAGGTCGATGGCCAGACCGAAGTTCACGTGGTCCGGCTTGACCAGGGTCGGCTTGCCGTCCTTCTCCTGGAAGGAGTAGTTCATCGACGGCATGGCCTTGATGGCCTGCACCATCGCGTACCCGATGAGGTGCGTGAAGGAGATCTTCCCGCCCCGGGCGCGCTTGAGGTGGTTGTTGATGACGATGCGGTTGTCGAACAGCAGCTTCACCGGGACGGCGCGCACGGACGTGGCCGTGGGGACCTCGATGGACGCGTTCATGTTCTTCGCGACGGCGGCGGCGGGACCGCGCAGCGTCACGAACTCGGGGCCGGCGGGGGCCTCGGTCGTCACGGGTTCAGCCTTCTTCGGTGCGGGAGTGGCAGGTGCGGCGGCGGGGGCCGGCTTCACAGCGGGCGCGGCGGGCGCGGCGGCAGCCTGTGCGGGAGCTGCGGCGGCGGGCTGCGCGGGAGCCGGGGCCGGAGTGGCGGCCGCCTGCGGAGCAGGCGCGGGGGCGGCCGGGGCGGGCTTCGCGGCCGGCTCGGTCGGCGCAGCCCCCGCGGCTGCGGCACCGGGCTTGTAGTCGGCGAAGAAGTCCCACCAGGCTCGGTCAACCGAATTCGGGTCCTGGAGGTACTGCTGATAGATCTCGTCGACGAGCCACTCGTTGGGGCCGAAGGCCGAGGCAGGGTTCTTGCCCTGCCCGCCTTGGTCGGTCTCGGTGGAGATGCTCGAGTTACTGGGGGACTGTGGCGACACGGCGTGAACCGCCCTCTTCCGCTTCTCACAAGGTGATGGACAGCGGGAATAAAGGCTACGCCTCCAACCCGGGAGAGTGCAGACCGGGCAGGGCATCCGTCGCGTAAGTCACACCGGAACCGGTGTTTCGGGCCGGGAAATGGCGGGAAACAACCGGGGTTTGCGTACGTTCGGACCCGCGCCCGGCGCGTTCGGGTACGCCTCGGCGCGGCTTGACCTCCGCCTGACCGAAACCCTACGTCAACTTTGCGGGCGGGGCTCTCCCGGAAGAGTGACCTTGATGCGGCAGCCGCGGGTCGATTCGGCCACGCCGATCCGGCCCCCGTGGAGGTCCACGGCCCAGCGCGCGATGGCGAGGCCGAGACCGGTGCCGCCGTCGCCCTTGCCCTTGGCGTTGTCGTTCGCGTCGCCCCGGTTGAAGCGCTCGAAGACCCGGTGCCACTCGGACTCCGGGATGCCGGGGCCCTCGTCGAGGACCTCCAGGTCCAGGGACTGCGGATAGGGCCCGCGACGGGCCCGTACGGTGACGCGGCCGTGCGGCGGGGAGTGCTTCACCGCGTTGTCGATGAGGTTCGCCACGACCTGGTGGATGCGCTCCGGGTCCGCGTACGCGGTGAGCTCCGGGGGCGTCACGTCCAGGTGCAGATGGACGTCCGTACGGGTGTGGGTGCCGGAGCCGGAGGCGATGCCCGCGCGCTGGGACACGGCCATGTTGGCTTCCTTGAGCACACCGGACAGATACGGCCAGACCTCGAAGCGGCGGGCCTTCAGCGGGACCACGCCGTTGTCGAGCCGGGAGAGGTCGAGCAGCGTCTCGACGAGTCGGCCGAGCCGCTCCGTCTGTTTGAGCGCCGTGCGCATCGTCTCGGGGTCGGCGGCCATGACGCCGTCCACCACGTTCTCCAGGACCGCGCGCAGGCCCGCGATCGGGGTGCGCAGCTCGTGCGAGACGTTCGCCACGAGTTCCTTGCGGTGCTGGTCCTGCGCGGCCAGCTCGTCGGCCATGCGGTTGATCGTCACCGCGAGGTCGCCCAGCTCGTCGCGGCGGTCGGCGCCCCGCACCCGGCGGGTGTAGTCGCCGTTGGAGATCGACCGGGCGACCGTGTTCATCTCGTCGAGCGGCGCGGTCAGCGAGTGCGCCACGAACTGGGTGATCAGCAGCGTCGCGATGATCGAGAACACGGTGATGAAGCGCAGCTCCGTCGCCGTGTACATCGCCACCATGAGCAGGCCCGTGGTGATGAAGACGGAGACGACGACCAGGGTGCCGAGCTTCGCCTTGATCGAGAACGGCCGCAGGCCGCCGGACGCCCAGCCGGGATTGAGCGGCGGCCGGTGGCCCCGCGGGTGCGGCGGCCGGTCCCCTGAGCTCATGGCGTCGGCGTCTCCAGGGCGTACCCCACACCGTGGACGGTGCGGATGCGCTCCGCGCCGATCTTCCGGCGCAGTGCCTTGATGTGGCTGTCGACGGTGCGGGTGCCGGAGGCGTCCGCCCAGTCCCACACCTCGGCGAGCAGCTGCTCGCGGGAGAGGACCGCGCGCGGCGTGTTCGCGAGGCAGACCAGCAGGTCGAACTCGGTCGGCGTGAGGTGCACGTCCTCGCTGCGCACGCGTACGCGGCGCTGCGCGTGGTCGATCTCCAGCTCGCCGAGCCGCAGGATCCCGCTGCGCGGGGTGGCGGCGGCCAGTGCGGCCCGCTCCATCCGGCGCAGCAGCACGTGCACGCGGGCCGCGAGCTCCCGCATGGAGAACGGCTTGGTCATGTAGTCGTCGGCACCCACGCCGAGCCCGACGAGCATGTCCGTCTCGTCGTCGCGCGCGGTCAGCATCAGGACCGGTACCGGTCGCTGCGCCTGCACGCGGCGGCAGACCTCGAGCCCGTCGAAGCCGGGCAGCATGATGTCGAGGATCAGCAGGTCGGGCTGCCAGGCCTCCGCCGTGTCGACCGCCGCCGGACCGTCCTGTGCGGTTTGCACGAGGAATCCCTCGGCCCGCAGCCGGGCGGCGATGGCGTCCACGATCGTGGGATCGTCCTCCACCACGAGGACCCGTCGCTGGGCACCCGGGGTCGCCGTGCTGCCGTTGTGGGAGGTGTGTGTCTGCTCCATCGCCCCGCCCCTGAATGCACGCCGTCGTGACGCGCTTGACGCTTGAATGATCTGGGTTTCGGGCGCCAGCCTACGGGGAGTTACCGCCGGTCGGCTACGCGGCCCTTACTGCGATGTGCACCACGTCGGGTACGCCTCGGACAACGGGGATCTCTTCGGTGCGGACCCCCCGGAATCCGGCATTCCGCAAGGTTTCTTCGAAAACCCCGGAGGGCTGCGCGGACCACACGGCGAGCACCCCGCCGGGGTTCAGCAGGGATTTGCAGGCGGACAGACCGGCCGGTGAGTAGAGGCTCCCGTTGTCCTCGGTGACGGTCCAGTCCGGCCCGTTGTCGATGTCCAGGCACAGGGCGTCGTAGCGCTCTCCGGCGGCGTGCACATGCCGCACGAGGTCGGCCTCGACGATCTCCGTACGGGGGTCGGCCAGGGCCCGCGCGGACAGCTCGCGCAGCGGTCCCTCGCGGTGCCAGCGGATGATTGCCGGCTCGCGCTCGACGACGGTGATCCGGCCCCAGAACGGGTCGGCCGCGGCGTGCGCCAGCGAGAATCCGACGCCGAGACCGCCGATCAGGACGTGGGGACCCTCACATTCCGCGCCGAGCGCGTCCCGCGCGGCGTCGACCAGCAGCCGCTCCGAGCGGCCGTCGGAGGTGTCCATGAGGAAGGTGCCGTTCGCGATGATCTGGAGCAGGTCGCCGTGCCGGCGCAGCACCACTTCGCCGAAGGGGCCCTCGCGGCGGTCCAGGACGACAGGTGGATCGGACGGGAACGGAATCGTCGTGCTCGTCATGCGACCCATTCTTCCGGATCACCCCGCCCCACCGGGAGCGATCGACGGACCTCGCCGGCGGCGGGGCGAGGTGCGGAGTCCCGCTGCTGCTCGGAGGGCAGCAGCTGCGGGGGTGGCCGGGTCGCCGTCCTCGTACCGACCGCGCGTGGCGAACGGGGTGCTGCCCTGCGGCCTCGTGCCGGTGGACCGCTCAGGGCGCGCGGTCGGGGCGGGGAGCGCCTAGGGTGTCGGTGCGCCCGGGCCCCGTGTCCGTGTCGCCCCCGTCACCGGCAGGGCGCCCCACGGGGCGAGTGTGGGGGGTTGATCGGCAGGAAAGGGGTGTCCCACGTGAAGGCACACGTGCACACCGAGACCCGCCGGGTCCCCGCCCGCGCCCCGCTCGACGGCATCCCCGCCCAGCCCGGCGCCCCCGACCAGGAGCGCGTGCCGGCCGCACGGCGCCGGCTGCGGCCCCTGCGGCTGCTCCCCACCCCCACCGGGACCCCCTTCACCTTCGGCTACGCCTGCCTGCTGCTCGGCACCTCGCTGTTCATGGAGTTCGGCGCCCCGCACACGGTCGCCGCCGCGCTCCGCGGATCCAGCACCGACGTCGCCCATCTGGCCGAACACCCCGTACGCGTCCTGCTCGCCAGCGCGCTGTGGGTCGCCGGAGGCCTCACGTCACCCTTCGTGATCGCCTTCGTCGTCGTGCTGACCGCGCTGGAGCGGCGCATCGGCGGGCTGCGGGCGGCCGGTGTCTTCCTGCTCGGCCACGTCCTGGCGACGCTGGCCACGGAGATCCCGGTGGGGCTGTCCGTCATGGCGGGCCACCTGCCGCACAGCTCCCTGCACCGGCTCGACTACGGCATCAGCTTCGGCGTCGCCGCCAGCATCGGCGCCCTGGCCGGCCTGCTCCCGCGGCTGCCGCGCTGGCTGGTGCTCGTGGCCTTCGGGGCGACGCTGGTCCAGGACCTGCTGACCTTCGAGGACCCGATGACCGGCTGGGGCCACCTCCTGGCCCTCGCGATCGGCGTCACGATCTGGCCGCTGGTACGCCGCCGGCGTCGCTCCTGCCGAACCGCACCAGGCAGTGCCACAGCTGCTTGACGTACTGGAGCACCTCGTCCGGCGTCCCGTAGGCCGACCAGCTCTCGGGTGACGTGGCCGCCGAGGCCGCTGCCCGTCCGACGCAGGCCGCGTCGATCCGCCCGCCGTCCGCGAACTCCGCCCGCACCCGCCCCACCACCGGTACGAGCCCCTCGCCGCGGAACGCCGCGAGCTCCTCGTCCGGCACCTCCGGGCCGAGCACGAACCCCGCGTGCCACTCGACGGGCAGCCCGAGCCCCGCCAGCAGCTCGCCGGTCTCCGTGCCCCGGAAGGACGGGTCGAGCACGAGCGCCTCCGCGTCCGTGCGCAGGTCCACGTCCCCGTGCACCTGCGCCTCCACGTAGAAGTCGAGCGAGCGGCCGGGTCCGCGCGGCGGCGCGGGGGCGGCCAGGGCCCGGATCTCCGCCGCCGGGTCCACGCCCGCGAGCCCGAGCGACTGTCCGCTCTCCACGGCGTCGGTGAGCAGCGCGGCGAGGACGGAGTGCAGCGCGTCGGCCGTGCCCACGTCCGCGGGGCCGACATGGCTGTCGCCGAAGCAGAAGGTCGCCCGCTCCGTCGCCTCCGGGCGCAGCCGCACATGGCAGGAGCCGAACCGGGGCGCGGCCCCGTCGGGGTGCCGCGCCACGTTCAGCGCCCCGTACTTGGGCCGCTCCCTGGCCGCCGCGCCCGCGTACGCCCCGCCGAACAGGGCGTGCTCCCAGTCGTCGCGCAGGCCGCCCGGGTGCGCGGTCCGGCTCCCGTTGGAGAGTCCCGTCTCGTACTGGCCCCGGTAGCGGGCGTCGGCGGCGAGTCCGGCCGCGACCGTGGTCCGTCCGTCGGCGAGCAGCCGGTCCGGGTGGAAGTTCAGCGTCACGCGCGCGTGCCGGTGCACCAGGGCGATCAGTCCCTCGGCCGCCGTCGCGTCGACCCCGCACCGGGCCAGCCGCCCGAGCGCGTCCTCGCGGCCGGCCAGGGCGGTCGCTCGCAGCGCCCGCAGGGCGGCGTCCTGGGCACGGGTCAGCGGGGTCACGGGTGCGCTCATGCCCGGATTCTTCGGGGCGCGGTGCCGTCCGGGCAAGCGAGTTAGGGCCGGAGGTCAGGCCGCTGTCGTGGCCCGGCGCCGGGCGTTGGTCAGCGGGGCCACCGTGTGCCAGCCCAGGGAGCGGTAGAGGAACTGGCCCGACGGGGTGCCCGCGAGGAGGCCGTGCCTGGCGCCCTGCGCACGGGCCGCGACCCGGAGCGTGCCCATGACGACCTTGCCGAGGCCCCGGCGGCGGTGGTCCTCGGAGGTCTCGATCATGTCCACCACCGTGCTCGCCCCGGTCGTGGCCGTCTGGCCCCGGGCGGCGAACGAGCCCTCGGTGTCGGTGAGCAGGACGCGGGTCACGCCGTCGCGGGTCCAGGTGCGCAGGCGGTACCCGGCCGGGGGAGCGGGCGGCTCGGCGTCGGTCAGCTCGGCCGTCATCAGGACGTCGCCGAGGTCGTACGGCTCCCACTCGGGGCCGAGCCACGGCAGCACCCGCTCCGGGTCGGCGAAGACCTTGAGCTGGGCGCCGGGCCCGCGCACGGACCGGGCGGCCCGGCGGACGTCGTCCTCGCGCACGCCGTCGTTCACGGCGCCGAGGACGTGTCGGCTCACGTGCGACGCCAGGCCGACGTGGACCGTGAACCCCCAGGGCTCGGGGAGCGGGGGCGCGGCCCCGCGCGAGAGCACCCAGCCGCCGACCCAGTCCCGTACCCGTGTGTCGACCGTCATCCCATGACCCCCGTTGTAATAGGCGCAGACTTCATTCATGCCTTACGCGAGGCAGCGTACGGAGCCGTCGTCGGGCCCGGCCAGATGTGATCGCTCACAGCGAACGGGCCACGGGGAACATTCGGCGGCGCCCCTGCATTGAGTCGACATAGCTCAACTTGACTGCCGAAGGGGAGATCATGGCTTCGACGTCCACACCGCTCACCCTGCCCGTGCTGCCGCTCGACGACGAGGTGGTACTTCCCGGCATGGTGGTGCCGCTGGACCTGAACGACACCGACGTACGCGCCGCGGTGGAGGCCGCCCAGGCCGCCGCGCGGTCCAGTGGGGACAGCAAGGCGAAGGTGCTGCTTGTTCCGCGGATCGACGGCACGTACGCGAACACCGGCGTGCTCGGCACCGTCGAGCAGGTGGGACGCCTCGCCGACGGCGACCCCGGCGCGCTCATCCGCGGTCGCGGGCGCGTGCGCATCGGCGCGGGCACGACCGGCCCCGGCGCCGCACTCTGGGTCGAGGGCCTGACCGTCGAGGAGACGCTGCCCGACCCGCTGCCCGGCTCCGTGACCGAGCTGGTCACCGAGTACAAGGCGCTCGCCACGAACTGGCTGAAGAAGCGCGGCGCCTGGCAGGTCGTGGACCGCGTCCAGCAGATCGACGACGTGTCCGCCCTCGCCGACAACTCCGGCTACTCGCCGTTCCTGAGCACCGACCAGAAGGTCGAGCTCCTGGAGACCGCCGACCCGGTCGCCCGCCTCAAGCTCGCCACCGCCCAGCTCCGCGAGCACCTCGCCGAGCAGGACGTCGCCGAGACCATCGCCAAGGACGTCCAGGAGGGCGTCGACAAGCAGCAGCGCGAGTTCCTGCTGCGCCGCCAGCTCGACGCCGTACGCAAGGAACTGCGCGAGCTGAACGGCGAGCAGGAGGGCGAGGAGTCCGACGACTACCGCGCCCGCGTCGAGGCCGCGGACCTGCCCGAGAACGTGCGGGAGGCCGCCCTCAAGGAGGTCGACAAGCTGGAGCGGGCGAGCGACCAGTCGCCCGAGGGCTCCTGGATCCGCACCTGGCTCGACACCGTCCTCGAACTGCCGTGGAACGACCGCACCGAG
This sequence comes from Streptomyces sp. NPDC025806, assembly GCF_055558275.1. Taxonomy (NCBI): domain Bacteria; kingdom Bacillati; phylum Actinomycetota; class Actinomycetes; order Kitasatosporales; family Streptomycetaceae; genus Streptomyces; species Streptomyces sp. NPDC025806. Next base: position 30,476 of record NZ_JBVHMU010000028.1, on the reverse strand, counting down.
GACGCCTACGACATCCAGGGCGCCCGCTCCGTCCTCGACGCCGAGCACTTCGGGCTCGACGACGTGAAGGAGCGCATCACCGAGTACCTGGCCGTGCGCAAGCGGCGCGCGGACCGCGGCCTCGGCGTCGTCGGCGGACGGCGCGGCGGCGCGGTGCTCGCGCTGGTCGGCCCGCCCGGCGTCGGCAAGACCAGCCTCGGCGAGTCCGTGGCCCACGCCATGGGCCGCAAGTTCGTCCGCGTCGCCCTCGGCGGCGTCCGCGACGAGGCGGAGATCCGCGGCCACCGGCGTACGTACGTCGGCGCGCTGCCCGGACGGATCGTGCGCGCGATCAAGGAGGCCGGGTCCATGAACCCGGTGGTCCTGCTCGACGAGATCGACAAGGTCGGCTCGGACTTCCGGGGCGACCCGGCGGCCGCCCTCCTGGAGGTCCTCGACCCGGCGCAGAACCACACCTTCCGCGACCACTACCTGGAGGTCGAACTCGACCTGAGCGACGTCGTCTTCCTGGCGACGGCGAACGTGCTGGAAGCCATCCCCGAGGCCCTGCTGGACCGCATGGAGCTGGTCCGCCTGGACGGCTACACCGAGGACGAGAAGGTCGTCATCGCCCGCGACCACCTGGTGCCCCGCCAGCTGGACCGCGCCGGTCTCGGCGAGGACGAGGTCGTCATCGGCGAGGACGCGCTGCGCAAGCTGGCCGGCGAGTACACCCGCGAGGCCGGCGTGCGCAACCTGGAGCGGGCCGTCACGCGCGTGCTCCGCAAGGTCGCGGCCCAGCACGAACTCGGCGAGCGCGAGCTGCCGTTCACCGTCGGTGAGGGCGATCTGCGCGAGCTGGTCGGACGGCCGCACCACGTGCCCGAGTCCGCGCAGGACCCGGCCGAGCGGCGCACGGCGGTGCCCGGTGTCGCGACCGGGCTCGCGGTGACCGGCGCGGGTGGCGACGTCCTCTTCGTGGAGGCGTCGCTGGCCGACCCGGAGACGGGCGCGGCCGGACTGACCCTGACCGGTCAGCTGGGCGACGTCATGAAGGAGTCCGCGCAGATCGCGCTCTCCTTCCTGCGCTCGCACGGCGCCGAACTGGAGCTGCCCGTCGCCGACCTGAAGGAGCGCGGCGTGCACATCCACTTCCCGGCGGGCGCGGTCCCCAAGGACGGTCCGAGCGCCGGCGTCACCATGACCACGGCCCTCGCCTCGCTCCTGAGCGGCCGGCAGGTCCGTACGGACGTGGCGATGACCGGTGAGGTGTCGCTGACCGGGCGCGTGCTGCCCATCGGCGGCGTGAAGCAGAAGCTGCTCGCCGCGCACCGGGCCGGGATCACGACCGTGATCATCCCGAAGCGCAACGAGCCGGACCTGGACGACGTCCCGGCCGAGGTCCTGGAGAAGCTGGACGTCCACCCGGTGACGGACGTCCGCCAGGTCCTGGAGCTGGCCCTCGCCCCCGCCTCGGCGAACCTGGAGGTTCCCGTCGCGGCGTGACGCCTGCGCACCGGAGGCCCGGCCCCATGAGGGGCCGGGCCTCCGGCATGTCGCGCGGCCGTCGGATCAGCCGAGGGCCAGCGCCTGGACGCGGTCCAGGGCGCCGTTGAACTTGTTGTGGTCGCCGACCGTCGGGCCGGAGGACGTGTACTGCCACATCGTGTAGTAGCCCCAGCCGGCCGGGAGCGTGCCCACGGTGGAGGAGTAGCGGGCGATCCACAGCGGGTTGTACGCCGCGAAGCCGCCGTAGTTGCCCGTGCACTGGGTCCACCAGCTCGTCGCCGTGTAGATCACGGCGTCACGGCCCGTGCGGGCCTTGTACTGGTTCAGGAAGTCACGGATCCAGGTGACCATCCCGCTCTGCGTCTTGCCGTAGCAGGCGTCGCCGTACGGGTTCCACTCGATGTCGAGCGCGCCCGGCAGGGTCTTGCCGTCCCGGGACCAGCCGCCGCCGTGGTCCACGAAGTAGTTGGCCTGCGTGGCGCCGCTCGTCGTGTCCGGCGTCGCGAAGTGGTACGAGCCGCGGATCATGCCGACGTTGTAGGAGCCGTTGTACTGCTGCGCGAAGTACGGGTTCGTGTAGTACGTGCCCTCGGTGGCCTTGACGTAGGCCCAGCGCACGCCGCTGTTCCAGAGGGTCGACCAGGCCACGTTGCCCTGGTGGCCGCTGACGTCGACGCCCTCGGTCTGGGTGGCGCGGGTCATGGGCGGCTCGCCGGTGTCGCCGTCGTGAGCGGCGACCCCCATGCCCATGGAGGCCTCGCCGCGCTGGGGGACGTCGCCCGCCTGCGCCGCACCGGGCAGGGCGAGCAGGAGGGAGAGGGCTGCGAGAAGGGTGCCGGCCACGCCGAAGCGGGTCCGGCGACGCGTCGTTCCGGGTCTGTGCGCGGGCATGTGCGTGCCTCCGTAGGCCTCGTGGGGGATCAGGTGGGTGGGCTGATCAGGGACCTGTGCCGTTCCGTGCCGGTCGCGCCGTGCCGTCGGGTGCCGCGGGTGGGGTTCGCCTGCCGACCTGGTGGTGTGCCCGTTCCATGGCGATGGTGTGGACATGCCATGCATCACGCTACGCACGTAGACCCGAGCGAGGGAAGAGGGCCTGGAGGGTGCCGTTGGTCTACTCCTGCGAAATACTGGCGGAGCTGCGGCGATGACGCGCAGCGGCGAGAACTTTCAGACAGGGAAACTCGGGGAACCTCAGTCCATGGCTGCTGACGTGCACGAAGACGGGAACGGCGAGCGACGGGGCGCGGAACAGGACGCGTCCGTCGAGGGCGCGCCCCAGGGCGTCGATCACGAGTTCCTCGCCCTGGAGCGGGAGTTGACCTACTTCCTGCGCCGCGCCCGTGCCAACTCCGGCGAGATGGCCCGGGAGGTGCACCCCGATCTCGAACCCTCCGCGTACGGCTTGCTCGCGCGGCTGGAGGAGTGCGGCGCCCAGCGTGCCACCGAGCTCGCCGGCTACATCGGCGTCGGCAAGGCCACGATGAGCCGGCAGCTGCGCGCCCTGGAGGAGCTCGGCTTCGTCGGCCGCGAACCCGACCCGGCCGACGGCCGCGCCTGGCTCGTCTCGCTCACCGAGCGGGGCCGCGAGGACTTCCGCCGCGTCCGCGACGCCCGCCGCGCGCGCTACGTGCGTCAGCTGGCCGACTGGGACCGCCGCGAGGTCGCGGAGCTGGCCCGGCTGCTGCACCAGCTGAACGCGGGCGCCGAGTAGGCGCCGCCGCGCGCCCTCACAGCTCCGCGTACACCAGCGACGCGTCGTCGTGCGTCTTGCTGCGCCGCAGATACGTACGGTCCCGCTCGTCCGCGTCCTCCAGGGCGCGCACCCGGGCCACCGCGGCCTCGGCGCCCTCCTTGCGGATCAGGGTGAACAGGTCCGTCCAGTCGCCCTCGTGGAACTTCTCCACCCAGCGCGTCACCCCGTCGGTCAGCGCGGCGAGTGCCCGGACCTCGGTGCGGGGGAGCGTGCCGGCCACGGCGCGGCGGGCGACGTCCGGGTCGGCGGCGGCGGTGAAGAACCCGCCCTCCTTGTTGCGCACCGTCGCGTCGGCCACCGCGTCGGAGACCAGGGAGGCGCGCGGCACCCGGTCGAGCCGGTCGTCGAGCAGCGCGGTGACCGTGCCGTCCGGAGCCTCGACGAGCAACGCCGAGTCGGACAGCACGAGATGCTCCAGACGCTCCGCGTCCCAGCGCGCGAGCACGACGGTCGCCTGTGGCGTACGGGGGTGAGAAAGGTCACATGTGCCGCGATGGGCGTCCGCGGTCCGGGCGATCGCGGTGGCGAGGATGTCGGACAACGTCATATCCCGGCGCGAAGCGGACAGTTCCGCGAGGGTGCCGCCGAGGCGGGCCGTGAACCAGGGGACGGAATGCAGACAACCGGCGTCGCCGGCAGGGGGCGTGACCCCGTCCAGGACCACGAGTGATCCACCCTGCCCGGATGCCGGAAGCGCTACCGATGCGTAGTCCTCGTTCGGGCGCTCGGGGTCGCCGGGTTCCGTCGTCAGTTCGATGCGCATCCAGCCAGTCTGCACGAGTCTGCACGGGGCCTTCACAGGTGTGGCGAACCTCGGTACGAGCAGGTGACCTGGCGTGTACGGCGCCGGAATTGGGGCGGAATGATCAGCTCCGGCGAGGCGTGGCGGGGCATCTTGCCAAAGCCTTCCGAAGACGTCCAACCGGCGCGCTGCGGACGCCCCGCGACCCCTCCCGGGGAACTTGCTCGCCAACTCCCGCACGATGTTCACTCCTTCGGGTGGCGGGCCAGGTGATGTACGCCTCCTGCTCACCGGCGCTGGAATGGTCTGGAGCCATACCAGACGGGCGCGCGTGTTGACGGAGCGTCACCCGTGCCCAGGGGTAGGACGAGTCAGGAATGCGAGCACCAGACGTTGCGGAAGACCTCCGGCGGTAACGGGTCCCTTGGCGTGGGCGGGGTGGGTGCGACGGGCTCCGTCACGGAGCACGGCACGCCCTCCGCGCCCGGTGGCACCGCGCCCACCCCGGCCCCGACGCCCTCGCGCCCCCCGGCCCCGCCGGTCGGCAAGGGCCGCAAGGCCCGGGTGCGCAACCGGCTGATCGTCGCCGTCGCCGTGGTCGCCGCCGCGATCGCCGGCGCCGCGGCCCCCGCGATCCTCACCGCGTCCGGCCAGGTGGGCGAGTCCCAGGGCCTCGTCGACGACGCGCAGCGCACCCAGAGCGCCCTCGCGCTGTCCCGCTCCCTGGCCGACGAGCGCGACGAGGTCACCGCCTTCATCGCCGCAGGACGCCCCGAGGGCAAGGGCCTCAGCGAGGAGCGCAGCAGCCGCGTCGACCGCCAGGTCGAGGAGCTGCGCGCCGACGCCGAGGGCCCGCTGAGCCGCACCCTCGACGAGATCGCCGCCGTCCGCCGCGCCGCCCTCACCGGCAAGGACACCGCCCTCAAGGCGAACGCCTCCTACTCCGCCGCCATCGCCGGCCTGCACCGGCTCGCCGAGGACCTCGCCGACAGCACGCCGCCCCGGGCCGGCGCCGGCGTCCGCGCTTTCGCCGACCTGGACCGCGCCGTCGAGCAGGCCTCCGCCGCCCGCGGCCTGCTGCTCGCCGCCTACGCGGTGCCCCGGCCCACCTCGACCACGACGGTCGACCCGGTCACCGGGCTGCCCAAGACCGTCGTCTCGGACGCGGCGGGCGGCGGCGCCGAGGAGCGTGACGGGCTCACCGCCGCCGCCCAGCTCGCCCAGGTCCGCTCGCAGGCGGCGCTCGACGACTTCCGCGAGTCCGCCCCGGCCGCGAGCGTCACCGCGTACGACTCGACGGTGAGCGGACCCGAGGTCGAGCGGGCCGACAAGTACCTCGCCGCGCTCACCGACGCCCCCATGCTCTCCGCCGCCGAACTGGAGTACAGCAGCAAGAAGGTCGACGACGCGCTCACCGCGCGGGTCGACCAGATGCGGGGCGCCGAGGCCGCGCTCGGCGACCAGCGGATCAAGGACCTGGAGCAGCTGCGCGACGACGACGTCACCGCGTTGGAGATCCGGTTCGCGCTGGCCGGCTTCTGCCTGCTCGCCGCCGTCGGCTTCGCGATGGGCACCGCCCGCTCGCTGACCCGGCCGCTGGCCGTGCTGCGGATCGGCTCCGCCCGCCTGGCCGCCGAACCGGGCACCGACGAGCCGATGAAGTTCACCGGGCGCAACGACGAGTTCGCCCAGGTCGTCCGCTCCGTCAACGCCCTGCACGCGCACGCCCTCGCCCTCCACGAGCGGCTCGGCAGCCTCGAGTCCGACCGCAAGCACCTCATCGGCGAGCGGCAGCGGATGGCCGACGACCGCGACGCGCTGCGCGCCGACCGCGAGGCCCTGCGCGCCGAGCTCGCCGAGGCCGCCGACCGCCTGGACAAGGCCCGCCACTCCATCCACGGCACCTTCGTCAACCTCGCCCTGCGCACCCTCGGCCTCGTCGAGCGTCAGCTCGGCGTCATCGAGGGCCTGGAGGAGCGCGAGCAGGACCCCGAGCGTCTCGGCACCCTGTTCAAGCTCGACCACTTCGCCACCGTCATGCGCCGCCACAGCGAGAACCTGCTGGTCCTCGCCGGTGCCGAGCACGGCCAGCAGCACGCCGGCTCGGTCCCGCTGGTCGACGTCGTCCGCGCCGCCGTCTCCGAGATCGAGCGGTACGAGCGGGTCCGGATCGCCGCGCTGCCGCCGCACGCGCACGTCGCCGGGTTCGCCGCCGACGACCTCAGCCACCTCGTCGCCGAACTCCTGGAGAACGCGACCTCGTTCTCGCCGCCGGACGCCACCGTCGAGGTCTCCGGCTGGCTCCTGGAGAGCGGCGAGGTCATGCTCTCCGTCCAGGACGAGGGCATCGGCATGGCCGAGGCCCGGATGCGTGAGCTCAACTCCCGGCTGTCCGCCTTCACCGCGGAGCAGGCCCATGACCCGGCGGACGCCGAAGGCCTCGGGCTCGGCCTCTACGTCGTCGCGCGGCTCGCCGCACGGCACGGGATCCGGGTCCGGCTGCGCGAGCAGAAGCAGGGCGGTGTCGCCGCCGTCGCCGTGCTGCCCACCGCACTGCTCGCCGCCGCGCCCTCCGTGTCGGTGCCGCCGGCCGTGCCGGTGCCGGGCGGCGCCCCGGCCGTGCACCTGCCCGGCTCCGAGGCCGAGGCCAACTCCAACGTGCTGGACGGCCGCAGTGCCGACGGCGCCGAGGGCGCCGACCCGCTCATCGCGGCGGCCGAGCAGGCTGTGCGCAAGGCGGAGACCGCCGGGACCGCCGAGACCGCCGATCCCGTCGCGCCCGAGCCCGAGCCGGCGCCCGAGCCCGCAGCCACGGACGAGGCCGCGCACGACAGCCCCGTGGAGCGTCCGGCCGAGACCACGATGGAGCTCATGGCTCCGGTACCGGCCCCCGCGGCCGAGCCCGTGACCACCGGTGAGTCCCCCGCGCATCAGCGCACCCCGGACGAGACCACGACCACCACCGGGACCCTGACCACGGCCGGGACGCCGACCACGTCCGGGACGCTCACGGAGCCCGACCCCGAGCCGCGGACCAGGCCGGAGCCCGACCACGCTCCCGAGCCGGTCACCGCCGAGGTGCCCGCGCAGCGCACCCCCGTGTCCGAACCGGCGCCTCAGCGCCTCACGGACAAGGGCCTGCCCAAGCGCACCCCGAAGGCCGCCGCCCAGGCCCCCGCCGCGAAGCCGCGCACCGGCTCCGTGGACGCGGACGCGCTGCGCCGCCGGCTCGGCGGATTCCACCGGGGGGCGCAGGAAGGCCGCAAGGACGTCGCGGCCGAGATCGAAGAACGTATCGGAGAAGCCAAGGGGGACACCGCCGAGGAGGCAAGCAGTTGACTGCGCCCACCCCTGTATCCAGCGCACTCAGCAGCGCAGCGCGCAATCTGCACTGGCTGCTGACCAATCTGGTCGAGGAGGTGCCAGGGCTGCTCTCCGTCGCGGTCGTCTCGTCCGACGGGCTGCTCCTGCTCTCCTCCGACCCGGGGCACAACGCCGAGACGCCCGCCGACCACAGCGGCGGCCCCAAGGGCTCCAGCGCCGACCTGGCCACGATCGTGTCCGGCGTCGGCAGCCTCACCATCGGCGCCGCCAAGCTGATGGACGGCGGGGGCGTCAAGCAGACGATGGTGGCCATGGAGGAGGGTTCCCTCTTCGTCATGTCCATCAGCGACGGTTCTCTGCTCGGCGTGCACGCCACCCCGGACTGCGACATGAGCGTCGTCGCGTACCACATGGCGCTCTTCGTCGGCCGTGCCGGGCACGTCCTCACCCCCGAACTCCGCAGTGAACTGCGCCAGTCGATGGAGAGCACCCGATGACACCCGGCAGTACGAGTACCGGCAAACTCCCCGTACGCGGGTCCGACCGCAAGGCCGCCCGCGTCCGCCCCTACTCCCTGACCGGCGGCCGGACCCGCTTCGGGCACGTGCTGCTCGTCGAGACGTTCGTGGCCGCCCTCGAAGCGCCCGACGAGCGCCTCGAAATAGGGAAGGGCACGCTCGCGGGCGTCATGCCGGAGATGCGGGCCATCGTGGAGCTGTGCCGCCGCATGCGCACGGTCGCCGAGATCGCGGCGCTTCTCAAGATGCCCCTCGGCGTGGTCCGCGTCCTCCTGAGCGACCTCGCCGACCAGGGAAAGATCCGTGTGTACGGAACCGGTCACGGCCCGGGACAGCCGGACCGCGCGCTGCTCGAAAGGGTGCTGAGTGGACTCCGTCGTCTCTGACGTCACCGAACTCCTCGAGGACGAGGAGCAGTTGCAGGCCTGGCAGACCGACAGAAGCCGGGCCCCGATCGCCACGAAGATCGTCGTGGCGGGCGGGTTCGGCGTCGGCAAGACCACCCTGGTGACCGCCGTGTCGGAGATCCAGCCCCTCCAGACGGAGGCGCTGATGACCCGGGCCAGCGAGGACACGGACGATCTGTCCGCGACCCCCGAGAAGGCCACCACGACCGTCGCCATGGACTTCGGCCGGATCACGCTCGACGACGACCTGGTCCTGTACCTGTTCGGCACGCCGGGCCAGCAGCGGTTCTGGTTCATGTGGGACGACCTGGTGCGCGGCGCGATCGGCGCCGTCGTCCTGGCCGACACCCGCCGCCTGTCCGACTGCTTCCCGGCCCTCGACTACTTCGAGAGCTGCGGGCTGCCCTACGTCGTCGCCGTCAACCACTTCGACGGGTCCGAGGAGTTCGAGCCGGACGACGTGCGCGAGGCACTCACCGTGCCGCCGCACGTCCCCGTCCTGGTCATGGACGCGCGCCGCCGCATATCCGTGATCGAGACGCTGCTCTCGCTGGTCGGCCACGCGCTCGACGCCACCCCCGCCTAGACCCGATCGGGTCACCCCCTTCATCAGTAAGCAAGTTAGAGGCAGTCGATATGTCGCGGAAGATACTCGTCGTCGGAGCCGGCCAGTCCGGTCTCCAGCTCGCCCTGGGCCTCCAGTCCCACGGGTACGAGGTCACTCTGATGTCCAACCGCACCGCCGACGAGATCCGCTCCGGCCGGGTCATGTCGACGCAGTGCATGTTCCACACCTCGCTCCAGCACGAGCGCGACCTGCAGCTCAACTTCTGGGAGTCGCAGGCCCCGAGGATCGAGGGCCTCGGCGTCTCCGTCGCCGCCCCCGGCTCGCACGACCCGGGCCCCACCCAGCGGGCCATCGACTGGGTCGGCAAGCTCGACGGCATCGCGCAGTCCGTCGACCAGCGCGTGAAGATGGCCGGCTGGATGGAGACCTTCGCCCAGCGCGGCGGCCAGCTCGTCATCCACGGCGCGGCCGTCTCCGACCTCGACTACTTCGCCCGCACCTACGACCTGGTGCTGGTCTCGGCCGGCAAGGGCGAGCTCGTCTCCATGTTCGGCCGCGACGCCTCCCGCTCCCCGTACACGGAGCCGCAGCGCGCCCTCGCCGTCGCCTACGTGCACGGCCTCGGCCCGCGCCCCGAGCACCCCGACTTCGAAGCGGTCCGCTGCAACATCGTGCCCGGCGTCGGCGAGCTCTTCGTCATGCCGACCCTCACCACCTCGGGCCGCGCCGACATCCTCTTCTGGGAGGGCGTCCCCGGCGGCCCCGTGGACGCGTTCAAGGGCGTCAAGGACCCCTCGGAGCACCTCGCGCTCACGCTGGAGCTCATGGAGAAGTTCCTGCCGTGGGAGTACGCCCGCGCCACGAAGGTCGAGCTGACCGACGCCAATGGCACGCTCGCCGGCCGCTACGCGCCGACCGTCCGCAACCCCATCGGCCGGCTTCCCTCGGGCGGCGCGGTCCTCGGTGTCGCCGACGTGGTCGTCGCCAACGACCCGATCACCGGCCAGGGCTCCAACTCGGCCTCCAAGTGCGCCGCCGCGTACCTCGCCTCCATCGTCGAGCACGGTGACAAGCCGTTCGACGAGGAGTGGATGCAGTCCGCGTTCGACCGCTACTGGGACACCGCGCAGCACGTCACCAAGTGGACGAACACGATGCTCCAGGCCCCGCCGGAGCACGTGCTGAACCTGCTGGGCGCCGCCGGCCAGCTCCAGCCGGCCGCGGACCGCTTCGCCAACGGGTTCAACGACCCGGCCGACTTCGAGAACTTCTTCTACGAGCCGGCCAAGACCGAGGCCTACCTCGCGTCGCTGACCCAGTAGGCGTACTCACGAGGTGCCGGACGGCGGCGCACCCGGGTCGGAGTACCCGGTGTCGTCGCCGTCCGTCGCGCCTTCCGGCAGAGCGGGGGCCTTGTAGCCGGGCATCGGGTCCGCGCCGGGGTCCGGCCGGACCGCGCCGAGCACCGGGTTCGCCGCGATCGGCGACACCTTGACCTTCGCCCCGGGGCGCGGCGCCTGCACCACCATCCCGTCGCCGAGGTACATCGCGACGTGCGTGGCCTCGGGGAAGTACACGACGAGGTCCCCGGGCCGCAGCTGACCGATCGGCACCCGGCGCAGCTGGGCCCACTGCTCCTGCGAGGTCCGCGGGATGGTCCGCCCCGCGTGCGCCCACGCCTGCGAGGTGAGCCCCGAGCAGTCGAAGGAGTCCGGCCCCTCCGCGCCCCACACGTACGGCTTCCCGATCTGCTCGACGGCGTACGACAGGGCCGCGTCACCCGCCTTCGACGGCGACCGCGGAGTCGAGCTCAGCGCCCCGGACGCCACGAACTCCCGCTGCGCGTCCGCCGTGCCCTTCTTCTCCAGCCGTGCCAGCTCGGCGAGTTGATCGGTGCTGAGCGAGGCGAGCAGCTCCTCGACCTCCTTGAGCCGCCCCTGCACGGCGTCCCGCTCCTTCCTCTTCTTCTCCGTGAGCTGCAACTGCCGGTCGAGGGCGGCCCGGGCCGTGGTGGCGAGCCCGTCCGTCTTCTTCTCCCGCCGCACCAGCCGGGCGATCGCCGCCTGCTGCTCCTTCGCCGCGCGCCGCAGCACATGGCCCTGGTCGAGGGCCTGCTGCGGATCGCGGGCCAGCAGCAGCGTCACGTACGGGGAGATGTCGCTGCTGCCCTGGTACTGGTCCCGCGCCAGCCGCCCGGCCGCGACCCGGCTGCGGCTGAGGTCCCCCCGGGCCCGGGCCAGCTCCTCGCCGAGCGTGTCGGCGGCCTTCTTCCGCTCCTTCAGCTTCTCCTCGGTGGCGTTGTACGCCTCGGTGGCCTGCTCGGCCTTCCGGTACAGCCCCTGAAGATCCGTCAGCAGCTCGGCCACCGGCCGCTCCTGCCCGGTGTCGTCCGGTCCCGGCGCCGCGCCCGCGGGAACCGGCTGGAGCACCGCCCCCGCCACGGCCGCCGTGCACACCCACCGCACCAGCCTGCCTGACACCTCATCACCTCCGGTGCGGGCCAGCCCCTGTGGCCCGCACCGTGAACACCAGCAGACCGTCGTACGAGCGGCGCGCGGAGCTGCGCGACCCGGCCCAACCCCGCCACCCGTCCAGGTCCCGCCCGGCGAGCCGCCTTTACTCGGCGCTCTTCCCCCTGGACCACGGCCACCGGATCTCCCGCCCGGTCTTCCCGTCGGGCGCGAACACGTACCGCCACCGCGTCACGAGCTGCACGGCCTTCCCGCTCGGCACGGGCTCCCGCACATACACGAGCACGGTCCGCCCGCCCTCCTCATCGGGGACCGGCACCTTGTACACCTTGGGCGGATTCCCCGTAGCGGTCAGCATCACGTCCAGCGTCCGCCCATCGAGCGGCCCCCCGACAAAGGGGATCTCTTCACTCTTCACGGCCCCAGTCTCTCCCGTCCCAGCCGATACGGGTGGATCTCGGCCCCGGGATCAACGGCTCGGCCAGACGGGAAAGGTACGCGTACGGGCAACGGCCACGCCCGCCGCCCGAAAGCTCAGCGACGAGCCCTCGGACGCCACGACGACCGAGACGCCGTCCCCTCCGCCGCCGCCACCCGTGACCCGGACGTCCTTCCTGCCCGGATGCGCCCAGCCCCGCACCCGGACGTCCCGCGCCTCGGGGAAGCGCAGAGAGACCGCAGGAAGGGCCGCCCCTCGCCGGCCGAGACCCCGACCCGCATCCGGTGCTCGCCGCCACCGAGCTCCGCCATCGCGAACGAGGCGGTCACGGGCGGCTCCCACCCCTCCATCTCCAGCTCCTCCACCGCGAGGAACCGCAACTGCCCCTGCACACCTTCGACCCCGGCGGCCGCCCACTCCTCCGGCAACGGCAGGGGAGGCGCGGGCAGATCGAGCCGCAGCGTCAGCGTCGGCCCGCGCCAGTCGAGGTGCACGGAGCGGAGGCGGAGGGAGGTCAGGGGGAGCGGGGCGGTGCCGTAGAACGGGGCGAGGAGGTCGCTGTTGCGTACGGAGAGATGGTGGCTGGGCACGCGCGGGTCACCCTTCTGCCTCTGCCGCGGCGATCAGTCCGGTCGTCTCAACCATTCCGGTACCAGTCCCCGCCGTCGCTCTCCAGCGCGCTGCGGAGGTATCGCTCCAGGGAGGGCGCCACCCACGTACGGCTGTCGGTCTCGTGGTCCCAGACGAAGACGTCGTCCCGCTCGGGGGTGCGGACGAAAGCGAACTGATCGCCGCCGCCGTTGTCGCCGAAGAACATCAGGGCGTCGAACGGCATGTACAGATCGCGGAAATCCGCCTGCGACCGGAACGACGCGTTCTCCGCCAGGATCCGGTCGGCGCTCCACACGAGTGCGGTCCCGTACTCGTCCTCGACGCCGTCCGTCGTCAGCAGCAACTCCCGCAAGGCCGACGGCACGCGCTGCCCGAGGTGCTCCTCGATACGGTCCAGTGCCTCGGGGGTCGCAGGATCCTTCAGCTCTGCTCCCGGGAACTCCTCTGCGAGTTCACGCCACATGCGTCCGTACCTTCGACGAGGAGACTGACCCGAGGCTCATGAGTCTGCCTCGACAGCACTCCGTACGATTTCGCGGAGTGCGGCATCCGTGAGGTCGCCCTGCTCGCGGAGGTCCGGGTCCGGTGTGTAGTCCTCGAGGATCATGAACACCCGATCGAGCAGGGCCGCGAGCTCCCGGCCGACGCGTTCACCAGACGCCTGCGCTGACCTGCGCTCCGCCCACCAGCCCGCGGCAAACTCCGGGGCTTCGCAGCGGCCGGAAACGAAGGCTTCCAAGAGGCCGAGCTGGCGTGCCACATGGCTCCCGGTCTCGACGTCTGCACGGTTCGTCCAGACGCGGCGGACCGGTGGATAGTCCCTTGCCAACAGAGCCGCCCCAGGGGTGCGATCGGCGACACTGCGTGCGTACCGCGCGAACGCCGCGCGGGCGGCATCGGAACCTTCACTCACCGCCCCGGCCCAGAAGCCGGGGGTGCCGGCGACGAGGGCGTATCCCGGAGCCGGGAACAGAATCGCGTTCTGTCGGTCAGGTGTGTACATGAGAACAGGCGGGGTGAGCCCGTCCAGAGCGTCCAGCGAGAGATGTTCGGAGGAGTGGTCGGCCGTGTCGATCAGTACCCCGTTGGCGCCGACGGCACGGCACCCCGCACGCATTCTCCGTGCCAGCGCGGAGTCGACCTCCGTGCCGACGGGGACGGGGGCCACGCTCTTGCCTTGCAGCCAGGCGGGGTCGAACGAGGAGTCCGTAGACGGGCACCCCTTGATGGGCGAGCCCTCGGCACTCTCGGAATGCTTCACCACAAAAACCCTTTGTCGATGATTCCTTGGAACTGTTGGTCGCTGAGTTTCCATGCGGACCAGAATTTTCCGTCCGCGTGCAGCATGACCATCTTCTGTGTCGCTGGATCGATGAAGCCCACCGCTTGCCCCTGGCCGCGGTAGTCATACCGGTAGATCTTGGTTCCGTCTGCGGTCATGTGGTCGCGCATGGCTTGCTCGAACCGACCCAGGTTCGCCTTGTTGCGGTTGCCCGGCGTGTCGAGGAAGTCTCCCGCGTGAGCGTCGAACTTCTTGCTCATCACCTTTTGGCTGGTGAAGTCGGCCTTCTGCTCCCAACCGCCCCTGGGACACGGGGCCAGGCCCAGTGGGTCGGACCAGGTGTGCGGGTTCCCTACATATGTGACGGGGTTGGGGGCAGGGGAGAGGCCCAGCGGGTCTGCCGACATATAGCGGGCGGTTGCCGGGTCGTAGTGGCGCTGAAAGTTGTAGTGCAGGCCGGTTTCCGGATCGAAGTACTGACCAGGGAAGCGGAGTGGCGTGTAAGCCGTGGCCTTCGACTCCCACGCGGTGGTGCCCCAGAGTGTCGACCTGCTGTGCCAGGCGAGTCGCCCCTGCTCGTCCACGAGCTCGCTCGGCGTGCCGACCAGGTCGGTGACGATCGCGAAGAAGCGGGAGTCGATCTCCCGTTGATCCGAGTCCAGAACGCGTTCGGTCTGCGTGATGGGGTGCAGGCCTTCGTGTGCCCATGTGAGCGTGACGGTTCCGCGGAGTTCCGGGGCGGCTGTGGTCTGCTCGCACAGGGTTGTGCCGTCCCAGACGAAGACCGTTCGTTCCACGGGAGACCCGTCGGGCCCCAGCCGGAACTTTGCTGTGCGTCGCCCGAGCGGGTCGTAGGAATAGCGCCAGACGGCACCGTCCGGCGTGTGCACTGATACCAGCCGGTCTTCGGCGTCCCACGTGTAACGCCAGGTGTCGCGTTTGTGGGAGTCCCGGATCTTCTGCCGCAGCACGACACGGCCCAGGGCGTCGTGCTCGTACCGGTAGCTTCCGGCGCGTGTCAGCCGGGTGCCGCTGTATGAGCGGGGGCCGGTGGCCTCGTGGGCAGGGTGAGTGGCGGGCCAGGACGCATGAGACTGGTTGCCGGCGGTGTCGTAGGCATAGCTCTCGCGCCACATGTCGGCCCGGACCGTGGTCACCCGGCCGAGGCGGTCCAGGTCGAACTGGCGTCGTCCCCTCAGCTTGTCGTTCGTGCCCACTACATGGCCGTCCGCGCGGTACGTGTAGTGGTGCTCTTGCACCGTGCGTCCGTCAGGGGTCGTGGCCGTGTTCCTGACCAGTCGCCCGGCCGGATCGTAGAGACGTGAGAGGGCCACGCCTTCGTCGATGCGACGTGCGATTTCACGCCCCGCCGGATCGTGAGTGAAGTCGACCCGTCGCCCGTCCACCGTCAGCCACGTCTTGTGGCCTGAGGCGTCGTAGCCCCAGCGGGTGTGACTGCCGCCGGGGGTCTCCCGGCCGGTGCGACGGCCCAGTTCGTCGTAGGTGTAGGTGAGAGTTCGGCCGTCGACGTCCTCGGAACGCAGGTTGCCGTGCTGGTCGCGCACCAGGGTGAGTGTGGTGCCCTCGGGCCCGACCGCGTGCGCGAGCTGATCAGTCGCGTCGTAGGCGTACGTCGTGATCAGGCCTGCCGCGTCTTTGCGTATGAGCTGCCCGAGGGCGTCGTATTCGAAGGCTGTCGTCTGCCCCAGGGCGTCTGTGCGGGTGGCCAGGCGGCCGGCAGAGTCGAACCCGTAGTGGAGACTGCGCCGGTCGAAGTCTGTCTCCGTCACGATCCGGCCGTCAGGGTCGTAGGCGTAGTCCCAGGTGAGGCCCTGGGGGTCGGCGACTCTGACCAAACGCAGTTCCGTGTCGTACTCGAACTCGTACCGCGTGCCGTCCGGATCGATGCGTGCGGTGAGCAGGTCGAAGTGCGTGTACTCGAAGCGTGTCACCTGCCCCATGGGGTCGGTGTGCCGGACGCAGTTGCCCTCCCCGTCGTACTCCCAACTCTCGGATCTGCCGTCGGGTCCGGTGCGGCAGCTGAGCCGACCTTCCACGGTCCATGACTGGAGGGTCACGGCGCCGGTCGCATCCGTGATCCTGACAGGCCTGCCGAACGCGTCCCTCTCGTAGCGCGCTCTGGCGCCCGACGGGTCTGTGACCTCGACAGGGAGCCCTGCCTCGTCACATCGCACATGCGTCGTGTGCCCGAGGGCGTCGGTGACGGATGTGAGGTGTCCTCGGGAGTCGTGCACGAAGCGGGTGGTGCGGCCCGAGCCGTCGGTCAGGGCGGTCCGGTTGCCCTGGTCGTCGTATGCCTGTCGGTAGGTCGTACCGTCCCAGCTTCGGATGCTGACGGGAAATCCGCGTTCGTTGTACGTCGTGGTCAGCGTCCGGCCATCGGGGCGGGTGATGAGGACGGGGCGCCCTTTGTCGTCGTAGCGGTACGTGGTCGTGTGGCCGAGTGGGTCAACCCTTGAAAGCAGGCGATGGTCCCGGTCCCGTTTGTATTGCGTCACTGCGCCGAGCGGGCTGACCTCGGCTACGACTTGGCGGCGTTCGTTGATCAGGTACTGGGTGGTATGGCCCAGCGAGTCTGTGATGGACGTCGTGGCGGGAGCGCCTGCTGTCGGCGGCTCGTACGCGAAGTCGGAGCGTAGGTGTCCGTCCGCGCCCGACTGATGTACGCATCGGTCCAGATCGTCGTAGGTGTACGTGAACCGGCTGCCGTTCGTGTCGCACCAGGATGTGATGCGGCCCTGTTCGTCATAGCCGAAACGTGTCGGCTGCCCGGTGGAGCCCGTGACCTCGGTGAGGTGACCCTCGGGCGAGTAGCCGTACCGGACGATCGGCAGATCCTCGGCGTTCGGACCGCTTGCGGTGAGATGGACGGCTGTGACCCGGCCGTCCGCAGTGGTCAGCGAGAGTCGCCGGCCTGCACTGTCCCGGACTGCCTCGGGAGCACCTGTACGCGCATCGTGATCGAAAGCGATCCAATTGCCATTGCGGTCTTCGAGGTACTCAAGAACCGCGATGTGTTCGGCGTGCTGATGATGTGCGAAATGCAGCACACGTCCTGATTCGGACTCCGACACGGTGTAGCCGGTCTCCGACCGGTCCAGGAACCATCGAGGCCCACGCGTGGGAAGCGTGGGAACGCCCGGAGCCGGGTGAGGATACGTCAGGAGGAGGCCGTCCTCCCCGACGAGCACAACACCTTCCTGGTCGATCTCCAGGCGCTGGTCAAGCGTTGACGACCACCTGGGACCGAACCATCTTCCGGCGAGATACGACGACTCGAATCCACGCTTCAGGGCCAGTGGCAGCTCGCCGGCCAGGGTGACATCGCAGTGCGCGAGGACCATGTGTCCACTGGCGACGTCTACCGGATCCTTCTCCAGCGTCTTCTCGCCAGGCTGCTGCGCTCTCGTTTCGGGATGCCTCTCCGCGCCCGAGCGGGCCTCTCGCCGCAGCCCGCTCTCGAGCCCTTCCTTGGTCGCCGTCTTGAGCCCCAGCCGCACCCCGCTCCGCGCCAGCCCCGCCCCCTTCGTCCCGATCAGCTCAGGGATCAGGCGGCCGACGAACTCGGAGGGGTCCTTCTTGAAGCCGTCGACGGCGGCGGTGACGATGCGTTCGGGGTGGGCGGCGGTGGAGACGAGGCCGGAGAGCGTCATGGAGACGTTCTGCATGTAGGCCGCGGGGTGGGTGAGGTTGTACGGGTCGGTGGGGTTGAGGCCGCGGGCGAAGTTGACCAGGCCCGCGGTGCCCTTCAGGACGCCGCCGACGACGTGGGTGAGCTCGGTGTTGTAGGCCTGGTAGCCGTCGAGGAGGTTGTTGCCGAGACGGTCGAGCGGCGGGGGTTCGGCGGGGGCGTGCGCGAGGGCCGCCTTCACCTTGCCCTGGGCGTCGCCGGCGGCGGTGTTGCGCTGCTTGCGGGCCTCGGCGAGCGTGTCGAAGGCCTTCTTGACGTCGGCCTTGCCGGGATCCTGGAACGGCTCGGGCCGGGGG
The DNA here is from genome assembly GCF_055558275.1 of Streptomyces sp. NPDC025806. Lineage (NCBI taxonomy): Bacteria > Bacillati > Actinomycetota > Actinomycetes > Kitasatosporales > Streptomycetaceae > Streptomyces > Streptomyces sp. NPDC025806. The sequence goes on along the minus strand of NZ_JBVHMU010000028.1, from coordinate 12,864 downwards.
CCCGGGTCCTCGTCCGCCTTGATCTTCGCGTTGTAGGCGTCGACCTTCTTGTTGTACGCGTCGACCGCGTCGTCCGAGGCCTTCTTGCCCTTCTTGTAGAGCTCGACGGCCTCCTTCGCCTTGCCCTGCGCCCACTTGACCGTGTCGGCGTACGCCTCCAGGGCGCCGCTCGCCTTGTCGCAGGCGTCCGCGGCCTGCGCCCACTTGGTGGGGTGCACGCCGAACTTCTTGCGGAACGCGTCGCCGCCCTCGCCGGCCCAGCCGGAGGAGTCGACTTTGCGCATGCCGGAGCTGACGTGGTCGAACGCGGTGTGGAAGTCCTTGAGGTGCTTGGCGGACTCACGGATCTTGTCCGGGTTGCCGTGGACGAGCTCGTTCGCCTCCTCGGTCTCGCCGAGCTGCTGCTCGCCCGGGGTGGCACCGAGGTCGGAGGCTACGTCGTCGCCCCAGTCCTCGACCGCGTCGGCCGCGCCGTGCGCGCCGACGTAGTCCAGACCGTCACCGATCTTGTTCGTCGTCCAGTCGACGCCCTCGCCGACCAACTTCTTGCCCGCGTCGATGCCGTCCTCGAGCTTGCCGAGGCCGGAGTTGAGCACATCGCCGAGACCCATCAGCCCTCACCCCCGCCCTGCTGCTCGGCCGCCTTCGCCCGTTCCTCCGGAGAGGGGCCGAAGGTGGAGTCGAGCCACTTGTCGTACTCGGCGTCGGACATGCCGGCCGCGCCGTGCAGGTTCTCCGGGTTGAGGCCCAGCGGGCCCACCGTGCGGGAGGTCATCACGTCGCGGCCCGCGTCCTTCCAGCCCTGCTCACTGTTGGCCAGCGCCTGGTCGAAGGACTCCTTGCTGTAGTCCACGCCGCCGTAGGCGCCGGACTTCGCGATGTCGCCCCAGCCCTGCTTCGTGACCTCGTCCTCGGAGGCGTACGGGTTGCCGATCGCCGCGTTGGCGACGACCTTGAAGCTGCCCTCCACGTACTGCTCGGTCTCGTAGTACGTGCCCGCCGACATGCCCGTCTTCAGCGCGAAGCCGTTGCCCTCGTTGACGAGCGACCGCACGCCCCACTCCCAGCGTTCGCAGAACGACTTGAAGTCGTCCGTCAGACCCTGGTGGCCCAGCTCCAGGCCGGACAGCGCGATGTCCCCGAATCCCCGCCCGGCACCCGCCTCGCCGACCATGCCGAGCTCCTTCAGCTCGGCCAACGCCTCGGTCAGCCCCTTGGCGACCAGCGCCAGGCCGTCCGCCTTCAGATCCTTGCCGCCGCCGCTCATCCGGCCGCCCCCTCGTCGTCGGCTCCATCACGATCGACCGCCGCCTCGTCGGGCACGATGCCCCGCACCGGCGGGAACACCATCCCGTCCACGCCGTCCGCGCAGTCGAGCGCCACCCCGCACGGCACACCGGCGGCCGGCACGGCCACGTCCAGCAGCCTCGCACCCAGGATCGTGCGGTATGTCCATTCGCGGGCGAATTCACCGCGGGCCTGCGCGTAGCGGGCCAGAGCCTGTTCGTCGGAGAAGGCCAGGATGAAACGGATGCCGTTGAAGTCCGCGGTCAGCAGTCCGCGTTCCTCCACGGGGCCCGGCTCGTCGCCCAGCGGCACCAGCACCGCCGTGCGCCGGAACTCGCCCAGGAGGCGGGCGAACTCCCGCTTCCGGGCCACCACTTCCGGGCCGTCGAGCGCGGCGGCGCCGGAACCCTCGTCCTGCGCGGCGGGAGCTTCCGGCGGTGCGGGTTCTTCCCGTACGGGCACCGCCGCCGGTTCACCGACGCCCCGCGCCGGCTCTCCAGCCGCGTCGGCTGATGGCGCCGGATCGGCCGGACCGCTCATCTCGGCGTAGTCGGCGAGGCGTGATCTCGGTGTCGTCTGCGGCTGGTCCGCCGCACCCCCGTGCTCAGACATGCCAGCCATCATGGCCACGCCGCTTCGCGAACCGCAACGTGCGTACGTCACACCCCTGTCACGAAACCCTTGCCAGGCCCCGCCCGCCCCGAGGTTCCGCGCCGCCCGTCGCGGTCACTGCAAATGTGCGCTGTCGCCCGCCAGGCACAGCACCCGCCGCACCAACCCCGCGACCGGGCCGTCCGGGGGCTCCAGGGCCAGGGCCCGGCGTACTGCTTCCGCGGTTTCGGGGTCGCGGGTCGCCGCCGCGGTCAGGATCGCCAGGAACTGGTCGACGAGGCTGTCGCGGAGCTCGTCCAGGGGCGGCTGCTTGTCCTCGTCCAGCCAGATCAGGGAGGCCGCCTCGACGGAGGTGATCCACATGCGGACCGTCATGCGCAGGCGCGGGCCCGGTTCGACGGCGGACAGGTGGGCCAGGATGTGGGCGGCTGCCGCGCGGCGCACCCCGTCCACGATCGCTGTCGTCCGGGACGTCTCGACGACGCTGCCGCCCTGGAGCAGCGCGGCGAAGCCCATGTCGTGCTCGTCGACGAAGCCCAGATAGCGGTCCAGGGCGCGGGCCAGGCGCGTGGTCAGCGGGCCCTCGGGCGGCTCGGCGAAGCACTGTTCGAGCGCGTCCGCCGCCGTGCGCAGCGCGGCCTCGTACAACTGCTGCTTGCCGCCCGGGAAGTAGCGGTAGACGAGCGGCCGGGAGACCCCGGCGGCCTCCGCGACGTCGTCGAGCGAGACCTCCTCCGGGGCCCGGTGCGCGAACAGGGACAGCGCCGCCTCCAGCAGCTGCGCGCGCCGCTCCTCGACGCTGAGCCGTCTGTAGGCGGGCGTGCCGGTTGCCGAGGTCATGGTGCGAAGAGTAACCGGCATGTCCCGGTCCGTCCTCAGGCCAGCAGCCCCGAGGACCGCCACAGTTGACGCCCGGCGCCGCGCAGCACACCGATGTCGTCGAGGAAGTCCGTGAGCCGCTTCGCGCCCGTCTGCATGACCTCGCGGCGGTGCCCGCTGGCCTTGACCTCGGCCATGGCGCGCCGCCGGTCCAGGCCCACGTTCGTGTAGACCTCGGGGTTGATGAAGGCGATGGAGAAGACGCGGGCGAACTCGCCCGAGGTGAGCCGGGTGAACTCCTGCGACCAGCGCGGCGCCGTCACCATCTGGCGCCGCAGCTCCTCACGCGCGTACCGCACGTGCCGGGCCTCCTCCACGACGTGGATGCGGGTGACCCCGCGGATCAGCGTCTGCACCCGCTCGTCGGGGAAGGTCAGCCGCTGCATCCAGTCGAGGATCTCCTCACCGAGCAGCGTCGCCGTGAACGAGCCGGGCGTGGTCGACACCGTCTTGAACAGCCGGCCCAGGTGATGGTGGACGCGCGCCACCGGATAGTGCGGGGTGCCGCCGCGCGTGATGAGCCGGGCGAACATCTTCGAGTGCCGGCACTCGTCCTCGATCTCGGTCAGCGCGTACCGCACGTGCGCGCTCGTCGCCGCCTTGTCGTAGACGTGCCGGACCAGCAGCTGCATCAGGATCAGCTCGAACCAGATGCCGAGCGAGGCGAGCGCCGCGGCCTCGTGCCGGGACAGCGCGATCCGCTGCTCCTCGCTCATCCGCTTCCACAGCGGAGTGCCGTACAACGACACGAGCTCCGGCGGCCAGTACCACTTGCCCTCCTCGAAGGGCGCGTCCCAGTCCAGCTCCTTGTCGGGGTCGAACGAGTGCTTCGCCGAGGAGTCGAGCAGCCGCTCGGCCACCTGCTCGCGCCCCTTGAGCAGGCCGAGCGCGTCCCGCAGTCCTTCCAGCGCCGCGTCGTCGGCCGGTGTCGTGGTCGTCATCGCTGACTCCGCATCCCTGTGGGCGAGTTCACTCTTATGAGACGCCCCGTCAGCAAGGCCGTCAATGGTTTGCGCACGACTTGTTGACCCCGCGTCCAACAGCGTGTGAACCTGCCGGTATGTCGACGCACGAGCTCTACACCAGGGCCCCGAGCGACCTCAACTGGCAAGTACCGTCGGCCAGTTCGGCCCGCTTCAGCTGGGAATACGACGACGGACGCGACCGCCTGCTCGCCCTGTACCAGAAGGGCAAGGACAAGCAGTGGGACGGCGCCAAACGCATCGACTGGGACCTGGAGGTCGACCCCTGCGACCCCCTCGGCACCCCGGACGAGGCGATGTCCCTGTACGGCACGCCCCACTGGGCGAAGATGACCGAGCGGGACCGGGGGGAGCTGCGCAAGCACTACGCGTCCTGGCAGTTCAGCCAGTTCCTGCACGGGGAGCAGGGCGCGATGGTGTGCGCGGCGCGCATCGTCGAGTCCGTGCCCGACCTCGACGCCAAGTTCTACTCCGCGACCCAGACCATGGACGAGGCGCGGCACGCGGAGATCTACGGGCGCTTCCTCCACGAGAAGATCGGGATGCTCTACCCGATCGACGACAACCTCCAGGCGCTGCTCGGCGACACCCTGCGCGACTCCCGCTGGGACATGCCCTACCTCGGCATGCAGGTGCTCATCGAGGGCCTCGCGCTCGCCGCGTTCGGCATGATCCGCGACACCACGGACAAGCCGCTCCCGAAGCAGATCCTCGCCTACGTGATGCAGGACGAGGCCCGCCATGTCGCGTTCGGGCGGATGGCGCTGCGGGACTACTACCAGCAGCTGACCGACGCCGAACTGCGCGAACGCGAGGACTTCGTCATCGAGGGCTGCTACCTGATGCGCGACCGGCTGCGCGGCGTCGAGGTCCTGGAGGACTTCGGCATCCCCAGGGCGCAGGCCGAGGAGTACACCGAACAGTCCGAGTTCCTGGCCCTGTTCCGGCAGTTGCTCTTCTCCCGGATCGTGCCCTGCGTGAAGGACATCGGCCTGTGGGGCAAGCGGCTCCAGGAGGCCTATGTGGACCTCGGCGTCTTCGAGCTCGGCGACTCGAACCTGGACCAGCTCATGGCCCAGGACGAGGAGGTCGCGGAGAAGCTGGACGCGGAGCGGTTCGCCGAGGAGGAGCGGGGACGGGTGGAGGAGGTCGAGGCGGCGATCCGCGCGGGCGAGGGCTGAGGCCCCGGGGGAGGGGCCGGTCGGGCGGCACGGGGTGTCGGCGGGATGCAGTAGCGTCTCGATCGTGTCCACGCCACCTCCGCCCCAGCCCCAGCAGCCGAACCCGTACGGCCCGCCGCAGCTGAACGGGCACGGTACCGAGCAAGCGCCGTACGGCCCGCCGCAGCAGCCGTACGGGCAGCCCCAGCCCTACGGGCAGCAGCCGTACGGACAGCCGCAGGCGTACCCGGGGTTCCCGCAGCAGCCGGGGACCCCGTACCCCGCGCCCTTCGGCGCCCCGCCGCCCCCGAAGAAGCGCACGGGCCTGATCATCGGCATCGTCGCCGGAGTCGTGGCCCTCGGGATCATCGGCCTCGGCACGCTCGCGTACATCGGTTCCCGGGTCGGGGGCGGCTTCCCCGAGGCCGAGTACAAGCTGACGCTCCCGCAGAAGATCCTCGACGAGAAGTACGAGCTCGCGCAGGACATGTCCGCCGAGAAGGGGCAGGCGCTGGAGCAGGAGGCCGACGACTCCTGGGACGCGCGCGACACCAAGGCCGTCGTCGGGCAGTACACGCTCGGCGGCGACGCGTCCAAGGGCGTGCTCGTCGTGTCCGGCATGTACGGGCGGTTCAAGAACACCGACGAGGCGCGGGACAACATGATGAAGGGCGGCGGCGAGGCGGAGAACGCCGAGGTCGCCGTCGCACCCCGGGACTTCCACCCCGCCGGCAGCGACGTCACCATCACCTGCGAGGTGCTGACCCAGTCCAGTGGGGCGGGGCGGCTGACCATGCCGATGTGCGGGTGGGTGGACGGCAACACCGGCGCGTCCGTCGGCGAGGTCGACACGGAGTCGATGTCGAAGGACCCCGAGGACGTGGACCTGGCCGCCGCCGCGGAGACCGCCGCGAAGGTCCGGGCCGAGATCCGTCAGCCCCTCTGACCCCGGGGAACCGAACCCTCAGCCCCCGGGCGACCGGAGCACCGCCTCCATGACCGCCCGGGCGATCGGCGCCGCGTTCCCGCCGCCGCTCACGTCCGCCCGGTTCGCCTCCGCGTCCTCCACGACCACCGCCACCGCGACCTCCGGCTGCGCCGCCTGTGCCGACTGGGCGTAGGAGATGAACCAGGCGTACGGCGTGCCCTCGTTGTTGACGCCGTTCTGGGCCGTGCCCGTCTTGCCGCCCACCGTCGCCCCGGGGATCCGGGCGTTCGTACCGGTGCCGTCCCGCACGACGTCGACCATCATCTTCTGGAGCTGCGACGCGGTGTAAGGGGACATGGCCTGCCGGTACGTACGGCTGCCCGTGGTGGAGATCGCGGTGCCGCCGCCCGTCGTCGTCCGGTCCACGAGGTGCGGCGCCATCACCGTCCCCCCGTTCGCGACCGCCGCCGCCACCATCGCCATCTGCAACGGCGTCGCCCGCGTGTTGAACTGCCCGATCGAGGACAGCGCCAGCTGCGACTGGTTCATGTCGGTGTCGAAGTTGGACCGGGACACGATCATCGGGACGTGCACGCCGGGGTCGTTGAAGCCGAAGGCGCGGGCCGTCTCCACCATGTCGTCCAGGCCCACGGCGACCCCCAGCTTCGCGAACACCGTGTTGCAGGAGATGCGCAGCGCGTCCTCGAGCGTCGCGTCCTCGCACGCAGCGGACGCCGACTCGTTGCCGAGCCGGGTCGTGGTCCCCGGCAGCGTGTACGGCACCGGCGTCCGGGTCGGCACACCGATCCCGTCCACCACCTCGTGCTCCAGCGCCGCCGCCGCCGTGACGACCTTGAACGTCGAGCCCGGCGGATACGTCTCCCGGATCGCCCGGTTGAGCATCGGCCGCTCCGGATCCGCGTTCAGCCGCCGCCACGCCCGCTCCGCCGCCGCCCCCGTCCCCGCGAAGTCCCCGGGGTCGTACGAGGGCGCCGTGACCAGCGCGAGGATCCGCCCCGTCGCCGGTTCGATCGCCGCGACCGCCCCCTTCTTCCCGCCGAGCCCCTCGTACGCCGCCTCCTGCGCCCTCGCGTTCAGCGTCGTCGCCACGTCACCGCCCGGCTCCCGGGACCGGGACAGCTCGGGCCAGAACGGGAACGGGGAGAGCAGCGCGCTCGTGCCCGACAGAATGCCGTCCTCCGCGCCCTCCACGAACGAGGAGCCGTACGTCTGCGAGGCGTACCCGGTGACGGGGGAGTACAGCGGCCCGTTCTTGTACGTGCGCTCGAACCGCAGCGCCTGCCTGCTGTCCCTGGCACCGGTGACCGGCTGGCCCTGCACGAGGATGTCGCCGCGAGGCTGCCCGTACTGCGCGATGCTGCCGCGCCGGTTCGCCGGGTTCGCGTCGAGGGAGCCGGACTGGAAGACCTGGACACGGGTGGAGTTGACCAGCAGCGCCACCAGCAGGATCAGACAGAAGACCGCGGCACGGCGGATGTACCGGGTCACCGCCCGGCCCCCGGCCCGCCGGCCGGCAGGGCTCTGCGAGCCGAGTCGCTGATCCGCACGAGGATCGCGACGATGACCCAGTTCGTGACGACGGACGAACCGCCCTGCGCGAGGAACGGCATCGCCATACCGGTCAGCGGGATCAGGCCCGTCACCCCGCCCGCGATCACGAAGACCTGGAGTGCCACGATCGAGGCGAGCCCCGTCGCGAGCAGCCGGCCGAACGGCTCGCGCAGTTCGAGCCCGGCCCGCAGGCCCCGCTCCACGAGCAGCGCGTAGAGCAGATAGATCGCCGTCAGTCCGACCAGGCCCAGCTCCTCGCCGGCCGTCGCCAGGATGAAGTCGGACTTCGCGGCGAAACCGATCAGGATCGAGTGCCCGAGCCCGAGGCCGGTGCCGAGCATGCCGCCCGCGGCGAACGCGAACAGCGACTGCGCGAGCTGCCCAGGGCCGTCGCCCGCGGCGATCGAGGCGAACGGATGCAGCCAGATCTCGACGCGGCCGTGCACATGCGGCTCGAAGGAGGCGACGACGAACGCGCCCGCCGCGGCGAGCAGCAGCCCGATCGCGATCCAGCTCGCCCGGCCCGTCGCCACGTAGAGCATCACGATGAACAGGCCGAAGAAGAGCAGCGACGTACCGAGGTCCGTCTCCAGGATCAGCACGCCGACGCTGAGCAGCCAGATCGCGAGGATCGGCGCGAAAACCCGCATCGTGGGGAGCTGGAGCCTCCAGATGCGGCGGCCGGTGTGGGTGAGCGCGTGGCCGTTCGCCGCGAGGTAGCTGGCGAAGAAGATCGCGAGGAGAACCTTCGCGAACTCGCCCGGCTGGATGGAGAAATCACCGATCCGGATCCAGATGCGGGCGCCGTTCACCGCGGGGAAGAAGCCCGGCAGGATCATCAGGGCGAGCGCCGCCGCCACCGACAGGTACGCGTACCGCTGGAGCACCCGGTGGTCGCGCAGCAGCATCACGAAGACGATGAAGAGGGCGACGCCGATCGTCGACCACACCAGCTGGGTGGGGGCGGCCTCGTCGCGCGGGGTCTCCAGGTCGAGGCGGTAGATCAGCACCAGGCCCAGCCCGTTGAGGAGCACCCCGATCGGCAGCAGCAGCGGATCGGCGCAGGGGGCGCGCAGCCGGACCGCGACGTGCGCGAGGAGCGCGAGCACGCCGAGCCCGGCGCCGTAACCGGCGGCGCCGGGCGGGACCGCGTCGCTCCTGGCGAGGCCCACGGCGCAGTAGCCGTAGACACTGAGCAGCACCGCCAGGACCAGCAGGGCGAGTTCGGTGCCCCGGCGTCCGGGGACGCGCACGGCGGGCACCGAGGGGGGAGCCTTCGTTCCCGGTGAGCCCGGTGTACCCGTGGGTGCGGTCATACCGGGAACGTAGCAAGCAAGTGCCGGATATCCGGTTATGTCAGCACCAGCGGGGCGCCCGCCCGATGTTGTCGATGTACTTCGCCGAGCCCCAGGCCCACGTGCCGTCGGTCAGCAGGTACCAGAGGTGGTTGCCCTCGACGTTGTCGCCGCCCGTCTTGCAGAAGATGGGGACGATCGCGTTGTACGGCTCCACGCGGACCACGCGGCTGCCCCGGGTGGGTGCGTCGCGCAGCAGGAGCCCGGACCTGGCCGTGACCCGGCCCTTGTAGACCGGCGCGTGGTGGCCACCGCCACCACCCCATTCGCCGCCACCGCCACCGCCCCAGTCGCCGTCCGCCATGGCGGGCGACGCGGTCGCGGCGAGCGTCGCGGCGGCGGCGACGGCTATGCCGATGCGGGTGCTGACGGTCCGTACGGACATGCGAGCCATGAGGTCTCCTCCTGGGACGGGCGTGAAGCGGAGCCGGAACAGCTCCCCACCGCCCAGCCAAGCCGCACCGCCTCCCGGGCGCACGGTGGCCGCCGCCGCCGGGGTGAGCACCCGGACGGCCGAAGCCCTATCCGGGCCGGACCGCGGGCTCCTCGTACGGGAGGGTGAGCGTCGCCACCGCCCCGCCGTCCGGCGCGTTCGTGAACCGCAGGCGGGCGCCGAGGACTTCGGCCTGACCGAGGGCGATCGTCAGACCGAGACCGTGGCCGCGCGCCCCGCCCTCGGTGCGGAACCGCTGCGGGCCGTGCTCCACCAGATAGTCCGGATAGCCCGCCCCGTGGTCCCGGACCGTGATCACCGGCCCGTCCACCGTCAGCTCGACCGGCGGGCCGCCGTGCCGGTGCGCGTTGGCCACCAGGTTGCCGAGCACCCGCTCCAGCCGGCGCCGGTCCGTCACCACGCACACGTCGCCGACGACGGTCACCGCCGTCTCGGCGCCCGCGAAGCGCACCACCCGCTCGACCACCGGCTCCAGCCAGGTCTCGTCCAGATCCACGCGCTCGCTGCGCGCGTCGAGCCGGGAGATCTCCAACAGGTCCTCGGTGAGCGTGCGCAGCGCCGCCACCCGGTCGCGCACCAGCTCGGTCGGGCGGCCCGGTGGCAGCAGCTCCGCCGCCGCGTGCAGACCGGTCAGCGGCGTCCGCAGCTCGTGCGCCACGTCCGCCGTGAACCGCTGCTCGGTGAGGATCCGGCCCTGGAGCGACGCGGCCATGCTGTCGAGCGCGGACGCGACGGCGGCGACCTCGTCCTGATGCCGCGCCGGGTCCTTCGTGCGCGGATCGCCGACCCGCGCGTCGAGATCCCCGGCGCTGATCTTGCGGGCGACCCGGGCCGTCGTGTGCAGCCGCCTCGTCACCCGGGTCACCGCGAACGCGCCGACGAGCAGCGTCGCGCCGATCGCCAGCACCGAGGAGCCCAGGATCGCGTTGTCGAGGCCGTCGATGGTGCGGGCGCCCTGCGCGTAGTCGATCCGCACCGCGAGGGCCCGCCCGCCGGAGGCCGGCCCCGCCGCCCACATCGTCGGCGCCGCGTCGTGGTCGCCGATCATCGTGCCGCGCTCACCCCGCGCGGCGAGCTCGTGCAGCGCGCTCGGCAGCTCCGGCGGGTCCACGCCCGCGCCCGGCGGCAGCCGGCCGCCCGACTCGTAGCGCCGCGCCGCGTCGTCCAGGAGCGACAGGGCGCGGTCACGGGCCTGGCCCACCGTCTGGTCCGTCACGGAGACGTGCACGAGGACGCCGAGCAGCGCGGCCAGCGCGCAGCACATCACGGTGATGAACGCCGCCGCCTTCCAGGTCAGCGAGGCGGTCCAGGCAGGGGGCCGCAGCCGGCGGCGCCTCACGAGCGGCTCGGGTACGGAGACGGAACGGCGGAGGGCGTCCCCGAGGGGGTGGCCGTGGGCGTCCGGGGCGGGCCGGTGCGGATGATCTCGTCCCGGGTCGGCAGCATCGCCTTCTGATGGCTGTCGTACGACCAGGAGGTGCGGTACTCGTACCCCGGCAGGTCGGCGGCGGCCCGGACCACGAGGAGGCGTCCGGCCAGCTGCACGTTGATGACCGCGTCCTTGTCGTCCATGATCTGCGTCAGCCGGCCCCCGCGGTACACGTAGACCTGCGTGTAGAGCTGGCGCTTCGGGGCGCGCACCGCGACCAGCAGATCAGGCTTCCCGTCACCCGTCAGGTCCGGGTAGTACGCCCGGAGCACCGGGCAGCCGGTCGTGCCGGTCGTGCCGGACGTACCGGTTCCGCCGGGCCCGACCGGCCCGCACGCGTCGAGCCGGTCCACGACGTCGTCGTAGTCCTTGCGGTCCGCGTGCATACGGGCGCGCACCACCGCCAGCGGGTCGACCTTGCGCAGGTCGCCGCCGGGCACGTCGACCCCCTTGACCACGGCCGTCTCGCCCGCGCCGTAGTCGTCGGCGGGGCGGGTGGCGGGCGGCAGCTTCGGCCACAGGGTCCGCGGGCCCACGGCCGTCGGAGTCGCGCCCGCGCTCTCCGGACCGCCCGCGTCCCCGCAGCCGGTCAGGGCAGCCGCGCCGATCAGGAGCAGCACGGCCGCGGGCACGGTGCGGGCAGCGCTGCCGGGGCGCCTGGACGTCACTGCACTCCTGCCTGTGTCCTCACAATGGCCGGCCCGTCCGTCGGACCGCTTCGGATCCTATGGGGGCGGAAGTCCTTTCTATTCACCCGGCGCAGGCTCCGCACCTCGGGGACCGGCGGCGGTCACTGGTCACTGCGCCCGCGCCGCACCGAGGCGTACACGAGCCCGCCGGCCCCGGCCGCCGTCATGGCACCGCCCGCGAGCACGAAGTACCGGTTGGGCCCCTCGACGGGCTGGTCGGTGGCGGACCGCTCCTCGTGCGCCGTCGCTCGCGGCGTCGTCTGCGTCTGCGCGACGGCCACGCCCGCGGGCGCGAGCAGCAGACCGCCGGTGACGACGACGAGGGCGGCGCGGCGCAACAGGGCGGGACGCATGAGGGAACTCCGTAGGTCCGGTGGGCCATTTCCTTGCAAATTGAGCGAACACCGAAACCGTAGAAGCCGACCGTCACGACAGCTCGGCGGCCGTGTAACAGCGAGCCCACGCTCTCCGCCCGATGCGATGAAGGCGGCCTGTCGCCTTCTTGCAGTGCGCGGGGCTTGCTGCTCCCATGGTCAGGGGGTGATGGGTATGGGTATGAGCGGAATGCGCGTCGTACCGACCTGGCGACACGGTCAGGAGCGGCTCCACGTCATCGGCGAGGACGGGCACGACGTCGCCTGGTACGACAGGGACGCGGCCCGGGTCACGCTGCTGGGACTCGACGAGACGGTCCGTGAGGCGGTCCTCGCCGCGCTCGGCCCGTTCCTCACCGGCCAGGTCACGGTCGGCCCGCCGCCCGTGCCGACCCCCGCCGAGCTGGCCCGGCTCGGCCTCCACCCCGACGACGACCTCGCGCCGAACCGGCCGGGCGAGGCGCTCCTCGTCGACCTCGACCGCGACCCGCCGGCGCACGGGCGGCTCCGCACGGACCCGCGCCGGCAGGCGCTGGCCGCGCAGCAGCGGGTGGGGGAGCTGCTCGACGGGTTCGACCGCGCGGGCTGGCGGGTCCTGCACTCCGTGCCGCTGCCCGGCGCCGCCCGCATCCACCACCTGCTGATCGGCCCCGGCGGCCTGTTCGCCCTGCACGTCCTGCCGGCCCGCAGGCGCCGGGTCCGGATCGACGACCCGCTGGTCGGGTCCGGCCGCGGCGAGCCGCGTCCGCTGCTGCGCCGGGTGCGGTCCGACGCGTCCCGCGCCACGTTCGCCCTGACGGCCGAGGTCCGCCCGGCGCTGGTCCTGGTCGACCCCGCGGCCGTGGAGGCCCCGGCCCCGCCTCGCGACGTCCGCGTCCTGACCGACACGGAGCTCTCGGCGCTGTCCCGCGCGGGTGGTCTCCTGAAGCCGGCGGATGTCGAGGCCCTCCATGCGATGGCCCGAGACCGCCACACCTGGCTCCGCCTCTGACCCGCCCTGTCCGCGGTCCGCCCGCCCGTCTCGCGACTGCGGCCCGGTGGGGCTTCTCGCGCAGTTCCCCGCGCCCCTAGAGGCGAGCGGCTTCGCCGCTCAGCCTCTATCGGGGAAATGCGCCCGAAGGGCATGCATTTCAGGGGCGCGG
>NZ_JBVHMU010000027.1:0-63976 GCF_055558275.1 Streptomyces sp. NPDC025806 | reverse complement strand
GCGCGCGGTCTGCTCCGCAGACACGACGCGCCGCCGCTACGCGGCGGGAAAGAGGAATTGCTTCGCAATTCCGTATTCCGGCTCCGCCGGAATACCAGGCCAACTCCGTTGGCCTGGGCCCGAATTCGCTCCGCGATTCGGGCTGGAACTGAATTCGCTCCGCGAATTCCTGAGGCTGGCTGCGGGGTGGGGTTCCGGCTCGCTTTCGGCTTTCCCTGTCGAGAATTGACGGTGAGTCAGTCTCACGCTTTATCTGCCTTGTTGAGGCTATCTCCGCAACAGCTCTTCTCTTGTATTGGGACCACCTTAGCGCCTGCTCCAGACCTCGCGCAACCTCCCCGGCCTCACGAACATGCCTGGTCGTGGCCCTGTGAGAGGAGGCCGGCGGCGGAGCGCAGCGCAGCCGCCTGCCGGAACTGACCACCCCTCACACGCCTTTATACGGCTGGTGCCTGCCCTCGTTTCGAGGGCAGGCACCTTTTCTAGGGGCGGGTCTAGTAGACCCTGAATCCCCCATGGTTCTGGTTGTACCTCAGGAAGTCGAGCCATTCACTCCACCAGGGAAGCTCTTTATCGACGTCCTGTCGTTCCTTCGGGTCGGCGTTTTCCCACGCGGTGAGTGCGGCCGTGATTTCGCGGGGCGTGACGAGCCATCCGTCATTGCTGCCGAACTTGAACGACGGAATTCCGTCCAGCCCGGCGTCCCCGTCCCGGGTGGCCCGCACGGCGGCGAGGTACGCCCGCTGCGGGTCCGTCAGGGCGTCGCGTGCCGCGTCGAGTTCGGCGCCCTCCGAGCCCTCCGGCTCATCGGGCTCCTCGTCCAGCCCGAACGCGTCCAGCGTCGGCCACGCGGGGAACGGGGTCGGGATGACCATGCTGAGCGCGCTCATGACCTCGCGGGCGTGGCCCATGCCCCAGATGTTGAGACGGAAGTAGAGACCGCTACGGGCCCTCTCGTAATCGGCGGTGGCCGCGTCCATCTGGTCCTCAATCGCGGTCCGCGCGACCGGGCCTCGGGCGTTCAGGTACTGGTCCCTGAGGCTGTCGAGACGCTCGACGGCCGTGCGGATCTGGGCGGCCTGCTGGTCGGTCGGTTCGGCTTCGCTGTACATGTCGTAGCCCACGTGGGGTCTCCTTCGGGGCGGTTCTTCGGTGAGGCCCCTTCGGGGCGGGGGTGCCACTCCCCCGCCCCGAAGGGGTGGTGAGGGTGGTTCAGCGGACGGTGTCGTAGTCGTCCGCGTCCACGAGTCGTGCGGTGATGTCGCCGTAGAACTCGGCGAGCCTCACAACGCTGTGCGGGCCGTCCCAGATGCTGGCCGGGGTCTCCGTCTCCGCCAGCTCCGGGAAACGGCGCAGGATCGCCTGGGCGGCCTTCTCGACGGCCTGCGCGTGGGTGGCGCCGTCGGTGACGACGGTGAACTTGGCGCCCTGGGGCTGGCCTTCGTAGGTGAGCCAGTCACAGACGAACGTGTACGTCTCCACTGGGTCAGTCCTCCTGGGGGCGGCGCTGGTGGGGGACGTGGCCGCCGAACGCGGTCAGGAGCATCTCGACCAGGTGCGCGGCCTCGTCGGCGGTCAGGCCGAGGGTGTTGCCGTGCGGGTCGGTGCCGCCGGTGAAGAGGGCCTGGCCGAAGTACGGCTGGTGGGGCGGCCGGTGGAGGGCGTAGAGGCGGGTCGCCGGAGCGTTGAACTCGGCGCCGTTCAGCATGCCCTCGTCGTCGACCCACAGGGTCAGGGCCTCGGTGACGGTGACCGCGTCGATGTGGGTGCAGTCGCAGGCAGCGTAAAGGATCTTCAGGTGGTGATCGGTGTTATCCGGCCAGTCCAGCAGGCGGAACACGCCGTCGGTGCGTACGAGCAGCGCGAAGCCAGCCTTAGTACGGGTGTTGGGCATGAGTCTCCCTCAAGTACGGGGTGGTTCTTCGGCGTTCGGAGGCTTTGCCACAAGCCCTTCCGAACAAGACAAATATATCTTGTTTTAGGGTCTCTCGCGCGGGTTTCCGGGATCTCTTTCGGGTTATTTCCGCAGGTCAGACGGGGTTTTGGGTGGGGTGGCGGGGGCACAGTGCGGGACGGGGTGGGGACCTCGACGCGCAGCGGCGAGGGCAAGGTGACGGGCAGCGCGGAGCGAGTGAACGGGGCGCGGAGCGGCCCGGGAACGACTGCCCGGCACCGCAGCGCGTGAGAGCGCGGAGCGCTCGCACCCGGGGCGGGCGCGGAGCGGCCCCCCGGGGCACGCGGCCAGGCCGGTGCAGCGCGGAGCGCTGCGCCTGCCGCCCACCCCGGCCCGCGCTGCGCCCCCGCCACCCCAACAAGGAAGAGGCCCGGCGCGCCCCACACCGCCCGCACTGGTGCTCTCAGGTGTGCCCAGTGCTGCGCCCTGACCGGGTGCTGCGCCCGCGCCCGTCGCAGAGCCCACGACGCCCTGTGCCGGGCCGTGTCCGCGGTCGGCATGACAGAGGGCCCCACACACGTGCACATGCGGGGCCCTAAAGGGCCTTCCTGTCACCGCCCACCACCGACGCTAAGTGACACAGCATCAGGGCGCACGCGGAGCCGCTGCGGGTTCTGGGCTTGGTCCGGGCTACAGTCACGGCCGCCGGCGCCCTCCGTCCGACCATCACGGAGTGATCAAGCCCGCCGTGCTGCCTCCCTTCGCGCGGCAGGCTCCTGTCGTGACTCGTCTCCTCAAGCGCCGTCGCCCTGATGCTCATCGCCGATGCCGCTTACGGCCTCAACCAGGGTGCACAGGCCCTCCGGGCCACCAACCACACTGGCAAGAAGGCGACATCCCGGACGTCGTCAAGCTCACCGTCACGTGCTCAGCCTGGGCACCGTTGATTGCCGGTTGGTTCCCCAACTTCTCTCCCGAGGCTGAGCACCCGCACAGGCGTGGCGCCTACGCGCCGTCTCCACAGTGATCCGCTTTGGAAACCTTTAGACCTAAGGCCTCTAGATAGCCCGACGGTGCCCCATTAAGGAAATCAGGCCCCTCGTCCGCAGGAAGAAGAGATTCAGAAAATTCAACACTCTGGCTGGCACTAACATCAGCACGCAACCAGGGCTTCCCATTCGCATCACGGAACGTAGTAACAATCAACGGCTCTGTCGCCGACTCGGTTTGCGAAAACCTGAAGTCATCTCTCAATAGGAACTCAATTTGAGTGCAGGGCTGGAGAACCCTGGGGCCAAAAATTACGAAGTACCCGATATCGATTCCCTTGAGCTTTCTCAAGCGTGGGGCCAGATACGCCTGACCCACAACGTTAGGTTGGGTAATTGACTGGAGAGACCGATTGACGATGTGGTAGCGCGGTCGCTTTCCCGTCTCATCCACCCAGGCAGTGACCTGTGAAGCCTGCTTCCGCTGCTTATCCCTTGAATCTTCGCGCGCCTGCTCCAACTGCTCGGCAGAGACCGCCGCACCATAGTAGGTGGCGATGCCCGTGAAGATTACGCTTGCGATACCTGCAATGACGGTAAGAACGGCACCAAGCATCGCCCATCTAATTCGGCGCCACCACGCTGTTTCGGCAACAGGATCATCAACCCCTCCCCGGGCCCTCACTCGACTCGGTCGCGAACGCTGGCGGGCTAGGCGGACTCTTGCGGAACGACTCGGCTCACGTGCGGGCATGTGCGTCCTCCGTCATAAACGAGGCTGAACCCACAAAATCATCCATCCGCTTATCCGTTGTCCCTGCTTTACCCGCACTGGCATATGCCAATCGGTGAGGCTCTGCCAACCTGCCGCTAGGGTCGAGGATTTGGGCTAGCAACACGGTGAAGTTCCGATCGACGGGTTCTGCTGCGTCTTGAACGGCATCGTGCCGGGTCGCTGGGGCGCATGGCCGGCTACCTGCACGCGCGTACCCCGGGGGGCGTATCGGGAGTCTGTCCGCGCTGATCCGGGAAGCCGCGATCAGCGCGATCCTGGACGGCACCGAGAAGGTCACCAAGAAGCAGCTCGAGGCCGCCCGTCTCGACCATCTCGCTGAGCCCGGGGCGGGGCGCGTCGGCCGGGGCCGGAAGACAGCGACCGCAGGTCGGCGTGTACGAGACCGAAAGCCCCACCTGCCGACAGACACTCATGTCATGAGTCAGGAATCGTGGCCGACCATCCAGGACTGGCTGGACGGCGCGGCCGACGCCAACATCGCGGACGCGCTCGCGCAGGGCCGCCGTGGTGAGGACCTTCTCCGGTCGCACGCGCAGGACGTGCGGGCCACGATCGCAGCGGCGTTCACCAAGGTGACGCTGCCCGCGTTGACGCTGTACGTGCACACGATGGCCCGCGCCGACCAGGTCCTCACTGGCGCGATGGATGACCTGCCCGAAGCGCTCCAGGGCCGTACCGGCGCCGAACTTCACTGGTACATCACCGCGGCCTGCTGGATCGCGCGCGAGGACGGACTTGTGTAGCTCGTTCAGTCGAGGCGCGAGCGGGACGGCCTGAGTCACTGTAGGCGTCCACACCCTCAGGTGCCTGTCATCTTGCCCTCCACGCTGCTATCTCCGGCGTCCCCGCTCAGTGGAGTCCTTTCCAGCCGGGTCCCAGTGCGCGTCGTTCGCGGCGCGGGGCAACCAGCCCGCCGGGGCGGGCCGGCTCGGCCTCGGTCCGAGGCTCGATGTGCTGCTCCCGGAGCCTGAGCACGGCTCGGAAGATGTCGTGGGCGCCTGGACGCACGTCCAGGAGGGACCGAGCGATCAGCTCGATCGCCTCCAGGGCGTCGTCGACGGCCGCCTCATTCCACGAGTTGGGTTGTGTGGTGAGGTCGGCCAGGTGCGCGGCGTCGTCAGCGAGGGCTTCGGCCCGTTCGGCGACACTGGGAGCAGCGGCAATCGGCAGCAGTTCCATGATCAGCTCAACGATACGGCCCGCTGGTGCCGGGCGGTGTTTGCGGTGGTCTTCGCTGGCTGACCTCGACATCGACATCTGTCGCTCGGCCGGGTGACGCCGCGCCCGTTGTCGTGCCCGTGTGATCACTACGCCGGTTAGGTCGATCATGCGAACTGTGATCAAGGCATGTCTGACGTCTGCGGCCGTTGTCCTGTGTCTGGCCCCCGTGTCGTCGGCGTCGGTCCCCATGAGCGGGTCGGACACGAACGAGTCCGTCACCATCGACGTCAAGGGCCGTGGACTGCACGTCGACAGCATCACCGTGTCCTCCACGCACCACCGCAACGGGGAGAAGTTCCGGGTCTACCGACACACCGGCTCTGCGGCCGGTCAGTCCAACGTCACGGGGTGGAAGAGTGCTCGGTTCGTGTCGGCCGGCATGACCAAGTTCTCCGTGGCCTCCTGGAAGGTCAACCGGAACTTCCCTGACGGGACGTGGCTGTGCGCCGTGGCCACGAAGTCGTCCGGCAATCCGTGTATCAAAGTGCACCGCTGACGGTCCATCGGCGGCATGATCGCCCCGTCACCAACCGCCGCCCCCGGCGCCTGGCACGCCGGACCCCCCTGCTCGGGGGCGTGGCCCTGGGGCTGGGCCGATTGAGCTGCGCCCACACACCGCTCAGACCGCCCGAGGTTCAGCAACGGCTTCTGGTGCTGCACCACTGCTGCGGTGTGGGTCCCGGCTGTAACGGGGACTGGTGGGCTTCGGGGTCTTCAGTTCCTTGCCGCGGGAGTGCTGGAGCCGCGTCGGCCGTCGTAGATCGCGGCGATCAGGTCCGCCGCGGGTGCGTGGTGCTCCGGGCTCAGGTAGCGGATGCCGTCTCCCGTCGGCGGCTGCCCTGTGTCCCTGCCGATCGGATGGCGCCGGCTCACCGCAGTGCGCCAGCCCCATCGCTCGTCCCACACCAGGGCGGCCGCCGGCGCGTCAGCGGCAAGAAGCACCGCCCCGGCGACCGCATCGTGGGTGATGTGAACGACGTCGACGTCCTGGCGCACGGCCAGGCCCTCGTCCGCCAGCGCGTCGGCCACCTCCTGGACGTACGGGCGTGCCTGCCTCGCGCGCAGCTCGGTGGCGGCGTAGACGATCGCGGCGCGGTGGACGGCCTTCGGGTAGCCGAGCCGCAGCGCGGCCGCGGCCGGCTCGAGGCCGGGCTCGGCGGTGACGAGGTCGGCGATCCGGCCGCCGCGCAGGCGGGACAGGGCGCGCGTGGCGGCGGCGAAGGACAGGCCGAGGCCGTCCATGACGGTCTTCGACGTCACGGTCGGGTCCGCGTCCAGCAGGGCGCCGACTCGGGCGGGGATCTCGTCGCGGGGCACCATGTCGCCGCTCCCCGTCGGCCGGCCCGGGTTGCCGGTGCGGCCGGACCCGGTGTCGCGGGCAACGCGGTAGGACTCGACGACGTGGCGGGGGCAGTGGTCGACGCGTTTGACCTTGACCAGGTGCGGGCGGACGAGCGGATGGGACTTGTAGACGTCCCAGGAACTGGCCGCCACCCCAAGCAGCGCCGCGGACTCGCTGCGGTCCAGGAGGTCCTCGCCGTCGTCGACGCTGGGGAGTTCGGGGATCGGGGCGCCGGCATAGTAGGCGGCGGTCTGCTCGCTGTCCCACAGCAGCACCCGCGCTCCCAGCGAGCTGATCGGGGCGGGGAAACCGGGTGCGGTATAGGGCTTGCGCTTGACGAACGTGGCCGGCTTCATCCCCGTGAACGGGAACGCCGCCACCGCCAACTCCTCCCGCGACTGCACCAAATCGACGCGCCCTGCCCGGATCACCACGCCCCCTCCTGAACGCCAGTCGCGATGCACTCGATGCAGAACACAGTCACTCCCCCAGACAGGAACCCGACGAACACGACCACGCGTCGACGAAATAAAACTACCGGGCTTTCACGAATCAGTAGCGCAATCCGGCCTCCGTGCCACCGGCACGAAGCTATAGTCGAGCCAGACCTCCCGCCCGCGGGTGGTTCTTCGGTGGCCGGCGCCCTTGCCACCCGCCTCGGCGGATTGGGCGCCGGCCAACTTCATCATCGCCCGGTCAGGTTCCGCTTCCACCCCACAACTCCGCCGTCGATGCGGCCGGCACGCGGCGCGGGCCCTTCTTCAGCGCAGGTTCGGCGTTGAGCAGTTCCACAACGTCCCGGGTCGGCGAGTATCCACCGGTTCGCTCGGTCAGGTACGCGCGCAGGGCCGCCTTGCGTGCTGGAGCGGCGGTGGCACCGTCAAGGACACCGGTGGCCAGGACATCGGCAGCAACTTCGGGCAGTTGCCGAGCCAGCGCGGAGTACGCCTGCTTGGCCTCATCGGCAGCGCGCATGTGTGCCTCACGCAGAGCCTAGTGGCCCAGCAGACTCAGGCCGGTGGGGCGCTCGACGGAGCGAAGTTGAGGGTGCTCACGCAGCGCGATCCGTTCACGTTCGGCCATCTTGGTCGCCTCCCTGAAGGCGGGCAGCTGAACCAGCAGACCGGCGATCCGGTCGACTTCCTCAGAGGTGTGCGGTGGGTCTTTCGGCTTGGTCAGTTCGGGTTCGGCGTAGTCCTCAGCAAGCTCCGCAGCGTCTGCCTCCAGCTCTGCGTGCCAGTCGGCATCGGCGTCCCATACGTGCGCTACGCCGTCGGACATGAACTGCACAACGAGGTTGTGGCATCGACCGTGCTCGGCTCGGGCGCGCTCCTGCAGCTCCGCCAGCCGTGCTCGGCCCTTGCGGTCCAGCTCGCTCATCTCGTCTTCGTCCGCGTCAAACTCCTCGGCGTCGAACCGGTGGTCCTGGACGTAGAGGAAGACCGGCCGTGCCCGGCCGGCGAGCTCACAGAACGCCTCGAGGGTCATGTCGTCGGCGTCGAACTCACACGAGTGCCCTTCCAGCCTGAGCGCCCCCTTGACCAGATGCAGGCCCTGCTCGCTGGCCAGGTCCGCAAGAGATTCCCGCATCGTGTCCAGGTCCCGTGTCGGACTGCCCATGTCCGCAGCACGCTGCTCCATCACCGTGGTCACCTGTCTCACTCCCTTCTCAAACCGGTTCCGAGCACACCGCCCGGACCTGGCAGGTGACCGTAGGGACACGCACTGACACCTCGACCTCGGATGCAGTAGTCCCAGCGCCAGGCTGTTGGGCCGACAAGGGGAGTCCTGACTCTTCCCGGCCATCAAGAAGAGCCCGATCTCACTGCCAACTACCCGCCTCCCGGACGCACTTCATCTTGACCATGGCCGTGCCGGTCCTGTGCCCACCACTCGATCGGGTGGGTGACCGGCGGCTGCCTCCCCTGTTGACGAACCAGCCCTCAGCCTGGCGTCCGGCAGCTCTCACACGCCGACAGCGACCTGCCGGAAGTCCTCCGCCTGCCCCAGGACGCCGAGTGCGCGGCGTTCGGCGGAGCGCGGGCCTATCCGGTCATCGACGACGAGCCCGCCGCACGGGCGGCAGCTGATGGAAAAGGCGCTACCTGTCGGCACTGGCAGTGGGGAGCTGACGTACCGGGGGCGGCAGCTGGTCATCGGACCCACCATCCGGCGAGTCCGCCGGCGACGGTCAGCACCGTCGTCAGCAGGCGGACCGGAATACGCTGCCCGGTCAGCCGCCAGCCGCCCACCCGGCAGTCCACGTACGGCTGCTGCCGCGGCTCAACCGGGGTAGTGCGGGCGGCGGGGAAGGAAGAAGTCGGGGCCGGGCTCATGATGGATGACTCCTCGGAGATTCAGGGCGCACGGCGGCGCCGCGGCACGGGTGAAGAGAAGACCGAAGCCCCGCCGTCGGGCGGGGCTTCGGTTCGGCACGGAAGGTACGGGGAGCAGGAGCTAGGCGCGCAAGTCCGTTCTGGGCTGGCGCTTCTGGCCACTCCGGGCGTGGGAGTGGGCCTGGTCCCGCGGCCTGCTCGGCTGCTAGCCCTCGAGCGCAAGGGCTTCCTGCCCGGGGCGCTGGAGGATGAGACCAGCTTGGGCGTGGCCAGGTCAAGGCTCAGTGCGCGTGTGAGGTTTGACCTGGCCTTTTGCGGTCCGCGTGCCATGGTTCGGTGAGGGCCGGTGGAGAATGACGTGCGTGACTGTTCCTCCTCCGCTGTCGCGGCAACTGGGCCGTGGCGTGGCCGCGCTCATCCCCCAGGCGGGCACCGAGGTGTCCGCCGCCGGCCAGGCAGCCGCCGCCCTCGCGGCCCTGCAGCCGGTATCGGTACAACTCGGCGTCCTCCAGGCCGCCGTGCTCCTCCTCGACGACCTGGCCGAGACCACGAGTGACGAGACGAAGAGAGCAACCGCCGCGGAGACCAGCCGTCTGCTGCAGGCCGCGCTGGGATTCCCGCCTCAATAGAGCGCTAGGGAGTCGAACGCGTCGTCCGATCGCCGCAGCAGTCTCAGGACCTCGCCGTTCTATCCGCGACCGCCTTGCCGGTAGGCGTGATGGACCTGCTCAGCAACGGCTGCGCACCGGCGGAAGACCTCGCGTTGTTCGGTCTCGGCAGTCTGCTGGGCGGTGAAGTCCATCTCCCGGCGTACGGGGTCATAGAGGGGCTCGGCAGACCGCCACCGCCGGTGAACATCGGGATGGAGCGTCTTGAACAGGGCCCTGGTATAGGCGGCCAGGCGCTCGGTCGAGCGGGCGAAGTGACCGGCGCTGAGCGCCTGACGTGCCTTGAGGTTGGCTCCCGGGCCGAGCACCTGGAACGCTCCTGTCAGGACTGAGCCCGTCGGTGCCGGCCCGCCGTCAAGGAGTTCGGCGCACGCGCGCAGCGGCGCGAGGTCGTCGTCGAGGGTGGTCCTGGCCGCGGTTGCCAATTCGGCTGCGGCCATGTCCCAGTCGCCCGTGGTGTGGATGGTGCCGGTGGACAGTCGGCGCCGATGCCACTCGCCGGCGCCGAGCATCTCACCACCGGTCAGGCGGGCGAGCGTCGTTGGGTCGAGGGTGGTGGTGACGGGGGTGTGGTTGGTCGTCGTTGCTGGTGTGGTGAACGTGGCGTGGGTGCGTAGGTGCTGCCACAGGCGCGCGTGGAGCAGGGCGTCTTCACGGGGGTCGAAGTCGCCGCGGGCCCGGGTGAGGTCGAAGCGGCCGTTGCCGTGCTTGGCCCGGCGTGTGCGCAGGGTGTGCCACGACAGAGCTTGGAGGTTCAGGCCGGTGGCCCAGCGGCCACCGCGGGCCTGGTGCAGCACGACCAAGGTGTCGATGCAGCGGTCGAGCAGAGCATCAGGGATACGGGTCACCATCGCCAGGCCGCGCAGGTCGGCCTGGAGGAGACCGTGGCCGATGACGAGATCGGCGTCGGCGTGTGCCGCGAGGGTGCGGTCGGCGACGTCGGGGCCGTCGAAGAGTTCGTCGCGGACGACGGTGTAGGTGCGGTCGTCAGCGCGGGCCCAGACGATGCCGACACGATCAGTCAGCCAGCTCTCGGGGCCTTTGGTCAGTTGGTGACGCGTGACGCGCCCGCCTTTCGCGTAGTCCGCGTCGACGAACGCGATCAGCCTGCGCTGCGGGCGGGCGCGGTGCGCAGAGTTGCGCAGCTTGTTCTTCGCCATGCGCGGACCCTAGGGGCACGCTCTGACATCGGCGTCCGCCGGTGGCGCCCAGCGGGGCGGCGTCGACGGTACCTCGCAGCTAGCCCAGGCGGCTGCCGGGGCGGCTCAGGCCCAGCGGTCCTGTCCTCTTGTCAAGTGACTGCGCCCGATGGGGTCTGCTTGACGGCATCACTCACACGGTGGCGGGTCGAGGTGCTGCACTGGGAGCAGACCTCGACTGTCAGGGAGCAAGCCGTGTCGCCTTCCGTGCCTGAACTACCGTCCCGGGTCGTCGAAGAGCTGGGTGACCGTATCGCCTCCACTGTGGAGGTGCACCAGATGATGGTGCTCACTGCAGACGATGCAGATGCGGCCGAACAGGCGGCCGCGTCCGTGCTGAGCGCTCAGGGCGTCAGCCCGGTCCACGTCACCGTGCGGGCGCCGGCGAACCGTACCGCGGTCATCGACGCCCTCTACTCGGTCCTCTTCCCTGGATCCTGGCACGGGGCCCGGCCCCGCATCCTGTCCGACGCGGAGCGGGAGATCGACGCCGAACTCGCCCGCTGCGGCCGCACCGCACTCGTGGTCCGCGACGCCCAGCAGCTGCGGCCGGACGGGCTGACATGCCTGTACGGGACCTGGCGTGCCGCCGACGACCGGAACCGTCCCTTGTCCCTGGTCCTCACCGGCACCCCTCGGCTGTCCCAGGTCCTCAAGCGGCCCCTGCTCGACAGCATCAACGGCCGCATCTTCACCCGGTATCACCTCAGCCCGAGCTGACCTGTCGCCGTCCCGGCGTGCTGGCCGCCGCGCCTGCAGAAGGCCGTGCTTCCCCAAGAGGAGTGGTTTGCCCGTCCCCCGCCCATGCCAGGTACGGGCAGCGGAAGACTTCAGGCATGACAGAGCAGTGGTGGAGCGTGCGGGTCGAACTTCTCGGCGGCGGGTCGAGCGGGGAGCTCTGGCCGCGTCCTGGAAGGATCTTCGCTGTACATCCGCGGCACTCCTTGCACGTTCTGGCCGAGGCCGTCGATGACGCCTTCGCCCGCTGGGACCGCAGCCACCTCCACATGTTCGAGTTCCCCGCCACCGGCCTCATGGCCACCGAACACCGGCGCTGGGACGTCGAGGACGCGGCCCGGGAACTGGACGCCGACCACACCCGCGTCGACGACGTCCTCACGCCCGGCGCGAGCTTCGAGTACACCTTCGATCTAGGGGACAACTGGCGTCACGCCTGCCAGGTCGCACCCGCACCGATCAACCCAGTCGCCGAACTCGGCATCGTCCCCGACCGGCCGCTCCCCTACTGGGGCTGGGGCACCATCCCCGACCCGTACGGACGCATGTGGGACGGCGACGACGGCGAACAGCCCGTCCCCGATCCTCCCGAGCAGCCATGGCCTTGGGCCAACGCGCCGGAGGCCACCCACCTGACCATGCACTGCCCCGGCCAGTACACACAGACCATCACCCGCACCATCTGAAGCAGCGCGAATCGGGCCCGTGCGCTGCAGCGGCTACCGGGCCGTTCCGAGCAGAGCGCAGAGCACGGCGGTCGCCGGATATCGCATAGCGGCGGACGACCAGGCCGAATGCTCAGTCTCGGGCTCTCCCCGGGTTTGATGGGCGTGCCAGGTCGCGGTGTCCCGCGGTCCCCCAGTTGCCGTGAATCCGCCACGTCCAGGCCGGTCACCGTCGCCGTCCCGGGGCTCCTCGTTCCCAGTCGACCGCTACGCCCCAGGGTTTGAGGCGCAGTCAGAGGTCCTGGAGGACCGCCCAAGGCAGCGCTGCGATCTTTCCGTCTTCGATGCTGAGGATCAGATCCGCGTTCGTGCTCCCAGCCGCCGACTCAATCGTCTGCTGCTGCTCGCCGTCGGGCATGGCGATGAGGACTCCCGCGATCGTCCAGCACATGTCCGTGGCGTACTGCAGGAGCGTCGTCAACGAGGCGGTCTCGGCTGGGGTGAGCAGGCTGGACGCGGCCGTCATGGACAGCAGGACCCGTGTGTCGGGGCCTTCGGGCTGCATGAGGCCCCGGTCGCGCAGCCGGCGGTGCGCGCTGTCGCCAAGGCGTGCGACTTGCTGCTGCAGTTCGTTGACGGTCATGGTCCACAGCTGGGCCGGGGTGGTGATGCCCCGCCCGACCAGGCGGCTGGCGATGCGGTGTCCTTCGGGATCGTGTCCGATGGCGTCCTTCAGTTCGGGCGCGACCGTGGCGCAGTTGTTGGTCTTCGTCCTGCAGGTCTCATTCCGCTCAAGGGTGGTGCGGCGCGGTGCAGGAGTCCGCCGGGGGCGGGGTCGTGGAGGCTTGGGTGCCCACAGGTCCCACCCGGCGTATCCGTCGTTGTCGGAAGGTGCGGTCATTCTCAGGGCCTCCGTTCCTTGGTCGGTTGAGGGCGCCGCGCAGGGCCGGAGCTCCTCCGCGGCCCTGCGTCGGGTGTGCGGGCGTGGTGGTTCACAGTCGTCGCAGGACGGCTGTGACCCTGCCCAGGAGTTCCGCATGGTTGCCCCAGATCGGCTGGTAGGCGGGGTTGTCCGGGGCCAGCCAGGTGTCGGCGCCGTCCTTGCGGAGCCGCTTTACGGTGGCCTCGCCGTCGAGCATCGCGATCACGACGTCGCCGTGTTCAGCGGTCTGCTGGCGCCGCGCGACGATCGTGTCGCCGTCCAGGATTCCGGCGGCGCCGTTCATGGAGTCGCCGACCACGGTCAGCGCGAACAGCTCGCCCGCGCCGACAAGGGTGCGGGGCAATGTGATCGTGTCCTCGATGTTCTCCACCGCGGTGATGGGCACACCGGCCGCGATACGGCCGACCACAGGGACATCGACCCCGGAGTCCGTCCGGCCGAACGGGAGCGCGCCGTCCCGCGGCTGGGCGGGCACCGGGACTTCGGCACCCGAACGCGTGCCCGCCGGTCGTGGGCCGACCGAGGACGCGGGATCGCGTCGGCGCTGCGACGGTTCGGCCGGCACGTACGCGCGCGGTCGGTTCGGGTCACGGCGCAGGTAGCCCTTGCGCTCGAGGCTGCGGATCTGGTGGGAGACGCTGGAGGTGCTGGACAGGTCGACGGCGTGGCCGATCTCCCGCAGGGACGGCGGGTAGCCGTGCCGCTGGATGTGGCCCTCGACGAAGCGGAGGATCTGACACTGCCGGTCCGACAGGCCGTCCTCGTCGAAGCGGATCCCGGCCGGCCTTCCCGCTCGGTGCTGCACCGTGCCCATCGCGGCCCCCTCTTTCAGCCTCACGCATATGGCAAAGGCACATTACCGCGCGTGTCGGACAACGCACCGCCTCGTGCGCCTGCCTCACGGGTCAGGCGGCGAACCCAATGTTCATCACGTACTCGTAGGCCCCGTACTCGGAGCCGAGGTCGACGGTGATGCCGTTGAACCAGGCCTCGTCCATCGCCTCGTCATCATCAGCCGCCCAAGCGGAGACCATCTGGTCCCACCGGCGCACGTTCAGACTGCGGAAGGACACGTCCCGCTGTCGGGGGCGGGTGACCTGGGACTGGTTCAGCGGGTGGAACTCGACCCGGGTGCCGCGGCCTTCACGGTTCAGGCGCTGCAGGAGGTGGCGGGCGACGTTCTGGCGGCGGACCTGGAGGTAGGCGGCCTCGAGCTGGGCCAGGGACTTCCTGGACGGGTTCGCCTTGCCTTCGGCCCACCGCTTCAGGGTGCGGTCGGTGACTTTCAGACCGGCCGCGCGGGCGGCGGCCTTCGCATGTTCGGTGCGGGTCAGGTAGTGCAGGCGCGCGAGCATGCCGCGGCGCTGGGTGACCGGGGTCGCGATGAACCCGGCGAGCTGGTCGAGCCGGCGGGCGGCGGCCTCGTAGCCCTTGATCCCCTGGGCGCCGAACTTGCCGAACTCCAGGTTTCTGTCGGGCATTTAGTGCTCCACTCCCGGTGTCTTGGTGGTGTCGTCGGCGATCGCGGTCTCGCGGGCCGTGACAAGTGCGGTGCGGAACTTCTCCAGCAGTGCCAGCCCGCTCAGTCGGTGAGGTCGAGCGCAATACGCAGGGTCCGTGAGACCGCGGCCATCTCCTCGTCGGAGACGATCCCGAGGTACTTACCTGAGGTGATCGCCGACACGGTGAGGGTCATGATCTGGGTGCCGATGACATCGCCGGTCACGGGTGTGGTGATCCTGGTGGACAGGAGAGTGTCGGGCGCGGTGCCGGTGGTGTCGACGAGGACGGTCACGGCGGTGCGGGGAAACACCGACAGGGCGGGGTCCGCCTCGATCACGAGGAGGGTGTGTCCGCTGTGCCGGCCCGGGATCTCCCAGGCCTGGCCGCGTCGCAGCGGCGGAAGGTTGTCGCTCACGCCGCGGTCCCGCCATGCAGCTCATCCAGAGCGTCGAGCTGCAGCTCGTCGAGCTCGGCGTACGTGCGGAGCCGGGATTCCTGCCACTGGGACAGGCGGGCGGCGGAGTCACGCACGGCCTGCGCCATGAGCGCCTTGGCCGCGTAGGCCGACAGGTTCCCGCCGGCTTCGCTGTTCACTGCCGCGAGGACATCCTCGGGCAGACTCACGGTCACGCGCTTACGGGTGGTCATACCCATCAGCATACCTACTTGCATACGACTTCTGCTGGGGAGTCGGCGCTGACGGCGCCCTCCGTCCGAGGGGGTTCGGTGGTGCTCGCCTGCGGCGCGAGTCGGGATCCGCGCAGGCCATGGCGGGGGCGGGGCGGAGTTAGGATCCGGCGGTGACTGATTTCGATGCCCTCGTCGCTCTTGAGCAGGCCGCCCAGGACGAACACGCGAAACTCCTCGAACTGCAGGAACGCTTCACCAGCCAGGGCGAGGAGGATGTGCGGGTACCGCCCGGCGAGTGGTCGGCGGAGCAGCACGCGGAGTTCGACGCGCAGTGGCGGGTGTGGAGGGACGCGGCCTGGAGATCGCTCGCCGCCCAGGCCGAAACCGACGACCGGCTCGCCGCCGAACAGGCCGTGAAGAAGGCCGTCCGGCACCCCGAGCTGAGTGACGCAGCCTAGGCGACGGCGCGCAGTCGGCTCAGGCGTCTGCCCCTGCCGAAGGTTCCGGCCACTCCTGCAACGGCCACTCGGTGTCGGCGCCCCATTCCGTCAGGATGATCCTTGCGCCCGGATAGTTGCCGTGCTCGTGGACCAGAGCGGCCCACTTCCTCTCGGCCGTCTCCGGCTCGTTCCACCAGCCGTCGAGGACTCGCCGGCCGTCCCGGATGAGGGCCACGTGGTAGCGGCCCGGCGGCTCGGTCACGTCGCTCACCGGCCTTGCCGCCGGTTGGCGTCAAAACGCCTCAGGACCCGCACGGCGCGCCACACGGCTGCCGTCGCGGCCGCGGCGGAGCAGGGCGTGCTTCACCGGCGTGGAAACTTCCACGACCAGGGTGGGTGCCCAGAACGCCGCGAACACGAGCGCGGCCAGGAACGCGGCCGTCACCAGCGCGTAGCCGATCTCGACCGTCACCGCGTCCTTCTCCCACCGCGACTCACGCCCCATCTCCCTGTCCACTCCGCCAGTCTCACACCCGGTCGCGCCCGGCCCCGGGTGCCGTGCGCGGGTGTCTCGTGGACGGCCGGTCGGGTGTATGGCTACCGGACGCGGATCATCGTGACGACGCGGTGGCGTGTGGTGCCGGCGGCCACCTCGATCACGGCGAGTCCCTCACGGACGGGGGTGTACGGCTCGCCCGCCGCCGTGACCTCCCTCTGTCGTGGCCCGATGTCGGCCAGGTAGGGGGAGATCTGGCCGGCCAGGGCGGTCGTCAGGGTCTAGGTGAGGGCGATGCGTCCGTCAGGCAGGGTCACGGCGAGCTGCTTGGGCCGGGCCGGGCTGCCGGTGTAGCCGACGACGTCGGCGTCGACCACGTTGCTGTGCCTGACCTTTCTCCACACGCGGGTGCTGCGGTACGGGCTCATCGCCCGCTTGGCGACGACTCCCTCGATGCCCTGGTCCTTGAGGGAGTCGATCCACAGCCGGGCGACCTCGATGTCGTCGGTGGCGGGGACGGCCTGGATCGGCGGCGGCACGTCCTCCAGCACCTCGAGCAGGATCCGGCGCCGTTCCTGGTAGGGCTGTCCTCGCAGGTCGCGGCCGTCGACGGCGAGGCAGTCGAAGACGGCGTAGGTAGCGGGGTGCTGTGCGGCGAGGGCGGCGGCCCGGCGTGGGGTGGAGTTGGCGCGGGACTGCGCGGCGGAGAAGTCGCACTTGCCGTCGATCCAGATGACGGCCTCGCCGTCGATCACCGTGCCCGGTCGCAGTGCGCTCTGACCGGCGACGGCGAGGTCGATCCAGGAGGCGGTGACGGTGCGGCCAGAGCGGGCTTGGCAGAGCACGCTCTGGTCAGTGCGGTGCATGACGAGGCGGTGACCGTCGAATTTCGGCTCGTAGAACCAGCCATCACCGGCGGGCAGCGCCGCCACCTGCTCGGCCAGTGCCACCTCTACCGGGTACTCCACGCCGTCAGCCTCTCGTGTGACCTGGTCTTTCGCGCGCGGGGCTGCTCCGGCCGGGCCAGGACGCCTCATCTCCCACGTCACCACGGAGGCAGCTGACGCGGCCCTCCACGTTCAGGCGCCCTCATCGGAGTCAGCACGCGGGATCCGGACGCCGCGCAGACCAGGCATGGGGTTGCACAGCGTGCACGGCACCAGCTGGCGCTGCCCGACCTCCCACCCGAGCTCCTCCGGCTTGTAGAAGTCGAGCGGCCTGGGCTGGTCACGGCAGCCGCCACGATGCAGGATGTCCGGCCCCTCGTCCGTGCGGGCCGCCTCGATCGTGAAACGGGACTCCCGGTAGGCGACCTCCTTCATGCGCTCCCACTCAGCGGCCTTCTTCTCTAGGCCGGCGATGGCCTTCCGGGTCTCCCGTAGCTGGTACTCCAGCCACATCTCGACCGCCCTGTGCTTGGCCAGCCGCTCCTCCGGACTCAAATCGCTCACATGTTTGATTATATGTTCCCGCGCCCTCAGGCTTCCCTGCTCACTGCCGGGGTGCGGACGCACGGACCCCGGACTCACTGAGAAGCCGGAGAAGAAGTGATGCCGGACTCCCCGCCGAGCCAGCACCACCGGACCAGGCCTAGGACCCTGACTGGTTGGCTCCGCCAGGTGCACTGCCCACCCATGGTCCGTTCTGCCGCTACGTGGTTGCGGGGGTCTGGCGGCGCTTGGCGCGTTCGACCTGGCGCAGCAGCAGGTCGGCGAACTGGATGATCTCGGCTGCCTCGATGGGATTGTCGAAATCGACGGTGCGGTGGCTGGCGGGGTTCTTGTACGCGCCCATGGCGCCGGCGAACAAGGCGGAGGCGGCTTCCTGCTCGCCGCCTTCGGCTCCAGCGTCGGCGAGCGGGCCGCCGACCTTGCCGTTCTGGTGTGGCTGGAATGCCTTGCGCATCAGCGGCACACCGACCAGGGAGTTGTCGAGGCCGGAGGCGTCCCGGACGGCGACCTCA
Source organism: Streptomyces sp. NPDC025806 (assembly GCF_055558275.1). Taxonomy (NCBI): domain Bacteria; kingdom Bacillati; phylum Actinomycetota; class Actinomycetes; order Kitasatosporales; family Streptomycetaceae; genus Streptomyces; species Streptomyces sp. NPDC025806. The sequence goes on along the minus strand of NZ_JBVHMU010000027.1, from coordinate 46,153 downwards.
ACCGCCTTCATCGCTGCGAAGCACGCGGTCTCGTAATCGCCTAGGTCGAAGTTGGTGCGCACCGTGCCCTCCAGGGCCGGGTGGAGCGGGCCGGACAGCCGCTGGCGGGCTTCGAACCGCGTGATGCTCTCAGGGTCTTTCGCCAGGTTTCTGCCGTCGAGGGCGAGTTGACGGAAGGCTTCCGACTGGCTCGGAACCCGGGACAGCAGCGCGTGTGCCTCCAGCCAGGCCCAGGCATCGGAGAGGCGGTCGACGAGACCCTCCGCGTCCGGCTCGTCCTGGAACGCCTGGCGGGCCGAGCCCATCGTTGCGCCGTACTGCAGGAAGCCGGTGCTGGCGGCGAGATGCTGCAGAAGGAGGAGCGCGACATCCCGGGTGGGCAGCTGCCGGATCTGTTCCGCCGGAACCGGCGGTATGAACGTGTACGTCATGAGCGCACGCTACGGCGTGGCACCGACAGCCGAGTTCCGTACCTCGGCAGAGGGACACCGATGGGCCGAACCGGTGACGGCGCGCATCGGTTCTCGTCCTGGCGGGTGGAGGGTGAGGCCCTGCAACAGCCCAGAAGCAGCGGCAGGAGCGGCACATGGCGTATGAGGTGATCAAGGTGGCGTTCCGTACGGAGCTTCACGCCCGGTGGTCGGTGTTCTTCGACCACCTGCGGGTGCCGTGGGCATACGAGCCGGTGACCTTCTACGACAGCGAAGGCTCGCCGCGCACGCCAGCGTTCTGGCTGCCAGAGCAGCGGATCTGGTTCATGGCGGAGGTCACAGCCCCGGTGTGGTGGGCCCGGTTCTCAATGGCGGCTTCGGGCCGCCACGATTGGTTCGCCGACCGGGATGAGGAGGCAGACGGCTGCCCGCCAGTGGAAGTTGCGGAGGAGTGGCACGGCAAAGCGCTGCTGGCCGAGGGACCCTCCTTCCCAGATGACACGGCAGGCGTCGACACGTGGGGTCGCCCTGACCCCTGGGACGGGCCGTGGCGGTTCCACGAAGCGAACGGGATGAGCATCTACGACGACGAGCCCTATCAATGGACAATGTGCCCGCAGTGCGGGGCCTTTGGCGCAGAGTTCTGCGGCTACGCCGAGCGGCTGCCCTGCGGATGCCTCGACGACCGCGAGCACCATAAGGTCGCAGGAGGCAGCGACAAACGCCTGCTGGCCGCCTACCGGGCCGCGCAGCTCGAGCAGTGGCATGCAGACGACTTCACCGACCCGCACGCGACCGTGCTGTGGCCTACCGTGCGCGAGGCCCTGGTCGATCAACCCGGCGCCGCGGCCGCCGCCGCGACCTGCGCGGGCGAGTGCCGGTCGCTCGCCGAGCAGCTGCGCCAGGAGCTGCGTCCGCCTGTTGCCGAGGACAGCGAGGGCCTCGCCACGCTGTGCTCGGCGTGCCCAGGGTTCGTGTGCGGGCTGTGCGGCGAACGGCCGGCCTCCGCGGCCGGTGTTCCGTGCCGGACGTGCGAGCCGGTCGTCCTGCTCACGGAGAACCAGGCGAGGCAGCGGCTCAACTGGAGGGTAGATCAGCTCGCTGCCGCGACGGGTATGCACGCACGCCGGGTCAACGGCATCGTCAACGACTCGATCGGTGCGAAGACGCGGTCAGGGGTCTCGCTCGCTGAGCTCGGCGTCGCGCTCACCAACGTCGAGCGGTGGCTGGAAGACCCGTCGTCCATGCCCGCCGGGCTTCCCACCCCCTCCACCGAGGATCTCGACAAGCTGCATGGGGCCGAACTGCGCAAACTCCTCACCACCAACGTGGGGCCGCTGGCGGGCGCGCTCCGCGAACCGATCCCTTTCGTCCAGAAGCAGCTCAACGACTGGATGGGCGCGCCCAGCCGCGCCAAAGCGACCGACGAGCAACTGCGCGACGCCATCATCCAGTCCCGGGCCTGGATCGAGGACCCCGGCTCGTACCGCGCCTACACCCACCCGGAGGCACCCGAGCCCGGCGGTCTGGCCGCGCCGATGCGCACGAAGAAGGCCATCGCCGACTCCGCCTGCAACCTGTGCGCCGCGCCGGTGATGGCCGGCGAGCTCACCGGCCGGATGCCCCATCCACGTCGCCCATACGTGCCGATGGGCTGGCTGTGCGCCCACTGCCTGTTCGACCGGCGGGCCAAGCCTCGCCTTGCCGACGTGCTCCTGCGGATCTTCCACCACACCTTCAGCGGCAGCTCCACCACGCTGTTGAACGCCACCGAGGCCGCGGTGCTCGTCGAAGCGCTGCAGACGGTTCCCACACCGGACAGCGACGAGCACCTCCAGGACGCGATCACCGCGCTGCGTCAGGGCATCGACGCCCCGGAGCCCGTGATGGGACTCAGCTATCACCCTGCCCATGCCGCTGTGGCCGCTCTCCGCGCGGCGAGCCCGCAGGCGGCCGAGGCTGGTGACGCCACTGTCCTCGCCGCAGTCGCCCAGCACTTGGCCGAGTGGCAGCACAACCCCCAGAACATCGACCAGGCCCGCTACAAGAACCGCACCGAGTGGCGGCAAGCCGTCCTCGAGAGCACGCTCACCCCCACCGCCCTGTCCCAGCGCGGCGGCCCCTTCTGGGTGTGACGCCACGGCGCCGCCGCTTTGCCTGACCATCTGGAGGAACACCCAATGCCGTACCACGTCACACGCGACATCACCGCCGGCCCCATCGCCCTGCCGGGCGTTCGCGGATCCGTAGGGGCCGTGTACTCCGAGCACCGCACCGACAAGCCGGGATACGGCGGCTCAGTGGAGCTCCCCGCCATGCTGGAACTTCTCGCTGCCATCGAGACCGGGCAGATTACCGCAGCCCAGGCCCAGGAGGCGCTCGCTCCCTTCCTCGATCGGCTCGCAGAGTACGACCGTGAGATGCATGCCCGGATCACTCGCTACGACTACAACTGAAAGCAACGGACCTTGCCGTGCGGATGCCGGTGGGTATCAGCACACCGGCGTGCTCAGGGCCCTGCTGCGCGCAGCGTGCTGACGTACGCGGGCATGAAAGGCAAGGGTCGGTTCGAAGACTGCAAGACCATGCATGAGCAGGATGGCTCGGGCGTCGTTGACGATGCGGCCGCGGCCTTGACGCCAGGGCCTCCCCCTAACGCTGTGCGTACGCAGCGGCGGCCCACGCGCAGCACACTATCCACGCCACTCTCGGGGAGGCCGCAGGACGTGGCAGCGGAGGCGCCGCATGTTGTCTGGGAGCAGAGGCTGCGATGCTGCGGCTGTCCGTCGTACGAAGGGTGAGAACGTTGACAAGTCCTGATCTGCCTCCGGCTCAGGATCCCATGACGGTGGAGGCCCTTCTGGCCCGTTGGCCCACTGCTGCGGAGAAGAGTGAGCTCGTCGACGGAGTCCTCTACTTCACTGGGGTGTTCGACGAGCGGGACCGGCTGTGCGCGGAGCGCACCTATCCGGGGCGGCGGGCGCTTATCAACTCTGCGGGCAATCTGGAAATTCACCCGTCGGGCGACGGCACGCCGCAGTCCGTGCTCGACCGATACCGGTGACTCCCGCAAGCGGCGTCCATCACCGCCAATGGGCTTCCCCTTCGGCTTCGTAGTGGAGCTGGTCGTAGTGGTCGTCATCCGTTGCGTCGGAGGTCGCGACGTTGGCGGCCGGGCGGACGGTGGTGGAAGGCTGCGCCCCCGCGGTCTTCGCTGGTCTCAGGCTGGGACGGCTGGCGAAGCTGAAGGACAGGTCGCGGGTCGAGCGGCCTGTGCCTGGTGTCCCAGCTATCGAGGCACGATGTAGGTGCGGTGGATGCCGTGGATGTCGGTGCGTCACACGTCGGCCCCTGGCTCACGGGAGACCAGGGGCAGACGAACCGGTTCTTCGTACGCTCGAGGCTCCGCTTCTGGAGAAATTGAGCGGCGCCTGATCCGAGGTAGGCACCGGATGAGACAGCGTTATGTGCCGAATTAGCCAGCTAGCCGAAGCTTCGGCAGTTCCATCTGCGGCGTCGGCGCGTGCTCGCCACCGTCGGGATCAGGGTCGAACATCGTGCCGGCCCTTGGGTCGGTGCGGCGTGGCGGTCGCACCCCTGACTCGTACAGCAGCGGCCAGATGTACGTGTCCGGATCATTCAGGTGGTTCAGCATGTGCGCTGCGGACTCGTATCCGGCCAGCAGCGGGTGGATGAGCAGGGTGCCCCGCTTCGATCGGCCTTCCAGGATCCCGATGTCCCGCAGCTGCCCGATCGCACGTGACACGGCGGCCTGGCTGATCCCGAGCCGCTTGGCGAGATCGGCCTGTGTGAGCCTCACCAGTCCGCCGGGTTCCTGCCGGGCCTGCAGTACATCCAGGACGTCGCGGGCGGTGCTCGTCAGTTTCGCGTTCGGCAGGTCTTCCCAGATCGCGGGGTTGTGGACGAGGGGTACGCCGGTGGAAGTCATCGGTTCCTCATCTCGGAGTCCTTGAGCGGAGGCGTGATCTGGCGCTCGGTGAGGACCTTCTTCAGCTTCGCCGACAACGCCCGGTGCTTCTCGCTTCCCCACCTGTAAGCGTAGAGGGGGTTGAGCTGATACCGCTTCTGCCGGACCTTCCACGCGAAGTTGTGCTGGTCCAGCAGCTTGATCGCCCGGCTGATCTTCGAGTGATGGCAGCCGAAGTACGTGCCGAGTTCCTGCTGCGAGGCCGTCACGATGCCGTCTGCGTCGTGTGTGACGGCGAAGTGGTCCAGCAGGTCCCGGGCCATGGGCGTCAGCTCGAAGCGCCACAGGTTCTGGTGCACCTCGTCGCTGATCGCCAGATGCGTGCCGCCGGGGAATGCGTACGGCTTCGGCGGAGGCTTCGAGTGGAAGGTGCCCCCGTTACGCCCGAGCTTTTCCAGAGCCTTCAGCAGCGCAGGCGACTGATCCTGCACATCCTTCCTCGCCGGATCCGGCACAGGAGACAGCCGCACGGTCCTGCTCACTGCCGGGCCGGCGGCATTCCGCCTCGCTTGGGGCACTGACCTGCTCCTTTGCCGATCTTCAGATGCCGCTCAATATAACTAACGAGGTATGTAATTCGGCGTGCTGTGCACGACACGGCGCGTTGCTCTTGCTCAGGGAGACTTGTGCATGCAGCTGCATAACTTTCGAAGATCGACACGCCCGGCTTTGTGCAGGTCATGCTGCACAAAACTTTCGCGTTTTCGCAGGTCAGAGCTGTTCGGCCTCTTCAAGACCTCAGCCACCTGATGCCGGTTTCCACGTGCACCGATCCACGGGTGGACCCTGCGGGCCCCTCCGCCTTCGCTCCGGTCCCTCGGGGTGCCACTCCAGGCCTCCTCACCAGCACAGGCCCTCGGCGACTCAGGACTCGGCAGCAGAAGAGGTGACTGAGCCGGGTGGGTGGTGCAGACAGCACACGCGCGCCTCCGTCGTCGGCTTGCGGCCACGTTGTGGCGGGCTTTCGTCGGCTGAGGTCGTCAGGTGGAGTATCGAGCGGTGCTGGAGAACGATAGTCGTCGAGGTCTCGGCACTCAGAGATGAACTCTTGCAGTGCGTTGCTGGTGAGTGATGGCTCCGCGTTCGCAGGGCGCTCGGCCCCAACTAGAGCCACAGGGCTGACCAGTACGTTGACGCCCGCCACAGCACAGCAGCAGCCGCTACCCCAGACCGGGCGCAAGCTCGCCTCGCGCGCCCGCATCCGTGACGGCGGGGAGCGGCAAGCCCACCCCGATTCCGAGCCCACAGACGGTGGCTGAGAAGGGATCGCCCCCGCCTGCCCTTCGCCTGGTCCGAGACCCGGCACGCCAGCCGTGATTCAGCCGGGCCCGGTCTATCTGTCGGCTCGCTTGCCCGTGGCCCGCCCCTCGGCGATTTGCTGTGCTCGGGCGCGGCTGACCCCGAGGTGTTTGCCGACCTCGGCGTGGCTCATCCCTGCGCCGCGCATCTCTTGTACGGCGGTCTGCCGGGCTTCGCGTAGCCACCGCTGCAGGTTGGGGATTGCTTCCAGCACCTTACTGATGTCCTTGGCGCGCTCCGTCGGATCGCCTTGTTCGATCAGGTGCTGAAGGTTCTCGAAGGGGCTCGGTGGCGTGGCCATGAGGGCAGTGTAAGGGGTGCCTTGACACCTCGTAAGGGGTCCCCTTACGTTTGGTCGTCGATGAACCAGGCGGCACGGAGGGCGAGTTGAGCAGCGCGGCAGCGGTTCTGAGCGAGAACGAGCACCAGGATGTGCTGCACAGGCTGATCCTTCCTTCGGCCACGGAGCACGCCGTGCCGCAGGAGAGGCCGGTGCTGGTGGTCGTCGCCGGGCCGCCCGGGTCCGGCAAGACCGAGGTCGGCGACCTGGTCCAGGCGGCCCTCGACCGCCGGGGCGGCGCCGTACGCGTCGGCCGCGATCTCTACAAGCAGGTGCACCGTCGGTACGCCGCCCTCCTGGAGGAGGACGTGCGCACCGCGGGTGTGCGGGTGCGCCCGGACACGATCCGCTGGCAGGACGAGGTGGAGGAGTTCGTTCGCCGTCACCGCTTCGATGCTGTGGTCGAGTCCGCGCTCGCCTCAAAGGACGAGTTCCGTGCCCTGTCGGCCGGCTACCGCAGCTCGGGCCACCGGATCGAGGTCGTGGCGGTCTCGACGGCCGAGGCGCTGGCCCAGCTCGGCGTCCTGGACCGCTTCCTCGCCGGTGAGCTCCGGTACGTGTCCTGGGAGAACCAGGACACGTGCACTGCAGGGATGTTGCGGACGCTCGCGGCGATCGAGGAGGAGCAGCTGGCGGACCGGGTGGTCGTGGTCCGACGGGGCATGGAGCCGTTGTACGCCAACGAGCTCACCCGCGAGGGCATCTGGGCCCGGCCGGCGGCCGCGGCCACGACGGCAAAGGCCGAGCAGCTACGCCCGTGGGGCGCACGGCAGACTCGAACCTTCCGCCGGGAACTGACGCGCGCGGAGGTGCTCGTCCACGACGAGCGGCTGCCGGCCGACGCGCGGCTCGCGGTGTCGAGGGATGCGGAACGCGCAGCTGCGGCCGCCGAGCCCGTACGGCGGATCGCCCACCCCCTGCCGGGCCCGCCCGGCACGGGCTACCACCGCCTCGGCGTCGAGGAGCACCGGTGGGCCTTCGATGAGCTCATCGCCCCGGTCCACCTGCGGCGTGCCACGTTCCGTCCGGACCCGGTCGTCGTCTACCTGGTCGGGGAGTACGGGGCCGGGCAGCTGATGGCGGGCCGGATGGTGCGGCGCGCGATGCGACCGCGCCCTGTCCGTCTCGAACCAAGCGGCTTGCGTGGTGCGCACCCGGACTACTTTCAGCTCGTCACCGACAGTCCCCGCCTCGCCGACGAACTGGTCCGCCCCGACGCGGACGAGTGGCAGGCCGAGGCCGAGGCGTACCTGCGCGAGCAGCGCAGCGACCTCACCATCGAGGCCGACTACCTCACGGCTGACGACTTCTGCCTCAGCGTGTCCCGGTTCGCGCGTGCCCGCTACCGGATCGAGGTCGTCGCGCTCGCCGGCCGTGTGGCGGACAGCAGGCAGAGCACGTTCATCGGCCATGCCCGCGCCCTGGAGCTCGACGTGATGACCACGCTGCCGACCCCGGCCGCGCACGCCCGTTCCCGCCGGGTCGCCGCCGAGATCGTGGAGGCCGCGGCCGCCGACCCGGACATCGCCGCCGTCACCGTGCTCGACGCCGACCTCCAGACGCTCGGCCGCGACCACGCCGCGCCATGGGCGCTGACCGCCGAGAGCCTGCGCCCCTACACCGAGCGGGAGGCCGCCCGCTTCCACGCCGCCCAGCAGGCCCTGCACAAGATGCTGCCGCGGATGCGCGAGGAACTGAGCGACATCACGGCGCAGGCCCGACCGCTGATGCCCGCCCGGTGGCAGGCCCGGCCGGTGGAGCACCGGCCCGGCCCCGCACGGCCCCTGCTGCTCGCCACCGGGCTCAGGACTGGGTGAGCTCCTTGAGCCGGGCGGCGTAGAGGAGGGCGATCTGCACGGTCTCGTCCTCGTCGGCGTCCTCCAGCTGGTCCAGATCGTCGGCGGCCTGGTCCCGGCCCGCGCGCCACGCGGCCACCTGCTCCGGATCATGGCCCCCGGTACGGGCTTCGGCGAGGCGGGCCTCGTACCAGGCGCGGACCCGCCTCACGAGCTCGTAGGCCTGGCCGGCATCCCCGCCTGCGCGGTGGAGCGGCCGGGGGTCTTCGGGAGTCACTGGGTCGGTCATGCGGGTACCACCTTCGGGTCGTGCTGAGTGTGTGACCGGCCATTGTCCGTGACGCGGCTTCACCGACCGGGCCCTGGGCATAGGTTGGATCGAGTCGATCACCAGGGGGTTTTCATGGCGGGGCAGGATCTGCGCGCGCTGTTCAGCACCAACGACCGGCAGATGGAGGCCCGCGAGGCGTTCACCGACCGCCGCGGGCAGTGGCAGTTCGTCCAGGCCGCGCTCACCGAACACCTCGCCCGCCTCACCGCGCCCGGCTTCGACGTGGAGGACCTCGAGGCGCCACGCAACAACGTCATCGTCTTCCACGGCGTCGGCGGGATCGGCAAGTCCACGCTGTCGCGCACCCTAGAAGCGGCGCTGGCCGGCGTCGACGGGCGCCCCGCCAGGTGGGGCGCGCCCTCCTGGCCGCCCCGGCCCGCGCTGCTGCCCGTACGGATCGACCTCGCCCGCTCCGCCGGCACCGACTTCGAGCAGGTCCTGCTCACCATCCGCCTGGCACTCGCCGCCCGCATCGGCCGGCCCCTGCCCGCCTTCGACATCGCGCTGCGCCGCTACTGGGACCACCAGCACCCCGGCGAGAGCCTGGAGGAATACCTCACCCGCGGAGGCCTCGCCGGCCGCTTCGGCAAAGCCCTGCCGCAGCAGATACAGGCCGCGCTCGGCGACATCGCCCAGGCGCTCATGCTGCCCGGCAGCATCGGCGGCGCCGTCGGCCAGCTCACCGGCGCCCTCACCCAGGCCCTGCGCGAACGACGCCAAACGGTACGGGCCCTGGCCGGCTGCGCCCGGCTCGCCGACCTCCTCGAGGCCGAACCCGACGTCGACGCCCTGTCGTACTACCCGCACCTGCTCGCCTGGGAGCTCGCCCAGCTGCCCGCCGACAAGCAGGTGGTGCCCGTGATCCTGCTGGACACCTTCGAGGACACCGGCACCCGCACCCACCGCGACCTGGAACGCCTGCTGCAACGCCTGGTGTGGCTGATGCCGGGCGCGTTCTTCATCGTCACCGGCCGCGGCCGGCTGCAGTGGGCCGACCCCGCCCTCGAAGGGCAGCTCGACTTCACCGGCCCGGCCGCCTGGCCCGGACTCGCCGAGCAGACCGTCCCCGCCCCGCGCACCGCAGGCGCCACCGCCGGCGGGCGGCAGGTCCTCATCGGCGACTTCAGCGCGGACGACTGCGACGACTACCTCGCCCGCCGCCTCGTCAAGGACGGCCAGCCCCTGATCGGGCCCGAGCTGCGGGCCGTCATCACCGCCCGCTCCCACGGCCTGCCCCTATACCTCGACCTCTCCGTGCTCCGCTTCCTCGAACTGCGCCGCACCGGCCACACCCCCACCCCCGAAGACTTCGACGCCGACTTCCCCGCGCTCATCACCCGCACCGTCGCCGACCTCACACCGGACGAACGGCACATCCTGCGCTCGGTCAGCATCTTCGACGCCTTCGACCTCGAGCTCGCCACCCGCACAGCCGGACTCCCCCACCAGGCCGCCGCCGCCCGGCTCATCGAGCGCCCCTTCGTCCGCCACAGCCCCTTCGCCCTGTGGGCCTACAGCCTCCACGCCCTCATCCGCAGCACCCTGCGCACCGCGGACGACGCCACCGACGACCGGTGGACCGACGCCGACTGGACGGCCGCCGCCACCCGCGCCCTGGCCGCACTCGGCGAACAGTGGCGCGCAGCAACCGGCCCCGACCGGCGGCTCCTCGTCGGCTGCCTGCGCCAAGGCCTCGCGATCGCCCGCGAACACCGCCTCGACCTCGACTGGCTCACCGACGCCGCACACGCCTACACCGACGACTACGTCTGGGAACCCCTCCCCCTCCCCGACACCGAGGGGCCGGCCACCGCCGCGGACGCACTCGCCGAACTCCTCGCCACGCTCGCCCGCCGCCAGCACGAACACCGCTCCCGCACCGTCGAACGCCTCACCGCAGTCCTCGACACCAACCTGCTGCCCGCCGAACTCACCGAAATGGCCCGGTACTTCCTGGCCAAAGCCCACCGCGATCTCGGCAACACCGCCGCCTCCCGCGACGGCATGCAGCAGGTCGCCACGGCCGGCGGCCGCTACGCCCCCGACGCCGCCCGGGGACTGGCCCACCTCGCCCGTGCGGCCGGCGACTTTCCCACCGCTCTCACCACCGCCCAGGCCCTCGGTTGGCCCGGCCGCGGCCACCGCGTCCTCGGCGACATCCACTTCGCTCACGGCGACATGACCACAGCCGCCACCGCGTACGCCGCTGCCCGCACCGAGGCCGAGCAGCACGGAAACCAGGGCGAGCAGGCCATCGCCCAGGCCCACCTCGCCCTCTCCGCCGCCTTCACCCACCCCGCCGCCGCCGACGCCGAACTCGACCTCGCCCAGCAGCTCCTGACCGGACTGGACCTGCGAGCCACCACCTACACCGCGGCCATCGCCGCCGTCATCCGCGACGCCGGCCACCATGGCGTCGAAGACCGGATCCGCACACTGCGCACCGAGCTCGACGTCGCCGGCCTCACCACGCTGAAACCCACCCTCGAGATCGCGCTCGCCTTCCACCAGGCCGTGCGCGGCGACCAGAACGCGGTCGCCGAAACCATCGGCCGGCTCCGCGAGCAGACCCGGGGCGGAGGGTTCGCGTACTACGTCGACATCGCGCAGTTCATGGCCGCCCTCCCGCTCCCGGACCAGTACACCGGGCCTCTCTGGCTCGATGGTGAGGCCCGCACCCGCACTCGGTGGCGTTGCCTCGTCGAACAGCGTGCTGCTTTGATCCGCTGAGTTCTGAATCAGGAATCGGGAGCTGTCGAGACGCTTGAGCCCTTGAGCTCTGCCAGCCACACGAGGGTGGATGTCGTGGATCAGGTTTCGTCGTCATGGGCTGATGCTCTGGCGGAGGAAATCCGGGCCGACTCCCCGGGCGTGGGGCTTGAGCTAGGGATCGATCGCGGTCCGTTCCTCGTCGTGTTCTCGATCTTCCTGCCCGAGAGCGAGCGGGGGAAGGGGCTCGGCACCCGCGTCATGGAGCGCATCACCGCGGCAGCGGATGGTCATGGTGTTCCGATGACGCTCACGCCGAGCCCGAACCTTGGCGGGGATCTGAGCAGGCTCCACACCTTCTACCAGCGCTTTGGCTTCGTCACGAATACCAGCCGCGGCGAGATGCGGGCTGCCCGGGAAGGCCTGGTTCGGGTACCCCGCACCCGCACAGCATTCGACGCCAGCTCATTGACCTATCCCCTGGCCCCGGTGTGAGGTTCAGCGGCGCCATTTGCCAAAAATGCGGCTGATCAAGCCGCGAGACGGCGGGCGAGGGCGCACTACTGGAGGTGACGGGGGCACTGGCGGCCGAGCCGGCATCGGAGGTGCCGCTGGCGCGGGCAGAACGGCCGGACCTCCATCGTCAGGATCGTCGGCTGCGGGGTTCTGCTGCGATCCCGCCTCCGACCCGGCCGGCTCCGGCGGCGCAGTCTCGTCTGGACCTGATGCCGGTGCAGGCAACGCGGCAGCGTCACGTTCGCCGACCACCGACGTGGTGGAGGGCGTGGTGTCCGCGGCGTCGACAGGTCCGGGTTCCTGGTCTCCGTCCTTGTGCGCGCTCGCCTCTGGCGCAGCCGCAGGTTCCGAACTCGTCGGCTGCGCCGCAGCAGCCCGCCGCGCCGGAGGGGTAGGGAACGTCTGTGTGGTGCCGTCGGTGTCCCAGCGCTCGACCTGCCAGGGTTCGTCCACCCACAGCTGCAGTTCGACGCGGTCTTGAATTTTGCCGGGCGCGGGATACAGCTGCCAGTAGCCGTATCCCAGGAACTTGCCCGAGCGTGATGCTGCCGCGATCCAGTCCGCATTGTTGCTGCGGGCCACCACCTCGAGCCGGAGGCGGCGTCCGTCGGCGAGGACGACGGGGTGCTCAGCGACGTACGCGATGACGTAGCTGCGCCGGCCGGACTTTCCGTCGACGGCTGAGGCGGTTGACACCCGTCCCCAGACGGCATGCGGGATGGTCGTGCGGGTCGCGTTCCGATCGATGAGGTCCTGCGCAATCTCATGGACGTCGCCGCGGCTGCGGCAGAACTCCGTCCATGGAATGTCACGGCGGCCGCCGGGCACGACGGCTGCGAACCGACCCACCGCGTCGGGGTCACGGCGCAGCTTCTCCAGCAGTTGCACGATGCGCCGGGCGGAGGCGATCGCCGGCCCTTGCTTGTCGCTCGTCCTCCGAGAGCCGGTGCTCGTCGCCCGGCCGCCGGCTCGAGGGCCAGACGGGGCATCCGGGCCGCGCGTTCCGGCCCGGCCAACCGGCGGGCAGAGCAGCCGCCACTGTCCGTCCTTGCGGACGACCGTGCCGGCCGAATCGATGACGATCTCCTTGCCGCGTTCGTCAAGGTCGAAGGAGCAGTGGGGCTTGTGCTTGCCTCCGGGGTTCTTCGCGTAGTGCGACTTGCGGGAGTCCGGGTTGTCGGCGTTGCCCGGCCGGGCGTGCACAGGAGTCTCGCATCCGCCGCACCGCAAGGGCGTCGTGTAGGGCGGAGCAGGCTTGACGTCGATCGCGTCCCGTTCGTATTTGACATCGTGCGCGTCGTACACCCACGGGATCTTGACGTCGCTCTTCTGCGCCGGCTTGGACACCCTGTCCCTTCCCTCTGACGTGAGCCTGTCTGCTCCGATCGTTCCAGGAGCGGGAGCCGCCTCGCGCCCCGTCCGGGCAAGGTTGACTCATTTGCGATCTTCCCGTCGTCTGACGCCGTTGACGGAGCAGTCTCTCCAGGATGGAGTGGCTCCCACTCGATAAGGGGTCTCTCTCATGGCGCACATCTCCCAGTCCGACAGGCTTCCCCAGTGCTCGCGGTGCCGCGGGGATCTGATCCTCAGCGCCGTGGCGCCGAAGAATGACGCAGCAGGGCGACCCATCCATCTCGAACTGTGCCCGTCCTGCGACGCAGCAGATGTCGAACGGCCAGCCGCCGGCCTGCTTGTTCAGTTCTTTGCCGACGGCGGAGGACACGACGTGACCCGGGCCCGGGAGGCTGCTCAGTTGATGGCTGACTGGACGAAGGAAGTCATGGCGGCGCACGGATGGCAGTGGCGCCCAGGACAGGGCGGCGACGCGCTGTAGTGCGTCGCCGCCGGCGGCCTGAGCACCCCGGAGCACCATCGCCTCACTTTCCGTCTGCTCGGGGCAAGGAAGCCGACCGCGCTGAGGCCTTGCGGTCCGGCCAGGTGCCGGTCTCCCGGAACTTCTTGACCTTGGTGGAGATGTAGCTTCGGTGGATGCCCAGGACGTCGGCGATGCTGGACTGGGTGACACCCTCGGTGTCGACCAGGTCGACGATTGCCGTGCCGAGCTCGACGCCGGTCAGAGTGCGCAGGCGGGAGGCCTCGTCGGGACGCAGGTCCCGCAGCGGCACCTTGCGCCAGATCATGCCGCGGGCGTCGAGCTCGGCGCGGCGCTGGGCCGGGAGTTCGGCCATGTTGGTCTTGGTGCCGTTGTTGAGGTTGCGGTAGTAGGAGACGGTGGCGCCGAGGCGGTAGCCGGTTTCGTCGATGTAGGACTTCTCCACGGTGGCGAGGCTGCCGTGGGCCGCGGTGTAGCGGTCGCAGGCGGCGAGGAAGTCGTTCCAGGCGCGGTCGCTGCGGGAGTCGAAGACCATGCCGAGTTCTTCCAGGGAGACACGCTCGGCGGGGTCCAGGCGGCCCTTCCTGGCTGCGCGGCGAACCGTCTTGAGCCGGCTGCCGAGCGGGAACCCGTCAGGGGTGGTGTAGCCGACGGGGACGTCGAGGTGGCCGTGTTCTGCGGCGTACTGCTGGCAGTTGGTGTGGAGTTCCTGCCAGCGCAGGTCCCGGGTGTCCCACACCATGCCGAGGTCGTCGAGCATCCGGCGGATGGTGTGGGGAATGCGCCGGGCGCTGGTTCGGGTGGTGTTGACCTTGCTGCCGAGGCGGTAGCCGTCGGGGGTCTCGTAGGACTGGGGCACCAGCGTGTGGCCGAAGGTGTCACGGAAGGTCCGCAGTTCGTCGAGGAACCGGCTCCAGGGCACGTCGCGGCTGTCCCAGATCATGCCGATCTTGTCGAGTGCTTCGATGCGTTCGGGTCGCAGCCAGCCCTTGCGGCGGTGCTGGCGCGCGTTGGTGATCCACTGCCCGAGCTTGAAGCCGTTCTGGGTGACGTACGTGGACGGCACGTCGAGGTTTCCGTGCTCGGCCCGGTGGGTGCGGGCGTGTCCGTAGCCGGTCCACCATGCCGAGGTCGTCTGGCGCACCGTCAGGGCGGTCAGCTGGGCGAGCAGGGTGTCGGTGGAGCCGGGCGGCAGCTGGACAGTGATCCGGGCCGGGAGCTGGGGGTTGGTGGTGGTTTCGTGGGCGCGCTGGGTGTCGAGTTCGAGGCCGAGTGTCTCGTCGTGCGCGCGCAGGGCCCGCAGGACCTGCCACAGGGTGCGGAAGTCGCGCGGCTCGAGGTCGCCGATCTGTTCGGTGGAGTCGGGGACGACGATCGGGACGATCACGGTCGCGGTGCTCTGCTCGGTGGTGGAGCGGCGCAGGGCGCGGCCGACGGCCTGCACGATGTCGACCTGGGAGCTTTTGGGGTGGGTGAACAGCACGGCGTCGACGGCCGGCACGTCCACGCCCTCGGACAGGCAGCGCACGTTGGTCACCACGGTCCACTCGCCGGGCGGTTCGCGCAGCCTGTCGAGGATCTGTTCGCGCTGGGCGTGGGTGTGATCGCCGCTGATCCGTTCGCTGTGGACCAGGCCCTGGGGCTGCTTGTGAGGATCGAGGCGGGCGAGGGTGGAGGGCAGGGTGCGGGCGAATTCGTGGGCGGCGTCCAGGCGGTGGCAGAACGCGATGATGCGGCGCAGGCCGTGCTGGCGGGCGGCCTGCGCGAGGACGGTCTGGGCGGCCAGGGTCCGCAGGTCCGGGGCGCCGGGGGTTTCCACGTGCGCGTGCTGGTCGTCGGTGAGCAGGTCCAGCAGCTGTTGCTCGGTGACGCCCATGACGACGACGCGGTAGTCGTCGAGGTGGCCCTCGCTGATCGCCCGGGCCCACGGGTAGCGGTAGAGGGCGGGGCCGAACACGGATTCGTCCGACATCGTCAGCATGTCGGTGTTGTCGGCCCGGAAGTCGTCGATGCGTGGCGTCGCGGTCATGAACAGCCGGCGCCGTGCGGGCAGGAAGCGGTCGTCCAGGAGGCTGCGGGTTATCCGTTCGATGTGGCCGGCGAGGTGGTGTGCCTCGTCGTGCACGGCGAGCTCCGGGACGGTACCAGCGGTGCGCAGCGCTTCGGCGAGACGGTGGGCGGACAGGTAGGTCGACACGATGAGCCGGCGGCCGCGGGTGCGGCCCAGCCAGGTGAGGATTTCGTCGGGCTCGGTGGTGGTCTGCTCGGTGATGTCGCCGAGGTGGGCGGGCGCGTCGGTGACGGTGTCGTCGCTGCACACCGCGAGGACCGCGTCCACGGGGCAGAGGCTCTTCCACTCCTTGATGATCTGGGCGACGAGGGCGAGTGACGGGGCGAGGACCACGATCAGGCCGCTGCCGGGCACGAGCCGGGAGGCGGAAGCCGAGGCGATCAGGGTCTTCCCGGCCCCGCAGGCGGCGTGTAACTGGCCCCGGCCGCCGGCGGTCAGGCCGGCCGTGATCGCGTCGATCGCTTCTTCCTGGTACGGGCGCAGCCGCAGCGTCACCGGCCTTCTCCTTCGACGGTGGGAAGGCTGTCGGTGTCGTCGCGCTGGCAGGCGTCGATGACGGCGAGGGCCTGCACCCGGCTCCATGCCGCGCACACGCTGGCGAGGCGGGCCGGCTCGAGCGAGTTGTCGAGCTCGGCGTCCTGGACCTCCAGGGCGAGCATCCGGCCGGGCTGGTCGATCCACGTGACGTCGATGAAGGTGCCGCGCACGATCCACGCGAGCGCCTGCCACTGGGCCCGGGTGAGCGGGGTGAGCGCGGGCAGTTCGGCGGCCAGGAGCCGCTCCAGGGTGTCCGCGGGCAGGGCGCGTGCCGGATCGGGGGCGCGGCGGGCGCGGGCGATGGCCTGGGAGACGGTCTTCTCGGACACGCCGAGCTCGTCGGCGATCTCCTTCTGGGCGCCGCGGCCGCGGCGCTCGGCCTCCTGCGCGATGGCGCGGGCCTTGTCGTCGGCGCCGGCCGTCCGCTCGGCGGTGCCGAACTCGATCCGGGCGTGGGCGGCCTTGAGCCGTTCGTGGAAGTTGGACTGCTGCGGTGACACGGTCTGCTCCTCAACATGACGGCGGTGCCTGCCCCGGGGGAGCCTCGGGGGCAGACACCGCGGGCAAAGCTACTGCGCGGCGAGTTCGTCGCGCAGGTTCTTCAGGTACACGGGCAGGCCGTCGACGACGGCGACCTTGCTCTCGCCCACCTCGGCCAGGCCCTGGGTGATCTCGTCGGCGATCTCGTCGAGGCGTTCGTCCGTCGTGGCGGCGGTGATGCCGTACTCCTCGGCCTCGCAGCCGTTGACCGCGCCGTCGATGTCCCACTGCGCCACCAGGTCGTGGTCGCCGAAGGCGTCCTCACCGTGGCCCAGGAGCGCTTCGATCTCCTCTTCGGCGGCCTGCGCGTCGTCACCGAGCACGGCGACCCGGTTGCCCCGGCGCTCGTCCCAGGTCTCCTCCCAGTCGGCCAGGACCCGATTCGCGAACGGGGCGATTTCGCGCATGACACGGTTCGCGGCCTCGGCCGTCAGCACGGGGATGCGGTAGCGGCGCTCGAAGCCGTAGTAGACCTCGGCCGGGCTGCCGCTGCCGACGATCGCGTCGTAGTCGGCGCTCAGCGTGCCCTGCTCCAGGTCGAGTTCGATGTAGGCCGGCTGCGCCTCGGACTGGCCGCTGTACTGGCGGAACAGCTCGGTGGGGCTGGTGCAGTCGATGATCTTCACGTCAGTCACGGATACCCTCCGGTGTTGTCGGGTGGCTGCTGCAAGCCGCCCGGCGGGGTGTCCGAGGGCTCTACCCCTCGGACACCCGCAGACTACTTACCCCAAGGGGTAATGACAACCCCATGGGGTAAGTTCCGTCGGGTGGAGGTCCGCTGCGGCCTGTGAGAGCTGGTGTCAGCCCTCCGACGCCCCAGTCCCCTGTGAGCACGCACCGGCCTCGGCGCAGGTGATGGCCTCCTCCGCGTCGAACGGGTAGTTCTCGATCAGCGGCAGACTCCAGCAGAGTTGGCTCGAATGTGATCTTCCTGGGGCGGTTGCTGTCCTTGCCAGACCTCTGGCCACCGACGGCCGGTTCCACTCCCCGGACGTTCGACCTACGGCACAGGTGATCCGTTGTGGAGGTACCGGGCGTGGCCATCCGCGGCTGCTTGGAGGGCGGCGACCAGGCGTGGTCGGATGGGGCCGTTGAGCCGGGCAAGGGCCTGTTCGGGGCCGACGAACTCGGCGGCGGCGAGCTCGTCGTCGCGAGGGTGGAGAGCACGGTGGGGCTCCGCGAGAGTGCCCCCGTCGAAGATGAAGGAGAGCTGGTCGTCCCAGGGGCCGTGAGGGGCGACCCAGTCGACGACGAGGAGCGTGAGCGTCGTCAGGGACAGTCCGAGTTCCTCAGCCAGTTCGCGCTGTGCGGCGTCCTGCGGGGGCTCGTTCGCCTCGGCCATGCCGCCGGGCAGGTCCCAGCCGGGTTTGTAGGTGGGGTCGACCAGCAGCACTCGCCCCGCAGCGTCGCGCAGCAGGACGTCGGCGGCGACGCGTTTGCGGGCCTGCTTGGCGTTGCCTTCGGCAAGGTAGGCGTTCCACGCTTCGGGGTTGTCGGGGGTTGGGTGTGGTGCGGGCCTCATCCGGTGGGTCCTCCTGGGGGTGGCGGGATGATGTCGGCCAGGAGGAGCATTCTCGCTCTGCGGGCTTCGTCGAAGCGGGTCAGGTATTGGCGTACGGGCCTGTACGAGCTGTGGGGGGCCAGGAGCTGGCGGAGCGTGTCGAGCTGGCGGACGACTCGGACCGAGCCGAGCGTGGGGCTGGTGCTGAGTAGGTCGTGCCCGGCCTGGACGGCGGAGTCGAGGTCGTTTCGGCGTACGTGAATGTCGACGAGTGTGATGCGGCTGAGTGCCAGGGAGCGGGCGCGGCCGGCCTCCCGGAGCGCGATGGCTGCCTGGGCCTGGGCCAGAGCTGTGTCGAGGTTGCCGAGGTCGCGCCAGATGAGGGCGGAGTCGCTGGCCAATGTGGCGGCGTCGAACGGGCTGAGCCAGGGGTGCGCGGTGCTGGCCGCGGTCTCGAGGTCCCGTTGTGCGGCGTCGAGTGCGCGGGCGGCTGGTGTGTGTTGTGCAGTAGCGGCCAGGGCGCGGGCGCGCATGGTGTGAAGCCGGGCAGTGAGTGCGGGGGTGCGCGGGCCACGGGCGGCGAGTTCGAGGCCATTGCCCGCCCAGCTGACGGCGCTTGCGGTGTCGCCGGTGTGCAGGGCGAGGTGGCTGTTGCTGGCGGCGATGTGGGCGGCGAGCCGTAGGTCACCGGACGTTCGGGCGAGGGGGAGCGCCTGGACGAAGTGCTGGGCGGCCCGGTGGTCGTCGCCGGAGTCGTGGGCCATCCAGCCGGCCATCTCGGTCAGGGCGGCCGCGGCCGCGAAGGTGTGTGGGCCGCTGGCGAGGTCGACCAGGCGGGGGCCGACCTGGGTGGCGAGGTGCTGTACGACCGCGCGGTACAGGCGGCCTCCGCCGGTCTGGCGGTCGGCGCTGCGGAAGTGGTCGATGGCCGTCAGGTCGTCGCTGTCGGGCATGGGCTGGACGGCCTGCTGATCCTGACTGTCCGGGGGCTCCCAGGGGCGGCGGGCCAGCCCCAGCAGATGTCCGGGGATGCGGAAGGCGTCTGCGATCTGCTCGAACAGCGTCATCTTCTCGATACGGCACTTGCCGTTCATGTAGTCGTACAGGCGGCCCTGGGTGATGTCGACGGCTGCGGCGATGCGGCGCGTGCTGACTCCGCGGTGGTGGAGCAGCCGGAACACGGCGCCCATGTCCCGCTCGGAGCAGGCCCTCAGCAGGCGTTCGTCATTGAGGAGACCGGCGATGACCTCACTCGGCTTCGGTGACTGAACGTTCATCGGCAACTCCCCCGAGTAGCTGTGTGTTGATGCTACCCAGGGTCAACGCGGCCTGGGCGACTCCGTGTTGGAGTCACAGCGCGGGGTCTCCCGGCACCGGTCGCGGCGCGTTGACTGCTCTCAGCCCCTCGGGGCCGCTGCCCTGTCCGTGCACTCTCCCCCGAGGTATGCGGGCAGGGCGGCCCCGGACCTCATGCGCGGTCCGCCGAGCCCCGCGGTCGCGGATGTCTCGGCGGCCGGGCCACCGGATCTGTCGGAGGGACTGACGATGCCTTTGTTGCCGAGCGTCCTGGATGATGTGGCGGACGAGCTGGCGTCCGCGCGGCGCTTACGCGTCCCGTGCCCGACCGTGTCCAGCAGGCATCCCGAGGTCGGCCTCGATGATGCGTACCGGATTCAGGCGGCCAACGCGGGACGCCGGGTCCGTGCCGGCGCGCCCATTGTCGGCCACAAGGTCGGCCTGACCTCTCGCGCCATGCAGCGGCAGATGGGCATCGACGAGCCGGACTCGGGCGTCATCCACACCGACGCGCTCGCCCGCTCGGGCAGTCGGCTTCGCACCGGCGCCTACCTCGACGCGAGGATCGAGACTGAGATCGCGTTCGTGCTGGGGCGGGACCTGTCCGGTCCGGCCGGCCTCGGCACGGTCCGGGCCGCGATCAGCGAGTACTTCCTCGCGTTCGAGGTGCTCGACACCTCCTACGGCACCTGGGACATCACGCTGGTCGACAGCGTCGCTGACAACGCGGCCTGTGCGGCCGTGGTCACCGGCCCGCGGAGCCCGTTCGGCCTCCACACGGACCCGCGCGCGGAGCAGATCACCCTGTACGCCGACGGGATCCCCGTGGCCGCCGGCAGCGGGCGCGACATCCTCGGCGACCCCGTCGAGGCGGTGCGCTGGCTCGTCCACCGCCGGCCGCGGGTGAGGCTCCGCGCCGGAGACATCGTCCTGGCGGGCTCGGTCCACGCCAGCATCCCGCTCACCCCGCGCACCGCGTACCGGGCGGAGTCCTCACGTCTTCCCGACGTCCATCTGCAGGTCATCTGACCCTTCGTCCTACGGGAGCATCCATGATGCACACCAGCCGGCTGAGCACCGCCGTCCTGGGCACCGGCCCTCTGGGCCTGGACCTGATCGAACGGATCCAGGCCTCACCCGAGTTGAGTGATCCGCTCGTCGTGGGCCACCGGCCCGCCAGCAAGGGCCTGGTCCAGGCGGCCGAACTCGGCTGCGTCACCCGGTTCGGCGGCATCGAGGCCGTCCTCGACGCCGGACAGGACTTCGATGTGGTTTTCGACGCCACGAACGCCTTCGCGCACCCGGTGCACTGGGACAAGCTCGCCGGCACGGGCGCGACCCTCATCGACCTGACCCCCGCCACGACCGGAACGCTGATCGTGCCGACCGTGAACGGACACGAGGCGGCCGCTCACCAGCACATCGGTCTCGTCTCCTGCGGCGGCCAGGCCGCCCTGCCCGTCCTGCACGCCCTCGCCGGCGCCTGTCCGACCGAGGCCGTGGAGATGGTCGCCACGGCGGCCAGCGCCAGCGTCGGCCGGGCCAGCCGGCTCAACCTCGACCAGTACATCGACACCACCCAGCAGGCCATCCGTTCGTTCACCGGCGCCGCGAGCGCCAAGACCATGCTCAACATCTCGGCCGCGACACCCGCACAGGCGTTCCGTACGGCGATGACGCTCATCACCGCCGACCCGGCGCCGGCGGATCGCGTTGCCGCCCTGGTGGCCTCCGTTCAGGAGGAGATGACGGCGCTCGTCCCCGGCTACCGGGTGGTGTCCTGCACGAGCGAGGGCCGCACCGTCCGCGTGGTCGTCGAAGTCACCGCCACCCGCAACCGCATCCCCGGCCACGCCGGAAACCTCGAAGTGATCAGCGCCGCCGCGATCCACGCCGCCGAAGCACACGCCCGACGCCACACGGAGGCCGTCCGATGAACCAGCCCGCCGTGACCGTGCACGACTCCACCCTGCGCGACGGCCAGCACGCCGTCCGCCACCAGCTCGACGCCGAGCAGATCCGCGCCTACGCGTCCGCGGCCGACACCGCGGGCGTCCCCGTTCTCGAGGTCGGTCACGGCAACGGGATCGGCGCCTCCTCCCGGCAGGTCGGACTCAGCAAGCTCGACGACGACGTCATGCTGGCCACCGCCCGCGCCGCGATGCCCCACAGTCGGCTCGCCACGCTCATGCTGCCGGGCTGGGCCACCTCCACCGACCTGCGCTCCGCGGTCGACCGCGGCGTCGACATCGTGCGGGTCGCCGCCCACTGCACCGAGGCCGACGTCACCGAACGCCACCTCGGCGTCATCCGCGAGCTCGGCGCCGAAGCCCAGGGCGTCCTGCTGATGAGCCACCTGGCCGAGCCGGACGAACTCGCCGAGCAGTGCGCCCGGATGGTCGGCTACGGGGCGCAGGCCGTCTGCGTCTTCGACAGCGCCGGCACCTACCTGCCCGAGGACGTCACCACCCGCATCACCGCGATCACCGCCGCCGTCGACGTGCCGGTCGCCTTCCACGCCCACAACAACCTCGGCATGGCCGTGGCGAACTCCCTGGCCGCGGTCCGTGCCGGCGCCCGCGTCCTGGACGCCTGCGCCCGCGGGTTCGGCGCCGGAGCGGGCAACACCCAGCTCGAGGTCCTCGTCGCGGTGCTGGAACGCTACGGCCACCACACCGGCATCGACCTGCGCGCCGTGGCCCAGGCCGCGGACCTCGCCGAGCGCACCCTCATGCCCGCCCCGCCGACGATCGACTCCACCAGCCTCGTCTCGGGCCTTTCCGGCGTCTTCTCCGGCTTCAAGAAGCCCGTCCTCGCCGCGGCCCGGCAGGCGGGCGTCAGCGACTGGGACGTCTTCGTCGAACTCGGCCGCCGCGGCGTCATCGCCGGTCAGGAAGACCTGATCCCCGACGCGATCACCACCCTCACCACCCGAGGAGCCCGCGCATGAACACCGCACCCGCCGGCGCATGGCTGATCACCCCCGGCCACACCCCCTCCCGCTTCGCCGGCGCGCGCACCGCCGGAGCCGACGTCGCGCTCGTCGACCTCGAGGACTCCGTCCCCGCCCCGGCCAAAACGACAGCCCGCGCCACCGCCCGCACCTTCTTCACCCACCCCGGCACGACCGGCACCTGCACCCCGGGCATCCGCATCAACGCGCCCACCACCCCGGACGCGATCGACGACCTCACGGCCCTGCGCGACTACCCCCTGCGGCCGCCGCTCGTCCTCGTGCCCAAGGTCGAGACGCCCCGCGACCTCGACCTCGTCGCCGCGGCCCTCGACACCACCGACTACAGCCCCCTGCTGTACGCGCTGATCGAGACGCCCCGGGCGGTGCAGAACCTGAGCGAGATCGTGCGCTGCGACCGCCTGGCCGGGCTGCTGTTCGGCACCGCCGACTACGCGCGTGCCATCGGCTCCGCCCGCAGCTGGGAGCCGATGCTGTACGCACGCTCCGCCCTGGTCACCCACGCCGCCGGTGCGGGCCTGCCCGTCATCGACTCCCCGTACTTCGACCTCGACGACCTCCACGGCCTGCACGACGAAGCCGTCCGCGTGCGTGACCTCGGCTTCTCCGGCAAGAGCTGCGTCCACCCGCGCCAACTGCCGGTAGTGCTCGACGTGTTCCGCCCCACCGCGGCGCAGATCGCTCACGCCCGCACCGTCGTCACCGCGGCCGACCAGGCCGCGGGCGGCATCGTCCGGATCGGCCACCAGATGGTCGGCCCGCCCATGGTCCAGGCCGCCCGCGATCTGCTGACCCGCGCACGCACCAGCGAATCCGCACCGGAGGCCACCCCGTGACATCGCACCCGGCCGGGCCGACCGGCTACCGCAAGATCGCCGAAGGCCGCTTTCGCGAGAACGTCGGGCTCACCTACGACGAGTTGATCGAGGGCCTGGTCATCGAGCACCGCCCCGGCCGCACCCTCACCGACGCGGACAACGTCCTCATGACCACCCTCGGCGGCAACGACGCACCCCTGCACACCGACGCCCACTACAGCGCGCGCACCCCGTGGGGCCGCCCCCTGGTGTGCTCCAGCATCACCCTCCACATCGTCGGCGGCATGACCGTGCGCTCCACCAGCGGACTGACGATCGCCAACCTCGGCTTCGAGAACGTCCGCTTCCCCCACCCCGTCTTCGTCGGCGACACCCTCTACGCACAGACCGAGATCCGCCACCGCCGCCCCTCCCGCAGCCGGCCCGGCACCGGGCTGGTCACCTGCCACACCACCGGCCACAACCAGGACGGCACACAGGTCGCGGCCTTCACCCGCACCTTCCTCGTCCCGCTCGACGCCGGCGCGGTCCGCGAACGCACCAACTACTGACTGAACGAAGGGGCGAAGCACCATGGACGAGACGGCCCTGACCATCGTCAAAGCCACCACCGACGCGCACTGGCAGCAGTACGCGGACGTCGCGACCCGCAGCTACGGCCATCCCGTCGGCGACATCACGCTCCTGCGCCATCACGCGGACCTGCGCATCGCGCAGGGGGACGATCGCGTCGTCGCCGGCGGCCTCGGCCTGCACGGCCACCAGTACTTCGGCGGCAACCCCGTCCCCGCAGCGCTGCTGGGCGCCGGATGTGTCGCCCCCGAGCAGCGCGGCGGCCGCCTCTCGGTCCGCATGATCAGCGAACGTCTGGCCCCGCTGCAGGAACAGGGCGCCGTCCTGGCCACCTTGTGGACCGCGGCCACCGGCTACGTCCAGCGGATGGGCTTCGCCGCGCCCGCGCAGGTCTTCTCCTGGACCGTTCCCACCGACGAGCTGCGGCGCGGCTTCAGCAACGACGGCTACGACGTCACGCACGGCCGAACCCACCACTCCGACAGCCTGCAGGACCAGCTCGCCGTACGCTGGAACGGCCCGTGGAAGCGACCGGCGTGGTGGCAGACCTGGCAGCAGAACAAGCACCCCGGCCTGACCACCTACGAGTTCCACCACCCGGACGGCGGCCTCGGCGGAAGCCTCTGCCTCGCCCATGAACACAACGGGTCCGGCCCGCGCCTGGTGGTGCACGACTTCTGGGCTGCCAGCGCAACCGCCGCGGCCGCCATGTTCTCCTTCCTCGGCCGCCACAACAGCCGCATCCCCACCATCTACTTCCAGCGCACCGCCCTGCCCCCGGCTCCCCTGCTCCTGCACCATCTGCACCGCGCCGGCAGCGTCACCGCCCACGCCTGGCACCCCTGGCTCCTGCGCGTACTCGACCTGCGCGAAGCCGTCCGGCTACGCGGCTGGCCCCACGACACCGACGTCGACCTGCCCCTCGAGGTCGCCGACGACCAAGAGGGCGCAACCACCCGCTTCACCCTCCGCATCCACGACGGCAAGGCAGAACTGGAACCCACCCGCAGCGCCGGAGCCGTCACCCTGACCCGCGGCCAGTTCGCCGTCTGGTACGCGGGTGGCTACCGCAGCGCCCCCGCGGCCCTCCTCGCCGGAGTCCGCGGAACCCTCGCCGACGTCACCGCCCTCCTCCGCCCCACCTGGGACCACGAACCGTGGATGGCCGACCACTTCTGACACCGCCAATCCGGGGCCCACCCAGAGGCCGAACGCGCCGGGCCCGACGGTGCGTACCGTCGAACCCCCAGCCCGAACCCGAGCGAACCGGAGACACGAGCCGCATGAACCACCCCGCCCCGATCCCCACGTGCCTGTGGAACTGGCTGCTCCCCCACCTCCCCGGCGCTCGCACCGCCACGGACGTGTCCTGGGCACGGGGCGATTCCCGCGTGTGGCGCCTCTCCACCACCACCGACGACACCGCCGCATACGTCAAGATCAGCCCGAGCGTCCCCGACTACGAACGCGAGATCGAGGGCTACGCCTACGCTGCCCACGCCCTCGAACCACACCAGGCCCCCCGCGTCATCGCCGCGGACCCCGATCAGCTCGCGATCCTGACGACCCCGCAGCCGGGCAAGATCGTGCGAGGCCTCCTCCTGGACGAGGACCAGGAACTCCGCGTCCACGAGGCCGCGGGCCGCCTCCTGCGCCGCTGGCACGACCACTCCGCACCAGCCACCGACCAGGCCCGCGCCGCGATCCGCTCCGCCGCGCTCGACCAGGCCGACGAAGCCGCCGCATGCCTCAAGGCCACCCGCGACCGGCTGACCCCGGCCGAACAGGAACTCGTCGAGCGCGTCGCCCGCGACCTGCCCCACCTCGTCGCCGAACTGCCGGTCGTCTACCGCCACGGCGACTACGCCACCCGCAACTGGCTGTGGGACCGCAAGCACGGACACGGGATCATCGACTTCGCCATGGCCGGCCCCGGCATCGCCGCCGAGGAGTTCGTCTGGCTCCACAGCGCCCTGTGGACACCACGCCCCTCCCTCGCCGACGCGTACTTCACCGGATACGGCCGCGCGCTCACCGAGACCGAGCAGACAGTGCTGACCCTGCTGTCCGCCCGCCTCGGCATCTCCTACCTCAACGCCGGCCTGACCAAGCACGACCAGGTCCTCGTCGAACGCGGACACCTCGTCCTCGACCGGATGACCACCCCGCCGAACTGACCGCAGCCCCGGCCGCCCGCGCCGCCGGGTCGGCCGCTGCGCTGAGACCTCACGGAGGAGCCGATGACGTCCGTACTCGTCGTAGTGGCCCACCCCGACGACGCAGAGATCGCCATGGGTATGCGCATCCGCTGGTACGCCCTCAACGGCGCCACGGTGCGGATCCACTGCCTGAGCACCGGCAGGCCTACGCTGGACGGCCCGAACGACGTACGGCGCCAGGAGTGTCTGGCCGCTGGCGAGTTCCTGGGCGTCGAGAGCTATACCTTCTCGTCCATCCCTGACACGCGCTTCGTCGAGCACCGCGGCCGCATCAATGCCGAGCTCTTCGCTGTCTTCGACCAGACGCGTCCGGACATCGTCTACACCCACTACCCAACCGACCAGCACCTCGACCACAGCACCACGGCGCACGAAGTCACCACCGTCGCCCAGCGGGAAGTCCGCAACCTGAAGTACTTCCGCTCCCCCTACAGCACCGGGTTCGAACCGAACGAGTTCTTCATCGGCGGCGCCGAGCTACTCGAGGCGAAGGTACTCGCGCTCAAATGCTTCGCCTCGCAGACGCAGCTCGACATGGACGTCTTCCGTCGGCTCGCCGAGGTCGCCCACCGCCAGCACCTTCACCACAACGTCGTCGCAGGCTTTCCCCCGGGCGCGGAGTACGCCGAGATGTTCAGCGTCCACCGTCTGGTTCACGTGGCCGAAAAACCGGCTACGGCGAATCCCGGAGGCGGTGCAGATCCGGCCTCTGTCGACGCGCTCCGGCACGAGCTGCTGCCCGCAACTCGGCGATCGCCTGCACAGGGTCGCTGCTGAACGGCTTCTCTGCGTCCGAGGCCGGCGGCGAAGGCGTAGGTGCAGGGCTGCCTCGCGAGGTCGGGCCAGGCGGACGTCACGTCCTGTCCGCTGCGCGACTGGATCCGGCCCCCCGCCTTGGTCCACCACAGCAAGGCCCGGTCGCCGTCGGTCGCAGTTCAGGGTGCGGCCGTGCCGGCCGGTCAGCGTTTGACGCGGTTGCGCACGGCGAGGACGGCCAGGCCCAGCAGGACGGGTTCGGTCAGGCGGGAGGTCATCTCGATGTAGGTGCCGGCGGTGGTCAGGTCCTGGCCGGAGGCTCTGAACACCACCGAGTTGAGGGTGACGTTCAGGGCCTTCTCGAAGCGCTCGCTGGTGAACGGGTTGCCGGTGGGGTTCTGGGGATCGTCCTTGTCGATCTCGAAGGTGACCTTGCCTCCGCCGGCCGGGACGGTGCCGGTCGCGGTTTGTTTCGGGGTGTCCTGGGCGAGGCCGAAGGCCATCAGCAGGACGATGGTGAGGAGCATGGCGGCGCCGAGCCAGGTCAGAGCCCGGGAGGCGCGCAGTCCGTAGCCGGACAGCGCCCAGTACGCGGTCAGCAGACCCCGTTCACTGCGGGGGATGTCGTCGGCGTGGCGGCGCATTTCCATTTCCCCGTAGTAGAAGTCCGCGGCCCCCGGCTCGTGCTTGCCGTCCTCGAATGCCTTGCGCAGAGCCCGGTAGACCGGCGCGAGCTGCAGCGGGCCCACCCGCCCGGCGCCGAAGACCGCGACGTTCCAGCCCGGTGCTGCCCCCGGCCGGCTGGCACGCCAGTGGTGTTCCTCGGCCAGGACGCGCCGCTCGGTGAACCGCACAGGTGGCCACCGTCGCCAGTGAACGGCGGGAGGGCCCGTGTCGAAGGTGCAGGCGCCTTCCAGGCGGAGTTGGTCCAGGTGCACGGTGCCGGCGAACAGGCATCCCGACAGATCGAGGTCGGAGAGGACCAGGTGGGCCGCATCCACCCCGCGCAGCGACGCCACCCGCACCCCGGGGTCGGACACGCTGGAGAAGGGATCGTCGAGCAGTCGCTGTCCGTTGGTGCGAACGAACGGATCCGGCTCGGCGGCGATCGTGAGGGGGTACTCGAACACCGCATGGGCGAAGTCCACTGTGGCGTAGCGCAGACGGATCTCCGCTGTCGACGACCAGCGCGTGCGACGGCACTCCAGACGGCGCGTAACTAACGAGAGAGTCACCGGGCCGCCGAACCTCGCACCGGACAGCACAACCCGCCCCGCACATACCAAAGGCCCGACCCTGTCAGCTTCCACAAAGGTCGCCAAGCCGAACCAGGCATTGTGCTCGAAGGTCGCCGACCCGAACCCCGCGTCGCCCTCGAAGGTCGCCAAGCCGAACCAGGCACTGCGCTTGAAGGTCGCCGACCCGAACGAGGCACTGCGTTTGAAGGTCGCCGACACGAACCCGGCGCTGCCCTTGAAGGTCGCCGACACGAACCCGGCGTTGCCCTTGAAAGTTGCCGACTCGAACTCGGCGTCGCCCTCGAAGGTTGCCGATCTGAACGAGGCACTGCGTTTGAAGGTCGCCGACACGAACCCGGCGTTGCCCTTGAAGGTTGCCGAATCGAACTCGGCGTCGCCCTCGAAAGTGGCCAACGCGAACTCGTCGGCGATGTGCTCGAAGGTCGCCGAATCGAATCCGGCGTCGCCTATGCGCGAGCTATTGGTTGCCGGGTCACGGAGGGCGTTGAGCAGGGCGTTGAGGAGAGGCCGGGTGAAAGTTGTGCCCTTGTGGTCGATGCTGGCGCCGGGAGCCAGGCCGGCCAGGTAGGCGTCACGGTCAGCGTCATCCAGGTGAGCGAGGCACGCTGTGTGGCCAAGAACTTTGATGCCGCGGCAACCAACGGGGTCGGCAGCAGGGTCTGCGCCGCGTGCACAGTGCGGCCAGGTTGGCGGTTCGGGTGCGCTCATGGGGTAGGACTCCACGGTGTTCGGTGCCCTTATCGACGCCCTGGAGGGCGTCACGGTTCGAGCCCGACGATGACAGGCCGAGGTCTGGTCTCAGGCCGGATCAAATCGGCGATGGCACGGGGGCTTCCGATCAAGCGACCTCATCGCCGTGAACAAGGAGAGTTGGCCCGAACTCAGGGTTTGGCGAGGCGGTGGAGCCGACCGCGGTTTCCCGATGGCCTCTCGAAGCCAGCCGAGGGTCGGCACTATCGTCGTCCAGCCGGATACGTGCTGCACTTCCACCTGAATCGGGCTTGGCGCGTCGTCTGGCCGGTGCGTCCCGCTGCGTCAGCGGTCATCGGAACCCATGTTCTCGAGCGTCTCGCGCATCAACTCGTCGATGGTGCCCGGCTTGTCGGCCAGAGAGTCGAAGAGGTCCGCGAGCAGCCACAGCTCGCCGACAAGCTCGGCCGGCGCCTGCGTCGGGATGACGAGGTCTGCCGGAGCGTCAGCCTGACCGTCCACTACGCCGACCGATCCTCGACCACTCGCACCCGCACGCTGACCGAGCCGACCGCACACAGCCCTGCCCTCGCCACGGGGCTGCTCGGCCTGTTTGAGGGACTCGGCCTCCAGCGAGCCCGCGTCCGGAGGATCGCGGCGCGTGCCGAACAGCTCGCTGACGCCGATGTCGCACATCACCAGCTCGTACTCGATCCGGGCGACGACAGGGCGCACCGGCTGGAAGCGGCAGCGGACAGGGTGCGGGACCGATTCGGCAACGGCGCCGTCGCACGCGCCGCGCTGGCCCGGAGGAACTGATCTCTGCCGAACCAGGGTGATCCCGTATCCGATCGGCCTGATCATCAGTTAAGCGCTCATGGATCAGGACTTCTTGCAGCAGGTCTTCGAACGGGGCGGTGTAGAGGCGGTGACGGTGGCCTTGAAGGACCTCGCCGACCGCGTCACAGAGGATGAAATGGATGTGGCCGTGGACGCAGTGTGCAAGATCATCGCGGACGACACAGCCCGTATCCAGGTGCTCGGTGCCCGAGCGGCGGCCGCACTGCAAGCGCTCAAATCCGAAGTCGCCGACATTCAGTGGCAGATCAACATGCTGCACGGCTTCATGAGCGACCAAGCGCACGGCCCGGCCGGGGGCCCGCCCCAGACGGCACCCTGATCAAGATGCGCCCGCCTCGGAGCTTTTCCTAACCGGAGAGTTCAGCCCCTTCGACCCCTGGGCTGAAGGCGGCACAGGCCTGACCTGTGGCATGGGCACGCCTCCACGGTACGCGCGGTTGGCGGCGCCAGACACTCACTTGTGGACGCCGTGGACCTGGAACGGCCGGAGCCTTCGTACAAGCCCGCGGGTGGCGGCCCCTGCCCGTCGGCGAGTTGCTCCTTGCGACCCTCACCTATAGCCTTGAATCATTACTATCAACTGGATGGAGTAGCTCGATGCTGCCGACGGTCACACTGGAGCCCACATCTGCCTCCACATCAGAGGTCCTGCCCCGCGTCCAGGCCGCAGCAATGTTGAGCCGCTCGGTCAACACGGTGGCCAAGGTGGAGCAGAGCGGCTTCCTGCAGGATCTGAGGGCGACCAGCGTCGCTGCGCTGGCGAACGCCCCGGCGGTGGTCGTCCAGGCCGGCCACTTGCCTGTGCTGCGGACCGCGGCCGCCGAGCCGCCCCCTGCACAGGAGCCCTGGGACACCCGCACCTTCCGAGGAGCCGGCCCTCACCTGACCGACGCAGAGTTCCTCGAGGCGAGCCGCATGTGGTGGCGGTGCGAGCCGCAGGAGGTGATCTCCAGCGGAGTCCTGGCCGTGTCGGTGTCCGGGTGGGTCGTCGGGGTGCTCTCCGTGAGCGGAACCGACGGCTGCCGACGCTTCGGGAGAAACGAGATCCGCTACTCCTTCACCGGAGAGGTCGCCGGCCGGGTGGGCACACTCCATGATCCGTCGAGCTTTCGCATTCTGACGCGCGATCCGGCCCTGGCAGCTTTGACCCGCCAGCTTCTGGGCGCGGACGTGTCCACTGCACGGTCCGGCGGGCCGATCGCCTACCTGCGCCCGTCCGAGGCCGCCGAGTGAACGACCCTGCCCCGCACGCACTGTCCTAAGCAGAGCACGCACAGATCCTCGACACGCAGATCATCCCGGCCTGGACCAAGACCGCCGTCGCCCAGGAACGTCCGGTCCGGGTATTGGTCGCCGGGCCTCCCGGCAGCGGTGTGCACCGAGTTGAAACGGGTTCTGGACCTGCGGGGCGGCGCGGTGCTGGTCGGCCGCGACCTGTACAAGCCCGACCACCCCGAGTACGCCCGCTGCCTGGCGGAGGATTAGCGGACCGCCGGGCGTTGACATCGCTTACTTCATGGCCGCGCTCCCCCTGCCGAACGACCACACCGGGCCCTTCTGGCTCGACGGTGAGGACCGCACCCGCACTCGGTGGCGTGGCCTCGTCGAACAGCGTGCTGCCTTGATCGGAAGTGGGCTCTGAATCAGGAGCAGCGACCTGTCGAGCTGCTTGAGTTCTTGAGCTCTGCCAGTCACCGAGGATGGATTTCGTGGATCAGGTGTCGTCGTCATGGGCCGAGGCTCTGGCGGAGGAATTACGGACCAACTACCCGTGCGTGAGGCTTGAGCTGGGAATCGACCGTGGGCCGTTCCTCGTGGTGTCCTCGATCCTCCTGCCCGAGAGCGAGCGAGGGAAGGGACTCGGCACCCGCGTCATGGAACGCATCACTGCTGCAGCGGATGGCCATGGAGTACCGATGACGCTCACGCCGAGCGCGAACTATGGCGGGGATCCGAGCAGGCTCCTCACGTTCTACCAGCGCTTTGGTTTCGTCACGAACACCAGCCGCGGCGAGATGCGGGCTGCCAGGGAAGGCATGGTTCGCGTACCCCGCACACCTACGGACTTCGACGCGAGCTCACTGACCTACCCCTTGTAGCCCCACCCAAGTTGGGCGGCTGAGAGGAGGGGGCCTCGCTCCAGAGGGTGATCCCGCACAGCTCGTCACGCCTGCACGCATCAGGGCTTTGCCCTGCGGTCGGGGCAGCGTCAGTCCGGGCTTCGCGGCGCATGCCCGTGAAAACGCCCCCCACTGCTAAACATTTGTTTAGGCTTGTCGGTGTGAACCTACTCCGCATGCGCAGCACGTCTGCCGAGCTCGCCACGGTCTACAGTCCCTCGGACATCGCGCGCCTCACGGGACTCACACGCGGGCGCATCACCCAACTCCGCTCCCCGGGCGTTCCGGGAGCCCTGCCCGACCCCGATGCCGAGGGGACGACTCCGGAGCGTCCTTTGTGGCGAGGCGCCACTGTCGCCCGGTGGTGCGCGGCGACCGGCCGGCGTCTTCCTCCGCGTACGGCCTCGTGGCTGCTGCCCGGCCCTGACGGCCCGCACTTGCCCGCCGTCGAGCGCCGGTCCGTGGCCCTGCGCCAGGTCCCCGGCGATCCTGCTGTCGACGCCGAGACCCGCCGCGACCAGATCGACCTCCACGTCTCCCGCTACTGCGCACCCGCTGGCTTGGGGCCATCGGTCTGGCTCACGACCGTGCTCACCCCTGGAGAGACCTCACGTCTGCTCGGCTGGCCTCCGCACTGGCCTCACGGGAGCCCCTTGCAGGACCTGATCGTGCGCCTTCTCGAGGACGTCGACGCGTACCGCTTCGGCGCCGACGAGGTGGTCGGGACACTGGTGCTGCTTCCGACCGAGGCCGAACCCGGGTTCGGCCGGCACACCGGATTCGTGCGGACTCTCGACATCTTCGGCGCCGACCTGGAGGGCATCGGGCACCCGGAGCGTCTGCATGAACTGGTGCGCCGGACCCGGCAGCTGTCCGTCCGGGCGCCGGAGATGGCAGACCTCGTGGCTGCCCTCGGCCACCGGCTGCCCTGGTGGCCGCCAGGCTGTGCCACTCCGGTCTTCGTCGCCGCGTGGAACCCGCCAACACCCGTCTCCACACAGATTCCCCCACCCCTCGCATTCGCCGACGCCTTCCGAAAGCGCTGCAGCGCAACGGCCGCAACGCTCACGGGCGACCTTGCCCGATCTGTCGCCGAACTCGGCGAGTCGTACTGGGACATCGCGTCCGCGTCCTGGAGGCCCGGCAGTTCCGTGGACTACGCCGAGCTGCCCGAAGACTGTGACCCCGCCGTGTGGGACGTGGCCGTCCGCGTCGCATTGCCTCCGGCCCCACGCCAATCGGGCGGTGACTTCTGGGCCGGCCTGGAGTGGCTCATGGAGCAGGCGCCTTCCCTTCGCCTGGCCCGGGACGCCCGCGACGTCTTCCGTGACCCGGGCAGCGCCGGCATCGTGGTCCTCGACACCGCTGTCCTGCCCGCCCCCGTCCGAGACGGCCTGACCCATGCCGTCCGCCGAGCCGAGCGGAGCCAGAGCCTTCGCGCACTGAGCGTCCTGGAAGCGCTCGAGGAGCACCCCTCCGTGGCCGGCGGAGGCGAACTCGGCCACTGGCCCACTGCCGTGGGACCGTCCTGGTGCGCCACTTCCCCGACGAGTTCTCTGATCGCTCTGCACGTGCCCCGGCACAGCCCGCCGCCCTCCGCAGGGTTCATCGACGCGGTCGTGGTCGCGGTCAAGGAGAACGAGTACAGCGCAGCGCGCGGCGTGGTCCTGGTGACCACCGATCAGGACGAAGTGTTCGTTCTCCCGGAATACGGCACGGCTGCCGAACTTGCCGCAGTTGTCGAGCACTGCGTGTGGCACCCGGGCCGTAAGGTTCTCACCGTCGGTCTGGTTCCGAGCGCAAATGAACCGCTCGTCGATGCCATGGAAGGTCTGCTCTCCGCAGTTCCTCAGCCGACTGGGTGGCAGCAGCTGGCCGGACTCGTCAGCCCTGAGCCCAAAGGCGAGCAGCGCGGGTGCCACTACTGCCGGGACGGAGGCTGAGTTCTCCCGGTTGCCGCGTGCTCGAACGGTGCCCGGTGACACGTCTGCCCCTGGCTCACGGGAGACCAGGGGCAGACGAACCGATTCTTCGCACACGGCGATACGGAGGGGTGCCGTGCACGCCGTCACATCGGGATACCTCGAACTCTGCCACCCCAACGGGACTTTGGGGACCGGTTCCACAGAACAGCTCCCCGCATCCGGGCGGCGTGAAGATCACCACCGGATAGGCTTTGTACATGTCACGCGCACGCATCGCCCTCGTCGCCGCCCTCGCCGGAATCACAGCGCTTACCGCCTGCTCCTCGAGCAGTGACAGCAACGGCACCGGAGATGCCGCCACGCGCCAGGCGGACAAGCCCGCAACCGTAGCCGCGCCGAAGCCGATCACCAAGGAGCTCCCCCAGGCCCATCTGACGCAGGCACTGCTCGGCGACGGCGAGACGCTCCCCGGCTGGTCGCTGCACGGCGACAAGTCGGTGACCGACGGCGAGTACTGCAACGGCACCGAGGACGCGGACTCTGCCCCCGCAGGCTGGGTCCGCGGCGCCGACTCCTCCTACGAGTACAACCACTCCACGATCAACATGGCGCACATCGGCATCTGCCAGTTCGACTCGGCCAGCGCCGCGCACCGTCAGTACACGGCCTGGAAGGGCACCGAGGCGGCCAAGCAACAGACGCCGAAGAAGCCGATCGGGGACGAGAACGTCCTCGTCGTCAACCCCGGCGCCTCCGACGATTCCGTCTACGGATACGTCCGCTCCGGCACCGTCAACATCCGGGTCCGAGTCGAGGGTGGCACCGGCGGCGACCCGTCCGGCACGCAGACGATCCTCGCCGCCACGCTCAAGCGACTCCAGCAGCTGCAGGACGGCAAGCCCGCCACGGTGACCGCCGCCGACGAAGAGGAATCCGCCCGACAGTAGCCGCCGGCCCGAAGTGTCCGTCTTCGGTCAGCCCCACAGTTTCCGAGTGAACTCCTTGGCCCAAGTGACACGTTCCTGATGCATGCGCCCCTCGGGAGAACACGGTGTGTGCGGCTGGGCCTGGCACTTCGGGCAGGTGACTTCGTCTGCGTGCCAGGTGCGCGCCGGGGATCCGCTGTCCTGTTCGGCACGCAGCTTGCGCGCGGTCTTGGCTGTGCGCGACCCCGTTCCCGGATGGGCGGACTGCAGGACGCGGCGGAGGCGTTCGTCGTGCGGGATCTGACGGGTCCTGCCCGGCCCGACGCGGTCGTCGTTGTCGCACGGCTTGCCGGGACCGGCGTGGCAGCGTGGGCACGTTCCGCTGTACCAGTCTCTTCGGGACACCTGATGATGCAGTCGGGGCTCTGCCTTCTGCGGAGCCGGCCGGCGCTCCCCGCCGGGTGCGGGATCGGGCTGACCGGCGGCCGCCCTTGTTGCCACTGACGGCCGCGTGACGTCGGTCGCTGCCGGCTTCTGCTTCTTGGCCCTGCGCTCGTCCACGATTGGTTGCAGCCGCTCGTTGTGAGGGAACCGCCGGATCTTCCCTACCTCGGGCCCGTCGGCCACGACGCAACTCTCACCTTGGGCCGCCTGACAGCGTGGGCAGGTGCGCCGCGTCCAGTAGCGGCGCGCCACCTGCGAGTGCAACGGTCTTTGCGGGCCGTCAGCCGCGCGCGCCCTCCAGACCTCTACCCTGCTCGCCGGCCCCGGCGTCAGAAGGTCCCCGGCCGCCGCCGCGGCCTGCAGCAGCTGCTCCACCGTCGGGCGCAGGTCGGTCGTGTAGGTGTCGTGCCTGCGCAGGTCTCTGAGGATGCTGCGGACTCTGGCAGCGGCATCCTTCGCGGCACTCTCCGTGGCAGCTTCCGCCTCGACTGCTTCGTGCGTGAGTGCGTCAAGGCCGTCGTAGTAGGCGACCGCTCGCTCCACAATCTCGGTCTCGGCCTCGGTCCGGTCCTCCGAGGCGGTCGCGTTCGCGCGGAGCAGGAGCCTGCGCACCCGACCCGGCTTCCGTTCCGACACCGCTCCGTCCAAACTCGCGAACAGCTTGCGGCGCTGCTCATCCTGGTCGGACAGCCATATCCGAGCGTTACGGACGGCAGCTTCCAGCTGCGCCTGGACTTCTGCGTGTGCGCCC
Organism: Streptomyces sp. NPDC025806; assembly: GCF_055558275.1. Taxonomy (NCBI): domain Bacteria; kingdom Bacillati; phylum Actinomycetota; class Actinomycetes; order Kitasatosporales; family Streptomycetaceae; genus Streptomyces; species Streptomyces sp. NPDC025806. The sequence continues at coordinate 10,648 of NZ_JBVHMU010000027.1, read as the reverse complement.
GTCAGATCCTCGATCTCACGGCACCGCTGCGACACCAGGAGGACGGACTCGATCCGACGTGCGTAGAGCAGCTGGCGCAGGAGCCCCTGGGCTCGAGCGTCGGGTTCCGGCACCTTCTTCGTCGTCCCGGGCGTCCAACGCGACGGGCGCGGTGCCGTGTGGGACTTGACGATCTCCTCGACCGCCGGTGTCGAGAGCCCTCGTTCGGTCATCTCGCAGTCGTCGAGCGAGAACCATTCGGTGTTCCTGGCGAATGCCTCGGTGCCGATCCGGACGACCCTCGACGTTCCTTCACTGTGCAGGCGGATCCGATGGACGTACCAGCGTTCGATGAGCGTGTCCCGGTCGACCGGGATCATGGTGCCCAGGACAGGCTCGAGGCCCTCGTCCCACTCGGGTGGAACAGCCTGGTCCAAGTGCACTCGCAGGGCACCCCGTGGCCAGCGGACGTCGACGACGGAGCCCAGCGGTGCACCACCAGGGCGCGGGTACTGGATGCTGGCCTGCTCCCCCAGGCTGGAGAGCCAGGCCGTGGCCGCCGACCTCACATACAAGTGGTCAGCGCTGTTCACACCGCGGGCGTGCCGTCCACAGACGTGCGGCAGTCCGTCAGGATCCGGGAAGTGCGCGAAGTGACAGGCTCGATCGGTGTAGAGCTTCGTGGTCAGCTGACCGCCGCAGCCGCCAAGAAGCGTTCCGCACCAATAGGTGTCGTGCTCATGGACGCGCCGGAAGGCATCCAGCCCGATAGCCTCCATGGGCAGCATCAGCGGCTCGTCCGAGTCCGCACTGCCCAGGACCGCCGTCTGGATCCGCCGCTTATCTGCCTGCACACACTCCCCCATTGTCCCGCGCACGCGGCTCTGTCCGGCAGGAGCCGAGCGCGGAGACCTGTCCCCGCGCAGCCCCTGCTGTCCGACGACTGTGCGTGTCCAGGTCATCACACCGTTCGGTGTGACGGTAGGCGATCTTCAGACGACGGCAGCAGGCCCAGGAGTCGTTCCCCACGGCTGCCCAATATCCGGCAATCACGTGTCTGAGACTGGAACCATGGTCAGGGCAGGCGGCGGAAGGGGACGGCCAGTTGTTCGTGTGGCCGGCGACCCCCGTGATGCAGGATCGCGCGCGCGGCCGTCAGTACGCGCTCGTCGGCGCCCGTCGGGTCCACACCGTCCGCGAGTAGGCGCAGGGCTTCTGTGACGAACTGGTCTCCGAGGAAGGCCAGCACATGCCGGTCCATCTCCTGCAGGAGGGTCGTGTCCGCGGGCCAGCGGCCCAGCGTGTGTGTGGAGGGCGCGGTGTCCTCGTAAGTGGCGGCCAGGTGGGCGCAGATGGATGCGGCGGTGAGGATGTCGCGCACGGGGCTCGCCGGGAACACCGCGCGGGACTCACGTACGGAACAGGTGCGGCCATCCTGCTTGACAAGTTGGGCGTCGACGAGCCTGCGCAGTGCGGTGCGTACGGTCGCGGGCGCCACACCGTAGGTCTGTGCAAGCTCGGCCTGGGTGGGGAGCTTCTGTCCGGCGCTCAGCTTGCCCTGGTGGATCGACAGGGCAAGGTCGGTCGCTATCCGTGCAGAGGAGACGTTGGTGCCGCGTGCCATCCCGTCACCCTAGAGGAGCTTGGGATGACAACGGGCACCGCGCGCCCGCCTCTGCGGCTGCTCAGTACGTGAGGTGCATGCGGCTCTCGTGCTTGGTGATGACGTGGCCCTGCTCTGGCCCGTCCTCGGTCGTTGCCGGGGTGATGGTCAGGTGGGGAACTGCGGTGCGGTCCTGGCCCCAGGCGTCGATGTGGGTGACGAGGTCCCGGGCAAGGGCGTCGCCGTTCGGTCCGTAGGCGGCCGCACCAAGGCGCACCGGGCGGTCCGGGTCGGCGGTGTCGCGGGCGGAGATGAGGTAGGCGAGGGAGTCGCCGTGCGCGAGCATGGGGCTGCGGACCGGCATCACCGGGCGGCGTACGAGGTCCTGTGCCACGGCCTGCTTGGTGACCTCGAGCCGGCAGACGCGGTCGTCTGTGGCTGTGGCGCGCAGCCACACGCCGTCGAAGGACTCCTCGAGGCCGATGTGCTGGTCGGACCATGCCTCAAGGCAGGGCGTGGTGAGGAGGCTGGCGCCGAGGGCGGTGGGGTTGATGGCCTGGTCGTCGTCGTAGTGGACCCGGATCGTGTCGTCGGGGTTGAGTGGGGCTGTCTTCTCGCCGTCCTGGCCGATGATCGGAACGAATCCGCAGAGTTCCATGCCGTCGGACACGAGGGTGTTGCCGTGGCGGGTCAGGGCGACGGAGCGGGTCTGGCCGCGCCAGCGCAGGGGCAGGACGAGACGGCCTCCGTCGGCGAGCTGGTCCCACCATGCCTTGGGGAGGTCCCACAGGCCGACGGCGGCGAGCATGCGCTGGTAGGGGGCGTTTTCGGGGGCTCCTTTGAGTCCGTCGCGCTGCATGACGTGGACGTGGGTGTATCCGGCGCGGTCGATCATGGTGAGGGCGTGGAGGGCGACGTCGGGGTCGATGTCGATGGTGGTGACGTGTCCGGTGGGACCGGCGAGTTCGGCGAGGAGTGCGGCGTTGTAGCCGGTGCCGGCGCCGATCTCGAGGATGTTGTCGCAGTCGTGTACGTCGAGTTGGGCGAGCATCGTCGCGACGAGGGACGGGACGGAGGCGCAGGACAGGGGCAGGGGTCCGGTGGGGTTGTCCTTGATGGCGACGGCCCGGTCGGTGTAGGCGTCGTTGAGGTCGATGCCCGGGAGGAACGCTTCGCGCTTGACAGTGCGCAGGGCGCTTTCGACGGGTGCGGGCAGGGGGTGGTCGTTGAGGATCTCGTCGACGAGGCGGTTGCGGAGTTCGGTGGAGGTGGGGGCGTCGTTCACGGGGATGGTCGCTTTCAGTTGAGGAGGAGGCAGGTTTCCCAGCCCAGGTCATGAGGGTCGGGGGCGGTGAGGGTGTGCAGGGTGAGGAGTACGCCGGAGGCGCCGGTGAGGAGTCCGGCGGGCTGGGGTATCTCGTGCTGCACCATGTGGCGGCTCAGGTGGGCCCGGAGCGCGGGGAGTTCGGCGGTGAGGCGCGGGTTGTCCGAGTCGGCAGCGATCCGGGCGGCGGCGAGGAGGAGGCCGGCCCATCCGTGGCAGACGATCGCCTGGTCGAGGTGGGAGAGCTGCCAGCGGTCGGTGATGCAGGCGAGCATGGCGTTCTCGGCGATGAGCTGGGTGGCGGCGTCGCCTCGGGCGAGGGCTGCGAGTTGCAGGGCGCGGGCGATTCCGGGTGTGCCGTAGCACCACGATGGGCGCCCGGGGATGGCCCCGGTGACGGGGCCGGCGAGGTAGTCGTGCAGGGAGAGGGTCTCGGGCCAGCCGGTGCCCGGGCCGTGCAGGAGTTGCGTCCAGCGGGTCAGGTGGGTGCAGCCTTCGGCGAGCGCCTGGTCCTGGCCGTCGACGGTGCGGCCGGCTCGGTGGGCCAGGGCGAGAAGGGCGAGCGGGCCGGCGAGTCCGTGCGCGAGCCCGAGGTTGGCGTGGCCGTGCTCGAACCTCTCGGTTGGTGGTAGGTCGGCGGTGGGGCTGTCGGCGGCCCACCAGCCCGGCACCTGGTGGCCGGCGACGGTGAGCGTTTCGGTGAGCAGCCGCACGAGGTAGTGGAGCACCGGCTCGAGGGCGGCGCGGTGGCCGCGGTGCAGGAGGTAGGCGCCGAGGCCGGTGAGGCCGCTGATCAGGTCGTACTCACGCATGCGGGGTGGCCGGCCACGGTCCATGCGGCGCAGGGCCTGGGTGAGGCGGTGGTGGGCGAGGGCGATGACGTCGGCGTCGAGAACGCCCAGGGCGGTCTTGTAGGCCGGGTGGTCGGCGAGGGAGAGGGCGAACGCGGCGGCGGGTGTGCCGCGGTACAGGCTCGCGTCGTCCGGGTGCCCGGACACGGGCTCGCTCATGACCGCCTTGACTGCTGCGTGGGCTGCGGTCCAGTTGCCGCTGGCGCGGGCTTTGACCACTTCGTACAGGGCGGTGCCGGCCAGGCCGGAGCCGAGGTCGTCGTGTCTCATGTGGTGCTCCGGGCCAGGCGGGAGCGGCTGACCTGCCGGGCGGCGTGGCGGGCTGCGGCTTCGGAGTCGCGGTCGGGGCCGATCAGCCGGTTGTGGTGCATGTGCAGGAGCGATTCGAGGACGCGTGGCAGATCGTCGGGGTGGAGGAGTTCGCGGTAGGCGGTGAGTGCGATGCGGCGGTGGACCAGTGCGGCTGGTGCGATGCCGAGGAGCGGGGACGATGGGGCGCACTGGAGAGCTTGGCGGGTGACCTCGAGGTTCCCGTGGCCGTGGGCGGGTGTCGTGGCCAGCCATTCGTGTCCCGTGTCGGCGCCGAGGAGGCCCTTCGCGATGTCGATCATGTTGAAGGCGCACAGGACTTCTCGGGCGAGTGGTGTTGAGTCGGCGAGAATGCGGCGGGTGACGTTGCTGTCGGCGATGAACACGTCTTCGGCGGCGCGCATGACGTTCCCGGTGCCGTAGCGGCCGGTCTCGGGTCGATAGCCGTCGATGACGAGGCGGGAGGCGAGCCGGTCTGCGGTGAGTCTCGCCGTCCACGCGGACACTGTTCGTAGGGTGTCAGCGCGGTCGGTCTGGGTGCCGGTGAGGGGGATCCGCAGGCGCAGGTGGTCGGTCTCGTGCTGGGAGCGGTAGCGCACGAACCAGGTGCTGTCGGTGCCGAGGTTCTCGACGAGGTCGGGCAGCCGGCGGGTGATGACCTCGTCCATGGTGGTCGGGTGGGTGAAGACGTTCGCCTGCATCCAGCGAGCGGTCGGATCGCCAGGATGCGTGAGGGACTCGTTGACGAGGACGGGGGCGCGGGTGAGATCCGGATGCTGGCGCTGCGGGACGGCCGCGTCGAGCAGCACGGTGAATTCGTGGGCGTGGCCGATCCAGGCGAGGTCGTCGTCCGGGGTGCTTTCGGTGAGGACGGCCTGGTCCTCGTGCTGCAGGTGCTGGTGCAGCAGTCGGGCGTGCAGGGGCACGTCGAGGTCGAGGCTCAGGGGCCGGTCGGCGTCCTGCAGGTCCACGCGTTGTGGGCAGCGCCAGGCTGTGGCCCAGACGCGCAGGGCCTGGTGCCATTCCGGGCTGAACGGGCCGGGCGGGAGGGCGTCGGCCGGGAGTTTCCATCGGGCCGGGGCGAGGATCGCGCGGCCGTGGCGGACGCGCGGCAGGTAGGGCAGGCAGGCGGCGGCCGGGCCCCAGTCGAATGCCGTCCATGCGGTGGCGAAGCCGCGGCCGAGCATGGCGAGGAATCGGGCCAGGGGTGGAGCCTGCTTCTCCAGTGCCAGGGCGTGCAGCACGCTCGGCTCGACGATCCGGCGCCGGGAGATGCTCACGAGGTGCAGGTGTCGGCCGGTGGACAGGACGGCCAGGTCGTCCAGGGGGATGACCTCGGGCGCGTCCTGGCGGTGCTCGCCGACCGGGATGACGTGCGGGAGCAGGGCGGGGACGCGGGCGACATTCTCGCCGTGGGGAAAGCTCGGCGTGAAGCTGAGCTGGGCGCTGAGCGCTCCCTCGGTCATGGTCGGCAGTGTGCGGTACAGGTCTGACAGCCGGTGGTCGAGGATGCCGGTGAAGCGGCCCGAGAGGGCGCCCGCGGTCCACGCCGGTCGGACATCCACCATGAAGTCACCGGCGTTCAAGGCCTTGGCGCCGGCGGAGCGGATCCGGAATCCCATCTCCACGTGCGGGGCGAGGCTGTCGGGCGGGGAGGAGAGGGCGTCGATGTCCGCGTCGGTGAGGACGAGTTCGCACTGCTCGCGGGCTGCGGCGTGGGCGGCCATGGCGGCGAGCTTCTCGTCCCGTGGCAGCAGCCTGGACGGTGGCGCGGGCCAGACGGAGTGGGGGTAGTCGGCCGGAACGCCGATCCCCGCGGCCAGGTCGACGGCGTCGAGGACCGGCACCAGGACGCCGGCTCCGTACCGCTCCCAGAACTGGCTCTGGTAGGCGGCCCAGGCCGGGGATTCGCCCTGCGTGCGGGTCAGCCGAGCCAACACGTGCGCGGCGTGCTCGACTTCGTCCAGCACCTTCTCGGGCACGCGCACGCGTGCGTCGAGGTGCAGGTCCAGGCTGATGTGGGCGCGTACGGCCTCGCCTGTCACGGACTGCATCCGCTCGGCGGCCAGGGCACGCAGCTTGTGGGCCGCGGCGGGCTCGGCCTCGTTGTGGCCGTGCAGCAGCTGGCCGGCCTCGTCGAGCTGGTCGACGACGTCCAGGGTGCTCGGGGACAGGGAGTCGGCGTGCGGGCGCAGCGTGCGCACGATGTGGCCGGCCGGGTCGGTGTCGGTCATCGGGGCGGCGAGGCCGCTCGTCAGGTAGCCGTCGGTCAGGGCTTGTGCGATCAGGGCGATCGCCTGCTCACGGCTTCCTCCGGAGTTCTCCAGGAGGCGGATCACCTCGCGGCCGGGCGTCGGCGCGGACGTAGCGGCCAGGAGGACCGACAGAGGGCGGGTGATGGGCGCACTCGCGAGACGCCCGCCCGCGCGCGGCACCACGATCGTCGTGCCGCGCACCGCGGCCAGTGTGCTGACCTGGAGCTCGATGTGCGGCAGCACATCGGCCCGGCGCTCAAGGTCGCGGCGGACTCGGTCGACGCAGAGCGTGTCCGGACGGCCCAGCGGCCGGTGTGCGACGCCGAATTCGGCCGATGCCGGACCGTACTCGGCCAGGGCAACGCCTGCGAACAGGCCGAACGGAGTGGGGCGGCAGATGGACCGCAGAACATAGGCCGCGGACGAGCAGGTAGCCTTGCGGATCCGCTTCGGTGAGGCGCTGTCACCATCTCGCAGGATTCGCTCAACAGCGGTGACCAGACCGGGTGATGCGACACGTAACGCGGTGACGAAGTCCGTGTCCGTAAAGATCCCGGCGAGCCAGTCCAGGCTCGATTGCGCCGAGTTCAGGTCAGGCCAGACAACGGGACGGTCACGCAACGGCCTCGCCGCAGCCCGCAGCACCATCACGTCGCCGCGCCGGCGAAACACTGGCGAGGTCGTCATCGGGGTCCCCCTTCACGGTGGTGCGTCTGTCGGGGAGCCCAGGCGTTTCCGGGATCCCCGACAGACGCGAGGGTGGGTCAGCTGGAGGTGCAGGAGGAGTCGCAGGTCTTGGCGCAGCCGTCGCTGGTGTCGCACGCTTCGACGATCGGGATCGGGGTGTGCGTGATGGTGGTCGTCAGCACCCACTCGTCGGTCGCCGGGAGCTCCGGCGCGTGCGTCGCAGCGGGAGGCATCGAGATCGAGGTCGTCATGGCTCTCCTAGGTTGGTGGTGCCGCCCGAAGTACCGGGCGGAGGGGCCTCCAGGACCCCCGTTGTCAGCCGCACGGGCGGAAAGGGGTGCGGCGCACAACGCGGGCACTGAGGAGCTCTGCTGTCTGCCGAGTACTTGGGCCGCGTGCTGGCAAGACGCTGCGGCTACGGAGGCGACTCCCCCGCCTCGTGCGGGTCCGGGCAGCACTCGGGCGGTGTGACGGCGACGACGAACTGGGCTGCGTCGTCGGCGGTCGTGTCGTCGTACACGACGAGCGCGTATGTCGCCCCGCTGCTCAGCTCGGCCAGAGCCCGCACTGCCTCTGTCTCGTCGAACAGCCAGCCACGGACCGGCCGGGCCAGATCCGCATCGAGCTGCTCTGCGATCTGTGCTGCGCGGCGCCGGATCCAGGCGAGACCGCCCTCCGCTGTTCTGCAGGAGCGGCCGCCAAGCCAGATCATGCGGCCGGCGGGAAGGTGCACCGCCGCGTCACACCAGTAGGACGCGCCCCTGCCCCGCGACGGCGCCGAGGCCACCGAGGCGGCGGTCACGGCAGGCTGCGTGTATCGGACGTCGCTCACCTGAGGCCTTCCCAGGGCTGAGGTGCGCAGGCGTGGAGCTCACGCACCAAAGCGGAGGCGACAGTCCAGGTGATAGCCCGCTCGCCGAATGTGACGATGCGCCGGCCCACCTCCGCCAGCTCGCAGTTCCCACCGGCAGCGGGCGCGTAGACACGTCCGTGCACCCCAACGACCTCGGCCTCACGGGCGCGGACCAGGCGGTGGCCGCGCTGGAGCCGCGGGCACACCGCTGCCGCGGTGCGGGCACAGGGTGCGCACACGGGAGGGTTCGTCGTGCAGACCTCGTCCGGCCAGCCCGGCCACGCATGAGGGACGGGGTCGGGCAGCAGCCACAGCACGCCCTGCGCAGTGCGGTCGGCCGGCGCCGAGCACACCTGACACAGCAGCTGTTCCATGTGAGCTCGCTGACGGGCGGGATGCAGGTCCGCGTAGCGCGGCTGGCCCTCCTGACAGACCGTCCGCCGCGCCCACAGAATCCCGTCGATGTCCCTGTCCTGCGGGCGCTCGTCCCAGTAGCCGATGCCGGTCCCCGTCATGAGGAGCCCGGTGGTGGGGGTGACCTCCGCGGACCAGGCGACGACAGCAGGCACCGGCTCCAGAAGCACGCCCTTCGGCAACCGCTCGAACGCTTCAGCCACGGCTGCTCTCCCCCACAGACTCGGCGAGGGAGACCGTGGCCAGCACCTCGGTGGTCTGACGGTGCTCGAGCACCTCGACGCGGTCCACAAGCGCTCGCACGATCGCGAGTCCACGACCGTGAAGGTCGTCCGGGCCCGCAGGCAGGAGTGTGCGGCGCCAGGACAGTCCCTGATTCGTCACGGACACGGCCACCTCGGAGCGGGTCACCGTGACCTGCACGAACATGTCGCCGTGACCGACATGCACGACTGCGTTCGTCGTAAGTTCGCTGGCCACCAGGACCAAGTCGTCGACGAGCTGGCCTGGGATCCCGTATTCGTGCAGGGCGTCACGGACGTAGTGGCGAGCCCGCCGAGGGGTGTCGCAGCGGTCGCGGGTGCAGGGCAGCCTGACGGTCACACGCATCTGCTGCCGTCCGCTGTTGGTGACGGTGGGCCGCGCAACAGATTCAACGGCGGACTGGGAGTTTGGCGCGAAGGCCGGACCGGCCAGCGGCGTGCGCTGCTCGCGGGCGCTCATGAGCGCCGCGCCGGTGTGCTGGGTCGGAACTGCGGCGGTACGCGGTGGACAAGGGCGACGGTGATCGCCTCGCACAGGGCGTCCGGATCGGTTGTCCCGGCACGAGCAGGGCGAGCTGGTGAGATCCAGGCACGCCCCGGGCCTGCAAGGTCGACTCCGGCAACGCACCGAGTGCCTGGCAAGCCGGGCCAGGTCGCCGCAGTTCCCGTCGGAACCACGACCTCGATGGTTGCACGGGCCCTGCTGCGCAGAATCGGCCCGACCGGAATGCCTCGGCCTCTGAGTACAGACAGTGTGTACAGGGCGAGAGAGCGACGTAACCGCACTACGTCAACGCTGTTCAGACACACCATCGTTGGCTGCCGCGGGCCGCACGCGGGCGGGGCCGAGCTCCCCCAACGGTGACCGGCGAGGTATTGGGTCATGCGCGCCGTCCTCCTGAGAGGTAGTCAGGGCGTCGCATGCGGCAGATCGACCCGCATTCGGCGCCTGCGCGCCTGGAATCAGCGCGCCATGGGTGCACTCCCTGCGCGTTCCAGGTGAGCGTCGTCACACATAGAGTGCTCCATCGCCAACAAAGCGTGCAAGCCTTTCACGCTAATGAGGCAAGACTTGCATATGCCCGCTTAAGGTCCTGCTCACGAGGGTGGCGAGGCGATCACGGCACAAGGCAGACTGACCAGCATCAACGGAGAAGGGGGGCAGGCGGTGAGTGCACCAACCGTCCGCCGGCGACGACTTGGCACCAAGCTCCGCGAGTACCGCGAGAGCAGGGGGTGGACCCTGGAGGGTGTCGCCGACAAGACCAGCGGCGCGATCAATGCGGTCAAGCTCTCCCGGCTGGAAACGGCGCGCACGGCTGCCCAGGCCTCCGATGTCGACATACTCCTCGATGTCTACGAGATCGAGGACCTTGAGCTACGCAAAGCCCTGCTCACCCTCACCAAAGACGGGTCCCGGCGCGGCTGGTGGCATTCCTACCGCGGCATCCTGACTCCGACGTACGAAGACCTCATCGGGCTCGAGGCGGAAGTCTCATCGATCCGCCTCTTCCAGCTCGGCATCATCCCGGGCCTGCTCCAGACCGCGGCCTACGCCCGCCAGGTCATCGCTGCCACCGGCATGACGGCAGCCTCGGAGGACTGGGTCAGCCAACTCGTCGAGATCCGCATCGCGCGGCAGGCAGTGCTGACCTCCCGCGACCAGCTCGGACCTCCCGAGGTTTGGGCGATCATTCACGAGAACGCGCTGCGGGCTCAGCCCGCAGATCCGTCGATCATGCGTGAACAGCTGCAGCGTCTTCTCCACGTGTCGGAGCTGCCGCATGTCAGCCTCCAGGTCTTGCCCGCCAACGTCCCGCCCCATCCAGGAGCGTTCGGTGCGTTCAACATTCTGAGTTTCCCCGAGCACGCCTCCCTCGACGTCGTCTACGAGGAAAGCCTCACGGCCGTGCGATACATCGAGGAGACAGACGAAGTTCGCACCTATGGATCCGCCTTTGAACGGCTTCGGGCAGCCGCCCTCCCCTTCGAGGAATCCGTCAAGTTCATCACCAAAGGGTTGTCCCGTAAAAGATCTTCTGGTCGCCTCGGGCATGGTGGGCTACCGTGCCCGCTGCCCTATCAGGCGAGGGCGAGGTTGTGCATCCGG
>NZ_JBVHMU010000026.1:0-64654 GCF_055558275.1 Streptomyces sp. NPDC025806 | reverse complement strand
GCGAGCGGCTTCGCCGCTCAGCCTCTATCGGGGAAATGCGCCCGAAGGGCATGCATTTCAGGGGCGCGGGGAACTGCGCGACCAGCCCCCACCGGCCCGCACCCGGCGACGCTCCGCTGGCGGCAATTCGGTGTACGGACCCGCCCGGCGGAGCCTAAGGTCACGCCATGCCCGAGCTGCAGCTCCTGACGGAGGCCCACGCGGACGCACTCCTCGCGTTCGAGCGGAACAACCGCGCCTTCTTCGCGGCGCACGTCCCCGACCGCGGCGACACCTACTTCGAGGAGTTCGCGGCCCGCCACGCCGCGAACCTCGCGGAGCAGACCGAGGGCACGGCCCACATGCATGTCCTGGTCACCGCCGAAGGCGAGATCATCGGCCGGTTCAACCTCTACGACCCGGCCGACGGCAGCGCCGAACTCGGCTTCCGTATGGCCGAGCACGCCACCGGCAAGGGCCTCGCCACCGCGGCCGTCCGCCGCCTGTTCACCCTCGCCCGCGAGAACTACGCCCTCACCCGCGTCACCGCGGCGGCCGAACCCGAGAACCACGCCTCCCGCGCCGTCCTCCTGCGCACAGGCTTCCACCCCACCGGGACCACGACCCGCTCGGGCCGCCCCTGCGTCGCATACGCCCGCACGCTGTAGCGGTCAGAGCCAGCCCGCGAACTCCAGCAGGTTCTCCGCGTCGCCGCCACGGCCCACCCGCAGCGCCCGCACCCCGGACTCCACCGCACGGAACAGCGTCCAGCCGCGCAGCCGCTCCTGGTCCACCTCCAGGGACTCGGCGAGCTTGCGCACGCGGCGCCGGGTGATCGCCGGGCCGGACGGGGAGCCGATCAGGTCCTCGACCCGGTCGCGCACCAGACGGGCCAGATCGAAGGCGCACTCGCCGACCACCGGGTCCGGACCGATCGCCAGCCACGGCACCCGCTCACCCGCCAGCACCTTGCTCTGCCGGAACGTGCCGTGCAGCAGCCGCAGCTCCGGCGGCGCCGCCACCAGCTCGTCCCGGGCCGTCAGCGCCGCGTCCACCAGCGGCGCCACCTCGGGGAAGGTGTCGACCGTCGCCCGCATCAGCGTGGCCTGCCGCCCGGTGCGCTCGGGCACCGTCTCGCAGTTGCGGCCCGCCGGCGGGCCGACCCAGAGCCGGCGCAGCGTGCCCGCCGCCTCCAGGAGCGCCTTGGCCTCGGGCAGCGTCCGGACCGAGACCTCCGGGTGCAGCCGCTCCAGGAGCAGCGCGCCGTCGCTCGGGCCCGGGTCGAGGAGCCGTACCGCGCCGAAGCCGTCCCAGTGCGTCAGCGCGGCCCGCTCCGCCTCCGGCCGGAACCGCTCGGGCGCCAGCTTCAGCACGGCCGGGGTGCCGTCGGCGGTGCGCACATGGGCGACCAGGCCGCTGCGACCGCCGGGCAGATGGATCCGCTCGACGTCGACCCCGCGCCGGGCCGCCGCCTCCTCCAGCAGGGTGCCGAGCCGGGCGAGCCACGCGGACGCCCCCTCGTCGCGCACCTCGCCGAGCGCGTTCACAAGGCGCGAAGGCGGTTCGAATGCCATGCGCGAGGATTCCCTTCCGAAGACTGCTCAGGTACCGGGTGCCACCGACGATCCGGAGGCCGAGGCGGACGGCACCGCGGCCCGTTCGGTGAGCCCAGGGAAGGCTACGCTGCCGCCGCGCCAGCGCACCGCACGGACCGCCGCCTCCCGCAGCGCATCGGCCGCGCCCCGGCGCCGGTCCCCGCTCGCCGCCCGGACGAGATCCGAGTACACGCCCGCGACCTTGTCCTCGATGTCCGCGGCGAGGCGGGCCGCGGCGGCCGAGTCCGGCACCGGGAACGGCAGCGCGTACGCCCCGGCGGACTCCTCCGGCTTCGCACCCAAGTCCCGTACCGTGCGCCGCAGTTCGTCCCGGCGCGCCCGGTGCACGTCGTACGCGGCACGGGCCTCGGAGCGCCGGCCCTCGCGGATCCGGCCGCCGACCACCCCGTACCCGTACACCGCCGCGTGCTCGGCGCGCAGCGCGGCCTGCACCGCCGCGAGCATCTCGTCGTTCTCCGCCATCCCGGTCAGCCTTCCGTCAGCAGGTACGCGTGCGCGGCGCCGGCCGCCGCCACCGAGGCGAGCAGCCGCGCGAGTTCGGCCGGGGCGTCCACCAGTGCGGAAAGACGCCGGTCCGACAGCTCGCGCTCGGCCGCCGCGAGCGCCTTGAGGACGTCCTGCTCGGCGACCGGGCTCGCCGTCGGAGCGGGCGCGCCCGTCATCCGGCTCGGGACCGCCGCCCCGCCGAACGCCTGCACGTGCCGCTCGATCTCGCCGCGCAGCGGCCCGAGCCGCCCCGCGAGCCCCGGACGGGCGGTGAGGGCGTCGTCGTAGCGCCCGAGCAGGTCGGCGCTGTCCCGCGCCGCCCGCGTACGCATCCGCCGCTCCTGCGAGACGGACGGGGCGCCGCTGCCGCCCTCGGCACCGTCACCGCCGCCCGAGCACGCGGTCAGCAGGGCGCCCGCCCCGGCCAGCGAGGCGAGCAGGGTCCTACGGCGTGGCCCGGGCGGGACCTGGGGGATGAGCGGCACGGCGGACGTCCTCGGCGGGAAGACCGGAAAGAGCTCCGGAAACGATTCGGCAGTATGAGCGATGGGTGACCCGAAGATCACCGTACCTGCGGCCCCCGCCCGGTGGACGGCAACACCCCCCTGGACCGGATACCCTTTGACCTGACGCGCAAGGATTGTCAGCGACCACAACAGCACACGCGGCCGAGGAGTCACCCGGATGAGCACCACCCAGAACGAGAGGCTGCGGGAACTACTGGAACCGCTCGTCAGCTCACAGGGGCTCGATCTCGAAGAGATCGAAGTGGCCTCGGTCGGACGCAAGCGGGTGCTGCGCGTCGTCGTGGACTCCGAGGAAGGCGCCGATCTGGACGCCGTCGCCGATGTGAGCCGCGCGCTCTCGGCGAAACTCGACGAGACCGACGTGATGGGCGACGGCGAGTACGAGCTCGAGGTCGGCACGCCCGGCGCCGAGCGTGCGCTGACCGAGCACCGCCACTACGTCCGCGCGACGGACCGCCTCGTGAAGTTCACGCTGACCGACGGCGGCGAAGTGACCGCGCGCATCCTCCAGGTGGACGACGAGGGTCTCGACCTGGAGGTCCCGGGCGTGAAGGGCCGCAAGGCCACCGCCCGCCGGCTCGGCTTCACGGACATCGCCAAGGCGCGGGTCCAGGTCGAGTTCAACCGCAAGAACGCGAACGAAGACAAGAACGAAGAGGAGGCGTAGTCGTGGACATCGACATGAGTGCCCTGCGGGGTCTGGTCCGGGAGAAGGAGATCTCCTTCGATCTGCTGGTCGAGGCGATCGAATCAGCCCTCCTCATCGCCTACCACCGCACCGAGGGAAGCCGCCGCCACGCGCGCGTGAAGCTCGACCGCGAGAGCGGCCACGTGACGGTCTGGGCGAAGGAGGACGCGGACGACCTGGAAGAGGGTCAGGAGCCGCGCGAGTTCGACGACACGCCCTCGGACTTCGGCCGTATCGCCGCCACGACCGCCAAGCAGGTCATCCTGCAGCGGCTGCGCGACGCCGAGGACGACGCGACGCTCGGCGAGTACGCGGGCCGCGAGGGCGACATCGTGATGGGTGTCGTCCAGCAGGGCCGCGACCCGAAGAACGTGCTGGTCGACATCGGCAAGCTGGAAGCCATCCTGCCGGTGCAGGAGCAGGTGCCGGGCGAGGAGTACCCGCACGGCATGCGCCTGCGTTCGTACGTCGTCCGGGTCGCCAAGGGTGTGCGCGGTCCGTCCGTGACGCTGTCGCGCACGCACCCGAACCTGGTCAAGAAGCTCTTCGCGCTCGAGGTGCCGGAGATCGCCGACGGGTCCGTCGAGATCGCCGCCATCGCCCGCGAGGCCGGCCACCGTACGAAGATCGCCGTTCGCTCCACCCGCAGCGGGCTCAACGCCAAGGGCGCCTGCATCGGCCCCATGGGCGGCCGTGTGCGCAATGTCATGGGCGAGCTCAACGGCGAGAAGATCGACATCGTCGACTGGTCCGACGACCCGGCCGACATGGTGGCCAATGCGCTGTCCCCGGCCCGTGTCTCGAAGGTCGAGATCGTGGACCTGGGTGCCCGCTCGGCCCGGGTGACGGTGCCCGACTACCAACTCTCCCTCGCCATCGGCAAGGAGGGCCAGAACGCCCGGCTCGCGGCCCGGCTGACCGGCTGGCGCATCGACATCCGGCCGGACACCGAGCAGCCCGCACCGGGCTCCGGGGAATAAATCCGGGCGCTGTGCGCTTGGATCACGACAGAATGTAACGAGACAGCCGTTCGATTTTTCCCCCAAAGGGGTGAGGTCGGTACGGGGAGGTAGACTTAATCGTGTCTGGCCGGACGCACGTCGGCGCATGCCCTGAGCGAACCTGCGTGGGTTGCCGCGAGCGAGCGGCCAAGAGCGATCTGCTGCGGATCGTGGTCGTCGAGGGCGCGTGCGTCCCCGATGATCGCGGTACGCTGCCCGGCCGGGGTGCGTATCTGCACCCCGCCCAGGTCTGTTTCGACCAGGCGGTCCGCCGTCGGGCCTTCCAGCGGGCGTTCAAGGCCCCTGGGCCGTTCGACACGGAGGCGCTGAGCCACCGGGTCGGACGGGCAACACCGTAAGAAGCGCCGCGCGGACCCTCCGTGCGGCCCTGGTATTCCGCGAGTTGGAAGTAGGTCGAGATTGCGATGAGCACTCGATGAGCACGCGATGAGTACGCCCATGAAGTAGCGACGGTCCGGCGTAACCCGGACCTAAAAGGAGCGAAGTGGCTAAGGTCCGGGTATACGAGCTCGCCAAGGAGTTCGGTGTAGAGAGCAAGGTCGTCATGGCCAAGCTCCAGGAACTCGGTGAATTCGTCCGTTCGGCGTCCTCGACGATCGAGGCGCCGGTCGTGCGCAAGTTGACTGATGCCCTCCAGCAGGGCAACGGCGGCGGCAAGCCCGCCGCACGCAAGGCCGCGCCCGCGAAGCCCGCGGCGCCGCGTCCCACCCCTTCCCCCGCGCAGGCCGCGAAGCCTGCCGCGCCGCGCCCGCCGGCCCCCAAGCCGGCCGCCGCGGAGAAGCCCGCCGCCGCGGCCCCCGCCGCGCCGGGTCCGCGTCCGGGTCCGAAGCCGGCCCCGAAGCCGGTCACGCCGGCTCCGGCCGCGCCCGAGTTCACGGCGCCCCCCGCGGCTCCCGCCGCCCCGGCCGCCGGTGCTGCGCGTCCGGCGGCCCGTCCCGGCGCCCCGAAGCCCGGTGGCCGTCCGGCCCCCGCGCAGGGCGGCCAGGGTGGTCAGGGTCAGCGCGGTGACCGTCAGGGCGCCCAGCGTCCCGGCGGCCAGGGTGCTCCCCGTCCCGGTGGCGCCCGTCCCGCGGGCCCGCGTCCGGGCAACAACCCCTTCACGTCCGGCGGTTCCACCGGCATGGCGCGCCCGCAGGCGCCCCGTCCCGGCGGCGCCCCGCGTCCCGGTGGCCCCGGTGGCGCCCCGGGCGGCCCGCGTCCGCAGGGCGGCGGCCAGGGTGGTCCCCGTCCGCAGGGTCAGGGCGGCGCCCGTCCGACCCCGGGCGGCATGCCTCGTCCGCAGGGTGGCGCGGCCGGCCCGCGTCCCGGCGGTGGCCCCGGTGGTAACCGTCCGAACCCGGGCATGATGCCGCAGCGTCCCGCTGCCGGCCCGCGTCCCGGTGGTGGCCCCGGCGGTGGCCGTGGTCCCGGTGGCGGCGGCGGTCGTCCCGGTGGTGGCGGCGGCGGTCGTCCCGGCTTCGCCGGTCGTCCGGGCGGTCCCGGTGGCGGTGGCGGCGGTTTCGCCGGTCGTCCCGGTGGCGGCGGCGGTGGCGGTGGCGGTTTCGCCGGTCGTCCCGGTGGCGGTGGCGGTTTCGCCGGTCGTCCCGGTGGCGGTCGCCCCGGTGGTCCCGGTGGCCGTGGTGGCACGCAGGGCGCGTTCGGCCGTCCCGGCGGGCCCGCCCGTCGTGGTCGCAAGTCGAAGCGTCAGAGGCGCCAGGAGTACGAGGCCATGCAGGCCCCGTCGGTGGGCGGCGTCATGCTGCCTCGCGGCAACGGACAGACCGTCCGCCTGTCGCGCGGTGCCTCGCTGACCGACTTCGCGGAGAAGATCGGCGCCAACCCGGCCTCGCTCGTCGCCGTGATGATGAACCTCGGCGAGATGGTCACTGCCACGCAGTCCGTCTCCGACGAGACCCTCCAGCTGCTCGCGGGCGAGATGAACTACGTCCTCGAGGTCGTCAGCCCGGAGGAGGAGGACCGCGAGCTGCTCGAGTCCTTCGACATCGAGTTCGGCGAGGACGAGGGCGGCGAGGACATGCTCATGTCCCGTCCGCCGGTCGTCACCGTCATGGGTCACGTCGACCACGGTAAGACCCGACTGCTCGACACCATCCGCAAGACGAACGTCGTCGCGGGCGAGGCCGGCGGTATCACGCAGCACATCGGTGCGTACCAGGTCACGACCGAGGTCAACGACGAAGAGCGTCGGATCACCTTCATCGACACCCCCGGTCACGAGGCGTTCACCGCCATGCGTGCCCGTGGTGCGAAGTCGACCGACATCGCGATCCTCGTGGTCGCGGCCAACGACGGCGTCATGCCCCAGACGGTCGAGGCGCTCAACCACGCCAAGGCCGCCGAGGTCCCGATCGTCGTCGCGGTCAACAAGATCGACGTCGAGGGTGCCGACCCGACCAAGGTGCGCGGTCAGCTGACCGAGTACGGCTTGGTGGCCGAGGAGTACGGCGGCGACACCATGTTCGTCGACATCTCCGCCAAGCAGGGTCTGAACATCGACTCCCTGCTCGAGGCCGTGGTCCTGACCGCGGACGCCTCGCTCGACCTGCGGGCCAACCCGGAGCAGGACGCGCAGGGTATTGCGATCGAGTCCCACCTCGACCGCGGTCGTGGTGCGGTGTCGACCGTCCTCGTCCAGCGAGGAACGCTGCGCATCGGCGACACCATGGTGGTCGGCGACGCGTACGGCCGCGTCCGGGCGATGCTCGACGACAACGGCAACAACGTCGAGGAAGCGGGTCCCTCGACCCCCGTCCTCGTGCTCGGTCTCACCAACGTCCCGGGTGCCGGCGACAACTTCCTGGTGGTCGACGAGGACCGTACGGCCCGTCAGATCGCCGAGAAGCGTGCCGCCCGCGAGCGCAACGCCAACTTCGCGCGCCGCGGTGTCCGGTTCTCCCTGGAGAACCTGGACGAGGCCCTCAAGGCCGGTCTGGTGCAGGAGCTCAACCTCATCATCAAGGGCGACGCGTCCGGTTCGGTGGAGGCTCTCGAGTCCTCGCTGCTCCAGCTCGACGTCGGTGAAGAGGTCGACATCCGTGTCCTGCACCGCGGTGTGGGTGCGGTCACCGAGTCCGACATCAACCTGGCGACCGGCTCCGACGCCATCGTCATCGGCTTCAACGTCCGGGCAGCCGGCCGTGCGCAGCAGATGGCGGAGCGCGAGGGCGTCGACGTCCGGTACTACTCGGTGATCTACCAGGCCATCGAGGAGATCGAGGCGGCCCTCAAGGGCATGCTCAAGCCGGAGTACGAAGAGGTCGAGCTCGGCACGGCGGAGATCCGCGAGGTCTTCAAGTCGTCCAAGCTGGGCAACATCGCCGGTGTGCTCGTCCGGTCCGGAGAGGTCAAGCGCAACACCAAGGCGCGCCTGCTGCGCGATGGCAAGGTCATCGCGGAGAACCTCAACATCTCCGGCCTGCGTCGCTTCAAGGACGACGTCACCGAGATCCGCGAAGGGTTCGAGGGCGGTATCAACCTCGGCAACTTCAACGACATCAAGGTCGACGACGTCATCGCGACGTACGAGATGCGCGAGAAGCCGCGCGTCTGACCGATGCGGTAAGCGATCGGGGCCGGTCGACGGGACTTATTTCCGTCGATCGGCCCCGGCCGTTGCGTGTACGGTTCCCGTATCGGCGTCAGCTTGTGGCGCCTTTACGAACCCGAACCGGCGGGACATCCGGACACACATGTATGTGGGGACTCTGTCCTTCGATCTGCTCCTCGGCGACGTCCACTCGCTGAAGGAGAAACGCTCCATCGTCCGCCCGATCGTGGCCGAGCTCCAGCGCAAGTACGCGGTGAGCGCGGCGGAGACGGGCGACCAGGACCTCCATCGCAGGGCCGAGATCGGGCTCGCGCTGGTCTCCGGGGACACGGGACACCTCAGCGACGTACTGGACCGCTGCGAGCGGCTGGTGGCGGCCCGGCCCGAGGTGGAACTGCTCTCGGTTCGACGCAGACTCCACAGCGACGAAGACTGAAGCAAGAAGCAAGACAGTTACTAAGGAGACGGACCAGTGGCCGACAACGCGCGCGCCAAGAGGCTGGCGGACCTCATCCGAGAGGTGGTGGCCCAGAAGCTGCAGCGTGGGATCAAGGACCCGCGGCTCGGCACCCACGTCACCATCACGGACACCCGCGTCACGGGTGACCTGCGGGAGGCCACCGTCTTCTACACGGTGTACGGGGACGACGAGGAGCGGGCCGAGGCGGCCGCCGGTCTGGAGAGCGCCAAGGGCGTCCTGCGTTCCGCGGTGGGTGCCGCGGCCGGCGTGAAGTTCACGCCGACCCTCACCTTCGTCGCGGACGCCCTGCCGGACAACGCCCGCACCATCGAGGACCTCCTCGACAAGGCGCGGGCCTCGGACGCCCAGGTGCGCCAGGCGTCCGCCGGTGCCGCCTTCGCGGGCGAGGCCGACCCGTACAAGAAGCCGGAAGACGACGACGCCGAGGACGAGACGGACGGCGACGCCTGAGCATGTCCGACCGCACCCCTCCGCCCGACGGCCTGGTCATCGTCGACAAGCCGTCGGGCTTCACCTCGCACGACGTCGTGGCCAAGATGCGCGGGATCGCCAGGACCCGCCGCGTCGGCCACGCGGGCACCCTCGACCCGATGGCGACGGGCGTCCTCGTGCTCGGCATCGAGCGTGCCACCAAGCTCCTCGGTCACCTCGCGCTGACCGAGAAGGAGTACCTCGGCACGATCCGGCTCGGGCAGAACACGCTCACCGACGACGCCGAGGGCGAGCTCACCTCGTCCACCGACGCCTCCGGAGTACGGCGCGAAGCCGTCGACGCGGGCGTCGCCAAGCTGACCGGCGCCATCATGCAGGTGCCGTCCAAGGTCAGCGCCATCAAGATCAACGGCGTGCGCTCGTACAAGCGCGCCCGTGAGGGCGAGGAGTTCGAGATCCCGGCCCGGCCGGTCACCGTCTCCTCCTTCAAGGTCTACGACATGCGGGACGCCGTCGCCGAGGACGGGACCCCCGTGCTCGACCTCGTGGTCTCCGTCGTCTGCTCGTCCGGCACCTACATCCGGGCCCTCGCCCGAGACCTCGGCGCGGACCTCGGCGTCGGCGGCCATCTGACCGCCCTGCGCCGCACCCGGGTCGGGCCCTACAAGCTCGACGAGGCCCGGACCCTGGACCAGCTCCAGGAGTCGTTCGCCGTGATGCCGGTGGCCGACGCCGCGAGCGCCGCGTTCCCGCGCTGGGACGTCGACGCGCGCCGCGCCAAGCTGCTCCTGAACGGGGTGCGCCTGGAGATGCCCGCCGAGTACGCGGGCGCCGGTCCCGTCGGCGTCTTCGGCGCGGACGGCACCTACCTTGCCCTCGTCGAGGAGCACAAGGGCAAGGCGAAGAGCCTGGCCGTCTTCGGCTGACGGGCACTTCCGCCGACGGCACCGCGCCGGACGGCGACGCCGATGGAGCGGCGGGCATCCGGACCCCGGGTGCCCGCCGCTCCACGTTCCCCCTCCCTCAGGTCTGTCCGCCAGGCCGGTCGAGTTCACCCCATCGAGCGGGCGCTCGGAGTGAATCAGGGGAGCGCAGGGGGGCGCGTTCGCCTCGCGCGCTGTCCTGCTGATCACCACGCGCCTACCGTCGAGGGGACGGGGGGTGGCGGAGAGCGGCGGGAGGTTCGGCGGCATGGTGGATCCGCCGCTGGTTCGGATCTGTGATCTGGCCGGGCGCCCGCGCGGAGCGGGCTTCGCCGTGGACGACCAGGGGACCGTGGTCACCGGTCACGAAGCGGTGGACGGGCTCGGCCGTCTCGTGCTGCACGCACCCGGCGGCGCCACCTGCCTCGTCGGCCCTGAGGCGGTCCACGCCCTGCCCCATCTCGGCCTCGCCCTCGTCCGCACCGAAGGACTCGGCGTCCCCCCGCTGCCCGTCGCCGTCGGCGGACCCCTGCCCACCGGGGCCTACGTACGCATCCCGGCCGGCGGCTGGCGCGAGGCCCGGGTGCTCGGCCACGGCCCCGCCACCTACCAGGCCTCCGACCGCTCCCACCCGCTCGCCGAGACCATGGAGCTCGCCGTCGGCACGGCCGGCGCGGACGCCCTGGCACCGGGCGGCGGCGCCGCGGGCGGACCGGTCCTGGACGCCGCCACGGGCGCCGTCGTCGCCGTCCTCGGCACCGCCCTGCACACCGGCCACCGCGCCGCCGGAGTCGCGGTTCCGCTGCGCACGGCCGCCGAGAGGGACCCGCACGGGCCACTCGCCGCTCTCCTCGCCCGCAACGCGGTCACGGTCGCCGCCTACGGGGACGAGCTGAACGTCGCGGGCGTCCTACAGCTCGCCGCCGTCTCGGTCGGCAGCGAGGGGCCCGCCGCCGACGGCGCCCCGGACCCGGTCGAGCGCGCGGACGTCGTACGGGAACTCGCCGCGTTCGGCGCCGGACCGGCCCGGCTGCTCGCGCTCGTCGGCGACCCCGGCAGCGGACGCACCACGGAACTCGCGGCGCTCGCCGCTCGCCGGGGCGCCGGGGCGGGCGCCGCGCCCACGCTCTGGCTGCGCGGCGCCGACCTGGGCGGCGGCGACACCTCCGTCGCGCAGGCCGTCGGACGCGCGCTGGAACGGGCGGGCCGGATCGTCGCCGCCACCCGCGAGGTGGAGCCCGGCGACCTCGGAGACCTCTCACCCGCGCGCGTCGCCCGGATCGCCGCCGACGCCGGGCGCCCCCTGATGCTGGTGCTCGACGGGCCCGAGGAGATGCCGCCCGTGCTCGCCCACCGGCTCGCCGCCTGGTCGCGGGGCACCGAACGCTGGCTCGCCGAGTCCGGGGTCCGGCTCGTCGTGGCCTGCCGCGGCGAGTACTGGGAACAGGCCGGGCGGCACTTCGGCCCCGGGGCGCTGCACGGGCGCCCGGGGAGGCTGCCCGCCTGCGTCCGGATCGGGGACCTGGACGACGAGCGGGCCCGCGAGCGGTTCGGGATCCCCGAAGGCGCCCTGCACCCGGCGGACGCCCGGCACCCGCTGGCGCTGCGACTGCTGCGGGACGTGCGGGCGGCGCTGCCCGGGGAGGTGCCGGGGCAGCCGGACCGGGACGAGATCTTCGGGGCGTACCTGGACCTGATGTGCCTGCGCGTGGCGGTACGGCTCGCCGCACCCGCCGGGCTGCGGGGCGCGGCCGTGCGGCGGCTCGCGGCGCGGGTCTGCGGGCAGCTGCACGAGGCGGCCCGCAGCTGTCTGGGGCCGGGACAGGGCGAGCTGGACCGGGCCGCGTTCGAGGAGCTGTTCCCCTGGGGGACGCGGCACGGGGTGAGCGGGTGGGCGTCCGCCGTGCTCACCGAGGGAGTGCTGGTCCCCGCCGGGAGCGGGTACCGGTTCGCGCACGAGGAGGTGGCCGACTGGATCCAGGGGATGCACCTGGATCTGGACGGGGCGCTGGAGGCGCTGGTGTTCCGGCGGCGGGGCGGATCCGCGGTGCCCGTGCCGCGGCACCGGGCGGGGCCCGTGGTGCGCGCCCTTCTGCTGCTCGGCCGGCAGCGGGGGCCCGCCGAACTGGGGGCGCGGCTCGCGGAGTTGACGGCCTGGCTGCCGGGCGGTGGGCGAGGCGAGGGCCAGGCCGCCGATGAGGAGGCCGAGTGGTGGGCCGGGCATCTGGTCGCGGAGGTGCTGTCGCGCGTTCCGGACGCCGAGCCGTATCTGCCCGTGCTGCGCGAGCTCGCCGACGGCGGTGCCTTCGGGCCCTGGTTCTGGACGCGGGTCCCGGTGTCGGACGGCGCCCGGTTCGCGCTGCTGCGGCAGCTCGTCGTGCACGACCCCTCGCCCGGGGAAGGGCACCGCTACCTGGACACCGTCGCCGAGCTCCTCGCCGCCGCGCCCGCCGCGGCGCAGCGACAGCTCACCACCTGGTTCGACGACGAGCGGGCCCTGCCCGCACTGCCCGACGCCACCGTCGCGACCGCCGCCCAGGCCCTGCTCCACACCCACCGCCACCGCGCCGTCGACGACCTCACCGAGGCGCTCGTCGACTGCCCGCACCCGCGCGCCGACGAACTGCTCACCGCGCTCGCCGACGAGGAGCCCTCCGCGCTGTGCCGGGCCGTCGACCGCTGGGCGCACGACGAGCGGCTCGACCGGCACGTCGCCGCCCTCGCCTACGGGCTGCGCGTCCAGTCCCGCGCCACCAGCGACGCCGACCGCGGACTGCTGCGCTACGCGGCGCTCGCCCTGCTGGCCCGCCCCGGCGAGGACACCCTGCACGGCGCCGCCCTCGCCCTCCTCGTCCGCGACCCGCACTCCCGGCCGCAGTACCTCGCCCGGGCCCTGCGCCGGTTCGCCGCGGGGGACCCGCAACTGCCCGCGTCGGCGCTCGCCCCGGCGCTGGAGACCCACCCCGAGCCCGTCCTCGCCGCGTTCGCGTCCCGGCTCGACGGACTGGGCCCCGGCGCGGGCGACCTCGTCCGCACCCTCGCCGACGTCACGACACCCTCCCTCGCCCGCCGCGCCGCCGCGCTCGTGGGGGAGCTGGCCGCGGCGCACCCGGAAGGCGCCGCCCGGCACGCGGCCGCGTTCGTGGACCGGTGCCTGGAGCGCGGCCCCACCGGGCGCTCCGTCCTGCTGCCGCTCGCCCTGGACCTGCTGCGCGCCCCTACCCCGGCCGTACGGGCCGCGCTCGCCCCCGTCCTCGTCGCACCCGGCACCGCCGCCTCGCGCGGCCTGCGCGGGGAGCTGCTCGACGTCCTGCTCGGTCAGGAGCGCGACCCGGACGTGCTCGCCGCCGTGCTCGACGCGGCCGCGCGGGGAGCCGTGCGACGCGGCCAGGCCCGGACCCGGGACCTCGTGCACCGCACCGGCACTCTGCTCGTCCGCACCCCCGAGGGCGCCGCCCGCTTCGACCGGGGCCTGGTCGAGCTGGCCGGGGCCGTCCCCGGCTTCGCCGCGCTCACCGCCCGCTGGCTCACCGCGGAGCCGGCCGACTGGGCCGCCCTGGTCGGGCCCAGCGCCCGCCGCACCATCGAGAGCGTCGCCGGGGCGAAGGTGCCCGCCTGAGCCCGGACGACCCGCCCGATGAGAGGCGCGGCCGGGCGACATGGCACTCTTAGACCTGCGTGTTCGGTAAGAGACGCACGAAGCACAGACAGACGGAACCGTCGTACACAGGTTTGCGAGGAGCAATCACCGTGCAGCGCTGGCGTGGCTTGGAGGACATCCCCCAGGACTGGGGGCGCAGCGTCGTCACCATCGGTTCCTACGACGGGGTGCACCGCGGACACCAGTTGATCATCGGCCGTGCCGTGGAGCGCGCCCGTGAGCTGGGCGTCCCGGCCGTCGTCGTCACCTTCGACCCGCACCCCAGCGAGGTCGTGCGCCCCGGCTCGCACCCGCCGCTGCTCGCCCCGCACCACCGCAGGGCCGAGCTGATGGCCGAGCTGGGCGTGGACGCGGTGCTGATCCTGCCGTTCACCACCGAGTTCTCGAAGCTGTCGCCCGCCGACTTCGTCGCGAAGGTGCTCGTCGACCGGCTGCACGCCCGTGTCGTCGTCGAGGGCCCCAACTTCCGCTTCGGCCACAAGGCCGCCGGTGACGTCGCGTTCCTCGCCGAGCAGGGCCGCACGTACGACTTCGCCGTCGAGCTCGTCGACCTGTTCGTCAGCGGCACGGCGGGCGGCGGACAGCCGTTCTCCTCGACGCTGACCCGCCGGCTCGTCGCCGAGGGCGACGTCGACGGCGCCCGCGAGATCCTGGGCCGTCCGCACCGCGTCGAGGGCGTCGTCGTGCGCGGCGCGCAGCGTGGCCGCGAACTGGGCTTCCCCACGGCCAACGTGGAGACGCTCCCGCACACCGCGATCCCCGCCGACGGCGTCTACGCGGGCTGGCTGCACGTCGAGGGCGAGGCCATGCCCGCCGCGATCTCCGTCGGCACGAACCCGCAGTTCGACGCGGTCGAGCGGACCGTCGAGGCCTACGCCATCGACCGCGAGGGCCTCGACCTGTACGGGCTGCACGTCGCCGTCGACTTCCTCGCCTTCGTGCGCGGCATGTCGAAGTTCGACTCCCTGGAGCAGCTCGTCGAGGCGATCGCCGACGACGTGAAGCGCTCGCGTGACCTCATCGCCGCCTACGAGGCGAACGAGGCGTAGGTCACACCCCGTTCCGGCCCGGGGATGTCACAGACGGGCCCCTGCGATCCGTCCTGTCGGTGAACGCACCATTCAGGACTACGGAATCCAAGCAGGGAGCTCGCCATGGAACCCCGTCTGAACATCTTCGCCAGCCAGTCCGCCGTCGGATTCCTCAAGCGCCTCGTCGCCGCGCACCAGCCGCTGACCGGTTCGGGCCTGCCTGCCGCGACGCAGGAACTGGTGAAGATCCGCGCCAGCCAGATCAACGGCTGCTCGGGCTGCCTCGACATGCACGTCAAGGAGGCCGTGGCGGCGGGGGAGACCCCGGTCCGGCTCAGCCTCGTCGCGGCCTGGCGCGAGGCGAAGGTCTTCACGGAGTCGGAGCGGGCGGCCCTCGAACTCGCCGAGGAGGGAACGCGGCTGGCGGACGCCGCCACGGGGGTGCCGGACGAGGTCTGGGAGCGGGCCGCCAAGCACTACGACGAGGAGCAGCTCGGCGCGCTCGTCTGCCTCATCGCCGGCATCAACGCCTTCAACCGCCTGAACGTGATGACGCGGCAGCCTGCCGGCGACTACCAGCCGGGCATGAAGTCGCCGCTGGAGTAGTGAGCGGGTTCCGCCTCCGCGTCTGCCGGGCCCGGTCGTGTCGCGACTGCGGCCCGGTGGGGCTTCTCGCGCAGTTCCCCGCGCCCCTGAAGGCATGCGCTGCGCGCAGCCTTCATCGGGGAAATGCGACGCGAAGCGTCTGCATTTCAGGGGCGCGGGGAACTGCGCGACCAGCCACGACGGAGCCGCAGCCGCCCGACCGCAGAACCCCGCAGACGCTACTGCGAAGCCCGAGCCGCCGCCCAATGACAGGCCACCTGAGTCGCGGCGCCGCCGGAGAGCACCGGCAGATCCTCGGACCGGCACGCCTCAGCGACCCCCGCCTCCTCGGCGGAGCCACGGGCCAGGACCTGGCACCGCACATGGAACCGGCACCCCCCGGGCACCCGCGACGGATCCGGCGGCTCCCCGGTCAGGACGACCGGATCACCCGGCGCCTCCGGGAGCACCGACAACAGGGCCTGCGTGTACGGGTGCTGAGGAGCCGTCAGGACGTCCTCCACCGGCCCCGTCTCCACGATCCGGCCCAGATACATCACGGCCACCCGGTCCGCGATGTTCCAGGCCAGCCCCAGATCGTGCGTGACGACCAGCGCCGAGAGCCCCAGTTCGTCGCGCAGCTGCAGCAGCAGCGCCAGGATCTCGCCCCGTACGGACGCGTCCAGCGAGGCCACCGGCTCGTCCGCCACGATGAGTTCGGGTTCGAGGACGAGCGCGCCCGCGATGACGACGCGCTGGCGCTGCCCGCCGGACAGCTCGTGCGGATAGCGCAGGAAGAACCGCTCGGGGGGCCGCAGCCCCGCCCGGGACAGCGCGTCCGACACCGCCGCCCGCTCGTCCCCGGCGTACCCGTGGATCCGCAGTCCCTCGGCGACCGCGTCGTACACCGTGTGCCGTGGGTTGAGGGAACCGCTCGGGTCCTGGAGGACCAGCTGCACGCGCTTGCGGTACGCCTTCAGCGCGCGGGACGCGTAGTCGAGCGGCTTCCCGGCGAAGGTGACCGCCCCGGCCGTGGGCTTCTCCAGGCCCAGCAGCGTGCGCGCGAGGCTCGTCTTGCCGCAGCCGGACTCGCCGACCAGGGCTACGATCTCGCCGGGGGCGATGTCCAGGTCCACTCCGTCCACGGCCCGCGCCGGCGGTGCCCCGCGGCGCCCCGGGAACGTGAGCCGCAGCTGCTCCGCGCTCAGCAGGGGCCGCGGGCCCGCCATGACCTGGTCCTTCATGCCGTGGTGCTCCTTGCCTCGACCGACTCGCCCGAACCAGAACCGGAACCAGAACCAGAACCGGAACCAGTACCGGCACCCGTCTGTGAGTCGACATGTACACATGCCGCCCGCCGGCCGGATTCCGCCTCACGCAGCTCCTGGTCCTGCGTCGCGCACACCTCCAGCGCCACCGGGCAGCGCGGATGGAACGTGCAGCCGGACGGCAGCGCCGACGGGTCCGGCGGGTCGCCGGGCAGCCCGCGCGGCGCGAACCGGGACGCCGGGTCGCCGATCGTCGGGAACGCCGCCGACAGGGCCTTTCCGTAGGGGTGCACCGCGTTCTCGTACACCTGGTCCGCCGGGCCCTCCTCGACGACGCGGCCCGCGTACATCACGGCGAGCCGGTCGCAGGTGTCGGAGAGGACCGCGAGGTCGTGGCTGATCATGACGAGCCCGAGGTCCTGCTCGGCGACCAACTGCTCGATCAGGCGCAGGATCTGGGCCTGGATCATCACGTCCAGGGCGGTCGTCGGCTCGTCGGCGATGATCAGTGCCGGATCGCAGGCGAGCGCCATGGCGATCATCACGCGCTGGCGCTGCCCGCCGGACAGCTCGTGCGGATAGGCGTCGGCCCGGGCCGCCGGGAGCCCCACGTGTTCGAGCAGCTCGGCGACCTTCTTCTTCGCGCCCGCCGGCGTCGCCTTCTTGTGCAGCAGGATCGGCTCGGCGATCTGGTCGCCGATGCGGTGCACGGCGTTCAGCGAGTGCATCGCGCCCTGGAACACGATCGAGGCGCCCGCCCAGCGCACGGCGCGGACCTGGCCCCACTTCATCGCGAGGACGTCCTCGCCGTCCAGCAGGATCTCGCCCGTCACCTTCGTGCCCGCCGGCAGCAGCCGCAGCAGCGCGAGCGCGAGCGTCGACTTGCCGCAGCCGGACTCGCCCGCGATGCCGAGCTTCTGGCCGGCCTCCACGGACAGGTCCACCCCGCGCACGGCCTGGGCGCCGCCCGCGTACGTCACCGCGAGGTCCTTCACCTGAAGCAGTGTCATGACCGCACCCCCAGCTTCGGGTTGAGGACGGACTCGACCGCGCGGCCGCACAGCGTGAACGACAGCGCGACGACGGCGATGGCGATACCGGGCGGGGCCAGGTACCACCAGTCGCCCGCGCTGACCGCGCCCGCCTCGCGGGCGTCCTGGAGCATGCCGCCCCAGGACGTCACCGTCGGGTCGGACAGGCCGAGGAAGGCGAGGGTCGCCTCGGTGAGGATCGCGGAGGAGATGATCATCGTGGTCTGGGCGAGGACGAGCGGCATCACGTTCGGCAGCACGTGCCGGGTCATGACGTGCCCGTGACCGCCGCCGAGGGCCCTGGCCCGCTCGATGTACGGGCGGGACTCCACCGCCAGGGTCTGCGCGCGCACGAGCCGGGCCGTGGTCGGCCAGGTCGTGACGCCGATCGCGATGATCACGGTCCACATCGAGCGGTCCATCACCGTCGCGAGCGCGATCGCGAGGACCAGCGTCGGCATCACCAGGAACCAGTCGGTGATGCGCATCAGGACCGTCGCGTACCAGCCGCGGAAGTGCCCGGCGACGATCCCGATGAGGGTGCCGATCGCCACGCACAGGAACGCCGCGAGCAGACCCACGGTGAGCGAGACCCGCGCCCCGTACACCAGGAGCGCGAGCACGCTGCGGCCGAACTGGTCGGTGCCGAGCGGGAACGCGCCGCTCGGGCCCTCCAGCGGCCCGCCCGGCGCGTTCGTCACGCTCTGCGCGTCCGCGCCGACGAGCACGGGCGCGAACACGGCGATCAGCGCGATCAGCACCAGCAGGCCCAGGCCCCACAGACCGCCCTTGTGCGAGCGGTACGAGCGCCAGAAGCGGGCCAGCGACTGACGCTTGCGGGCGCGCGCGAGCGAGCGCGCGCTCGTGGTCTTCTGCACGCCCTCGGCGGGCGCGGTCTCGGTCGTCATCGGCCCACCCTCGGGTCGAGCAGCGGATAGAGGATGTCGGCCAGCGTGTTCGCGAGGATCACCGCGGTGGCGAAGACGAAGAACAGGCCCTGGACCAGGGGGAGATCGGGCACCGACAGGGCCGAGTAGAACAGTCCGCCCAGACCCGGCCAGGAGAACACCGTCTCGACCAGGATCTGCCCGGCGACCACGTGCCCCAGGTTCACGAACATCAGCGTGAACGTCGGCAGCAGCGCGTTCGGCACCGCGTGCTTGCGGCGCACCATGTCGTCGCGCAGCCCCTTGGCGCGCGCGGTCGTCAGATAGTCGCTGCCCATCTCGTCCAGCAGCGAGGAGCGCATCACGAGCAGCGTCTGCGCGTACCCGACCGCGACCAGCGTGATCACCGGCAGGACCAGATGGTGCGCGACGTCGACGACGTACGCGAAGCCGCTCTCGCCGCCCGATTCGAGGCCGCCGGTCGGGAACAGGCCGGGGATCGGCCCGACGCCCACGGCGAAGACGATGATGAGGAGCAGGCCCAGCCAGAACGCCGGGACCGAGTAGAGGGTCAGCGCGAACGCCGTGTTGAAGCGGTCGCTGCGCGACCCGTTGCGCCACGCCGTGCGGGTGCCCAGCCAGATGCCGAGCGCCGAGTACAGGACGTACGCCGTGCCGGTCAGCAGCAGCGTCGCCGGCAGCGCCGCGGTGATCTTGTCGATGACGGGGACGTGGTACTGGAACGAGGTGCCGAAGTCACCGGTGAGCGCGTCCCCGATGTACGAGGTGAACTGCTTCCACATCGGCTGGTCGAGGCCGAACTGGTGGCGCAGGTTGTCCAGTTGCTCCGCCGAGACCTTGCGTCCGCCGGTCATCTGCTTGACCGGATCGCTCGGGATGAGGCGGAAGAGGAAGAAGCTGGTGACGAGGACGGCGAAGAGGGAGACGGCGGCGCCGAGGATCTTGGTCGCCGCGTACCGCAGATACGCCTTGGTGTCGCGGGCCCGCGGACCGCGGGCGGCCGACGACGCCCCCACCGGTGCGGTGGGGTCGCCGTCGGAACCGCCCGCGCCCTGCACGAGCGCCGGAGTGCTGTCAGCTGTCATGGTTCATGCGAACTCTCGTTGGTCGTGCGGGCGTCGGCCGCGCGCGTGTGCGGGATGCGGGGCCTCGGGCGGTCCTACTCCCGATCGTCCGCCGTGGACCGGCGCCGCATCGCGAAGAACACGCCGCCGCCGAGGACGAGGAGCGCGGCGATCACGATTCCGATCACCACACCGGTCGAGCTCGACGAGCCCGAGTCCGCGCTGTCGGAGGCGCTCGCCGGCTCCGCCGACCACCAGCTCCAGTACCCGTCCTGGCCGTAGATGTTTCCGGCGGCCGTGGGCATCGTCTGGATCGACTTGATCTGGTCCGTGCGGTACGCCTCCACCGCGTTCGGGTACGCCATGACGTTCATGTACCCGGAGTCGTACAGCCAGGACTCCATGTTCTTGACGATGTCCGCGCGCTTCGCCGGGTCGTACTCGGCGAGCTGCTTGCCGTACAGGTCGTCGAACTTCTTGTCGCAGATGAAGTTGTCGGTGGCCGCGCTCTCCTTGGCCTTCGCGGGCAGCGCCGCACACGTGTGGATGCCGAGCACGAAGTCCGGGTCCGGGTTCACCGACCAGCCGTCGAAGGCGAGGTCGTACTCACCCGCGTACCAGGGCACGGACACGTCGTCGAGGCAGTCGACCTTCAGACCGACGCCGATCTTGCCCCACCACTCCTTCAGGTACTTGCCGACCGCCTTGTCGTTCGGGTCGGTGGCGTGGCACAGGATGCGGAAGTTCAGCGGCTTGCCGTCCTTGCCGACGCGCTTGCCGTCCTTGAGCGGGTAGCCCGCGTCGTCGAGCAGCTTGCCCGCGGCCTCGGGGTCGTAGGACAGCTTCTGGCTGTCGGAGGGCTGCCAGAAGTAGTCGTCGAAGCGCGGCGGGATGTAGCCCGCGCCCTGCACGGCGTGGCCCTGGAAGACCTTGTCGACGATCGTCTTGGTGTCGACGGAGCGGAACAGTGCCTGGCGGACCTTCTGGTCGAGCAGCGCCTTGTTGCCGTCGCCGAACTTCTTGCCGTCCTTGGTGCGCGCGCCCGGGTTCACGGCGATCGCGTAGAAGCGGCGGCCGGGTCCCTCGTTCACCTTGATGTTCTTCTCGCCCTTGAGCGAGGCCGCCTGAGCGGGCGTCAGGGCTGGGGAGCCGGCGACGAAGGAGACCTCGCCCTTGCGCAGCGCGGCGACCGCGGCGTCCTGGTCCTTGTACGTCTTGAAGACGATCTCGTCGAACTGCGGCGTCTTCGACTTCCGCCAGAAGTCCTTGTTGACCTTCAGCTTCACGTACTGGTCCGTCTTGTAGTCCGTGAGGACGAACGGGCCGTTGCCGACGATCGGGAACTTCTGGTCGTTGTTGAACTTCGAGTAGTCCTTGACGTCCTTCCACACGTGCTCCGGCACGATCGGGACGTCGAGCGCCGTCATCGTCGCCTGCGGCTTCTTCAGCTCGATGACCAGCTTGGTGTCACTGGGGGCCGTGACCTTCTTGAAGTTGGTGACGAACGAGCCGTTGGCCGTGGCCGCCGCGTCGTCCGTCATCATCTTGTTGAAGGTGAACGCCGCGTCCTTGGCGGTGGCCTGCTCGCCGTCCGACCACTTCGAGTCGTCGCGGATCGTGTACGTCCACGTCAGCTTGTCCGGCGAGGACTCCCACTTGGTGGCGAAGCCCGGGACGACGTGGTTGTCCTTCGGGTCGTAGTTGGTGAGGTACTCGTACATCAGCCGGTGGACGCTGGTGCTCACCAGGCGCGTCGCCAGGAACGGGCTGAGCGAGTCGACGCTCTGCGCGAGCGCCACCGTGAGGGTCTTCTTGCCGCCGTCCGCCTTCGCCTGCGCCTCCTGCGGCGCGGGGTTGAGCGGCGTGGCGAGGCCGGCCGTCAGGGTGAACGCCGCGGCACCGGCCGCCAGGAGCACCCGCACGCCGCGCCGTGAGGGGCGGGCGATCGTTCTGTCGTGGTGGTCGTGCCGGACTTGCTGAGCCTGTTTGTTCATCGGTCGGTGACCTCGCGCATCGCTCGCACAGCAGGGACTTTCCAGATCGAATGAAGTGTGTGTACCAGCGGCTGTCGAGAAACGTCAACGGCAGGTGAACCCCATGTGGCCTGCGGAAATAACGAGTTGACCAGCATTTTTGGCACATTGGTCGAGACCTCTGATGCGATGCAGGCCAGGGCGTGGCGACCACTTTCGGTCCGAGTTCGGTCCGGGTGCGCGAAAGGCCCGCACCGGCGGGCGGTGCGGGCCTTCTGACGCGTTGTCACTGCTGAGGCGGCTGCGGCTGCTGCCATCCAGGGGGCGGGCCGGGCTGTCCGGCCTGGGCCTGCTGCGGGGGCGGCGGGGCGCCCCAGCCGGGCTGCGGACCGGGCTGCCCCGGCTGTCCGGCTTGTCCCGGATGGGCCATCGGGCCGGGCTGCCCCGGCTGTCCCGGCTGTCCGGGCTGGGCCGGATACCCCGGCTGGCCCGGCGGCGGAGCCTGCGGCGGGACACCGCCCTGCTGCGGGTACGGGGCCTGCGGCGGCTGCTGACCGGGGTACGGCTGCTGGCCCGGGTAGGGCTGCTGCTGACCCGGCATCGGCGGCGCCATCGTGGGCGGCTGCTGACCGTCGGCCTGCGTCCACAGGCCCTGGTTCTGCTGGGCCCGTACGAAGTCCTCGGCGACCATCGCCGAGAGGTTGAAGTACGCCTCGCGGACCTTGGGCCGCATCATGTCGAGGTCGACCTCGGCGCCGGCCGCCAGGTGCTCGTCGAACGGGACGACGACCACACCGCGGCAACGCGTCTCGAAGTGGCTGACGATGTCCTCCACCTTGATCATCTTGCCGGTCTCGCGGACACCCGAGATGACCGTGATCGAGCGCGAGACCAGGTCCGCGTAGCCGTGCGCGGAGAGCCAGTCGAGCGTGGTGCTCGCGCTGGAGGCGCCGTCGACGGACGGGGTCGAGATGATGATGAGCTGGTCGGCGAGGTCCAGCACGCCGCGCATCGCGGAGTACAGCAGGCCGGTGCCCGAGTCGGTGAGGATGATCGGGTACTGCTTGCCGAGCACGTCGATCGCGCGCCGGTAGTCCTCGTCGTTGAACGTCGTCGAGACCGCCGGGTCCACGTCGTTGGCGATGATCTCCAGGCCCGACGGGGCCTGCGAGGTGAACCGCCGGATGTCCATGTACGACTGGAGATGCGGGATCGCCTGCACCAGGTCACGGATCGTGGCGCCGGTCTCGCGCCGCACGCGGCGGCCGAGGGTGCCCGCGTCCGGGTTGGCGTCGATCGCGAGGATCTTGTCCTGGCGCTCCGTGGCGAGCGTCGAGCCCAGCGCGGTGGTGGTCGTCGTCTTGCCGACGCCGCCCTTGAGGCTGATGACCGCGATCCGGTAGCAGGAGAGCACCGGGGTGCGGATCAGGTCCAGCTTCCGCTGCCGCTCGGCCTCCTCCTTCTTGCCGCCCAGCTTGAAGCGCGAGTTGCCGCCGCCGGGGCGGGTGCTCTTCGCCTTCTGCTTCTTGTTGTTGAGCAGCCGGTCGGCGGAGAGCTCGACCGCCGCCGTGTAACCGAGCGGGGCGCCGCCGACGTTCGTGGGCTGACGCTGGTCGTGCTGCACGGGCTGCGGCCAGGCGGCACCCGTGCGGGGGTCCGTGCCGGCGGGAGGCTGCGGCTGGCCGGGGTGCGGGACGTTCGGCTGGCCAGGCTGCGGCTGACCGGGCTGACCGGGCTGACCGGGCTGGCCCGGCTGCGGCTGGCCCGGCTGCGGCTGGCCCGGGTAGGGCTGGGCCGGCGGCTGCGGCTGGGCGGCCTGCGGGGGTACGGGCGCCTGCGGCGGCACGGCGGCCTGCGGCGGCGGGAAGCCGTAGCCCGCGCCCGGCTGCTGCGGCGGGATCGGTGCGCCCTGCTGCTGCGGGGGCAGAGGCTGGCCGGGCTGCGGCTGGGGCTGCTGCTGGGGGAAGCCGTAACCGCCCTGCGGGGCAGGGGAGTTGGGCGGGCCGGGCTGCGGCTGCGCGGGCGGCTGAGGCTGCGCCTGCTGCGGGACCGGGGGCTGGGGGAAGCCGTAGCCACCCTGCGGGGCGGGGGAGTTGGCATCCGGCAGGGGGGCGGACGCGGGCTGCCCCTGTACGGGGGCCGGAGGCTGCGGGAAGCCGTAGCCACCCTGCGGCTGGGCCGGCGGCTGCGGATGGGCCGGCCAGCCCTGGGGCGCGGCCGGCGGCTGCGGGGCCTGCTGAGCCTGCGGGGCCTGCGGGGCCTGCGCCGGGTCGGCCCACTGCTGGGCCGGGGCCGGGGCGCTCGGCTCGGCCGGCTGGAAGGTGGGCGGCAGCGGAGGCACGCCGCCTTCCGGCGCGGGCGGGGGAGTCCAGGCGGCCGGAGCGGACTGCTCGGCGGCGTCGCCGTCCGTCTGGGCGGGGGCCGCTTCCGGGGTCGTTTCCGGTGCGGCGGGCGCGGCGGTGACCTCGGGCGTCTCGGGCGTCTCGGGTGCCTCGGGCACCTCAGGGGCGGAGGCCTCCGCTGCGCCGGACTCGGCGGCGGCGTCGTCGGCGGCCTCGCCGACCGGGCTGCCTGCGGCGGCGGCCAGCGGGAAGTCCCCGTCGTCGGAGGAGCCGGAGGAGCCGGAGGCGTCAGAAGACCCGGAGGAGTCGGCGGCAGCGGAAAGCGACGCGTCGGGCACCTCGGACTCGGACTCAGGCCCGGACGCAGCCTCGGGAGCCTCCGCACCACCCGCACCCGCACCCGCACCCACAGCCCCGGCCGAATCGCCCGCGCCGTCCGTACCGCCCAGGCCGTCGACCCGGTGCATCTCGGCCCACGAGCGGGGCGACTCGGTGTCGGCCGCGCCCTCGGACGCACCGGCGGCAGGCGTGCCGGTCTCACCGGCGGCGGACTTGTCCTCGCCGAGCGCGGCCAGCTCCTCGAACTCCCGCTTCAGCGCGGCGGCGGAGAAGCGCATCGTGGCGCCGCTCTCCAGATCCCCGTTCCCCGCGCCGGACTCGGCCTCCGGGGCCACGGGGGCGGCGGCCGGGGGCGGGGTCGGAGCGGCAGCAGCCGGGGGCGGCACCGGAGCCGGGGGCGTGACGGGCTCGGGCGTGCCCGCACCCGACGCGTTCTGCGTGTACCAGGCCGGAGGGGCGTAGTCGATGGTGAACTCGCCCGTCATCTCGACACTGGACTCCGCGTCGGACTGATCATCGACGGGCGAATCCCAGCCCCCGCGGTAATCGTCCCGATCGCTGTTCACAATGCCTCCTGGTGTGGTCGAGCACCCTCGTGTTCGTGCATGGGGGAGACCGTTCTCCTGCGTCGATCCGCCGGGCTCACCCCTGGGTCCCAGCCCCCTGACGTACCCGCACCCCGCACAAGGGCGTACGCGGACGTCCGGTCCCAGCCTAATCACGAATCGCGTGTGCACGGCAGGCCCGCCCCACCCGTCGGGGCCGTGCGCCCGGTCACGTGACGGCCGCGCCCCGCGGGAACGCCCGCACAGGCGCGGCAAATCGCCACGAACGGGACGGAGTCAGTCCATCCGGCGTGCGGTTCCCAACAATCCGGTCTCGGCGTCGGTCGCCTGCGTCATCACGTACTGCCGGTCCCGGTCCGTGCACCACAGCGTCACGCCGTCGGCGAGCGTCGGCAGCGACTCGTACTCGCCGCGCGGCAGACCCATCACGCGGCCGATCTCCGACGCCTCGTCCGGCGACACCCGCTGCACGCCCACGAGCCGCGCCTGCCGCATCAGCCGCGGCGCGACCGGGCTCAGATACGGCAGCAGCGTCAGGACGGACTGCCAGGGCGCCGAGGCGACCCGGCCGCGCGGCGGACGCATGCCGCAGTCGCGGATCACCAGCACCGGACCGCCGGCCGACGCGCCCTGCGGAGGGACCCGGCCCACCTCGTGCACGGTCATGCCGGACTGGCCGCCGCCGACCGCCTGCACGAGCTGCGCCCAGTGCTGGGCGCGGCCCGTCTCCACGGCCACGCGCGCGCCGGTCGCGGCGGCCCGCAGCGCGAGCACCTGCGCGGTCCACAGGCCGCCGATGAGCACGATGTCGTAGGGCGTCGGGCGGTTGATGCCCATGACGGCCGGCTGGCCTTCGGCGTCCACGCCGACGACCACGCCGTCGTCGCCGATGGGCAGCGACAGGGTGTCGAGGTGCTCCGGCGGCAGCGAGTGCCGCTGGTGGCGCGGGCCGAGCAGGCCGAAGCCGGTGCGCAGCCGCTCGCCGAGGTCGGGGGTGTGGCTGGTCAGGGCCATCAGCGGGCACCTCCGAGCGGCAGAGTGGCGAGAACGCCGGGCAGTTGCTCGCGGTCCAGGCGGACCAGGCTGGCGCGCACGCTGCGCGCGGCCCGCTCCAAGTCCCGGCGCGCGGTGGTCAGTTCGCTGTCGCTGCGGCCGGTGATGCGCAGGTGCCCGGTGAGGGTCACGTCCTGCTGGTCGCCCGGGGCCAGCGTCAGGCTGAACGTCGTCGCCAGCGCGGGCACCGTGGTCAGCTGGGCCACGAGCTGGGGCAACGTCGTGCCCCCGCCACCCAGTTGGGGCCAGCGGCGGACCCAGTACGTCGTGTGCCGGCGGTTGTCGCAGCGCCAGCTGCGGCCGGACTCCTCGGTGCGGCGCTGCGGCGCCTCGCTGCGGCCGGCCTGCGCGGTCACCATCGGGTTGGCGCACGCGGACGTGGCGACCGCGGCGACCAGCTCCTCCTCGGTGAGCACACCGGCCCGGAACCCGGCACCGGTGAGCCGGCTCGACAGGTGCTCGGCCACGCGCGCGAGGGCCTTCTGCGCGCCGACCACGCCGCCCCCGCGGGCCGCGACGGCCTCCGGGCACAGCTCGGGGTCGAGCTTCAGCGCGATCCAGGTGATGCGCACCGCCGGCGAGCCCGTCTGGGCCTGCAGCGGCGCGTAGTTGCTCACCGCGACCGACTGCTGGGGCAGGTGCAGCGCGGGCGCCGGCTGGGTGTGCAGCACGATCTGCGCCGACTCCAGACGGATGCCGTCGACCTCCAGCGCGTCCCGCACCAGGGCGACCGGCAGCGGACGCCGGCTGCGCTCGGCGCGCAGCGCGGTGGCGTCCGACTCGACCTGGAGCACCGCGGTCAGGAAGCCGCCGTCGCCGACCATGCCGACGGGGCGCTGATCCCGGTCGTCGCCCCGGTTGTAGCTGTAGGTGCGCAGGCTCGGGTCGCACTCCACGGCGGGGGCGAGGCCCGGCTCGGTGCCCGGCGGCACCGACTCGCCCGCCGCGCGCCGCCTGCGGGCGCGCAGGGCGAGGATCGTGCCC
Organism: Streptomyces sp. NPDC025806; assembly: GCF_055558275.1. Lineage (NCBI taxonomy): Bacteria > Bacillati > Actinomycetota > Actinomycetes > Kitasatosporales > Streptomycetaceae > Streptomyces > Streptomyces sp. NPDC025806. The sequence continues at coordinate 38,148 of NZ_JBVHMU010000026.1, read as the reverse complement.
AGCCACTCCGGCAGGGAGCGCCCCCGGCGGCGTACGAGCGCCAGCAGCAGGAGCAGGGCGGCGACCGCGCCCGTCGCGATCAGCGCGACCGTGCCGATCACCCAGCCGCACACGACCAGCGCGGCGGCCAGCTCGATCATCACGAGCCGCTGCACGCCGAACGAGCCGCCGCGGCCGGAGCGCGACTTCAGATGCGGGGAGACGGCACCTCGGTACGGAGTGCCGCCGGACCGCGCACCGCGCCCGCCCCGCTCCGGAATGTGTGGTGCCTGTGAAGGAGTGGGGGACCCCTGTGGGGAACCCTGCCGCGAACGGTCACCCGATCGTGACCTCGATTGCGACCGCGATCGAGCCCGCGTTGCGGAAGCCATCACTCCAAACCCCCCGAACTCTCCCGAAATCCCATGCGCAAAGGCCCCTCGAAGGTTCCACAGTCCTTGCCAGAAGGCCTCAGCACCCTACCCGTGCCACACGCGCACCGGCGCAACAGGCATAGTAGGGGCCGGGTCTGACCGCCGCGGCACGTACCGCAGGCGATCACGTCGACCGAAGACGGGGAAGACCGGGGGAACTCGCCCCCACGGCTCCGCACGGGGAGAGAGCGGACACAGATGGCATCACGGCGGGACGAACTCAACGCCTACACCTTCGCGAAGCGGCGCACGCTCGCGTCCTTCCTGCAGCCCTCTCCGACGGGCTCCGAGGAAGGCGCCCCGCGCCCGCTGCGCGCGGTGCTGCCCGGCACCATCGTCGGTGTCGTGGTCCTCGCGGTCTTCGGCGGCATCGGGATGTTCAGCCCCGCGGCCCCCAAGGGGTGGGACGCCACCCAGAAGAACGTGATCGTGGCGAGCGACTCGACGACGCGCTACGTGGTCCTCAAGACCGACGGCCAGAAGCAGCTGCACCCCGTCCTGAACACGGCGTCGGCCAAGCTGCTGCTCAAGGACTACACGGACGACGTCGTGACCGTCGACGAGAAGGTCCTCGACAGCGGCAAGCCCCCGCACGGCGCCACCCTCGGCATCCCGTACGCCCCCGACCGCCTGCCCTCCAGCTCCGAGGCCGAGGCCGGCAAGCGCTGGATGGTGTGCGAGCGCCCCAGCGACGGCGGCCGCGCCATCCAGAAGGCGGCGTTCGTCCTCGCGAAGAAGGAGTGGGGCAAGTCGGAGGGCCGCGACAAGCTCTCCGGCGGCCAGCTGATGTACGTGACCGACGCGGTCACCAAGGCGCAGTACGTCGTCGACGCCCGCGGCACCTCGTACAAGATCACCGACCCGGCGCAGGAGGGCCTGCTCAAGGCGCTCGACACTCAGCAGCGCGCCCCGCAGCGCGTCTCCACCGAGTGGCTGCGCACGACGCACCAGGGCTCCCCGATCTCGATCCCGGAGATCCCCGGCGCCGTCGGTCAGACCGCGAACGCGGTGGCCGGCAGCGGCAACGCCCAGTACGACAAGATCGGCACGGTCCTCAAGGCCCTGGACGGCACGCGGATGCAGTACTACGTCGTGCTCCAGGGCAAGGTGGCGAGCATCTCCGAGTTCACCGCCCAACTCCTGCTCAACAGCGACAAGTTGATCGACGCCAACACGACCGGCAAGGCCGTGCAGGTGAACCCGGCCGCCGTCGCCGGCAGCGTGCCCTTCGAGGGCGAGGGCGCCAAGTGGCCCACGCAGGGTGCCAAGACGGTCAACGACGGCGCGAGCGCCACCAGTGGCCGCAACACGGTCTGCAACACGCTGCGTTCGGTCAAGGGCGGCGACACCAGCCTGTCGACCTGGGCCGGCACGGACTTCCCCGCCGACCTGCCCACCGGCTCCTCCAGCGCGTACGTCACGCCCGGCTCCGGCCAGATCTTCCGCCAGTTCCAGGGCACCGAGACCAAGGCGGGCGGCGTCTTCCTCGTCACCGACACCGGCCTGCGCTACGCCCTCCAGTCGAACGCGGACAGCGCCACCGACGACAAGGGCATCGGCACGACCGAGAAGCAGCGCAAGGCCCAGCAGGAGCAGCAGGAGGCGGACATCGCCCGCAAGCTCCTCGGGTACGACAACGTGGACCCGGCCCCGATCCCCTCCACCTGGTCGTCCTTCCTGCCCACCGGACCGCGCCTCTCGCAGGCCGCCGCACGGCAGCCGCAGGGCTCGTAGCGGACCGGCGGACGAGAGCAGGAGGGGAAGCCCGAATCATGGCGATCACCAGCAACTGGGCCCGCCGCACCGCGCGGCCGGCCGCCGTGTCCGCGGCCACCGCGCTGACCGCGTCGATGGCCGTGCTCGCACTGCCGGCGGCCCCGGCGGCGGCGGACAGCGGGCAGTGCACGTTCGGCGGCAAGAAGTACGCGGGCCGGCCGTGGGCGCTGCAGCGCGTCAACCTCGACGACCTGTGGCAGAGCGCCACCGGCAAGGGCGTCCGCGTCGCGGTCATCGACACCGGCGTGGACGTCAAGAACCCGCAGTTGAAGAGCGCCGTCGACGTGGCCTCGGGCGCCAACTTCCTGCCGCCGAAGGACGACAAGGGCAAGAAGATCGAGAACCGCGGCAACGCGAAGGGCACGACCGACACCGTCGGACACGGCACCCGCGTCGCCGGCATCATCGCGGCCCGCAAGGTGAGCGGCACGGGCTTCGTGGGCCTCGCGCCGGAAGCGACGATCATCCCGATCAAGCAGAACGACGCGGAGGGCCACGGCGACTCCGACGACCTGGCCGCCGCGATCAACCACGCGATCAGCCGGCGCGCCGACGTCATCAACATCTCCCAGGACACGGAGAAGGCCCTGGCCCCCGGTTCCAAGCTGGAGACGGCCGTCAACGCGGCCCTGCAGAAGAACATCGTGGTCGTCGCCTCCGCGGGCAACGACGGCCTCGGCGGCAACGTCAAGAAGACCTACCCGGCCTCGTACAAGGGCGTTCTCGCGGTCGCCGCGTCGGACCGCAACAACGAGCGCGCCGCCTTCTCGCAGTCGAACGACGACGTCGGCGTGGCCGCGCCGGGCGTCGACATGATCTCCACGGTCCCGCTGGGCGGCCACTGCTCCGACAACGGCACGAGCTTCTCGGCGCCGTACGTCGCGGCGGTCGCGGCCCTGATCAAGCAGCACCACAAGGACTGGACGGCCCAGGAGGTCGTCGCGCAGATCGAGCAGACCGCGGAGCGCTCCATCAACGGCCGTGACCGGCTGGTCGGTTGGGGCGTCGTCGACCCGGTCCGCGCGGTCACCGAGATCGCGGACCCGAAGAACCCGATCCAGGCCCCGCATGCGGACCCGGACGCCATCGACGCCAAGCCCCCGGAGATCCTCCCGGTCCCCCTCACGGAGACCGCGGACGAGCGCAACGCCCGCCTGGCCACGTACGTCCTCGTCGGCGGTCTGATCGCGGTGGCGGGCCTGGGCGGCACGGCGGTGGCGGTACGCGACGCGCGGCGCCGCAGGGCGCGGACGCGGACGGGACCGGGGGGCGGAGCCGACTCATGACCGGCATGGCGGTCACCCTGTTCGTTCTCGCCGGCCTCCTCGTCGCCATGGCATGCCTGAGAGCGACCTGGATCAACGCGGTCCGGCGCCGCACGTACCCCTCGGGCGGCGACCTTTCCACGGGTACGTTCGTGGTGGCCCGGACGGCCCTGCTGCTGATGGCGGGCCTCGGTGTCTGGCAGGGTGCCCAGATGGTGACCCTGGACCACAACTCCCGTTGGAGCGACGAGGAGTTGACGTCCGCGACCCGCCAGACGCGCACCGACCTGAACGGCTACTGGTACCGCAACGACTCGGGCCCCGGCGAGAGCCCGTACTTCGCGGACTACGCGACGCTCATCACCACGAAGGTGGTGGCGAACGGCGGCGGCGGAGCACCGGAGACCGGCGTGCAGGCCGTCCCGGTGTCGGGCGCCCCCAAGGCCGACGGCGACTACACGATCGACGCCGAGGGCGCCACCCGTTCCTTCTGCCTGAACCTCCGGACCCGGCGCTGGAAGTCCCACGACTACACGGCCCCGGGCATCGGCGGTCGACCGGGGAGCCACACGGAGCGGGGGTACCGGGTGACGGCGAGGGTGACACCCGGCGCCTGCTGAGGGGCCGGGGGCCGAGCCCAAGGGGCCCGGCCACCTCAGGAGACCGGCCGACGGGTGCGGTCTCCCGCGCGTCAGGAGCGGCAGTTCGCCGGGGTGCCCGCCTTGGCAGCGTACGCGGTGACGGCCTTGCTCATGGCGGGCTCACCCGGGGAGTTCTCCGCGCGGACGGTGGCGAAGACCTCCTCCCCGTCGGGCGCGGCGCCCGGGCAGGACACCTCGGCGAGGCCCGTCGAGCCGGACGAGACCGACGTACCACCGGCCGGGGCCCGCTTGTCGCCGAGCCCGGGAGTGGCGGCGAGCACCTTCTGGAACGACGTGCCGTGCTCCCACCGCTCGACCTGCGCGGTGACGGCGAGCTTCCCGTCCACCAGGAGCTTGCACGTGCGCAGGCCGCTCGTCCCGCCGCTCTCCGAAACGAGCTTCTTGCCGTCGGGCAGCAGCGGTTCGAGCACGGAGGCGGGCACGGGCACGCCGCAGACCCTCGCGGGGACGGCGTACCCACGATCGGGTCCGTCCGGAGAGGACGAGCACCCGGTGACGACCGTCCCGACGGCCACAGCCACGGCCGCGGTGAGCCCTGCCGCGGCCCGAGGGATTCGTACGGTACGGGGGTAGCTTCTGGTCGGTGACATCCCGGGTCCTGTGTCTGAATACGGGTGAGGTGAGCGAGGGCCGACGGCCGGACCGGTCCGGTCCGGTCCGGCCGTCGTGGCTACCCCGGGATCTCGGTCGTCAGGTCGTCCGCCATCTGACGCCCGTTGACCGAGGCGTCGACGTAACCGTCCTGGGTGCCGTAGCGCGCCCACTCGTTCACGCTTGCGGCGTCCTTGAGACCGTAGTGCTTGGCTGCCTCGACGGCCGCGGCCTGGCTCATCGAGATGCTCTTCTCGCGGCTGTCCTCCCAGAGCCCGGCGACCGTGTGACCGCTCTCCTTGAGGTTCTCGCCCTCGACCCCGTTGAACAGCTCCTCCATGATGAGGCTGCTCGCCGTCCCCGCCGCACCGCCGACTGCCGCGCCCGCGACGGGCGAGGCGATGAGGCTCGTGCCGACGCCGGTCACGGTGCCGATCGTGCCGGAGGCCACGTTCTTCCACTGGGCGATGGAGTGGTTGTAGGCCTCGTCCTTCTCGGCAGCGGGTCCGAGTACCGCCTCCTGCCGGCCGATCGCGAGGGACCCGCTGACCTCCGCCGAGCGCCGGGAGATCTCCTTGATGGTGTTCTCCGTGTCCTGGTGGTACCGCGCGTCCGCCGGCAGGTCCGGGTCGAGGTGATAGTCCATCAGGTAGCCCATGTACTTCTTCTGGCCCACCTCCACGGCCGCGTATCCCTCGGGGTTCTGACCCACGGAGACCAGGAAGCGGGACACGTCGGCGTGCTTGAAGTCCGCCTGCGCACCGGCGTTGGGGAACAGCCTGGCGATTTCCTTCCACGCCTCGGACTGCTCCTCCGGGGGCTTGCTCGGGTCGTACTCGACGTCGGTCGTGGACCGGTTGATGTCGGCGAGGTACTCGGACGCCATCTGGCCCATGCTGTCGGACATGTAGCCGTTCTTCGTGAGGCGCTCCGGATCCTCGCTGACGGAGGACACGATCTCCGTCATGAGCCTGGCCTGTTCGGGAGTGTGCGCAGGGGTGTCGAGTGTCGGCAGCTCACCCGCCGGATGCCCGGTCGTCGCCGCCTCCAGCGCCAGGGCGAGATTGTTCTGGCCCGTGTGCAGGTCGTCGCCGTCCAGATTCTGCTCCTCGGGCCACTTGCGGTCCTCGAAGAGGTACTTGAAGTTGTCGACGGCCTCCTTGCGGTCGTCGCCGTCCTTCGGCAGGTACTCCTCGTTGAAGAAGTCCGTGGCTGCGTCCGGGGAGTTGGAGAGCCCCTTGAGGTATCCCGTCAGGGGGTCGGCGCCGCTGTCGTCGCCCATGCGGTTGAGCCAGGGCGTGCTGAAGCCCGGGCGCCACTTCAGGTTGTCGTGCTCGCCGTCGCCGGTGAGCTTGCGCTCGGTCTCCATGAGCTTGGTGCCGTAGCTCTTGAGGAAGTCGTCGTCGTAGTCGCCCGCCCGCATCAGGTTGCTCATGACCTGGAAACCGTCGGGGCCGAGCCCGTTGGGGCCGATCGTCTGGTCGCCCAGCCTGATCATGTCGCTCTTCCAGCCGGCCATGGCCGCCGTGTCGCTGCGCGTGGCGGTGGCGAGCGTCATGCTCAGATTGCGCTGGAGGTCACCGAGCTGGTCCAGGCGCTCGCTGCCGACCTTCATGTTCACCTGCGGGTCGCTGATGCCCTCCCAGAACTCCAGGGTCTTCTTCGGCCCCAGCTTCGTGGCGAACTGCTCGGCGAACAGTGGATCGTCCTTGTACTTCGACAGCCCGGCGTTGATCTTGTCGAAGTCCGCAGGGGTCAGATCCTTGGGGTTCTTCCCCGCGACCGCCGCCAGGTCCTCCGCGGCCTTGACCGCGTCGGCAGCCTGGTCCCGGTCCTTGTACGAGGCGTCGGAGAAGCCCATCGTCGACTCGTCGGCGATGGCCTTGAGCACCTTGGCCGCCGAGCTGTCGCTGTCGGTGGCCTTCTGCAGGATGCCCTGCACCTCGTCCCGCAGCGCGGTGACATCGCTCTCGCTGTGCTCGGGGACCGTGGTCCCCTTCGCGGCGCGGTCCGGATGGATGTTCATGGTGACGGTGAACCCGCCGTCACCCGTGTCCATGACCGTCAGGTTCTTCTTCAGCCCGCGGTCGATCGCGGCCTCGAGGTCCTTCTTGTGCTGCTTGAGCTCGTCGCGGGTGTCGCTGAGGATGTTGTGGACGGTCGTGGCCTGCGTGTGCGCGTCCGCGAACTCCCCGGCGGTCTTGCCGATGAACTCCTTGGACACCTGGGCGTTCACTCCGACCCAGTCGGCCTTGTTGGCGGCCTGGTGGAGACCGTCCTCGGCGTCCTTCTGCAGATCCACGAGATGCTGCACGAGCAGCTTCCAGTCGGCGACCGCGTCGTCGAGCGTCTTGAAGTTGGCGAAGCGCAGTGCGTCGAGATCCATGACCGACCGTCTCTTCCTCTACTTCTTCTGGTACGTCCCGTAGCGCTGATCACGCCGGGAGGGCGCCGCCGCCCCGCGACCCCGCCGCCGGCCCTCGCTCACGAGGACCTCGGACGATCGGACGCCACAACGGCCCCACGCGGTTCTGCCGACGCGGCCGTCACTTCTTCTTCGTGTCGTAGACCGGGTTCTTCTCGCCCGGCCCCCCGACCCGCTCGTCGAACCCGGCGTCCAGGGAGGCGATGCTGCTCATCTGCCGCCAGATGTAGTGGTCGTCGCCCGCGTGGACCTTCTTCGTGGTCTGCATGTGGTTCGAGATCTGCGCGCACGCGTCCATCAGCGACTTCAGCTGCTCGTCCCACCGGTTGGACACGTGCTTGAGCCCGCCGCCGAGTGCAAACCCCTGCCCGGTGAGATCGCCGGCCGCGGTGTCACTGGTCGGCACGGCGACGCGGGCCTTGTCCCACAGCTGGTTGTAGAGGGTGTGCGCGTGCGACCCGATCTTCGCCAGGTCCTCGTTCTTGACCTGGAGATCGCCGGTCTGCGACGGCATCGGCGGCTCCCCGTCGGCACGGTTCAACCGCATCCCCGTCGTCTGCCGCCCGGCGGCGTCCGCCTTCAGCTGCTCCCACTCGTCCCATGCCATGAGCCGGCCTCCCCGTTACTTCTCCCGCTGACGGCGCCCCTCGGGCGCTCCGCTTCGGCAGCCAAGCTAGCAATCGGCCGAGACGAGCACAGGGCCCGAGGGCGATCGTCACAGTTCGCCCGCCTCGCGGATGCGGACACTCCGTGAAGGATCCGTGGCGAGTTCCGGCGGGCTGCCCGATTTCATGCGAACCGGCCCGTTTCGTCACCGGACCCGGCGCGAGCGGGCTGCGGAAAGGTGCTGTGGGAGCCATGGGGGCTGTGGGGGCTGTCACAGCCGTCCGGCCGCGGCGATCGTGACCAGTCCGGCCAGGCAGACGCCCAGCGCGGTTGCGAGCGGCGACCAGCGGCGGGCCCTGCGCGCCCGTACGAGCAGCCAGGCGGTGGCAGCGACCACGACGAGCGCGGCGGCCGACGCCGCCACGACCGGCGCCGGATACCCGGACCCGACGCCTGCCACGGTCAGACCGATGACCGTCAGCGCGCGGACGGCGACCAGCGCGGCGATCGTGGCGGTCAGCAAAAACGTGACGCGCCAGTTGCGATCGTCAACCTGAGCCAGCGTTTCCGTCGCCCCGGGCGCGGCCGGATCACCCGGCAGCCGGATGCCGGCCCGGCTGAAATGAGCGTTCCCGCGCTTGTCGTTCGTCACGACGCGCACCCTACCCAGTCCGTACGGGACCCCCTCTGCCGGGCTGCGTGCTCGCTCGCTTGTGCAAACTGGGGATCGGTGGGGGGGCTGGGCTACGCGCGGCAGCTCGGCCGCGCGGCGGAGGACGCTGCCCGGAGCTTTCTGGGCGAGCAGCAGGACGAGATCGATTGCGAGGGGGAGGGGGTAGGAGTCAGGGGCGCCGGGTCGGAACCGAGAGAGGGTGGGGCCAGCGGGCGCGCGCGGCGGTGTGCATGCGGCCGCAGAGTTCGGCTACGTGCTTCAACTGGTCCTGCGCAGCGGCGTATTCGGCCACCACGGCGAGGCGGTAGGTCAGCCGCTGGCGCGCGGTCGCGGTGCCCCAGCTCCAGTCCTCGTCCACCACCCGCGCCAACTGGTCGGTCGTCCCCCGCTCGGCCCGCTGAACCAGCGCGTCACCCCGCAGCACCCACCCGGCACACGCGTCGGCCAACGCCGCCTCGACGTCCTCGGCCGGTTCGGTGCCGGTGGCAGCGCGCCAGGCCGACAGATAGGCCGACTCCGCCCGCGTCAGCAGTGCATCCGACGCCCGCGTCACGCACCAGCACGTCGGAAACCCGATCCGCAGATACGCCAGCTCCATCAACCCGCTCCCCAGTGAGGCCTGTTCGAAGTCGATGAACCGGACGCCGTCGGTCGTGTGGAGATCGTTGCCGGGGCAGGGATCGCCGTGGAGGAGAGCCGTCCCGGGCGCGCGGTCGAGCCGCTCGACCAGGGCGCGGAGCTCGACGGTGACCTCCGCCCCGGCCGGGACCCCGAGTGCCTCGGCCAGGCGTAGGAAGGCGGCGACGTCTGATGTGTCGGGGGCCGACCAGCGGGGGAGGGGGCCGGCCGCGTCCGAGCGGCGCGCGGTGGCATGCAGCCTGGCCAGGGACTCCGCGTACCCCACGATCCAGTCCTCGGCGGGCGCCCGATGTTCAAGATGCTCCAAGACCACGACCAACTCGTCGGGTTCAGCGCCCAACACCCTCGGCACGACCGGCACTTGAGCCCGCCCGGCGATCCGCAGCGCCGCCACCTCGCGCGCGTACCGATCCGCCGCCTCCGGCCCGGCGACGAGCTGCTTGACGACGACCGGCACCCCGGACCCGAGCTCGACCCGCCACACCCGCGACCGCGGACTGCTCTCCAGCACCACACTTCCCGCGGGCACTCCCAGCTCCGCCCGCAGCGCATCTCCGAACGGCGGCAGGTCTCGTGTCACGGTGCCTCCACGGCGTAGGAACGACGTTCGCCGGCGGTCGGTCCGTCCTCACCGGCCCCGCAGCGTACGTGCTGTACGCCGACCGTTCCGAGCGGATTTTGGGCGGGCCGAGATTGCAGGTGCCGCGTGTGCGGACGCACCGATCGCATTTGTGGGCACTTCGTGAAGAAGCCGGGGCGAGTTCTGCCGGTGTCTGAATTCATCCGTACGAGATTGGCCACATTCCCGCTGATCCCTGGAACGGGGCTAGCGTGCCAGGGGCCCGATCTGCCCCGGAACTGCGCGCCTGTCGTAGTCGGGTGTTGCTTCGCGCGAGCGGAGTTGTCCGAATTGGCCCGGAAAGTAAGCGCTCTTGATGCCGTCTCGTGACGGAGTTATCGCAGAAGCTCGGTTGGAGTGGATGTGCGGGGTGACTACAGTGGTTAAGGCGTTGTATGGCGTGACCAACTTTGCCATCGCGCGCTGAAGCAGTCCGGGTGGACGGCCCGTCTCGACGGAGACGGACCTACGGGGAAACGGGGAGGAAGGCGTCGTGCTTCCAGCAGACATGGTGGGAGGGCCCTCAGCAACGAGGGCGGCGAACCTTGAGGTCACGAGCGAAGCGCTCACGACGTTCCGGAAGCGCATCAAGACGGTGCTCAGCGACCTGGACGCGTCCGATGGCAACCCGAACAAGGTGAACGCGCAGACCATCAAGAAGTCGTCGCTGCACAACGAAGCGGCGCGCTCCTTCCCTGAGGCCGAAGCCCTCTACGCCTCCTACAACGTCGTGCACAACCAGCTCGTCACGTTGTCGAAGACGCTCAAGCTTCAGCTCGAGGCCATCGAGATCGCCGTGCAGGGTGCCCATCGAGGCTTCGACAACCTCGAAGAGGACCAGCGGCGCCGGTTCTGGGCGATCCAGACGGAGATCGAACGGCTTGAGCAGTCCACTGGCGCGAAGTCGGACGGTGCGAAGCACGCCAACGACAAGAAGCAGGGTGAGTTCTGACCATGACGGAACACGATCACCAGGCAGACCATGAGCGGGTCCAGAACCAGAACAAGTTCACGGACTTCGCACGCGGCGTCGAAGACGACAACACCGGTGGGGGCTGGTTCAACCCGATCCTGCGTGCCGTCGTCGACGTGACGCCGGCGGGCAAGGCTCTCGACTCCCGCGAGACCAACTTCGAGGACCCCTCGCTCGACCTGAACACCATGCTGGACATGGTCGAGCAGGCGAACCCGGCGGACCTCGAGTCCTCCGGCACGGCGCTCTGGAACGCGCGGGACGCCATCGAGAAGGCTGCGTCCGAGCTGGACGGTCACATCACCAAGGTCCACTGGGTCGGTGAGTCCGGTGACTCGTTCCGCGGCTTCGGCCAGGACCTCGTCAAGTACGGCCGCGAACTCAGTACCTTCGCAGGCAGCGCGGGCGATCAGCTCTCCGCGGCGTCCATGGGCCTGTCGTCCGTACGGAGCGCCATGCCCGAGCGCGACACCCGCCCGGCCGACCAGCAAAAGATGCGGCCGTCGAGCTTTCCCGAGCACAAGAAGACCGCCGACAATCCCGAGTACACGGCCGCCGTCAAGGTGGAGAAGAATCGCCAAGAGGCGATCAACCAGATGACCCGCCTGTCGTCGTACTACGTCGTGTCCAAGCAGGGCCTGGACAACCTCAGCAAGGAGCCGCCGAAGCTTCGTACGATGCCGGATGTGGGGGTTCCCCGACCGATGCGTGGCGGCGTCGACGACGACGGCGGCAGGCAGGGTGGTTCGGTCGGTACCGGCGACACGGGTGGCGGTGGTCACGTCACAGGTACCGGTGAGACGCGACGCCCTGACGGTGTGGTCGAGCCGGGTGTCGTCTCACCTCCGCCCCGCAAGGACATCGACGGCACCATCACCGTCCCGGACCGTCCGGTGGGCACGGAGATCGACAGCGTCGACACGCTGCCGAGGCCGACGACCAACACGCCGCCTCCGACGACGACCGGCCCCACGAACGTTCCGAACGCGCCGACACCGACCGGCCCTTCGGGGCCCGGCTATGTCCCGCAGTTCCCGCCCACCGCGACCGGTCGCACCACCGGACCGGGCGGTATGCGGAACCCCCTCACGAGCCAGGGCCCGGGCCAGAACCGGACGGGCCAGGGCCGTACCAGCGGCCCCTCGGGCACGTCTCAGCAGCAGCGCTCCATGGGTCGTGGCGGCGGTGGCACCGAGATGGGTCGCTCGACCTCGACGGGTCGTGCCGCGAGCACCCCGGGCAAGGGTTCACAGAACGGCCGCGCCATCACCGGCGGGACCCAGCGCCCCACCACCAAGCCGAGCGCGCCGCGTGCCGGTGGCGCCAAGGAAGCGGGTCGCTCCACCGGTGTCGTCGGTGGTCGCCAGACTCCTACGGGGCGTGCGGGTACGACGAGCCAGGGCGGTTCGCGCATTCCGCGCGGTGCGGTGATGGGTACGGAGGGCGCCGGCACCAATGGTCGTTCGACGGCCGGCCGTGTCGGACAGCGGGGCGTCTTCGGTGCTCAGGGTTCGACGACCGGCGGCCCGGCGCGTGGCGGTGCCGGTCGCAACGCGGCGGGGACTCGTGGCGGCGCGGGACTGGTCGGCGGCGCCGGCAAGAACCGCAAGCCGAAGGAAGAAGAGACCGAGACGTCCGAGCGGCCCGACTACGTGGTCGAGGATCCGAACACCCACCTGCCCGCCGACCGGCGCGATGTGCCGCCGGTCGTCAACTGAAGCCGAGCGACGAGGACAGCCAGCAGCATGAAGTCAGGGATCAGCCGACGAGCCGACCGTTCCCCGATGGGTTGGGCGCGCGGGGTAAGACGTGTGCGCTCGGTCGGGGCGGTCGTCGGAGCTCTGGCTGTCATGGGCGTCGGGTTCGCGCCCAGCGCAGCGGCGTACGACGCCCAGTCCAAGCAGTGGTACCTGGACGCGATGCAGGCCGACCAGATGTGGAAAGTCAGTACCGGCAAGGGCGTCAAGGTTGCCGTGATCGACTCCGGTGTGAACGCCAACACCCCCTCCCTGAAGGGTCAGGTGCTGGCGGACGAGGTACCCGCCTCGGTCAGCTACCGATCGACGGTCGACTACACGGGACACGGCACCACCATCGCGGAGCTGATCGCCGGCACCGGCACTGGTGGCGGTCTCAAGGGTCTGGCACCAGATGCGAAGATCGTGCCCTACCGCATCAAGCTCGAAGGCATCGATGATGAGGCGGAGCTCAAGAAGATGCCTGAGAACGCAGCGGCAATCCGCGCTGCGGCAGACTCGGACGCGCAGATCATCAACATGTCGTTCGGCGGCCCCACGATCGACCCTGATGAGGAGAAGGCGCTCAAGTACGCGGCGTCCAAGGGGAAGCTGTTGATGGTGGGTGTGGGCAACGAGGGCCGAGACACCGGGCACATCCTGTATCCCGCTGCTTACCCGTACGCTGTCGGCATTTCGGCTGTCGACAAGTCGGGCACGGTTTCGCACTTCGCCTCGAACGGCAACTACGTCGATCTTGCCGCGCCTGGCGAGGACTTCCCGAAATGGTGTGACGCGACCTTCAAGGCCTACTGCGACGAGGGACAGGGCACGAGCCAGGCGACCGGTGTAGCCTCCGGCGCCGCGGCCCTGATCTGGTCCGCCCACCCGGACTGGACGGCGAACCAGGTCCTGCGTTCGCTGATCGACACCGCCGGCCGCAAGTGGAAGAAGAACGACCCGAGCAAGTACCTGGGCTACGGCATCATCCGTCCGCGGGTGGTTCTGGAGAACCCCAACTACAACCCCGGCTCGGCGGACACGGACCCGCTCTCCAAGGAGAACGGCGGCCCGGCGAAGACCACCGAGAAGACGAACGGCGCCAAGCCCTCCGCTTCTGCATCAGGCTCGTCACAGCCCACGCAGAAGGCTTCAGAAGTCCCGGCGGAGGCGGCAGGATCGGAAGCGGAATCCTCAAGCGGCAACAGCACGTTGTGGATTGCGCTCGGTGCGGTCGCGGCAGCCATCGTGATCGGCGGCGGCGGTTTCGCAGTCCTCCGGGCGCGACGCGGTCAATAGGACTTTCAACCGTGGGGTCCCTGCGTTTCTTGGGTGGACCACGGGGGAGCGGCTCGGCCTCGTTCGGGGCATGAGCCACAGCAACAGCAATTAAAGGCAGACCAAGAAGGGCAGGGGCAGCATGGGAACGCCGAGGCAGAAGCTTGAAGATCAGCAAGTAGTCGCGCTCGAGAAGCGGATGTCGGAGAAGTACGAGGGCATCCGCAAGCGCGTGCACAACCTGCAGGGCGTCATCGACAGCCTTGAGGGCCAGTGGCAGGGCATCGGCCGTGCTGCCTTCGACAAGAAGCAGTACGAGATCAACGAGTCCCTCCAGAACATCGGCAAGATCCTCGCTGACGTCATTGACTCGATGAACAAGACGCGCAACGTCAAGGACAACACCGAAGACGACGTGCGTGCGTCCGTCGCCAAGATTGACGTGAAGGACGGAGCGTCGTCTCTCAGCGGCTACTGAGCAACACGGCGTAGCACACGGAGATCACGGCGACTTACGAAAAGACGAGGGAGAGAAGCATGGTCAGCAACGGTGACGGGCTGCTTGTAACTTACGACGGCCTGGACTCGGCCGCGACCCAGATCGGCAACGAGGCCAAGGCGCTCGACGCGGACCTCGAAGAGCTCAAGCAGATGGTCGTGAAGAGCCTGGAGTACTGGGAGGGCGAGGCCCAGGGCACCTTCGACAGCAAGCTCAAGCGCTGGGACAAGGAAGCCAAGGACATCCACACCGCGCTCACCGGCATCGGCCACGTGATCGGTCAGGCCGGCGGCGACTACATGGGTGGCGACAAGAAGGCTGCCAGCTACTTCCAGTAGAGCTGCCGATGTGACATGCCAGGGTGGGCGCGTGCGGGAGGCGCCCACCCTGGACTGTTCTCGGCACAGGTGGAAGCAGTCAGACAGTTTGATGTGCAGCGGAGTTGAGATGACTCCTATGACGTAGAGGATGAGGAGTCATGGCTTTCGGCCCCCCGCCGTCACCGTTCACGCAGTCGCAGCGAGTCGCTGAGGAACGCAGGCGGAAGCGTCTCAAGCTCCGTGGGGCCGTCGCCACGGTCGTCGCCGTAGTTCTGGCTCTAGGAGGCTGGGGCCTGTGGTCCGCGGACTCCGAAGGTGGTTCGGACGACGCCATCAGCAGCACGAAGGCGGGTCGGCAGCAAGCGCCGGATGACATCAGGGAGACCGTCGAGGCAGCCCCCAAGGGCGGCGCGGGCCATATGGTCGCCTCGGTCATGACGAAGGAGCTGGAGCCGAAGCAGAGCCAGGCGACCCCGGGGACCTGGGCCACCAGAACGGTTCTGGTGAAGGGGCGGTACGACAAGCTCGAGGCCGTAAAGATCGGGCCGGACACCGAGGCATGGACAAAGGCGCTGCCGGGCCCCATTTGCGGCTTCACGTCCCTGGTGACTGTGGACGAGAAGACGGCGGTGCTGTTCAGGGACCGTAAGCACGGCGACCTCTGCAACCAGGTCGGTTTCATCGACCTGAACACGGGTGAGATGCTCTGGCGGGCCGGCTTCCCGGGCAAGAGCAAGATGGGCTCCACGATCGACCCGACCACCGTGACCATGACGCGTGGCGCCGTCGTCACGTCATGGCAGGCGAAAGGCGCCGCTGCTTTCGACATGAAGGACGGTCGGAAACTGTGGCAGCGAGGGCCCGACCAGGGCTGTTCGGACATCGGATTCGCCGGTGGGCGCGCCTTGTCCGTCGTGCGTGCGTGTACGCCGGAGACCCCCGGTTCCGAGGACGTGCCCTATCAGGTACAGAGGGTTGATGCCCGTACCGGAAAAGTGGCGTGGACCTACAAGGTCGCCAAGGGCGTCAGGGGTGTCTACATCGCCTCAAGCAAGCCACTCGTCATCGGTGTCGGCGCGGGCGGCGAAGGCGGGATCACCGACCTGATCTCGTTGGCGGAGAATGGGAAGTACCGCTCCACGATCCGTCTCGAGGGCGGTCACTACGAGGTCAACTGTGACTCGTACTTCCTTGACCAGTGCTCCCAGATCGTGGTGGGCGAGGATCAGGCCTTCATCACCAGCAGCGAGCAGAACGAAGGAATCAACGACACCACCAACTGGATCGTCGGTTTCGACCTGGCCACGGGTAAATCGAAGATGAAGTTCGACGCAGGCGATGACCAGATGATCTTCCCCGTTCGCATGAGTGGAAAATCTCTGCTGGCATATAAGGCCAGCACCGACCAGTACGCGCCCAACTCGTTGGTGAGCCTGGATCCGGCGACGGGCAAGCAGCGCGAGTACTTCTATTTCAGCGTCGCCCCTGAGAACAACGAGATGGTCACCGGCAGCGAGACCGACGATGTGGTCATCGAGCACGGGCGGATCTTCTTCGGGGCCGGCGGGATCACCGGAGCGGGCGAAAAGGGCGCGCCGTTGCTGGTGACGACCGCCTTCGGTATCGGTCGGGCCCCGGCCAGCTAGGACCGCAACCGTTCAGGTGTCAGAGGGCCTGCCGGGACCACGGAAGCCTGGCTCGACGCCCCATGCTGTGCCGGCGTTGTGTTGCCAGCGAGCTCGAGAAGGAATCCATCGGACATGTACGGAGCCCCCCAAGCTGGTCCCTCGTGGCGCGGCGAACCGACCGCGCAGCACGTTCACGGCCCCGACCCCTACATCCCTCTGACCCGGCTGGACGCCTCCTCCGGGGTCCCAACCGCCCCCACCCTCCGCCACATCGCCCGCACCCCCGACGCCACCCGCACCGTCATCCTCAGCACCCCCCACCCCACCACCGACCCCCACCGCTTCATGGCCGAGGCCGATGCCTCGCGGTATCTGTTGGGGAGTTGGGTGATGCCGGCCGTCGAGTTGGCCGGGCCGGGGCAGGGGGCCTGGCACGCGAGCCCCTACCTGCCCGTGCTGCCGCTGCCCACCGCCCTCACCGTCCTCGGCGGCCCCCTCCCCGAGCGCACCCTCCGCGCCCTCGCCGTCTCCCTCGCCGAGACGCTCTCCGTCATCCACGGGCAGAGCCTGACCCACGCCGGGGTGATGCCCGCAGCGGTACTGCTCGCCCATGACGGCCCCCGCCTCACCGGATTCGGAGCCGTACGGGCCGCCGCCCCCGACTGGGTGGAGCGGCGTGCGGTGCCGGGGATCGACCCGGGCGCTCTGCCGCCCGAGCAGGCCTCCGGCGGGATGCCGCGCCCGATGGGGGACGTGTACGCCCTCGGCGCCACCCTCGCCTACGCCGCGACCGGAAGCACCGCCCCGGAGCGAGACGAACTCCCCGCGTGGTTGCGCTCCGTCGTCCTGCGCTGCCTGGCCAGGGACCCCGCCGAACGGCCCGACCTCGCCGAGATCGTGCAGCGGTTGGCGACTCACCCGGAACGCGGTCCGCAGGCACCGGCGCCCGCGCAGGGCTTCGGCTCGGCCGATCGTGCCGCGGCCCTGCTGGGACCTGGCTGGCTGCCCGCCCGGATCGTCGCGGCCCTCGCCCACCAGTCGGCAGCCGTGCTCGCGGCCGAGGCCGACGCGCCGCTCCACGCCTGACCACCGACTCGAACCGACGGATCCCACCTGCTCATGCCGACTCCTCTCGCCCACGACGACCCCACCGCGCTCGGCGACTACCGCCTCGTCGCCCGTCTCGGCAGCGGCGGCATGGGTACCGTCTACGTCGCCCGCAGCGCGCGGGGTGCGACCGTCGCCCTCAAGACCATGCACGCCACGATCGCGGCGGACCCGGCGGCCAGAACCCGGTTCCGCCTCGAGGTCGACGCCGCCCGGGTCATCGGCGACCGGTTCGGCGCGAAGGTCGTCGGCGCCGACCCGCTGGCCCCCGTGCCCTGGCTCGCCACCGAGTACGTGCTCGGGCCCCCGCTCGACGAGGCGGTGGAGGCGGCGGGACCGCTGCCGGAGCGAGCCGTGCGCGCCCTGGGCGCCGCTCTCTGCGCGGCGCTCGGGCAACTGCACCGCAGCGACGTGGTCCACCGCGACCTCAAGCCGTCCAACATCCTCCTCACCGCCTACGGCCCCAAGGTCATCGACTTCGGCATCGCCCGAGCCATCGGCGACGACCACCTGACCCGCACCGGCTCCGCCGTCGGCACCCCCGCCTTCATGTCTCCCGAGCAGGCCGGCGGTCAGGAGCATGGCGCCGCGGGCGACGTTTTCGCGCTCGCCGGCGTGCTCGTGTACGCCGCACGGGGGAGCGGCCCCTTCGGCGGCGGCCAGGCCGCCGACCTGCTGTACCGGGTGCGGTACGGCGAGCCCGATCTCGGAAGCGTTCCGGACGCCCTGGTCCCCGTGCTCGCGCGGTGCCTCAGCAAGGATCCAGCCCTGAGGCCCACCCTCGACCAGCTCGCCGCGCAACTGCACGACGGACGCGGTGAGTTCGCGGACCAGCTGCCGGAGGCGCTGCTCGCCGACATCGGACGCAGGGCGGCCGAGGTGTGGCAGATCGTGCCGCAGCGCATGCCGGCGCCGCTCGGCGAAACGGTGCCCGGTCCGCAGTCGGCCGCCCCGCGCGCTGCCGGGATCTCCCGGCGCGCCCTGCTCGCCGGCGGCGGCGCGGCGGCCGTGGCGGCGGCCGGAGGCGGCGCGTGGTGGTGGCGCTCCACGCGCGACGACGGGACGGCGCAGAGCGCGAAGGGCCCGGCACAGACCCGCAATCTCGACCCGGTCTGGGAGCTGGGCAAGAACTTCGGCGACACGTGGGGCAGCGGCATCGGGATACCGGTCGCCGTCGCGGGCGAGATCCGGATCGCCATGGGCGCGGTGACGTACGTCGTCAACCCGAAGAACGGAACGCGCAAGGACGACTTCCTTGCCGACGGCACACCCTGGCAGGTTGTCGTGTCGCAGGGCACCGAATACCGGCTCGACACCGCGTGGGACACCGGCGCGAAGATTCCGCCCGCGGGTATCTCGGTGTGGGACCTGAAGCAGGACTACATCAGGAACACCAAGGCGCACCTGCGCGGCACGAACTTCGAGACACCCGGCAACCAGCTCCTCGGTGTCTTCGGCACGGTGGCTTACGTCGCCGTCGGCGCGGGCCCGCCCACCAAGCAGGCTTACGGCTTCCGCAGGAACCAGGTCTTCACGCTACGGGCCGTCGATGTGAAGTCGGGCAAGGAGCTGTGGTCGCGGCCGCTGCCCCAGCGCCCGGACAAGAGCAGGCCGCTGCACTTCGTCTCGGCGACGGTGTCCGGTGACCGTCTGGTCGCCCTGCAGGAGACCCGGCCCGGGACCGTACACCTCGTCGTCCGCGACATCAGGACCGGCAGGACGGTGTGGGAGCAGCCGTACGGGGACACCGACGAGGAGGCCCGCGCGGCCCTGCGCGCCCCTCTCGCGATAGGCGGCGGCCGGATCCACCTCGGCGGCGAACGGGTGCGCGCGCTGCGCCTCACGGACGGGAAGCAGGTCTGGGCGACCGACCCCGGAACGGCCTACAGCCCGCCCGCCTTCCACTCGGGCGTCGTGTACGCCGTGGCCGAGGACACCGGACTGACCGCGCTGTCCGCCGCCTCGGGTAAACCCGCCTGGACCGAGCGGTCGACCGACGAAGGCAGCCCGTCCCTCGGCTGGGCGCCCGTCCTCGGCGACCGCTGGGCGTACTACCGCAACGGGGTCCACGTGTACGCCGTGGATCTGAGGACCCACCGGGTCGTCCGCACGTTCAAGACGACCGCGACGGCCTTCTACACCGACCGGCAGGACAACCTCGTGCTCGGCATGGGGGAGAGCGCCCTGAGCGCCTACCCGCTGAACTGACCTCTTCCTCTCAAGTGATGTCCCCGACCACTCCACGCCGGATCGCCGCAGCGCACCCGGCCGAAGGAACCGACCATGAAGCCTCTCGGCACCGGTGACCCCCTCCGCCTCGGCCCGTACCGCCTGTCCGGCGTGCTCGGCGAGGGCGGCATGGGCAAGGTCTACGTGGGCCAGGACTCGCTCGGGACACTCTCCGCGGTGAAGGTGCTGCGCCCCGAGCTGGCCCATGACACGAACCTCGCCCAGCGGTTCGTCCGAGAGGCCCAGGCGGCCCAGGCCGTGCGCAGCCCAGGCGTCGCCGCCGTGCTCGGCGCGTGGACCGAGGGCGGCCGGCCCTGGATCGCCACCGAGTTCCTCGCCGGGCTCACCCTCGACCAGGCCGTCGACACCTACGGCCCGCTCCCCGAGCCCGCTGTGCGGGCGCTGGCCGCGTCCCTCGCACGTACGCTGGCGGACATCCACGCGGCGGGCCTGATCCACCGGGACCTCAAGCCGCCGAACATCGTGCTCACCTCCACGGGCCCGCGCGTCATCGACTTCGGTATCGCCCGGCCCGAGCACGGGCTCACCCTGACCACGACCGGGCAGGTGCCGGTCACTCCCGGGTACGGCGCGCCGGAGCAGGCGCTCGGCAAGCGGGTCGCTCCGCCCGCGGACGTCTTCTCGCTGGGGGCGGTCCTCGTGTACGCGGCCACCGGACAGCGGGCCTTCGCGGGCGGCCACGTGGCGGCCGTGCAGTACGCCGTCGTGCACGAGGAGCCCCGGCTCGACGGCCTGTCGCCGCAGCTGCGTGACCTGGTCGCCCCCTGTCTCGCCAAGGACCCGGCGCTGCGCCCGGCGCCCGACCGGATCGCGGCCGCCATGGCCCCGCCCAAGGGCGCCGACCGGGCCTGGCGCCACGGCCCGTTCGCCGACGGCATCAAGGAACGCGAGCGCTCCGCACAGCAGTTGACCACCCAGATGACCGCGGGAACGTCCGTCGGCAGCCAGGCCCCGGTGTCGCGCCGCCGCCTGCTGACCGGGCTCGCCGCGGGCGGCGCGGTCGTCGCGGCGGGCGGCACCGGAGCCTGGTGGTGGTCGGGACGTGGGGCCAAGGCGCTCAAGCCGGCGAAGAACGACCCCTTCGACATCCCACCGGCGGTCGCCACGCCCGTGCAGGCCCTCGACAAATCGATCGGCGACTCCGGCCTGTACGGGTACCCGAGCCCCACCGCACTGTGGAGCGCATCGGAGGTCGTCGACGTCAACGCCCAGACGGTGCTCCCGGTCCGTGACGTCGTCGTGTTCGGCTCGGCGAGCGGCGGCATCGTCGCGTACGACGTGAAGACCGGCAAGCAGCGCTGGGCGGCCCCCGAGGTCCGGGCGGGCTCGGAGTTCCTGTCACTGTCGGACCGGCTCGTGGCCGCAGCCGACGCCAAGGGAGTCGTACGCACCTATGTGGCGTCGACCGGCGTCCCCAAGTGGACCTGTCCCGAGGCGGAGGCGAACATCCTCCTCGCCGCCGACGACGAGGCCCTCTACTACGTGGCCAAGAACGGCCGACTGCGCAGCATCGGGCAGGCCGACGGCAAGGTGCGCTGGAGCATGCGAGCGCCGGTCGCCTTCCGGGGCAGCGACACCGGACTCTCCCTCCGGTGCGCCGCGGGCAGCGGACGCTTCGTGACGGCGCTCGGGGACGGACGCGTGCTCATGCTCGACACCGCGGACGGGCACGTGGTGTGGAGCCGGGGCACGAAGGTGGACGTGACCGTGGGCGCCGCCATCACCGGCGACCGGCTGTACCTCAACGGCGAGACCATGGAGGCCCGCAGGATCAGCGACGGCGAGGCCATCTGGAGCACACCCGTCGACAGCAACATCCCCGAGGGGAAGACCTGGGGCCCGCCGACGGTGCGCGACGGCGCGCTCTTCGCCAACCAGGCATGGTTCCCGACGCGGGTCGACGCCCGCACCGGCAAGGTGGTGTGGCGCGGCCAAGTCTGGCAGTCCGACGAGAGTCGGGTCGTATTGCCGCAGGGGAACGGGGCCTGGTCCGTGGAGAGCGACGTCACGGACGGGGAGACGACGGGGCTGAGCCTGAACACCCTGCAGGCGTCGGGCGGTGAACGCACCTGGCGGTTCAACCTCCCCGAGCCCGAGTCCCAGGACCTCGCGGCCGCCGGGAACCGGGTCTTCGTGCTGAGCGGGACCAACATCGTGGTGCTCCGCGCCTTCTGACCCGGCCCGAGCCCGTCGTCAGGCCCGGAGGCGGGCCGCCGGGCGCGGGTGCAGGCCGGTCACTGCCCGGCGGCCGGACCCCCCTGGCCCGGCGCCGCCTCCAGATCGAACTCCCCGTCCCGCGCCCCCAGCACGAACGCCGTCCACTCCGCCTCCGTGTACCGCAGCACCGTCCCCGGCTCCAGAGAAGACCGCATCGCGACTGCCCCGCCCGGCAGATGGGCGATCTCCACGCGCTCCTCGTCCTGCTCCGTGCCGGGCGCGCTGTGCCACTCCACGCCGGAGATGTCGAGCGCGTACAGCTCGTCCTTCTCGCGCTCCTTGCGGGCCTTGATCTGCTCCGGCGTCTCCTTCGGCGTGCCGGCCGACGTCTCGGGCCGTGTCTCAGTCCGTGTCTCAGGCCGTGCCTCGGGCTGCCGAGAGCCGCGTGCCGCCTGCTGGTCCTGTGCCTCCGCCATGGTGAGCGGCCCCTTCCGGACGTCCGAACCACCGCGGCTCGCCGTGAACCGCACTGGTGGCCAGCCTACTTGCGGCGGGTACGGCGAAGGGGCCGCAGCGAGATCTCCGAAGATCTCCCTGCGGCCCCTCCACCTCACGTGCTACAGAGGGCCCGGCCCAGGTCCCGGGCTCAGTCCTCCAGACCGATCTGGACCAGCGGCTTGCCCCGCTTGCGCGAGACGAACGTGCCCCGGCCCGCCGGCATCGGCCGCGGCCGCAGACCGCCGAGCAGATCGCCCTCGGCCGGGTCACCGGCCAGGAGCACGCCCTGCGCGCCCAGTTCCTTGATGCGCTGCATGAACGCCTCGTAGCCGGCGCGGCCCGCGCCCGCCGTCGAGCGGGCGATGATGAAGCGGACGCCCACGTCGCGCGCGAACGGCAGCAGTTCGGTCAGGCCCGCCAGCGGGTTGCCGCTCGACGTGGACACCAGGTCGTAGTCGTCGATGACGACGTAGACCGTCGGACCGCTCCACCAGCTGCGGTCGCGCAGCTGCTGCGCCGTCACGTCCGCGGTCGGCGTGCGCCGCTGCATGAGGTCGGCCAGGGCGTCCATGTGGTGCGCCATCTGGTTCGACATCGGGATGTACTCGGCCAGGTGCGACTTCGGCGTCACATCGAGCAGCGAGCGCCGGTTGTCGACGACGAACAGCTTGCAGACGTCGCCGCTGTAGCGCTGCGTCAGCTGCCGGATGAGCAGCTTCAGCAGGTTCGACTTGCCGGACTCGCTCTCGCCGAAGACCAGGAAGAACGGGTCCTGCTCGAAGTCCACGAACACCGGCTCGAGGTTGTCCTCGTCGAGGCCGAACGCGATGCCCCGCTCCGGGAACCGGTCGCCCGGCGGCAGCTGGCGCGCCGGGAACTCGCGCGGCAGCAGCCGTACCGGGGGCGCGCCCGGCGCCGTCCAGTGCCGGGTCACCTCGGCGGCGAGCGCGGTCGTCGCCTCCGCCAGGTCCGTGTCCGAGGACAGACCGTCGATCCGCGGCACCGCCGCCATGAAGTGCTGCTTCTGCGGCGTCTGGCCACGACCGGGGACACCCGTCGGCACGTTGGCCGCGACCTTGCGGTCGAACTCGGAGTCCATCGTGTCGCCGAGCCGCAGCTCCAGGCGGTTCATGAGGTGGTCCTTCATGTTCGCCCGGACCTCCATGGACCGCGACGCCGTCACGACCACATGGATGCCGTAACCGAGACCACGCGCCGCCATGTCCAGGACCAGCGGCTCCAACCCCTCGTAGTCCGTGCGGAAGTTGCCCCAGCCGTCGATCAGCAGGAACACGTCGCCCCACGGCTGGTCGGTCATCGAGATGTCGCCCCGCGCGCGACGCGCGCGGAAGTCGGCGATCGACGCGATGCCCGCCGTGCGGAAGTACTCCTCGCGGCGCGTCAGCACGCCGTACACCTCGGCCGCCGTCCGGCGCACCTTCTCGGGGTCCAGACGCGAGGCCACGCCACCCACGTGCGGCAGCCCCTCGACGGCCGCGAGACCGCCACCACCGAAGTCGAGCCCGTAGAACTGGACTTCCTGCGGCGTGTGCGTCAGCGCGAACGACGCCACGATCGAGCGCAGCAGCGTCGACTTGCCGGACTGCGGGCCACCCAGGATCTGCATGTGACCGGCCGCGCCGCCGAAGTCCACCCACAGCGGGTCGCGCCGCTGCTCGTACGGCTTGTCGACAAGACCGACGGGAATCACCAGGCGGCCGGCGCCCTCGTAGCCGGGCTGCGTGAGACCGCGGCCCTGCACGGGCGCGAGGCCGGGCAGCAGCGAGTCGAGCGACGGCGGGCTGTCCAGCGGCGGCAGCCACACCTGGTGCGCCGCCGGACCCTGCGCCTCAAGGCGGCGCACGATCACGTCGAGCACCGTGTCGGCGAGCGCGTCGTCCTTCTCGTCGCGCGGGGCCTGCGCCTCCTCCTCGCGCTGCGGCGGCAGCTGCACGTACTGCACCGGCACCTGCGCGGCCGTGAACAGCACCGGGCGCCGGTCCACCGGAAGCGGCCCGCCGGGCGTGGTGACCCGCGCGGCGCCCGTGCGGTACACCCCGGAGACATAGGCCGCCTTGAAGCGCACCATCTCGTCCGTGCCGAACTTCAGGAAGCCGGAACCCGGCACGTTCGGCAGCTCGTACGCGTCCGGGACACCCAGCGCGGCACGGGACTCGGCCGCCGAGAACGTCCGCAGACCGATGCGGTACGACAGGTACGTCTCCAGGCCGCGCAGCCGGCCCTCCTCCAGGCGCTGCGAGGCGAGCAGCAGGTGCACGCCCAGCGAACGGCCGATACGGCCGATCTGGACGAACATCTCGATGAAGTCCGGCTTCGCCGTCAGCAGCTCGGAGAACTCGTCGATCACCAGGACGAGCGAGGGGATCGGCTGCAGCGGGGCACCGGCCGCGCGCGCCTTCTCGTAGTCGTGGATGTTCGCGTAGTTGCCCGCGTCGCGGAGCATCTCCTGGCGGCGGTTGAGCTCACCGCGGATGGAGTCACCCATGCGGTCGACGAGGGTCAGGTCGTCCGCCAGGTTCGTGATGACGGCCGCGACGTGCGGCATCTGGGCCATGCCGGCGAACGTGGCACCACCCTTGAAGTCCGCGAGGACGAAGTTGAGCGTCTCGGAGGAGTGGGTGACGGCCAGACCCAGCACCAGGGTGCGCAGCAGCTCCGACTTGCCGGAACCGGTGGCGCCGACGCACAGACCGTGCGGGCCCATGCCCTCCTGCGCCGCCTCCTTGAGGTCGAGCATCACGGGCCGGCCGTCGTCGCCGACACCGATCGGCACGCGCAGGCGCTCGGCCTGCGAGCGCGGGCGCCAGGTGCGCTTGGTGTCGACGGTCGCGGCGTCGCCCAGGTTCATCAGATCGGTGAAGTCCAGGTTGGCCAGCAGCGGCTCGTCGTCGCTGTCGCCGCCGGTCGCCATGCGCAGCGGCGCGAGCTGGCGGGCGAGCGCCTCGGCGCCCGCGTACGACAGCACGTCGGGCGTGCCCTCGTAGACCATGCCGTGCGCCGACTCCAGGCGCAGCATCTTCGGGTGCACGACGATCGACAGGTCACCGCGCCCGGCACTGAGGTCGCCGGGGACGACCTCCAGGACCGTCACACCCTGAAGGCCTTCGGGGGAGGCCAGGATCGAGGTGGGCGGCAGGGAGACGCCGTCCAGGACGACCACCAGATGCGGCTGCTCGGGGACCGGGGCGCCACCGGGGTGGAAGCGCGGGCGGCCCTCCAGGCGCGGGGTGAGCAGCTCCTCCAGCTCCACCGGGTCGGTGGTGATGAGGCGGCGGCTGCCCGCGCCGTCGGCCTGGCCCGGCACCTGGGAGTGCGGCAGCCACTTGGCCCACTCCCACTCGCCGACCGTCTCGCGCCCCGCGGCGACCGCGACGACGAGGTCCTCGGGGGAGTGCAGCGAGGCCAGGGAGGCGGCCACGGCGCGCGCGGTGCCGCGCACGGTCGCCGGCTCGCCGCTCACGGACACGTGGTAGAAGGCGCGCAGCGAGACCGCCATCGGCAGGTCCTCGAGCGTGCTGTGCGTCGCCAGGAAGCGCTGCATGGCGCCGGCGGTCAGCGGCTCCAGCTCGTCGACCGGGGCGGTCTGCGGCGGCACCAGGGGAGTGGCCAGGCCCTGCGCGCCGAGCCCGACGCGCACCTGCCCGAAGTCCTCGTCACCGGTGCGGCGCTCCCAGACGCGACTGCCCTCGGCGACCAGCGCCCACAGTTGCTCGGGCGAAGGGTGCAGGTAGTACTGCGCGTCGCGCTGCTTCCTGGCGGTGCCGAGCGCGTCACGGCGCGTCTGCGACAGGTAGCGCAGGTAGTCGCGGCGCATGTCCGCCATCTGTCCCTGGTTGCCCCTGCGGTAGCGGACCAGCATCGCGACGCCCATCGCGATGGTCGACGCCACCATCACCATGCCCATGATGCGCATGAACGGCGGTGAGTTGGGGTTGAAGAAGAACACCACCGAGCCGCCCATGCCCAGCATGGGCAGGATCTGCATCAGGGCGCCTTCCTGCTGCCCCCGCGGAAGCTCCGGCGGAGGCTGCAGCACCACCTCTTCCGTGGGCACCTCGGACGGCAGTGCCCGAGGTGGGCGCTTGACGACGATGTGGCTCACTTAGCACCAATTCCCTTGCCGGACCGAGCTTTTCCGTCCGCCGCCCCGTGTCAGGCGGACGTCGATCGCGGTTCGCGATCCTACTGACAACCACGGACAACGGCGGGCGGTAGGGTGCCGGAGGTACGTGTGAGCAGTTGCGAATGAGCCCGGGAAAATCGGGCATTGCACGCGGTTCGGAACGTGTGGTTCCCACTCGGCCCGGGCGGAACGGCCCGTGTGACCGGCCCTGCGCCACAGCACAGGCCAACGTACACAGGATCTTTACAGAAGGCCTTCGCGAACAAGGGGGAACAGCAGGTGAGCATGACGGCCTCCGCGCCGGCCGGCCGGACCGGCGCAGCGGGTCCCGGAGCTCCCGCGTCTGCGGGTACGGGCCTCGGTTTCTGCCGCGTCACGATCGTGGCGCCCGACAGCCGCATCGACGTGGCGCTGCCCGACGACGTGCCGGTCGCCGACCTGTACCCCGAGATCCTGCGGCTCTCCCAGCAGAGCCCGGCCGAGGGGGCGCCCGTCGGCTACCACCTCGTACGCCGCGACGGCACGGTCCTCGACAGCGCCCGCTCCTTCGCGGCGCAGCGCATCCTGGACGGCGAGCTCCTCACGCTGCGCCCGTTCTCCGAGTCGCTGCCGCCCGCGGTCTACGACGACGTGTCCGAGGCCGTCGCCTCCGCCGTCACCAAGGACCGCACCCTGTGGAGCGGCGACCTCACCCGCGCGGCGGGCCTCGTGGCCGGCGGCATCCTGCCCGCCCTCATGGCCTTCGTCGCGTGGAACTCCGAGATCCGCCACGACATGAACAGCCTCCAGGGCATCCTGGCCGCCGTCGCCGGTGTCCTGCTGATCACCCTGGCCTGCGTGCGGGGCCGCGTCTACGACGACCGCGGCTCGGCCGTCGCCCTCGGCCTCGGCGCCCTGCCGAACATCGCGGTCGCCGGCTCGGGGCTGCTCCCGCTCTCCGAGGGGCAGGGCATCGGCCGGCTCCAGTTCCTGCTCGCCTGTGCGGCGGTCCTGGTCGCCTCCGTGGTGCTCACCCTCGTCTCGCCCGGCGGTGACGGGCCCTTCGTGGCGTTCGTCTTCGCCTCGCTGATCGGCCTGATCACCACCTTCATCGCGATCCTCACGCACCTGAAGCCGATCGAGACGGCCGCCATCGGCGCGCCGCTCTCCGTGAGCGCCCTCGCGTTCCTGCCCGGCCTCTCCATGCGCTTCGCCCGGCTGCCCATCGGCTTCGAGCCGCCGAACCCGGGCCGCGCCGGCTACGACACGACCGCCGACCCGTCGGGTGTCCACGAGGCCGTCGACGCCGAGCGCGTCGCCGCCCAGGCCCGCCGCGGCCACGAGCTCCTCGTCGGCCTCGTCGGCGGCTGCGCGCTCGTCTCCGTGGGCTCGTCGATCGTCCTGGGCTTCTCCAGCGACGTGTGGGGGCAGCTGCTCGCCCTCGCCACGGGTGTCGCGATGCTGATGCGCGCGCACCTCTTCCGCTACACGGCGCAGGTGGGCGCCACGCTCGCCGCCGGTCTCGCCGCGCTCGTCTTCCTCGGACTCGGCCTCGCGCTGCACCCGCCGGTCGACTACCTGCGCGACGCGATCTTCAAGAACGACACCACGGCCCTCGACATCCGCACGGTGTGGATCATCGCGGCGATCGGCGCGGCCACCGCCCTGGTGACCTCGATCGGCCTCATCACCCCGCGTCGCGGCGTCACCCCCTTCTGGGGCCGCTTCCTGGAGATCGCCGAGACGTTCGTCCTGCTCACGCTGATCCCGCTGGCCCTGGCCGTCTTCGACGTCTACGCGTCGGCACGGGCCATGACCAGTTAGCGAGGACCCCGGTCGGGGGCGCACCCGGCGGCTGGTACGCTGTGTGACGGCCGTTTGTGTACGCGCCCCCGGCATCGGCTGGGAGCAGCGCCCAGCGGATCCCCGCCTCCCGAGTTGTGGAAGCTCTCCTGAGATGCAGACCAGGGGCACTCGGCGGCAAAGAAGACTCTACGAGGAGTAAGCGTGGCTCTCGACAACGCTACGAAGAAGCAGATCATCGCCGAGTTCGGCCAGAAGGAGGGCGACACGGGCTCTCCCGAGGTTCAGGTGGCCATGCTCTCCCGCCGTATCTCGGACCTGACCGAGCACCTCAAGACGCACAAGCACGACCACCACTCCCGTCGTGGTCTGCTGATCCTGGTCGGCCAGCGTCGCCGCCTCCTGCAGTACCTGGCCAAGAAGGACATCGCGCGCTTCCGTGTCCTGGTCGAGCGCCTCGGCATCCGCCGCGGTGCGGCCGGCGCCCGATAAGACGCCGAAGGGGGAGCGGTTCCCGATTGAGGGGGCCGCTCCCTTTGCTGTACGTGCGCACTGTCACACAGGCTTTGTAGTCTGGTGACGTACGAGTACGCGGGACGCGTGCTCGAGACGAGGAACAGCGCAGCCCTCGCCGCCGCCGGTCCTCGGTAGTGGCCCCCGGAGACGCAAGAGGATCCCCGGGTGCTTCGATCGAAGACCGGCCCGCTCCAAGGCGCGCTGCTCCGTTCGTCCCCCTGCCACACGGGCAGTACGGGACAAAAGACGAATACAGACGAAAGCAACGGAGAAAACGCTAGTGGAGAACGAGACCCACTACGCCGAGGCCGTCATTGACAACGGCTCCTTCGGCACCCGCACCATCCGCTTCGAGACGGGCCGTCTGGCCCGCCAGGCCGCCGGCTCCGCCGTCGCCTACCTCGACGACGACACGATGGTCCTCTCGGCCACCTCGGCCTCGAAGAACCCCAAGGACCAGCTCGACTTCTTCCCCCTGACGGTGGACGTCGAGGAGCGGATGTACGCCGCCGGCAAGATCCCCGGCAGCTTCTTCCGTCGTGAGGGCCGGCCCTCCGAGGACGCCGTCCTCACCTGCCGCCTCATCGACCGCCCGCTGCGCCCGTCCTTCAAGAAGGGCCTGCGCAACGAGATCCAGGTCGTCGCGACGATCATGGCGCTCAACCCCGACCACCTGTACGACGTCGTCGCGATCAACGCCGCGTCCGCGTCCACTCAGCTGGCCGGTCTGCCCTTCTCCGGCCCGGTCGGCGGCGTCCGCGTCGCGCTGATCAACGGCCAGTGGGTCGCGTTCCCGACGCACACCGAGCTCGAGGACGCCGTCTTCGACATGGTGGTCGCCGGCCGCGTCCTCGAGGACGGCGACGTCGCGATCATGATGGTCGAGGCCGAGGCCACCGAGAAGACCATCCAGCTGGTCGCGGGCGGCGCCGAGGCGCCGACCGAGGAGGTCGTCGCCGCCGGTCTCGAGGCCGCGAAGCCCTTCATCAAGGTGCTGTGCAAGGCCCAGGCCGACCTCGCCGCCAAGGCCGCGAAGCCGACCGCCGAGTTCCCGATCTTCCTGGACTTCCAGGACGACGTGCTCGAGGCCCTCACCGCCGCCGTCAAGCCCGAGCTCTCCGCCGCCCTCACCATCCCGGGCAAGCAGGACCGCGAGGCCGAGCTGGACCGCGTCAAGGGTCTGGCCGCCGAGAAGCTCCTCCCGGAGTTCGAGGGCCGCGAGAAGGAGATCTCCGCCGCGTACCGCGCGCTGACCAAGTCCCTGGTCCGCGAGCGCGTCATCAAGGAGAAGAAGCGCATCGACGGCCGCGGTGTCACCGACATCCGCACCCTGGCCGCCGAGGTCGAGGCCATCCCGCGCGTGCACGGCTCCGCCCTGTTCGAGCGTGGCGAGACCCAGATCCTGGGCGTCACCACGCTGAACATGCTGCGCATGGAGCAGCAGCTGGACACCCTCTCCCCGGTGACCCGCAAGCGCTACATGCACAACTACAACTTCCCGCCGTACTCCGTCGGTGAGACGGGCCGCGTCGGCTCCCCCAAGCGCCGCGAGATCGGCCACGGCGCGCTCGCCGAGCGCGCGATCGTGCCGGTCCTGCCGACGCGCGAGGAGTTCCCCTACGCGATCCGCCAGGTCTCCGAGGCCCTCGGGTCCAACGGCTCGACGTCCATGGGCTCGGTCTGCGCCTCCACCATGTCGCTGCTGAACGCCGGTGTGCCGCTGAAGGCCCCCGTCGCCGGTATCGCCATGGGTCTGATCTCCCAGGAGATCAAGGGCGAGACGCACTACGTCGCCCTGACCGACATCCTCGGTGCCGAGGACGCCTTCGGCGACATGGACTTCAAGGTCGCCGGCACCAAGGACTTCGTGACCGCCCTCCAGCTGGACACGAAGCTCGACGGCATCCCGGCCTCCGTCCTGGCCGCCGCCCTCAAGCAGGCCAAGGACGCCCGCCTCCACATCCTCGACGTGATGATGGAAGCGATCGACGTCCCGGACGAGATGTCCCCGAACGCGCCGCGGATCATCACGGTCAAGATCCCGGTCGACAAGATCGGTGAGGTCATCGGCCCCAAGGGCAAGATGATCAACCAGATCCAGGAGGACACCGGCGCCGACATCACGATCGAGGACGACGGCACCATCTACATCGGTGCCGCCGACGGTCCGGCCGCCGAGGCCGCCCGCGCCACGATCAACGGCATCGCCAACCCGACCATGCCGGAGGTCGGCGAGCGCTACCTGGGCACCGTCGTGAAGACGACGACCTTCGGTGCGTTCGTGTCCCTGCTCCCGGGCAAGGACGGTCTGCTGCACATCTCGCAGATCCGCAAGCTCGCCGGCGGCAAGCGCGTGGAGAACGTCGAGGACGTCCTCGGTGTGGGCCAGAAGGTCCAGGTCGAGATCGCCGAGATCGACTCCCGCGGCAAGCTCTCCCTGATCCCCGTGGTCGAGGGCGAAGAGGGCGACGACGCGAAGGACGACACCGACAAGTGACGTCCCGTAGCACCAAGGCGACGGCCCGCACCTCCTCGGAGGCGCGGGCCGTCGCCCGTACCCAAACCCTGATCAAGGGCGAGAACGGCATCGGTACGGTCCGCAGGACCACGCTCCCCAGCGGCCTGCGCATCGTCACCGAGACCCTGCCCTCCGTCCGCTCGGCGACCTTCGGCATCTGGGCCCACGTGGGCTCCCGTGACGAGACGCCGACCCTGAACGGCGCGACGCACTACCTGGAGCACCTCCTCTTCAAGGGCACGCGCAAGCGCAGCGCCCTCGACATCTCCGCCGCGATCGACGCGGTCGGCGGCGAGATGAACGCCTTCACGGCGAAGGAGTACACGTGCTACTACGCGCGCGTGCTCGACACCGATCTGCCGCTCGCCATAGACGTCGTCTGCGACATGCTGACCGGCTCCCTCATCGAGGAGTCCGACGTCGACGCCGAGCGCGGCGTCATCCTCGAAGAGATCGCCATGACCGAGGACGACCCGGGCGACTGCGTGCACGACCTGTTCGCGCACACGATGCTCGGCGACACCCCGCTGGGCCGCCCGGTCCTCGGCACGGTCGACACGATCAACGCGCTCAGCCGCGGCCAGATCAGCCGCTTCTACAAGAAGCACTACGACCCGACGCACCTCGTCGTGGCCGCCGCGGGCAACGTGGACCACAACAAGGTGGTCCGGCAGGTCCGCGCCGCCTTCGACAAGGCGGGCGCCCTCGGTGACGCCCTCGCGGAGCCCGTCGGCCCGCGTACGGGCCGCAAGAGCCTGCGCGCCGCCGGCCGTGTCGACGTCATCGGCCGCAAGACCGAGCAGGCCCACGTCATCCTCGGCATGCCGGGCCTCGCCCGCACCGACGACCGCCGCTGGGCGATGGGCGTGCTCAACACGGCGCTGGGCGGCGGCATGTCCTCCCGCCTCTTCCAGGAGGTCCGCGAGAAGCGCGGCCTGGCCTACAGCGTGTACTCGTACACCTCCGCCTTCGCCGACTGCGGCCTGTTCGGCGTGTACGCGGGCTGCCGCCCGAACCAGGTGGACGACGTCCTGAAGATCTGCCGCGACGAGCTCGACCTGGTCGCGCGGGAGGGCCTGAGCGACGACGAGATCAGCCGCGCCATCGGCCAGCTCTCCGGCTCCACGGTCCTCGGCCTGGAGGACACCGGCGCGCTCATGAACCGCATCGGCAAGAGCGAGCTGTGCTGGGGCGAGCAGATGTCCGTCTCCGACATGCTGGAGCGGATCGCCGCGGTGACCCCCGACGAGGTGCGCGAGGTGGCCCGCGAGATCCTGGGACAGCGTCCGTCCCTGTCGGTCATCGGCCCGCTCAAGGACAAGCAGACCGCCCGTCTGCACGCAGCGGTCGCGTAACACCCGCACTGACAGAAGGAACTGGGAGAACATGAGCAAGCTGCGCGTGGCGGTCCTCGGGGCCAACGGCCGTATCGGTTCCGAGGCGGTCCGTGCCGTCGAGGCCGCCGAGGACATGGAGCTCGTGGCCGCCCTCGGCCGCGGCGACAAGCTGGAGACCCTCACGGAGTCCGGCGCCCAGGTCGCGGTCGAGCTGACGACGCCCGACTCGGTCATGCGGAACCTCGAGTTCTGCGTGCGCCACGGGATCCACGGTGTCGTCGGCACGACGGGCTGGACCGAGGACCGCCTCGCTCAGCTGAACCAGTGGCTCGCGGACTTCCCGTCCACCGGCGTGCTCATCGCGCCGAACTTCTCCATCGGCGCCGTGCTCACCATGAAGTTCGCCGAGGCCGCCGCTCCGTACTTCGAGTCCGTCGAGGTCATCGAGCTGCACCACCCGAAGAAGGTCGACGCCCCCTCGGGCACGGCCGCCCGTACGGCGCAGCTCATCGCGGCGGCCCGCGAGAAGGCCGGCAGCGCGCCGCAGCCCGACGCGACCGCCACGGCGCTCGACGGAGCGCGCGGCGCGGACGTGGACGGCATCCCCGTCCACTCGGTGCGTCTGCGCGGTCTCCTGGCCCACCAGGAGGTCCTCCTGGGCGCCGAGGGGGAGACGCTGACCATCCGCCACGACTCGCTGCACCACAGCAGCTTCATGCCGGGCATCCTGCTGGGTGCGCGCAAGGTCGTGACGACCCCGGGCCTCACCTTCGGCCTGGAACACTTCCTCGACCTGAACGGCTGACCCACGGCGATGCGCGCGAAGATCACCTATGCCGTCACGGCCGCCGTCCTGGTCGTCTACTTCGTCCTGGCCGGCGACCGCGGCGTCATGCTCATCCGCCAGGGCACCGCGCTGACGATCACCTTCGGCGTCGCGGTGCTGATCCTCCCGGTGATCGGCCTGTGGTTCCTGTGGGCGAACACCCGGTTCGTCCAGAAGGCCAACCATCTGGCCGAACTGCTGGAGGCCGAGGGCGGACTGCCCGTCGACGAGCTGCGGCGCGACCAGTACGGCCGCATCGACCGCGACTCCGCCGACGAGGTCTTCGCCCGCCGCAAGGCCGAGACGGAGGACGAGCCCGGCGACTGGCGCTGCTGGTTCCGCCTGGCCGTCGCCTACAAGGACGCCCGGGACACCCCACGCGCCCGTAAGGCGATGCAGCGCGCGATCGCCCTCCAGGAGGGACGCACGGTCGAGGCCTGACCGGACAGACACATGCGAGAGGGGCCGCACCGGATCGGTGCGGCCCCTCTCGCGTATGTCCGCGCGTGCGGTCAGCGCTGCGGCCGGTACTCCTCGGCCCACACCTCGACGCTGTCGGCGGCGCGCTCGAACGCGGTGGAGCGCCCCAGGAAGTCACCGTTGTGACTCGTCAGCAGCGTCGCCTGCTCCCCCTGCCGGTCCCGCCGTACGAGGGTCAGGGCCTGCCCCTGGACCGTGCGGGGCAGTCCGAGCCAGCGCACCGGCTGCTGCACCGTACGGACGGTCACCACCGCGTTCCACGGGGCCGTCCGGGTCCGCAGGAACGCGACGTGGCGCACGCCGCGCGCGCTCACCCAGGTGCCCATGCGCAGCAGTCGCAGCGCGGCCACGATGATCAGCACGGCGAGCGCGCCGCACAGCGAGGCCGCCAGGAGGTCCCCGGCGACGGCGATGATCACCGCGGCGACCAGCACGTACGAGGCGAGCAGCAGCAACAGGGCGGAGGCGGCCACCCGGTAGGGCCCCGGTCGGTAGGGGCGACGCCACTGGTCCCGGTCGTCGAAGGGCAGCGCAGTGTCCGCCGCGGCCTCCTCGAAAGCACGGTCGGCCGTCAGAAAGGGCAGGGGCACGACTGGTCCTCACTCGCTCCACGCTGGATGGGCTCTGTGCCCGGTGAGGCTACCTACGCGTGCCCCGGCCTTCCACCTCAGGGGGCCGTACGAGCGGTCGGTGTCAGCGACCGTCCGACGCCTCCGACGTCTGCGTGTGCCCGGGAGCCTGGTCCTGCGACAGGGCCGGCATGCCGAACATCAGCGAGGCGACGAGCCCGCCGACGACGGTCAGCCCCACCAGGGCGCGCCCGGCGAACTGCCCGAAGGTGAGGCGCTCGCGCGCGGGCGGCGTCACATTGCTGCGGAACCTGTCGGCTTCAGCGACGAAGGCGAACGGTACGGGCTCGCGCCGACGAAACATGGGCGGTGCTTCTCCTCAGAAGGTCGAACGAACGGAGTCGAACGAACGGTGTGCACCTACACAGACGCTCGAACGCCCCGAAAGGTGCCCTGTTTCGCCGATTTCTCTGAAGTTCGCTCATCTTCACCAGAGATCGTCAGGGATCACCGGAGATCACCGGGGATCACCAGGGATCACCAGGGATCACAGGGGATCGCCGCAGATGAGCCCGTGCAGGCTCCCACTCCGCGCCGTGAGCCCGAGCGGTACAGATGTGCGGATCATCCGCGCGAAGTGTCCGTATTGCGGCATTTCGTAAAGTTCATCTAGCCTGATCAAACGGACCCGGTACTGCCTGAACCCCCGAGCAGGCAGTGCCGGGATCCCACTTTGTCGTGAGTTGTCGCCGCCCCCGAGGGGGGACCCGGTGCTGAGCAGCGAGTAGCGTGTTACCCATGGCTCCGACCTCGACTCCGCAGACCCCCTTCGGGAGGGTCCTCACCGCCATGGTCACGCCCTTCGCGGCGGACGGCGCACTCGACCTCGACGGCGCGCAGCGGCTCGCCGCCCACCTGGTGGACGCAGGCAACGACGGCCTGATCGTCAACGGCACCACCGGCGAGTCCCCGACCACCAGCGACGCGGAGAAATCGGACCTCGTACGAGCGGTGGTCGAGGCGGTCGGCGACCGCGCCCACGTCGTCGCGGGCGTCGGCACGAACGACACGCATCACAGCATCGAGCTCGCCCGCGCCGCCCAGAAGGCCGGCGCCCACGGCCTCCTCACGGTCACGCCGTACTACAACAAGCCCCCGCAGGAGGGCCTGTACCGCCACTTCACGGCGATCGCCGACGCGACCGAACTGCCCGTGATGCTGTACGACATCCCGGGCCGCAGCGGCGTGCCGATCAACACGGACACGATCGTCCGGCTCGCCGAGCACCCGCGCATCGTCGCCAACAAGGACGCCAAGGGCGACCTCGGTCGCGCCAGCTGGGCCATCGCCCGCTCCGGCCTCGCCTGGTACTCCGGCGACGACATGCTCAACCTGCCGCTGCTGTCCGTCGGCGCCTGCGGCTTCGTCTCCGTCGTCGGCCACCTCGTCGCCCCCGACCTGCGCGCCATGCTCGACGCGTACCTGTCGGGTGACGTACACAAGGCGACGGAGATCCACCAGAAGCTGCTCCCTGTCTTCACCGGCATGTTCCGTACCCAGGGCGTCATCACCACGAAGGCCGCTCTCGGCCTTCAGGGCCTGCCCGCCGGACCGCTGCGGCTTCCCCTCGTCGAGCTGACCGCTGAGGAGACCGCCCAGCTCAAGATCGATCTTGCCGCCGGCGGGGTACAGCTCTGACAACAGACTTGGCAAAGCTTCACAACTGAACAACACAAGAAGAGCAAGACCGAAGAATTACCAAGACAACTGCTAACTGCACGAACGTCACGCGCGCCACGTGCCCGACAGGTACGTGGCGTGCGTGGTGAGGAGAGTCTTTTGAGTCATCCGCATCCTGAACTCGGCGCCCCGCCGAAGCTCCCGAAGGGCGGCCTGCGCGTCACCCCGCTCGGCGGCCTCGGTGAGATCGGCCGCAACATGACCGTCTTCGAATTCGACGGCCGTCTGCTGATCGTCGACTGCGGAGTGCTCTTCCCCGAGGAGGAGCAGCCCGGAATCGACCTGATCCTGCCGGACTTCACGTCCATCAGGGACCGCCTCGACGACATCGAGGGCATCGTCCTCACGCACGGGCACGAGGACCACATCGGTGCTGTCCCGTACCTGCTGCGCGAGAAGCCGGACATCCCGCTGATCGGCTCCAAGCTGACCCTCGCCCTGATCGAGGCGAAGCTCCAGGAGCACCGGATCCGGCCGTACACGCTGGAGGTCGCCGAGGGCGACCGCGAGCGGCTCGGCCCGTTCGACTGCGAGTTCATCGCGGTCAACCACTCGATCCCGGACGCGCTGGCCGTCGC
The DNA here is from genome assembly GCF_055558275.1 of Streptomyces sp. NPDC025806. Taxonomy (NCBI): domain Bacteria; kingdom Bacillati; phylum Actinomycetota; class Actinomycetes; order Kitasatosporales; family Streptomycetaceae; genus Streptomyces; species Streptomyces sp. NPDC025806. The sequence goes on along the minus strand of NZ_JBVHMU010000026.1, from coordinate 1,543 downwards.
CATCCGCACGCCCGCCGGCATGGTGGTGCACACCGGTGACTTCAAGATGGACCAGCTCCCGCTGGACCGTCGCCTGACCGACCTGCCGACGTTCGCGCGGCTCGGCGAGGAGGGCATCGACCTGCTCCTCACCGACTCGACGAACGCCGAGGTCCCGGGCTTCGTCCCGCCCGAGCGCGACATCTCGAACGTGATCCGCGGCGTCTTCGCCTCGGCCCGCAAGCGCATCATCGTCGCCTCGTTCGCCAGCCATGTGCACCGCATCCAGCAGGTCCTGGACGCGGCGCACGAGTACGGCCGCCGCGTCGCGTTCGTCGGCCGCTCGATGGTCCGCAACATGGGCATCGCCCGCGACCTCGGTTACCTGAAGGTCCCCGCCGGGCTCGTCGTCGACGTGAAGACGCTCGACGACCTCCCCGACGACGAGGTCGTCCTCGTCTGCACGGGCTCCCAGGGTGAGCCGATGGCCGCGCTGTCGCGCATGGCCAACCGCGACCACCAGATCCGCATCGTCTCCGGCGACACGGTGATCCTGGCGTCCTCGCTCATCCCCGGCAACGAGAACGCGGTCTACCGCGTGATCAACGGCCTGACCCGCTGGGGCGCGAACGTCGTCCACAAGGGCAACGCCAAGGTCCACGTCTCGGGCCACGCCTCGGCCGGCGAGCTGCTGTACTTCTACAACATCTGCAAGCCGAAGAACCTGATGCCGGTCCACGGCGAATGGCGCCACCTGCGCGCCAACGCCGAGCTCGGCGCCCTCACCGGCGTCCCGCACGACCGCATCGTCATCGCCGAGGACGGCGTCGTCGTCGACCTCGTCGGCGGCAAGGCCAAGATCGTCGGCAAGGTCCAGGCCGGATACGTCTACGTCGACGGCCTCTCCGTCGGTGACGTCGGCGAGCCGGCGCTGAAGGACCGCAAGATCCTCGGCGACGAGGGCATCATCTCGGTCTTCGTGGTCGTCGACTCCAGCACCGGCAAGATCACCAGTGGTCCCACGGTGCAGGCACGCGGTTCCGGTATCGAGGATTCGGCGTTCACGGCCGTCATCCCCCGGATCCAGGAAGTCCTGGACAAGTCGGCCCAGGACGGCGTCGTCGAACCCCACCAGCTGCAGCAGCTCATCCGCCGCACGCTGGGCAAGTGGGTCTCCGACACCTACCGCCGGCGCCCGATGATCCTCCCGGTCGTCGTCGAGGTCTGACGGACCGTCTGGAGCGCGTCTGGAGCGGGGCCCCTCGATTTGCATCGGGGCGCCCCGCTCCAGTACGTTTACGGCTCCGCCTGAGGGGAACCCGGCGCACTCACGTGCCCGATCCGGTTCTCCGAGCGGATGGAAAGACCGCCTCAGAATCTCTGATAAAGTCGGTCGAGCCGAAAGGGAAAGCGCGAAAGCGAATCCCGGAAGGCAAAAGCAGGAAAACTTCCGAGGAAATCGGCCGGTAAAACGGTCTGATAGAGTCGGAAACGCAAGACCGAAGGGAAGCGCCCGGAGGAAAGCCCGAGAGGGTGAGTACAAAGGAAGCGTCCGTTCCTTGAG
>NZ_JBVHMU010000025.1:0-74633 GCF_055558275.1 Streptomyces sp. NPDC025806 | reverse complement strand
GAGCACGGCTTCCAGAAGGCGGAGATCGAGCGCTCGGCGTATCGGATCGCGCAGGAGACCGATGCGGGTGAGCGGGTCGTGGTGGGGGTCAACCGGTTCCAGCTCGACGAGGAGGAGCCCTACGAGCCGCTCCGCGTCGACCCGGCGATCGAGGCCCAGCAGGCCGAACGCCTCGCCAAACTCCGGGCCTGGCGCGTGCAGGCCGAGGTGGACTCCGCGCTGACCGCCCTGAAGAAGGCCGCCGAGGGCGACGACAACATCCTCTATCCCATGAAGGAAGCGCTGCGCGCCCGCGCCACCGTCGGCGAGGTCTGCGACGCGCTCCGCGACGTGTGGGGCACCTACTCGCCGTCCGACGCCTTCTGACCCACGACCCGAACCGAGGTACACAGCGCATGTATGCCACGCCCCGCACATCCGCCCCCGCCGGCCCGCTCCGCGTCGTCGTCGCCAAGCCCGGACTCGACGGCCACGACCGCGGCGCGAAGGTGATCGCCCGCGCCCTGCGCGACTCCGGCGTGGAGGTCGTCTACACGGGCCTGCACCAGACGCCGCGTCAGATCGTCGACACCGCGCTCCAGGAGGACGTCCACGGCATCGGCCTGTCGGTGCTCTCCGGCGCTCATCTCACGCTCTTCGCCCAGGTGTTGGAGCTGCTCAAGGAGGCCGACGCGGCCGACATCACCGTCTTCGGCGGAGGCATCATCCCTGCCGACGACGTCGCGGAGCTGCTCGGCCTCGGGGTCGCGGCCCTGTTCACGCCCGGCACCCCCACCCGTGCGATCACCGACTGGGTGCGCACACACGTCGGCCGGGCGCAGGCACCCGACGGGGTGCCCGTGCCCGGCCGGCACTGATCAGGATCGGCGACGCGGCGCCGTCCGCCGCTCGCGCTGGGCGGCGTACACCGCGAGGAAGGCGGCGAGGCCGCTCACACTGCCGCTCGGCGTCATGATCGGGGCGACGGCGGGTGCCGGGATGTCCTGCCGCAGGCCGCGGGAGAGCGCGCGGTGCGACTCGAGCGCCGCGGCGACCAGTTCCCCGGAAGCGTCCTGGTCCGGGGCGCGGCCCGTCATCGACAGGGCCTGCGCCCAGGCCCGGGAGACGAGGGTGTTCTTGAGGGGGCGCGGTACCGGGTCGGTGGAGGGGTCGGGCATGACGGTCTCCTTGTCGTACTCGCTCAGGCCAGGTCGTCGCGGGTCACGCGGCGGTGTGCGATGCGCAGACCGTCCGGGGTGCGCACCAGGACGTCCTCCATGGCGCACACATGAAGGACCTTGGCCGCCCCGGCGCCCGGCGTGACGTACGCCAGGGCGGAGCAGCGCGTGTGCAGCGAATCGTCCGCCCGGGGCCGGACGTCGAGCATCCCGACCCAGTGGTCGAGACGCCGGCCGGTCTCCCGCTGCCGGGCCGCCCCTGCGCGTACGTAGTGGGCGAGCCCGGAGCGGGCGCTGACCGGTCCGGGAAGGAAGGGCAGCTCGAGCACGGCGTCTTCGGTGAACAGGGTGGCCCAGCGTTCGACGTCGTGGGTGTCCAGGATCTGCATCTGCTGCCCGTAGAACTCCTGCGCCTGCGCGTACAGGGCGGCGAACTCCTGGCTCCGGAGCCCGCGTTCGGCGGTGCTCACCAGCTCGACGGTCATGATCGTGACCTCCGATTCCGTCCGTGTCCATGGGGTGAGGGACACCGAGGGGGATCCTGGAGCACTCCAGACGACCCGGACTCGGTCTGGACAGTCTCTGAGGAACGGATCGCAGATCCTTCAAATCCTTCTCGAGCGGACCGGCCCGCCTTCCACCGTGCGGGTCAGGCGGCGTACAGGTCGAAGGTCGAGGTGCGCCGCGGGTGCGCCGTCACATCGAGCGCGGGGTCGACGGCGAGCATCATCGAGTGCAGCCGCTGGAGTTGGGGGGACGGCTCCACACCGAGCTCCTCGACGAGCCGCCCGCGCAGCCTGCGGTACACGTCGAGCGCCGTCGCCTGCCTCCCGGAGCGGTACAGAGCGATCATCGCCTGGGAGTGAAGGCCCTCGTGCTGCGGGTGCCGGGCGATCAGATCGGTCAGTTCGGCGATCAGGCCGCTGTGCCGGCCGAGCCGCAGATCGGCGTCGATACGGCGCTCGACGGTGACCAGCCGCGACTCCCTGAGCCGGATGATCTCGATGGCGAGCACCGACCCCGCGCGGACGTCGACCAGGGCGGGACCGGTCCACAGCCCGAGCGCGTCCCGCAGCAGCGTCGCGGCCTGCTCGTCGTCTCCCGCGTCGAAGGCCTGCTGACCGTGCGCGACGAGCCGCTCGTAGCGGAACAGGTCCACGGAGTCCGGCGGGATCTGGAGCACGTAGCCGCCGTGCCGGGTGGACAGGATGTCTTTGGCGCCGCCGGGCCCGCCGGGGCCCATCGCGGTGCCGAGGTGGCGGCGCAGCTGGAGGATGTACGTCTGCAGCGTGGTGGTCGCGCTGTGCGGGAGATCCATGCCCCACAGCTCCTCCATCAGCGTGCCCACCGGCACGATCCGGCCGGGCTGGAGCGCGAACAGCGACAGGAGCTGACGCGGCTTGCTCGCTGTGGGGACGACCGAGACACCGTTGACGGCGGCGTTCAGCGGCCCCAGCACCTGAATCTCCACGGTTTCCTCCCGTACCCGGTGGGCGGTGGCCCCGGACCCCGGCACGCTAGCTCCTTCCCGGCCGTCGTCCCCACGGCTGGACCGGGCCTCCAGCGGCTGTCCAGCCCGGCTCCGCGCCGGGTGCCGGCCAGGGATCGAGAACCTCTGCCGAACCGTTCGAGGGCCGCTCGTGCGCGCCGTCGCCGCGCCGGGTGCGCGGCTACCGTCGAAGCCCTTCGCCCGGTCCCACCTCGTCGATGGAGTCCCCATGCAGAAGGCGGAAGAGCCGGAGCTGCGCCTGTTCGTGTTCCACCACTCCGGCGGCTCGCATCTCGCGTACCGCGACTGGCCCGCCTGCTTCCCGGCCGGCTGGGACGTGCGGGTGCCCGACGCCCCCGGCCGCGGCCCGCGCGACGAACGCGCGCCGCTGGTCCACGCGGGCGACCTCTTCGACCACTTCCTGGACGAGCTGGACGAGGAGCTGACCGGACCCTTCGCGTTCTTCGGGCACAGCATGGGCGGACTCGTCGCGTACGAACTGACCCGGCGGCTCGTCGAGGCCGGCCGCACCCCGCCGGTCTGGGTCGGGGTGTCGGCGCGCGGCACCCTGCACCCCGACGGGGACCCGCTGCGCCGCCATCTGCTCTCCGACGAGGAACTGCGGACGGAACTCGCGGCGATGGGCGGCACGCCGCCGTCGGTTCTGGAGCACCAGGAGCTGTGGGAGCTGTTCGAGCCGGTCATCCGCGCGGACCTGCGGATGAGCGAGAGCTGGCGCACGCAGCCGCTCACGGAGCCCCTGCCGGTGCCCTTCTCGGTGTTCGGCGGTACCCGGGACCAGGTCGCGCCGCCGCACCGGCTCGACGGCTGGGAGGCCGTCACCGAGAACTTCCTGGGGCAGCACCTGTTCGAGGGCGGCCACTTCTACTTCCAGGACCGGCTGCCCGAGGTGGCCGGCCTGATCCAGGAGGAGGTGCGCCGCGCGCAGCTCGTGCGGGCGCCTTCCGGGGCGGCGCGCTGACGCTCCGCCCCGCGCCGGTCTCAGGGCATGCCGGTGAACGCGGCGAACACGTCGGAGAGTTCGTGGGTGTGGACGGTGAGGCACTCGGGGGTGAGCCCCTCGCCGTCGAGGACCGCGAGCACGGCCCGGAGCGTCTCGATCCCGGCGTCCGCGGCGATCTGGAGGGTCAGCGATTCGGGGTCGCCGCACGCGGCGCGGAACTCCGGGACCGGCGCGGCGGCGAACGCCGTGCCCGCCCGCTCCAGCGTGTGGCGGTCGCCGAAGCGCAGGCGGACCACACCGGCGGGCGGGTCGTTCGGCGGTGCGGTCCGCTCCCCGGGGGACGACGGTACGAGGCTCAGACCGACGGGGACCGCGGGGGCGGGGGCACCCGAGGATGCGGATGTCCCCGCCCCGGGGCGGGTCATGGCCCGCCGGATCGTGAGCGGCAGCGCCGCGGCGAGGCTACGGGCCGCGTCCGCGCCGGCCCCCGCGGGGCGGTCGGGCGAGGATGGAACCCCGAACAGGTGTGTCATGGGCGCTGCCCTCGCCTTCGCTCGGTGTGAGTGTGCCGTCGTACGAGTCGGTCCAGGTGGGTCGTGCGGCGCTGATCGGCGCTGATCAGCCGTCAGCGCAGGGGATCCTCCTCCTGCGGGTCGGGCACGATCACGGTGCCGATCCCGTCCTCGGTGAACATCTCCAGGAGTATCGAGTGCGGGACGCGCCCGTCGATGACGCGGGCCGCGCCCACCCCGCCGCGCACGGCGTTCAGGCAGCCCGTCATCTTCGGCACCATGCCGTCGCTCAGCTCCGGCAGGAGCTTCTCCAGTTCGCAGGCGGTGAGCCGGGGGATGACCTCGGCACTGTGCGGCCAGCCCGCGCACAGCCCGGCGACGTCCGTCAGCATGACGAGCGTCTCGGCGCGCAGCGCGGTCGCGAGCGCCGCCGCCACGGTGTCGGCGTTGACGTTGTAGACCTGTCCGTCCTCGACGCTGCGGGCGAGCGGCGAGACCACCGGGATCCTGCCGTCGGCCAGCAGGCTGACCAGGGCGTCGGTGTTCACCCCGGTGATGTCGCCGACCCGGCCGACGTCCGCCGGCTCCCCGTCGATCCACGGCACGTGCCGCACGGCGGTGAGGGTGTCCGCGTCCTCGCCGGTCATGCCGACGCCGATCGGGCCGAAGCGGTTGATCAGTCCCACGAGTTCACGTTGCACCTGGCCGGCGAGGACCATGCGCACCACGTCCATCGCGGCGGGCGAGGTGACGCGCAGGCCCCCCTTGAACTCCCGTTGCAGACCGCGCCGGGCGAGCTCGGCGTCGATCTGGGGGCCTCCGCCGTGCACCACCACGGGGCGCAGGCCCGCGTAGCGCAGGAAGACGATGTCGCGGGCGAAGGCCGCCGTCAGGTCCTCGTCGACCATGGCGTGCCCGCCCAGCTTGACGACGACCGTACGGCCCTGGTGGCGGGCCAGCCACGGCAGGGCGTCGCTGACCGCCTGGGCCTGGGCCATCGCTGGGTGTTCGGAGACGGTCATCAGTACCTCACACGTGGGGGCACGAGGTCGCGGACCGGGTGGTTGGCGCTCATTTGTACGACTCCTTCTGTGGAGGGCCACGGTCCGGGGCGGAGCCCGACGACCGGTGGACATGCGCTGGAGTGCGGAACGAATGCACGGTGCGGTGCTGCGTGCGGTGCTGCGTGCGGTGGGGAAGGTGAGCACCCTCCGGTCCGGTCTGCGGACGCGTCGGAATCATCGCGTGCGGACACGGACCGACGGAAGACGCTCCCTCTGCTCAGGCCCGTCCGGTCCTGGCGACAGGACAGCGGACGGACGGTTCTCAGCCGGCCGCGTGCGCGACCGGCACGGCTCCGGCGGTGTTCAGTTCCCGCTCGGCGCGCCGCAGCACGATCGAGTCGGCTATCTCCCCGCTGCGCACCGCGATGTTCGACAGCAGGGACGAGGTCAGGCCGTGGGTGTGCTCGCTGCCTCCCTGGAGATAGACACCGCTGGTCAGGCCCGACGCGGTGACGAGGCGGTAGTCGCGTTCCAACTGGTGGCGGCCCGAGGCGTCGCGCAGGAAGAGCTCGTCGAAGTCGCCGAGCAGCCGGGCCGGGTCCAGGCCGTCGTACCCGGTGGCGAACACCAGGGCGTCCACGGCCAGTTCCTCCTTCCGGTCGTCGCGCAGCGAGTGCAGGACCACCGTCGTGGCGTCGCCGGTGTCGCGGACCTCGGCGACGCGGGTGAGGTTGCGGAAGTGCAGCCGGTGGTTTCCGCGCACCTCCTCGTCGTACTGACGCTGGTAGAGGTCCCGGATGACGTCGGAGTCGACCACCGAGTAGTTGGTGTTGCGGTGGTAGTGCCAGAAGGCGTCCCGGGCCCGGTCGGTGCCGAAGTAGTACTCGTCGACGGCCGCCGGGTCGAAGACCTGGTTGGCGAAGGGGGTGTCGTCCGCGACCGAGTAGCCGTAGGACGGGATGACGGCGGAGACCTGGGCGTGCGGCAGCTCGTCGTGGAAGAAGCGGGTGATCTCGGCCGCGCTCTGGCCGGCGCCGACCACGACCACGTTCCTGAGCTTCTCCGGGGACTGCGCGTGGAACCTGCCGAGGAACTCCGAGCTGTGCCAGACCCGGTCGCCGGCCGTGACGCCCTCCGGCAGGCGGGGCACCAGGCCGGTGGAGATGGCCACGTTGCGTGCCGTGACCGTGCGGACGGTGCCGTCGCTCTCGCGGACCGACACCTCGAGGAGGTCGGGTGTGAGGGAGCCCGGTGCGGTGACGGGCCGGATCGAGGTGACCTCGGCGCCGTACGTGACCTTGTCGCCGATGCCCGCGGCGGCCCACTCCAGGTACTGATGGAACTCCTGACGCGTGGGATAGAAGTCCTGGTTGTTCACGAACTGCACGAGGCGGTTCTGGGCGTGCAGGTACGAGATGAAGCTGAACCGGGACTGCGGGTTCCTGAAGGTGGCGAGGTCCTTGAGGAACGAGATCTGCATGGTCGTCGACGGCAGCAGCATGTTCCGGTGCCAGCCGAAGGCCGGCTGCCGCTCGAAGAAGTGCGCCGTCACGGGATGCTGCGCGGCGCCTGCCCCCTGTTCCTCCAGGGCGACGGCGAGCGACAGGTTGGACGGTCCGAAACCGATACCGACCACGTCGTAGATGTCCTGGCTGCGCCTGCCGGTTGTGTCCATGAAACTACTCCCGAATTCGTCTGGAAAACTCGACTGGTTGCCCGAGAGATCGTGGTGCTGTCGCCGTCCCCCACGTCACGGGCCCGTGGTGGTGCAGTGCGCCTTCCGGCGTGGCAGAACCTTGCCAAGATGTTGGCAAATCCGGCCTGAGATCTCGTCTCGGGACAGTGGAGTGATGATGGAGTCGCAGGTGGGGGCCGGGAGATGAGGCCGGCGAGAGGCCTTCGGATTTGCCTGGAAGGGGGCAGATCCGATGCGGCAGAACGGGCGCCCTTAGCAGAGGTGAGGAATCCGGGGAAACAGAGAACGGGCCTGAAGGCGGTTTCCTGGCCCTTTTCCTCTGTGCGGAAATGGGAAGCGTTGTCCCGTCGACAGGACGGGGGATATGGTCGGCGCGGATTCCTGGAACGACCGTGCTCGCATTGCCGGAAGGGTGAATCGGAATGTTTGTGCCCAAGTTTTATCGCGAACCGGACAGTTCGTGGACGGTGGACCTGGTCCGCGACAACCCGTTGGCGCTCGCGGTGACCAACGGGAGCCCCGAGGACGGCCCGTTCGCCACGCACCTGCCGGTCATCTTCGACCCGGAGACGTCCGGCGACTGGTCCGGCGAGCTGCCGGGAGCCACGCTGCTCGGGCACATGAACCGGGCCAACCCGCACTGGGCGGCGCTGGAGTCGGGCAGCGTCCTGCTGCTCACGTTCACCGGGCCGCACTCCTACGTGTCCCCCACGGTGTACGAGAAGACGCCGGCGGCCCCGACCTGGAACTTCACCTCGGTGCACGTGCGGGGTGTGGTGGAGAAGATCGACACCATCGAGGAGACGCTCGGCGTGGTGCAGTCCACCGTGCGCGCCTTCGAGGGGGCGTTCGGCAACGGCTGGGACATGACCGAGTCGCTCGACTACTTCCGCAAGATCGTGCCCGACGTGGGGGCGTTCCGGTTCACGGTGACCGGCGCCGAGAGCATGTTCAAGCTCAGCCAGGAGCAGCCCGGTGAGGTGCGCGGGCGCGTACGGGAGGCGTTCGGGCAGAGCGCGTGCACGTACAAGAGGGAGACCGCCGGGCTGATGAGCCGGCTGCCCTGAGGCCGGCCGGCCCCGGCGGGCTCAGGCGCCGACCGCCACCGGCAGGGTGGCCTCGGCGGATTCCCGGGCCGGTGCGTCCACCTCGGGAGCGCGCGAGGCCGGCGTCGCCAGGCCCTGGACGCCCGCGAGCCCGGGCGCCGCGTCACCGTCGTCCCGCAGAGCGTTGGCGGCGGCGCGGTCCAGCGCGGCCGTCACCCACTGCTCGAAGTCGACGCCGGACTCCGCGGCGGCCCGGTGCCACCGCTGCATCCGGCTTCCGGGAAGCTCCAGGACCCGACGGCCGGAGCCGGCCGTCGCGCGCGTCCGCCCGTCGCCCTGGCGCGCGGCGCGCACGGCGCCGCGCAACTGCTTGGTCGACCACTGGCCCTGCTCGGCCCGGTCGAGCCAGAGGTCCTGCTGATCGACCGGCATCGAGGCCAGCTCGGCGTGGTGCTGGAAGGTGAGGGCGGAGCGGCGCCGCGCGAGGCCGAAACGGCGGGAGACCCACGCGTAGTTGCGCAGCGTCTGGTACGAGAGCCCGGCGGCGCGGATACCGCGCTGATACCGGTCCGTGTAGTGGTCCTTGCCGTACACCAGCCAGTCCCCGAGCCACCAGCACGAGGAGTCGAGCACGTCGGCGAGCTGGCGTCCGGCCCGCTCCCACTCGTCGTAGGCCATGAGGGCCGGCATCTGCAGCCCCACCTTGGTCGTCAGCACCTGACCCCGCCGGGGCGGCGCGTCCATGGAGCGCGGCTGCTGGGGCGCGGGCTGCCGGAGCGCGGTTGCCGTGCCGCTGTGCGGTGCAGCCGTCGGGCCGGTCTGACGCGCCATCATGCCTCCATGGGACGGGGTCACATAACCGGCGAGCAGCGTCGCAAGGCGGGCTGGGGCGGCACCGGAGCATCGCTCGAACGATTGCGCGGTGAACTTCTGCGCGGCATGGAAGCCGTCCGCCCGGGCAGGGTGGGGAGCGCTCCGGTGACGGAGAACGGTGGCTCCCCGTGCGCCGGACCGGGCCGGGTGCTGTCCTGTCGGCGGGACAGCACCCGCTCGGGGAGGCCGCCGCACCCTCATTGCAAACCAGGAGCCCGGTATGTTTCTCTGGCGGGGCAAGCCCACGGAACGGGGCCGGCTTCTCCTGGATCCGGCGAGCGCCCAGTGCCCTCCTCCCCGGGCTCCGGGTACCGAGAGATACCCGACGGTCTCGCGCATCGCCGGCCCCCGTCCGTGTGGTGACACCCCAGAACCCCCTGCGAGGAGGGTCCTTTGACGGGTCTTCGACTGCTCACGGACGATGCGATCACGGACGATGCGTTCACGGACGACGCGATCACGCGGGAGGCGATCACGCAGGAGCCGGGTGTGCAGGAGTCGGGTGTGCAGGAGCCGGACGCGAGGCAGCCGGCCACGGTGCCGCTGGACATCCTGCTCGACGCGGACTCCCCGCGGATCGACGGCGAGAACGGCGAACGGATCCGGTTGCTCGCCGAGTCGGGGACGCCGCTCCCGCCGATCGTCGTGCACCGCCGGACGATGCGGGTCATCGACGGCATGCACCGGCTCAAGGCCGCACGGCTGCGCGGCGACACCACCATCGGCGTCCGCTACTTCGAGGGGGAGGACATCGAGGCCTTCACCTTCGGGGTGTGGCTCAACGTCACCCATGGACTGCCCCTGTCACAGGCCGACCGGAGAGCCGCGGCGGAGCGGATCCTGCTGGCCCGCCCGTACTGGTCGGACCGGCGCATCGCGGTCAACGCCGGCCTCGCGCCCAGCACCGTCGCGGCGATCCGGCGCCGTTCGACCGGCCTGGACGGACAGTTGAACACGCGACTGGGCCGCGACGGACGGGTCCGGCCGCTGCGCGCGACCGAGGGCCGGCTCCGGGCAAGCCTGCTGATCGCCGCCAACCCCAGCGCGTCGCTGCGGGAGATCGCCGCCCAGGCCGGTATCGCCACGGCCACGGCCAAGGACGTACGGGACCGGATCCGGCAGGGCCAGGACCCGGTCCCGGCCGGACGCTCCGCCGGCCGGGCGGGACCGGACGCGCCCGGAGACCCGTCGGGCGCGAGCCGGCGCACACCCCTGCAGACCTCCGCCGCCACCATCGCCACGCTGCTGCCGTCCGTGCGCAAGGACCCTTCCCTGCGCACGGACGCCGGCCGTCTGCTGCTCCAACTGCTGAGCGCGCACGCGATCGGCGACGAGGCGAGATGGCGGTGGCTCGCACGGAGCGTGCCCGGGCACCGCGCGGACCTGCTCGCCCAGGCCGCCCGCCGCTGCGCCGACCACTGGCTGCGCCTCGCCAACGAACTGGAGACCCGCCGGAACTGACCGGCCCGCACGGCGCGGGTCAGGCGGCCCGCCCGTCGCCGCGGACGTCGGCCAGGGCGGCCCCGAAGCGTTCCAGGAACGTGCCCACCTCACGGTCCGACACGATCAGCGGCGGGGCGAGCCGGACGACGTCCGGCGCCACCGCGTTCACCAGGAGGCCTCGGCCCTCGGCCGCCCGCTGCACCTCGGCCGCCCGCGGCGTGCGCAGCACCACGCCCAACAGCAGCCCGGCGCCCCGTACTTCGCGCACCAGCGGATGGTCCGCGCGCTCCAGACCGCGCCGCAGCAACTGCCCCGCCCGGATCACGTGGGAGAGCAGACCCTCCTGCTCGATGGTGTCGAGCACGGCGAGGGCGGCGGCGCACACCACCGGGTTCCCGCTGAACGTGGAGCCGTGCGTGCCCGGCGTGAGCAGGTGCGCCGCGGGGCCGAAGGCGAGCGTGGCGCCGATCGGCAGACCGCCGCCCAGCCCCTTGGCGAGCGTGACCACATCCGCCTCGACGCCTTCGCCCTGGGCCGCGAACCAGTGGCCGGTGCGCCCGATCCCGGTCTGGATCTCGTCCAGGACGAGCAGGGTGCCGGTCGCGGCCGTGATCTCCCGAGCCGCCCGCAGATAGCCGGGCGGCGGTACGACCACACCGTTCTCGCCCTGCAGCGGCTCCAGCATCACCAGCGCCGTGTCCGGCGTGACGGCCGTCCGCAGGGCCTCGGCATCGCCGTACGGCACGTGCTGGACCCCGGCCGGCAGCGGCTGGAACGGGGCCTGCTTGGCGGGCTGGCCGGTGAGGGCCAGGGCTCCCATGGTGCGGCCGTGGAAGCCGCCGGTGGCCGCGACCATGTGGGGCCGGCCGGTGAGCCTGCCGATCTTGAAGGCCGCCTCGTTGGCCTCGGCGCCGGAGTTGGAGAAGTAGACGCGGCCCGGGCGTCCGGTCAGGTGCAGCAGACGCTCGGCGAGGCGCACGGTCGGCTCCGCGACGAACAGGTTCGAGACGTGGCCGAGTGCGGCGATCTGCTCGCTCACCGCCCGGACGACCGCGGGGTGGGCGTGGCCGAGCGCGTTGACCGCGATGCCGCCCAGGAAGTCGAGGTACTCGTGGCCGTCGGCGTCGCGGACCAGGGCGCCCCGGCCCTCGACCAGGGGGATCCGCGGGGTGCCGAAGTTGTCCATCATGACGTCCTGCCAGCGGCTGATCAGCGTGGCGTTGCCGGTGGCCGCGGGAGCGGGGGAGACGGTCATGAGGAGTACTCGCTGTTCTCGTGGACGTACTGGGCGGTGAGGTCGTTGGTCCAGATGACGGCCGACGCGTCGCCGGCGGCGAGGTCCACGGTGATCGAGACCTCGCGGCCGGTCATGTCGACCAGGGTGCGGTCCTCGCCCACCGCTCCGCGGCGGCAGACCTGGACACCGTTGATGGCGACGTCGAGCCGGTCCGGTTCGAAGGCGGCGGACGTCGTGCCGATGGCGGACAGGACGCGGCCCCAGTTGGGGTCCTCGCCGTGGAGCGCGCACTTGAGGAGGTTGTTGCGGGCGACGGAACGGCCGACCTCGACGGCGTCGGTCTCGCTCGCAGCGCCGACGACCTCGATACGGATCTCCTTGCTCGCGCCTTCCGCGTCCTGGATCAGCTGCCGGGCCAGATCGGCGCACACCTCGCGGACCGCTTCCGCGAACTCGGCCTGCTCGGGGGCGACTTCGGCGGCTCCGGAGGCGAGGAGCAGCACCGTGTCGTTGGTCGACATGCAGCCGTCGGAGTCGACCCGGTCGAAGGTGACCCGGGTGGCCTCCCGCAGCGCCCCGTCCAGGCCCGCCCCGTCCACGACGGCGTCCGTCGTGAGCACGACGAGCATGGTGGCGAGGCCGGGGGCCAGCATGCCGGCCCCCTTCGCCATGCCGCCGACGGTCCAGGCGCCCCGGGTGACGGCGGCCGTCTTGTGCACCGTGTCGGTGGTCATGACGGCGCGGGCGGCGTCCTCGCCACCGGTCGCCGACAGCGCGGCGGCGGCCGTGTCGATGCCGGTCAGCACCCGCTCCATGGGCAGCGGCACCCCGATGAGGCCGGTGGAGCAGACCGCCACGTCCCCCGCGGCCGCGCCCAGCACGGCGCCGGCCCGCTCGGCGGTGTCACGGGTGTCCTGCCATCCCAGCGGGCCCGTACAGGCGTTGGCGCCGCCCGAGTTGAGCACGACCGCGCGGAGCTCCCCGTCCGTGAGGACCTTCCGGGACCACTGGACGGGGGCCGCCTGGACGCGGTTGGAGGTGAAGACGCCGGCCGCGGTGTGCCGCGGGCCGTCGTTGACGACGAGAGCCAGGTCCCGCGCGCCGTTCTCCTTGATTCCGGCGGCGATGCCCGAAGCCCTGAAGCCTCGTGCCGAGGTGACGCTCACGGTGCGACTCCGATCGTGGACAGTCCGAGGGTCTCCGGCAGGCCGAGGGCGACGTTCATGCTCTGGACGGCGCCGCCCGCCGTTCCCTTGGTGAGGTTGTCGATGGCGCTGATCGCGATGATCCGTCCGACCGCCGGGTCCAGGGCCACCTGGACCTGCGCGGCGTTGGCTCCGTGCACGGCGGCCGTCGCGGGCCAGCGGCCCTCGGGCAGCAGGTGGACGAACGGCTCGTCGGCCAGCGCCTTCTCGTAGGCGGCCCGCAGTTCGTCCGGCCCGACCCCCGGGCGTGCGGCGGCGGAGCAGGTGGCGAGGATGCCGCGGGGCATGGGCGCCAGGGTCGGGGTGAAGGAGACGGCGACCGGACCGCCCGCGACGGCCGACAGGTGCTGCGCCATCTCCGGGGTGTGCCGGTGGCCGCCCCCGACGCCGTAGGGCCGTACGGAGCCCATGACCTCGCTGGCGAGCAGGTCCGCCCGGGGCGCCTTGCCCGCGCCGGACGTGCCGGACGCGGCGACGATCACCGCCTCGGGTCCGGCCAGACCGGCCGCGTACGCGGGGAAGAGGGCGAGCAGGACGGCGGTGGGAAAACAGCCCGGCACCGCGATGCGCCGCGAACCCGCCAACGCGGCCCGGGCGCCGGGCAGTTCGGGCAGCCCGTAGGGCCAGGTGCCCGCGTGCGGAGAGCCGTAGAACGCCTGCCAGGCGGCCGGGTCCGCGAGCCGGAAGTCGGCGCCGCAGTCGATGACGAGCGTCTCCTCGCCCAGCTCCCGGGCGACGGCCGCGGACCGGCCGTGCGGCAGGGCGAGGAAGACGACGTCGTGTCCTTCGAGCGCCTCGGTACTGGTCGGCAGCACCTCGCGGTCGGCGAGCGGAGCCAGATGCGGCTGCAGCTCGCCCAGGCGCTGCCCCGCGCTGGAGTGCCCGGTCAGGGCGCCGATCTCCACTTCGGGATGGGTCAGGAGCAGACGCAGAAGCTCGCCTCCCGCGTATCCGCTCGCTCCCGCCACAGCTGCGCGCACGGTCATGGAACCTCCCCGTTGACAGAACATGTGTTGTAGCGCGGCCGGGTGGCGGTCAACAGTCATGTCCGTCTCGCGCGTGCGGGGTCACACGTGTGCGCGGCGACGCCGTGCGGGCGGGGCCTCCTCAGCGGGTGCGGGCGGCCGGTGTGCAGTACTCGGCGTTCAGGATCGGCAGCAGCGTCTCGCCCGCCCAGTTGGCGTTGTAGTTGAACGTGAGCTGGTGGCGGCCGTCCTCGGTCATGGCGGACACCGAGAGCCAGCCCACCGATCCGCCGTCGTGGTACCAGATGTCCGCGCCGCAGCTCAGCGAGAGCCGCTCGATGCCGAGACCGTACGACGAAGCGGGGAAGTCAGGGTTGACGACGACCGTCTTCATCTCCCTCATCTGCTGGGCGGGCAGCAGCTTTCCGCTCATGAGCGCCGCGTAGAAGCGGTTCAGGTCGGCGGCGGTGGAGATGATGTCGCCGTTGCCCCAGGCCTGGGACCCGTTCATCTCCGTGACGTCCTCGACCCGGTCCGGCTGGGCGGCGAAGAGCTTGGAGTAGGCGCGGCTGCTCGGCCGGGGCAGCGTCGTCGCGGTGCCCGGGTTGGACGTGGCCCTGAGGCCCAGGGGCTCGATGATGCGCCGGCGCACCTCGTCCTCGTACGTCCGGCCGTCGACCTTCTCGACGACCATCGCGGCCAGAAGGTCATTGGTGTTGGAGAACCAGTGCCGCGCCCCCGGCGCGAACGCCGGCGGGTGGGAGAGCGCCACCTGCACGCGCTGTTCGTGCGGCATCGTCTCGTACCGGTGCTCCAGGTACCCGCCGCCCAGGACGTACGTGTCGACGAACGTGGCGTCGGCCAGGTAGTCGGACAGGCCGCTGGTGTGGTTGAGCAGCATCCGCACGGTGATGGCGCTGCCGTCGTTGCCGTTGCCCGTCACCAGGCCCGGCAGGAAGCGGTCCACGCTGTCGTCGAGGCTGAGCTTCTTCTCCGCCTCCATCTGGAGGAGCACCGTCGCCACGAAGGAGCTCGTGATGCCGCCGATGCGGAAGCGGTCGTTCTGGGCGCGCGCCGTCCCGGTCTCCAGATCGCCCACGCCGGTCGCCGACTTCCATGTCCCGTTGGCGTCCCGCGCCTCGGCGGTGACGCCGGGGATCCCGGCCGCGACGGCGGCCTCGATCGCGCGCTGGGTCGCCAGGTGGCCGGATCCGGTGGTGGTCGCGTGGGCCGGACCGGCCAGCGCGGTGGCCGTGAGTGCGGCTGCTGCCAGGGCGACCAGTCCCGCTCCCGGTCTGATTCCGATCGTCATTCCCCGCTCCTGAGTCTCGTCCGTATTGGCTGATGTCCGGCTTGCGCGGCACATCGGCGGCAGAGTAGGTCAGCTGTGCGAGGCCGGGACAGTGTGTGCGAATACTCCGGGATCGGTGCTGAACACGGGGGCAGGGCCGGCCTGCGGGGTGGCCGGAAGGGTTCGCGAGCCTGTGGTCAGCGGGTGCGCGGCGAGGGCGTGGCATCGAGCGCGAGGGAGGCGTCCCGCTCGATCTGCCGCAACAGCGGCGCAGGGTCGTCCAGGAAGGCGAAGTGGCCGCCGGCCAGGACCCGTAGGCCCAGGAAGCGATCGGTGTGCTCGGCCCATCCCGCCATCAGCTCCGGAGAGGCGGCCGCGTCGTCCCGGCCCGCGAAGGCGGTCAGGGCCACCGGCACAGGGCGGGGCACCGGGCCCGGGCGCCAGGTCTCCACCAGGCGCAGATCGGCCCGGATCACCGGGGCGAACACGGCCCACAGATCGGGGTCGTCGAAGATGCCGTCGGGGGAGCCGCCGAGTTCGCTCAGCCGGGCCCGCAGCTCGGCGTCGGGCAGGGCGTGGTAGAGGCTCCTGGACACCGTCCGATGGGGTGCCGGGTGGCCCGAGACGCCGACCCAGACGGGAAGCGGCAGGCCACGCGCGTGCGCCCGCAGGGTCATCTCGTAGGCCACGAGCGCCCCCATGCTGTGCCCGAACAGGGCGTAGGGCACGGCCGATTCCGGTTCGACGGCTCGCAGCAGGAAGTCCGCGAGGCGGGCCGCGTCCGAGATCAGGGGCAGATCGAGCAGGAGCCCGTGGCCCGGCGCGTCCAGCGGACGTACGTCCCAGGCGTCCGGCAGCCGCGCCGGCCAATGGCGGAACGGGAGGTAGGAGCCGCCCGCGTGATGCAGGACGAACAGGCGCAGGGAAGGCCGTGAGCCGTCCATCGCTCCCCCTCGGGTCCGGCCGCGCGTCGTCGGACCATAGAACGCGCCCCGCCCGGCGCGGCGAGAGCACGAGAGGGACTCCGCCGTTCGTACGGCCGTTCTCCAGCGGTTCTGGACCGGCGGCCCGAGGGCGCGCGCCGGGGCGCACCACGGACCCCTCGGGCCCGGCGCAAAGTCGGCATCGTGGCACAGGACGCAGGCCCCGGTACAGGGATTCCCGGCCTGTCGGGGGCCCGTTCGGCGCGGGGGCGCGAGCGGCGCCCGTCGCCCTTGTAGCGCCGAGAACCGCGTCCTTAACGTGACGTCTCGACGCCGGGCTCGCTCCGGCGCCGGGTGTCCCGTCGACCGGACAGCCGAGTGTCCTGTCGGCCGGACAAGACCGGTCCGTGCACGAGCCCCTGCCGGTGCCTGTGTGCCGGCCGGGCGATCCGACAACCCCGAGCAATTCCATGACGGTTAAGGACGGTGCCAGTTGAGCGCGAACCCCTTCGATGACGAGGACGGCCGCTTCTACGTGGTGGTCAACGACGAGGAGCAGCACTCGCTGTGGCCGGCGTTCTCCGAGGTGCCCACCGGATGGCGGGTCGTCTTCGGCGCCGCTGCCAGGGCCGAGTGCCTGGAGTACGTCGAGCAGAACTGGAACGACCTGCGCCCCAAGAGCCTGCGCGAGGCGATGGCGGCGGACTGACACCGCCGCAGGTCCGGCCGGCCCACACCGGGAAAGACGCACTGAGTTGGGAGATGAGGATGGCGACGGGGGCTGTGAGAAGCGCGAGCGGTCGCATGGCGAGACCGGCGGGTGCCCGGCGTGAGTCCGCACAGCGCGATGTGATCCTGCCCTTCGTGGGGTCGCAGGCCAAGATCCAGAAGTCGGGGATGGTCTTCCCGCAGAACCTGCCCGAGCGTTCCTGGGAGCAGATCGGCACAAACCTCCGCGACCTGGTGAACTCCTCCGCGTGGTGGCTCGCCGACTGGCTGATCTACGGCGAGGCCACCTACGGATGGCGCCGGTACAAGGAGGCCATCGAGCGCACCGGCCTCGACTACCAGACCCTGCGCAACTACGCCTGGGTCGCCCGGCGGTTCGAGCACCACCGCAGGCGCGACAGCCTCAGCTTCGCGCATCACGCCGAGGTGACCCGACTCGCGCCCCCCGAGCAGGACTACTGGCTGCGCAAGGCGGAGCAGCAGAAGTGGTCCCGCAACGAACTGCGCCGGGCGGTCCGGGCCGGCCTGGCCGTGCAGAACGACTCCACCGAGGTCCCGGCCGACGGCGCCGACCGCGAGCGGGACGTGTCCCGGCTCGGCAAGCCGGGCCCCGCCGAGCGCGGCCGGCAGGAGGTCGCCACGCTCACCATCGAGCTGCCGGCCGGACAACTGGAGGGCTACGCGAAGGCGGCCGCGGCGCAGGGCCTGCCCGTCGCCACCTGGGTGGCGCGGCTCCTCGAGAGCGCGGACCGCGGCGCGGCGCAGGAACGTCTCGCCGAGAAGCGCACCGCCTAGGGCCTTGCGTTTGGAGCACCCCGCCTGGCAGCAGGCGACCCGGACCCTACTCATATCGGAGCCCATTGATGATCCTTCAGGGAAAGCGGGTCGCCCTGCCCCCGGCCCCCGTCGTGCACAAGCGGTTCGAGGAGAACGTGGCGGCCCGCCCCGACGCGGTCGCCGTCGTCCGGGCCGGACAGCAGGTGACGTACGCCGAACTGGACGCGCGAGCCAACCGGTTCGCGCAGTTCCTCGCCGCGCGCGGGCACGGCCGGGGCGCCAAGGTCGGGGTCTGCCTCGACTACTCGGCCGACCTGCTCGTCGCCATCCTCGGCACGCTGAAGGCGGGCGCCGCCTACGTGCCCTTCGACCCGGCCTACCCGGCGGCGCGGCTCGAACTGCTGCTGGGCCAGGTACCGGATCTGGCCCTGATCGTGGCCTCCCCGGCGACGGCCGACATGGTCGCCTCGGCGCCCGTCGACGTCGTCGACCTGAAGCACCTGAGCGAGGACCTGGCCGCGCTCCCGGCCACCGCGCCCGACGTCCACGTCACCGGGGACGACCTCTGCTACGCGGTGTTCACCTCGGGCTCGACCGGCACACCGAAGCTGACCGCGGTGCGCCACGAGGGCTGGTTCAACCTCATGAACTGGCTGCAGCTGGAGTACGGCCTGGACCACCGGTCCCACAACCTCGTGGTCAGCGCCTTCGGCTTCGACCTCTCGCAGCGCGCCCTGATGACCCCGCTGTTCTGCGGCGCCACCCAGTACCTGCTGGCGAGCCGCAACTTCGACGCCATGATGGCCTACCGCCTGCTGAACCAGCACGAGATACGGGTGGTGCACTGCGCCTCCAGCACCCTGTACGTGCTCGTGGACTGGGAGACCGCACGGGGCGGCGACGCGCTGACCCGCCTCGACTACGTGCTGTTCGGCGGTGAGGCGCTCAAGGCCGAGCGGCTCACCGACTGGGCGCGGCGCGAGGGCAACACGTGCACCCTGCTGCACCAGTACGGCGTCGCCGAGTGCACGGACGTCGCGACCTCCTACGACCTGGCCGGCTACCGGCCCGGCGTCCACGACATCGCACCGGTCGGCCTCCCCGCGTACAACACCGACATCCACCTCCTCGACGAGGACCTGCGCGGGGTCGCGCCGGGCGAGGAGGGCGAGATCTGCATCGCCGGCGCGGGCGTCGGCGCGGGCTACCTGGGGGCCGCGGGCCCCGAGAACCGGAAGTTCACGACGATCGAGGTCGACGGCGAGCCCGTGCGGGTCTACCGCACCGGCGACCGCGGCCGGCTGACCGAGGCCGGCGAACTCGTCGTCGCCGGGCGCATGGACTCCCAGGTGAAGGTGCGCGGCATGCGCATCGACCCCACCGACATCGAGCGCGCGCTCGGCCGCCTCGACGGGGTGCGCGAGGCCGCCGTCGTGGTCACGTACACCGACGCCGGCGAGGCGGAACTGACCGCCTTCCTGGTCCCCGCGGCCGACGACCTCACCGACGACGACGTGCGCACGGGCCTGCTGGAGACGCTGCCGCGGAACATGGTCCCGGCCAGGTTCCTGAACATTCCGAGCATTCCGCTGAGCCCGCACGGAAAAGTCGACCGCGCGGCACTCGCCGACGCATTCCGCAAGCAGGAGGAGTTGGAGCCGTGACCACCGCCGAACGTGTGCGCGCCATTTGGTGCCGGGAACTCAAGCGCGACGAGATCGCATTCGAAGACGATTTCTTCGCCCTGGGCGGCCAGTCGGTGATCATGGTGAGTATCCAGGGCGCCTTCCTGGAGGAACTCGACGTCGAGGTCCCGATGGACCAGATGTTCCTCAACCCGACCGTGGCCTCCATCTCCGCATACATCGACTCCCTCTAATCGATAAGAGAGGCGCGCCATGTACGACGTCATTGTGATAGGTGCCCGTTGTGCGGGTTCGCCGACGGCCATGCTCTTCGCACGGCAGGGATATCGAGTCCTGCTTCTGGAGAAGGCCCGATTCCCGCAGGACACCCTTTCCTCGCACTACATCCATATGCAGGGAATGTCTCTGCTCAACCGCTGGGGGCTGCTCGACAGGCTCCGCGACGCGGGCTGCCGGCCGATCACCCGGCAGAGCTACGAGGGCCCCGGGGTCCGGATCGAGGGCTTCTCCCAGCCGATCGACGACCTGCGGTACACGTACGCGCCGAGGCGGTACGTCCTCGATCCGATCCTCGCCGAGGGCGCCGCCGCGGCCGGGGTCGACTTCCGCGAGGGCTGCGCGGTCAAGGACCTGATCCGGGAGGACGACCGGGTCGTCGGCGTGCGGTACTCGACGCCCGGTGGCACCGAGACGACGGAGCGGGCCCGGCTGGTCGTCGGAGCGGACGGGATGCGCTCGCTGGTGGCGCGCAAGATGGGCGCGCAGAACGTCATCGAGCACCCGCGGATCACCTGCACCTACTACAGCTACTGGTCCGGGGTCCCCTCGAACTTCGAGCTGTACGAGCGGCCGGGGCGCTGGATCGGGGTCATTCCCACCAACGACGACCTCACGCTGCTGATGACCTACTTCCCGCAGGACGAGTACCAGGACGTCCGCAAGGGGGTGGAGCCGTTCTATCTCGACACCTTCCGCACGACGGCACCCGAGCTGTTCGAGCGGATGTCCTCGGGCAAGCGCGAGGAGCAGCTCTACGGCACGGGACATCAGGAGAACTTCTTCCGGAAGGCCTACGGGCCGGGCTGGGTGCTCGTCGGCGACGCGGTGAACCACAAGGACTCGATCACCGCCCGCGGTATCACCGAGGCGTTCGCCCAGGCGCAGTCCCTCACCGACCACATCGGGGACGGGCTGCACGACGACGCCGCGCTCGGGACGGCGCTGCGGCGCTACGAGGAGGACCTGAGCGGCGAGGCGCTCAGCCACTACCAAGGCGCCCTCAACGTGGCCGAGCTCAAGCCTCAAGGCCGGGTCGACATGCTGCAGAAACTGGTCGGCCACCAGGAGCACATCGACCGGTACTTCTCGACGCTGTCGGGTGCCTGCTCCCTCGACGACTTCTACAACGAAGAACTGCTGACCCTGCTCGACCAGGACTGAGTGACGACTCGCTCCCTGGTTCCGCCGATTTGGAGACACAATGATCCCGTTGTCGTTCGCGCAGCGTCGGCTGTGGTTCGTGGACCGGTTCGAAGGCCCGTCGCCGACCTACAACGGCGCGTTCGCCCTGCGGCTGACCGGTGAGCTGAACGTGAGCGCCCTGCAGACGGCGCTGTGTGATGTCGTCGACCGCCACGAGGTCCTGCGCACGGTGATCGTCGAGGGCGACGACGGTGTCCCGCACCAGCAGGTGGTGCCGGGCGAGCAGCGGCCGTTCGCCCTGACGGTCGTCGAGGCCGCGGGGGAGGAGCAGCGGGCGGCGGCCGTCGACGCCGCCGCCACCGCGACCTTCGACCTGGCCGCCGACATCCCGATCCGCGCCACCCTGGTGCGCTCCGCGCCGCACGAGCACACCCTCGTCGTCGTCGCCCACCACATCGCCGTCGACGGTGAGTCCTTCGGCCCGCTGTTCCGCGACCTCACCACGGCCTACGCGACGCGCTCGGCGGGCTCCGCCCCGGCCTGGGAACCGCTGCCGGTGCAGTACGCGGACTACACGCTGTGGCAACTGGACCTGCTGGGCGACGAGAACGACCCGGAGAGTGTCTCCGCGCGGCAACTCGCCTACTGGCGCGACGCCCTGGCCGACCTGCCGCAGCCGCTGGCCCTGCCGACGGACCGCCCGCGCCCCCGCGTGATGAGCCCCGACGGCGACCGGGTGCCGTTCGAGATCGGCTCCGAACTGCTCGACGCGGTGGAGAAGCT
This sequence comes from Streptomyces sp. NPDC025806, assembly GCF_055558275.1. Lineage (NCBI taxonomy): Bacteria > Bacillati > Actinomycetota > Actinomycetes > Kitasatosporales > Streptomycetaceae > Streptomyces > Streptomyces sp. NPDC025806. The sequence continues at coordinate 53,471 of NZ_JBVHMU010000025.1, read as the reverse complement.
CGCCACCGAGCAGGACACGACGGTGTCGATGGTCATGCACTCCGCCCTCGCGGTGCTGCTGCACCACCTCGGCTGCGGCGACGACGTGTCCATCGGCGCGCCCATCACCGACCGCACCGACGAGGATCTGCGCGACCTCGTCGGCTTCTTCGTCAACACCTGGGTGCTGCGCGTCGACCTCTCCGGCAACCCCACCTTCCGCGACCTGCTGGCCCGCGTGCGGGACCGCTCGCTCGCGGCCTACGACAACCAGGACATGCCCTTCGAGCGGCTGGTCGAGCTGCTCAACCCCGACCGCTCCACCGCCTACAACCCGTTCTTCCAGGTCATGCTCTCCTGGCAGCCGCCCGTGCCGCCGCTCGAACTGCCCGGCCTGGACACCCGGGTCGAGCGCCTGGAGACGCAGACGGCCAAGTTCGACCTCTTCTTCGACCTGCTCCCGGACAGCTCGGGCGGGGCCCGCTGCCGGCTCGAGTACAGCACCGGCCTGTTCGACCGCGGCACGGCGGAGAGCCTCGCGGACCGGTTCGTGCGGGTGCTGGGCCGTCTCGTCGCCGACGCCGAGCGCACGATCGGCACCGTCGACGTCCTCGGCACGGCCGAGCGCGCGCGCCTGCTCACCGAGTTCAACGCCGACGACGACACCACCACCGCCGCCACCGGCGACCTGACCGTCCCCGAGCTGTTCGCGGCGCAGGTCGCGCGGACGCCGGACGCTCCCGCGCTCGTGTGCGCCGACCGCACCCTGACGTACCGGGAGCTGGACGAGCGGGCCGAATCCGTCGCGCGCGAGCTCGTGCGGCGCGGGGCCGGCCCGGAGGACCTGGTGGTCCTCGCGCTGCCCCGCACCGAGGACCTGGTCGCCGGCCTGCTCGGCATCCTCAAGTCCGGTGCCGCGTACGTGCCGCTGGACCCGCAGTACCTGAGCGGCCGGGCCGAGCACGTGCTCTCCGAGGCGGCCCCGCGCTTCGCGGTCACCGACAGTGCGACCTGGCAGGACATGCCCCCGAACGACGTCACGGCCGTCCTCCTGGACCAGCGCGCCCAGTGGGAGCCCGCCGGCGCGGACGACACCGCGCGCCGCGCCGCCCCGGCCCCGGACAACCTCGCCTACGTGATGTACACCTCCGGCTCCACCGGCAAGCCGAAGGGCGCGGCGATCACCCACCGCGGCGTCGTCAACGGCGTGCGCGAGCTGGTGCGCGTCCTCGACGCGCCGGCCGGCTGGAAGATGCTCGCCGGCACCTCCGTGAACTTCGACGTCTCCGTCTTCGAGCTGCTGACCACGCTCTCCACCGGCGGCACGGCCGAACTGGTGGCGAACGCGCTCGAGCTCGCCGACCGGGACAGCTGGGACGGCCACGTCATCAGCGGCGTCCCCTCGGTGCTCGGCGAACTCGCCGGCAGCCTCGACCGGTTCACGGACGTGCGCACCGTCGTGTTCGCGGGCGACGTCCTGCCGGGCCGGCTGGTGCGCCAGGTGCGCGAAGCGCTGCCCGACGTACAGATCGTCAACTCCTACGGGCAGAGCGAGAGCTTCTACGCCACGACCTTCTCCCTCGCCGCCTCCGACGCGTGGGCGGACGGAGACGTCGCGCCCATCGGCACCCCGCTGGGCAACATGCGGGCCTACGTCCTCGGCCCCGGGCTCGCCCCGGTGCCGCAGGGCGTGATCGGCGAGCTGTACGTCGTCGGCACCTGCCTGGGCCGCGGCTACCACGGCCGCCCCGGCCTGACCGCCGAGCGCTTCGTGGCGAACCCGTTCGGCCGGCCCGGCGAGCGGATGTACCGCACCGGCGACCTGGCCCGCTGGACCGCGGACGGACACCTCGAGTGCGTCGGCCGCGGTGACGGCCAGGTCAAGGTGCGCGGCTTCCGCATCGAGACCGCCGAGGTCGAGGCCGCGATCACCGCGCACCCCGGCATCAGCGAGGCCGTCGTGATCAGCCGGGAGGTGGCCGCCGGAGGGAAGCGGCTCGTCGCCTACGTCGTGCACACCGGCGAGGGCGCCGTCGGCGACGACGGCGCCGGCGGCATCGGCGACGTCGACGTGCAGGCCGGCGCCTCCGCCGCGGAACTGCGCAAGTTCGTCGCGGCCCGGCTGCCCGACTACATGGTGCCCTCCGCCTTCGTCGCCCTCGGCCGGCTGCCGCTCGGCCCCACCGGGAAGCTCGACCGCTCGGCCCTGCCCGAACCCGAGTTCACCGGCGAGGCCTACCGGGAGCCCCGCACCGAGGCCGAGATCATCATCACCGCCGCGTACGCGGACGTCCTCGGCGTGGACCGCGTCGGCGTCGACGACGACTTCTTCGCCGTCGGCGGCGACAGCCTGCGCTCGATCCAGGTGGTGGCCCGCGCCCGCGCCCGCGGACTGGAGGTCTCCACGCGGGAGATCTTCGAATGCCGCACCGCGGCCCGCCTCGCCGAGGCCGCCTCCGCCCGCCGCGAGCAGGTGCCCGTCCTGGCCGAGCTGGAGGGCGGCGGAGTCGGCCCGATGCCGCTGCAGCCCGTCGCCCGGCACATCTTCGAACAGGGCGGCGGCACGAACCGCTTCGCCATGTCGATGGTCCTCGAACTGCCCGCGGGGATCGACGCGAACGGCCTCGCCACGACACTGGACGCCGTGCTCGACCGGCACGACCTCCTGCGCGCCGAGCTGGTGCGCGGCGACGAGGACTCCCTCCGCGTTCGCCCGCGAGGCACCGTGTCGGCGACCGGCCTGATCCACCGCGTCGAGTGCGACGGCCCCTGGGACGCCGACGCCTCGCTGGAGGCCGCGAAGGCCGAACTGTACGACGCGGTCGGGCGACTGGACCCGGAAGCCGGAAAGATGGCGGCCTTCGTCTGGTTCGCCGCGCCCGACGGCACGGGACGGCTGCTCGTCGTCCTGCACCACCTGGTGGTGGACGGCGTCTCCTGGCGCATCCTCATGTCGGACCTCGCCGAGGCCTGGCAGCAGGTCCGGACCGGCCGGACGCCCGAGCTGCCCGCGGTCGGCACCTCGGCGCGCCGCTGGGCGGCGGCCCTGGAGTCCGAGGCGCTCTCGACGGAGCGGGAGGCGGAACTGCCGTACTGGCGCGACCTGCTGGAGGCGCCCAACCCGCCGATCGGCGCCCGCGCCTTCGACCCCGCCGTGGACGTGTGGTCCACCGTCGACACCGTACGGGTGCAACTGCCGCCCGAGGTGACCGACGCCGTCCTCACCAAGCTGCCCGCCGCGTTCAAGGGCACCGGCACCGACGTCCTGCTCGCGGCGCTCGCCCTCGCGGTGAACCGCTGGCGCGGCACGGACCGTTCCAGCCTGGTCCGCCTCGAAGGACACGGACGCGAGGAAGAAGCGGTCCCCGGCGCCGACCTGTCCCGCACCGTCGGCTGGTTCACGACCATGTACCCGGCGCGCGTCGACGTGAACGGCGTGGACATCGCCGACGTCCTGGCGGGAGGCCCTTCGGCCGGTACGGCCGTCAAGCGGGTCAAGGAGCAGCTGCGCGGCGTCCCGGACAAGGGCCTCGGCTACGGCCTGCTGCGCCACCTGAACCCGGAGACCGCCGAACAGCTCTGTGACCTCGCCGTACCGCAGATCGGCTTCAACTACCTCGGCCGGATATCCGACGCCGACGTCCCCGAGCACCTGCGCACCGACGGCTGGGGCCCCGCGTCCTGGTCCGCCGAGCTGATCGCCGAGCCCGACCCGGACCTGCCGGCGCTCTCCGCCCTGGAGGTCAACTCGGTCGCCACCGAGACCCCGGACGGCATCCAGCTGCAGGCCGCCTTCATGTTCCCGACCGGCGTGCTGAGCCGCGAGCGGACCGCCGAACTCGCCGACCTGTGGGTCGAGGTGCTGCGCGGCATGGCCGCGTACGCCGCCCGCCCGGCGATCGGCGGGCTCACCCCCTCCGACGCCCCGCTGGTGTCGGTCACCCAGGACGACATCGAGTCCTGGGAGGAGCGCTACGGCCCGCTGGCCGAGGTGTGGCCGCAGGCACCGGGCCAGTCCGGCATCCAGTTCCAGGCCGCACTCGCCGACGGCGCCTTCGACGTCTACCACATGCAGTTCGTCCTGCATCTGTCCGGACACGTGGACCCGGAGCGCATGCGGGCGGCCGGACAGGCGCTCCTGGAGCGTTACCCGAACCTGCGCTCCGCGTTCGTCTCCACCGCCGACGGCGACCCCGTGCAGGTCGTCGCCGAACACGTCGACATCCCGTGGCGGCACATCGACCTGACCGGCCGCAGCGGCGCCGAGCAGGACACCGCGCTCGACCAGGCCCTCGCCGACGACCGCGCGGACCAGCTCGACCCGAACCGCCCGCCGCTGCTGCGCCTGGCCCTGCTCACCTGCGGGCCGCAGCAGGCCAAGCTCATCATCACGGCGCACCACACCCTGTTCGACGGCTGGTCCTCGCCACTGGTCATCACGGACCTGATCAACCTGTACGGCGGAAGCCGCGACCTCGGCCCGGTCCGCTCCTACGGCGACTACCTGGCCTGGCTGTCCCGGCAGGACCGGGACGCGTCGGCCGCCCGCTGGCAGGCCGAACTGGAAGGGATCGACCAGCCGACGCTCGTCGCCGACGGCCAGAGCGCCGACGGCGAGGCGACCGCGCTGGGCCGCGTCGAGGTACCGCTCTCGATCGACAAGGGGCGGGAACTCGCGCGGCGCGCGGCGGAGCTGGGCGTCACCCTCAACACGCTGCTCCAGGGTGCGTGGGCCGTCGTGCTCGCCAAGCTGACCGGCCGGCAGGACGTCGTCTTCGGAGCCGCCGTCAACGGCCGGCCCGCGGACCTCACCGGCTCGGACGAGATGGTCGGCCTGTTCATCAACACCCTGCCCACCCGGGTGCTGTGCCGGCCGGACCAGACCATGGGCGAGGTCATCACCGAGCTGCAGAACCGGCAGATCAGCCTCTTCGACCACCACTACTACGGCCTCGCCGACATCCAGCGCGGCGTCGGACTGCCCTCCCTGTTCGACTCGATCGTGGTGTTCGAGAACTACCCGATCGACCGCGAGGGCATCGTCGACGCGAACGCCTCCGCCGGTCTCACGATCGACAGCATCCGGCCCTTCGCCGGCTCCCACTACCCCCTCACCCTCAACTCCTCGGACCCCTACCTCCGCCTCTCCCTCGACTACCAGCGGAACATCTACGACCGGGACGCCGCCGAGACCGTCGCCGCCCGGCTGGTCCGCGTCCTCGACCAGGTGCTCGCCGACCCGGCGACCCCGGTCGGCGCCATCGACGTCCTGTCGGCCGACGAGCGCGACCTGCTCGTCAGCCGCGTCAACGACACGGCGCGCGATGTCGTGGCGGGGACGTTGCCGGGTGCTTTTGAGGCGCAGGTGGAGCGGACTCCGGAGCGGGTGGCTCTGGTGGGTGAGTCGGAGTCGCTGACCTATGGGGAGTTCAACCGGCGTGCGAATCGGTTGGCGCACTGGTTGGTGGAGCAGGGGGCGGGTCCGGAGGATCTGGTCGCGGTGAAGATTCCGCGGTCGGTGGATCTGCTGGTGGCGATCTATGCGGTGGTGAAGTCGGGTGCCGCGTATGTGCCGGTGGATCCGGAGCTGCCGGAGGACCGGGTGCGGCATGTGCTGGACAGTGCGCGGCCGTTGCTGGTGCTGGACGAGGAGTTGCCGGATGTGTCCGGGTATCCGGAGTCGAATCCGGAGCGGTCGTTGTCGCCGGATCATGCGGCGTATGTGATCTTCACGTCGGGTTCGACGGGTGGTCCGAAGGGTGTGCAGGTGGCGCACCGGTCGATCATGAACCGGTTGGCGTGGGGTCTGTCGCACTTCGATGTGACGGCCGAGGACCGGGTGCTGTTGAGCACGACGGCGAGTTTCGATGTGTCGGTGCCGGAGTTGTTCGCGCCGTTGCAGGTGGGTGCGTCGATCGTGATCGCGCGTCCCGACGGCCGCCGCGACCCGGCGTATCTCGCGGACCTGATCCGCCGTGAGGGCGTCACCGGCGCCGACTTCGTCCCCTCCCTCCTCGAAGCCTTCCTGGCCGAACCCGAGGCCAAGGAGTGCACCAGCCTGCGCTGGATCGAGGTCGCCGGCGAGGCCTTCCCGCCGGCCCTCGCGGACCGGGCCGTCGACGTGCTCCCCGGCTGCGGCGTGCACAACCTCTACGGCCCCACCGAGGCGTCGGTCGAGGTCACCGCCTGGCAGCACGTGCCCGGCTCCGCCCGGGTGCCGATCGGCGCACCGGTGTGGAACACGCAGGTGTACGTGCTCGACGCGGCCCTGCGCCCCGTCGCCCCCGGCGTCGCCGGCGAGCTGTACCTGGCCGGCACCGGCCTCGCCCGCGGCTACCTCGGCCGGACCGACCTGACCGCGACCCGCTTCGTCGCCTGCCCCTACGGGGAGCCCGGTACCCGGATGTACCGCACCGGCGACCTCGTGCGCTGGAGCCACGACGGGCAGGTCGAGTACATCGGCCGGACCGACTTCCAGGTCAAGGTCCGCGGCTTCCGCATCGAACTCGGCGAGATCGAGCAGGTGCTCGGCTCCCACCCGGACGTGCAGAGCACGGTCGTGGTGGTGCGCGAGGACCGCGCCGACGACCAGCGCCTGGTCGCCTACGTCGTGCCCCGCGAGGGCACGGCCGCGCCGGACGCCGCTGTTCTCACCGAGCTGGCCCGCGAGCGCCTGCCCGAGTACATGGTCCCGTCGGCGATCGTGCCGCTCGACGAGCTGCCCACGACACCGAGCGGGAAGCTCGACCGCAAGGCGCTCCCCGCACCGGAGCAGACCGAGGTCGCGGCCGGACGAGGGCCGCGCACCCCCAACGAAGAAGTCCTCTGCCGGCTGTTCGCCGATCTGCTGGGTGTGGAGGAGGTCGGCATCGACGTCGACTTCTTCGACCACGGCGGGCACTCCCTGCTCGCCACCCGGCTGACCGGCCGCATCCGCAGTCAGCTGCACGTCGACGTGAAAGTCACCACGGTCTTCCGCAATCCGACCGTCGCCCAACTGGCGGAGCGGATCGAGGAACTGGCCACGTCCGACCGCCCCCGGCTGCGCCCCCAGCTGGGCCAGATGACCGTTTAGGAGAAGCGTCGATGATCCCCTTGTCCTTCGCGCAGCGACGGATGTGGTTCCTCCACCGACTGGAAGGCCCGTCCGCGACCTACAACATCCCGCTCGTTCTCCGCCTGGAGGGGGAGCTGGACACGGCGGCGCTGGCCGTCGCCGTGACGGACGTCGTCACCCGGCACGAGAGCCTGCGCACGCTGGTCGGCGAGAGCGAGGACGGCACTCCGGAGCAGCGGGTCCTGCCCGCGCACGAGGCCGCCCTCCGGCTCGAGACGGTCGACGTGGCCGCCGACGCGCTGGAGGCCGCGCTGCGCGAGGCCGCCTGCAGGGGCTTCGACCTGGACACGGAACTCCCGTTCCGCGCGACCGTGTTCCGTCTCGCGCCGCAGGAACACGTGCTCCTGTTCGTGTTCCACCACATCGCCGCCGACGGCGCCTCGATGGCACCGTTCATGCGGGACCTGCTCTCGGCGTACGCGGCGCGCGGACAGGGCCGTGCCCCGGAGTGGGCGCCGCTGCCGGTGCAGTACAAGGACTACACCCTGTGGCAGCGCCAGCTGCTGGGCGACGAGGACGACCCGCAGAGCGTCGCCGCCGAACAGCTCGCCTACTGGCGCCGGGAGCTGGACGGTTCCCCGCAGCCGGTGCAGCTGCCCCTCGACCGCTCGCGCCCGACGGTGGCGGGCCACCAGGGCGGCCACGTCGACTTCGAGATGGACGCGGACCTGCTCGCCGGGGTGGCGAAGCTGGCCGCCGAGCACGGTGCCACGGCGCCGATGCTCGCCCAGGCCGTGCTCGCGGTCCTCCTGCACCACCTCGGCGCCGGCAACGACCTGACCATCGGCAGCCCGATCGAGGGCCGCGCCGACGAGCAGCTCGACGACCTGATCGGGTTCTTCGCCAACACCTGGGTGCTCCGCGTCGACCTGGCGGGGAACCCGTCGTTCGGTGACCTGCTGGACCAGGTGCGCGACCGTGCCCTGGCCGCCTACGACCATCAGGACGTGCCGTTCGAGCGGCTGGTGGAGCTGCTGAGCCCGGAGCGCACGACCGCGTACCAGCCGCTGTTCCAGGTCATGCTCGCCTGGCAGTTCGAGTGGTCGCACATCGAGATACCGGGGCTGCGCGTCACACCGGTGCCGGCCGGTACCGGCACCGCGAAGTTCGACCTGTTCTTCAACATCGTCCCGGCACCGTCCGGGGGAGCGTACGGGCGGCTGGAATACGCCACGGAGCTGTTCGACCAGGGGACGGCCGAGAGCCTCGTCGACCGGTACGTGCGCGTCCTGCGTCAGGTGGTCGCCGATCCGGGCAAGCGCCTCGGCGCGGTGGACGTGCTCACCGGCACGGAGCGGGACCGCTTGACGCAGCTGAGCGGACAGACCGCGCCGGTGCCCGCCTCGACGGTGCCGGAGCTCGTCGCCGCGCAGGCCGCGCGCACACCGGACGCGACCGCGGTGGTGTCCGGTGCGCTGTCGTGGACGTACGCCGAACTCGAGGCCCGCGCGACCCGCCTCGCCGCGCTGCTCAGGAGCCACGGCGTCGGCCCGGACGTCCCGGTCGCCGTGGCCCTGCCACGCTCCGCCGACCTCGTGACCGCGCTCCTCGCGGTCCTCAAGGCCGGCGGCGCCTACCTGCCGATCGACCCGAACTATCCGTCCGCCCGCGTCGACTTGCTGCTCGGCACGGCCGACCCGGTGCTGGTGCTGACCGACCGCGAGACCGCGCCGGCCGTCGCCGGAACCCGGCGGCCCGTGCTCCACCTGGAGGACCTCGACCTCGAAGGCCCCACGCCCGAGCCGCTGGACGTCCGCGCCACACCGGACGATCTCGCCTACGTGATGTTCACGTCCGGCTCGACCGGCACGCCCAAGGGCGTCGCCGTCTCCCACGCGAGCGTCGTCAACGGCGTACAGGAACTGCGCCGACGCACGGGCGTCGAGGCCGGCTCCCGCATGCTGGCCGCGACCTCGGTGAACTTCGACGTCTCCGTGTTCGAGATCTTCACCGCGCTCACCAGCGGTGCGAGCGTGGAGATCGTCCGCGACGTGCTCGAAGTCGCCGAACGCGGCGGGTGGTCGGGCACCACCGTCAGCGCCGTGCCCACCGTCTTCTCCGCGCTGCTCGACCAGCTCGGCACCGGTGCCGCGGGCGGCCCGCGACTCGACGTGGAGACCGTCGTCTTCGCCGGCGAGGCGCTCTCGGCCGACCTGGTGCACCGCGTGCACGCCGCACTGCCCGGGGTCCGGGTCGTCAACGCCTACGGACAGACCGAGAGCTTCTACGCCACCACGTACACCGTGCCGCGACCCTGGACCGGCACCGGCGCGATCCCCGTCGGACAGCCGCTGGCCAACATGCGCGCCTACGTCCTGGGCCCCGAGCTGACCCCGGTCCCCCAGGGCGTGATCGGCGAACTGTACGTCGGCGGCCCGGTCGCCCGCGGATATCACCGCAACGGCCCGGCGACCGCGGAACGCTTCGTCGCCTGCCCCTTCGGCCCCGCCGGCGCGCGCATGTACCGCACCGGCGACCTCGCCCGGTGGGACGCGGACGGCAACCTCAGGTACGCCGGCCGGGCCGACACCCAGGTCAAGGTGAACGGCATCCGCGTCGAGCCCACCGAGGTCGAGACGGTCCTCGCCCAGCACCCCGCCGTCGCCCAGGCCGCGGTGACCGTGTGCGAGGACCCCGGCGGCAAGCCGAGGCTCGTCGGCCACGTGGCCACGGCGGGCGCGGTCTCGGTGGCCGACCTGCGACGGTTCGTCGCCGACCGGCTGCCCGACTACATGGTGCCCTCCCAGCTGATGGTGCTCGACCGGCTGCCGCTGACCGCCAGCGGGAAACTGGACCGGGCCGCACTGCCCGAACCGGAGTTCGCCGGCGCCGAGTACCGCGCCCCGCGCGACGAGACCGAGCGCGTGCTCTGCGAGGTGTACGCGGACGTGCTCGACGCCGAACAGGTGGGCGTCGACGACGACTTCTTCACCAGCGGCGGCGACAGCATCCGCTCCATCCAGGTCGTGGCCCGCGCCAAGGCGCGCGGCGTGCTGGTCAGCACCCGGGAGATCTTCGAGCACCGGACGGTCGCCCGGCTCGCCGAACTCGTCGGGGGCCGCGAGGAGGAGGAACGCGTCGTCCTCGCCGAGCTTCCCGGCGGCGGCGTGGGCTCCGCCCCGCTGACACCGACCGCCGCGCACGTGCTGGCGCTCGGCGGCGGCATCGGCCGGTTCTGCATGTCGGCGCTGCTGACCCTGCCCGAGGGCATCGACCGCGCGGGCCTCGTCACGACCCTCCAGGCGGTCCTGGACCGGCACGACGCCCTGCGCTCCCGGCTCGACCGCGAGCAGCGGGGCCTGGTGACGCGCCCGGCGGGCAGCGTGGACGCCGGGACGCTCCTGCGCGAAGTGCCGTACACCGAGGGCGAGGTACAGGCCGAGCTGGACGCGGCCGCCGACCGCCTCGACCCGGACGCGGGCGTCATGGCGCAGTTCGTCCGGCTCACCTCCGGCACGGAGCCGGACCGCCTGCTGGTCGTGCTGCACCACCTGGTCGTCGACGGCGTGTCGTGGCGCATCTTGGTCCCCGACCTGGCCGCCGCCTGGCAGCGGGTCCGCGACGGACTCGCCCCGCAGGCCGCGCCGCAGAGCACCACGCTGCGCCGCTGGGCGCACGCGCTGGCCGACGAGGCGGCCGCCCCGCACCGGACGGCCGAACTCCCCTTCTGGCAGGAGATCCTGAGCACCGACGAGCCGGTGCTCGGCGCCCGCGAACTGGACCCCGCGCGCGACGTGACCGCCACCGTGGACACCGTCCGCGTCCAGGTCCCGGCGGACGTCACCCGGACCCTGCTGGACACGCTGCCCGCGGTCTACCGCGGCGGCGCCGACGACGGACTGCTCGCCGGACTCGCACTGGCGCTGGACCGCTGGCGCGGTGCCCGCGGCATCGCGTCCTGCCCGACCCTGGTCCGCCGCGAGGGACACGGCCGCGAGGACCACCTGATCCCCGGCGCCGACCTGTCGGACACCATCGGCTGGTTCACCGCCATGTACCCCGTCCGCCTGGACCTGGCGGGCATCGACGCCGCGGACGCGTTCGGCGGCGGCATCGCTGCGGGGCGCGCGGTCAAGGCCGTCAAGGAACAGCTGCGCGCGGTGCCGGACAACGGCCTCGGCTACGGGCTGCTGCGGCACCTCAACCAGGAGACCGCCGGTGAGCTGGCCGGCCCGCGCGGACCGCAGATCGGGTTCAACTACCTGGGTCGCGCCTCCGGCGCCGACATCCCCGAGGAACTGCGCGGACTCGGCTGGACGCCGGACACCACGCACCAGGACCTGATCGCCGCGCCGGACGCGGACATGCCCGCGCTGTCGGCGCTGGAGATCAACGCGGTGGCGACCACCACGGCCGACGGCGAGGAGCGGCTGACCGCGTACTTCGGCTTCCCCGGCGGCCTGCTCTCCCACGACGACGTGAGCGAACTGGCCGCACTGTGGGTCGAGGCGCTGACCGCGCTGGCCCGTCACGCCGCCTCCCCGGACGCCGGCGGGCTGACGCCGGCCGACGCGCCGCTGGTCGACGTGGCGCAGGACGACATCGACACCTGGGAGACCCGCTTCGGCCGGCTCGCCGAGGTGTGGCCCGTCACCCCGGTCCAGTCCGGGCTGCTCTTCCACTCGATGCTCACCGCCGACGAGACCTTCGACGTCTACCACATGCAGCTGGTGTTCCATCTGTCCGGCGACGTCGACCCGGAGCGGATGCGGCGCGCCGGACAGGCCCTCCTGGAGCGCTACGCCAACCTGCGCGCGGCATTCGTCGACCGCGAGGACGGCGAAGTCGTCCAGGTGATCCCGGAGGCGGTCACCCTGCCCTGGCAGCACCTGGACCTCAGCGCGACCGACCCGTCCGCACGCGACGAGCGGCTCGACGCGTTCCTCGTGGGGGACCGGGCGGCACACTTCGACCTGGACACCCCGCCCCTGATCCGTCTCGCCCTCGTCACGCTCGAACCCGGCCGCTCCGAACTGGTCCTGACCGCCCACCACGTCCTGTACGACGGCTGGTCCACGCCCCTGCTGATGCGGGACCTGATGCTGCTCTACGCCTCGGACGGCGACCCGGCCGGACTGCCGGGCATCCGCAGCTTCGGCGAGTTCCTAGCCTGGCTGGTGCGGCAGGACGCCGACGAGTCCGCCCGGGTGTGGGCCGCCGAGCTCGACGGCATGGACGAACCCACCCTGCTGGTGCCGCGTGCCACCGCGGACCACGACGCCGCCGGTGGCGTCGGCGACATCCCGGTCGACTTCGAGGACATGGCCGGGGTGGCGCGCCGCGCCGCGCAGCTCGGCGTCACGGTCAACACCCTCGTGCAGGGCGCGTGGGCCGTGCTCCTGGCCCACCTCACCGGCCGCTCCGACATCGTCTTCGGCGCCACCGTGGCCGGCCGCCCGGCGGCCTTCCTGGACGCGGACGACATGGTCGGGATGTTCATCAACACCATTCCCGTACGGGTGCGGTGCGAGCAGCAGGACACCTTCGCCTCACTGCTCACCGGACTGCAGAACCGGCAGGGCGCCCTGCTCGACCACCACCACCACAGCCTGGCGGAGATCCAGCACGCCACCGGACTGAGCACGCTCTTCGACACCCTGGTGCTGTTCGAGTCCTTCCCCGTCGACCGCGACGCCATCGACGAGGCCAACACCTCGGCCGGGGTCGCCATCACCGGGCTGCAGCCCTTCGCGGGATCGCACTACCCGATCACCCTGGCCGCCGCGTCCGAGCCGGAACTGCAGATGGCCCTGCAGTACCAGCGCGACCAGCTGGGCGAGCCGACGGCCCGGAACCTCGTCGACCGGTTCGTCCGCGTCCTGCGCCAGGTCGTCGCCGACCCGGAGGTACGCGTCGCCGACCTCGACGTGCTCGGCGAGGACGAACGCCACTGGCTGCTGCGCACGGCGAACGACACCGCCGAACCGACCCTGGAACAGGGTCTGGTGGAGACCTTCGAGCGGCAGACCCGCGCGACGCCGGACGCCCTCGCCGTCATCGGCGAGGAGCAGTCGCTCAGCTACCGGGAACTGGACGCGCGGGCCAACCGGCTGGCGCACTGGCTGACCGGCCGCGGCGTGGGACCGGAGTCCCTGGTCGCCGTGTCGCTGCCCCGCTCGCCCGAGCTCGTGGTGGCGCTGCTCGCGGTCCTCAAGGCCGGAGCCGCGTACATCCCGATCGACCCGGACCACCCGCGTTCGCGGATCGACCACATCCTCGCGGAATCGCGGCCGGCCCTGGTGCTCGACGCCGACGCCCTGGCCGAGGACCGCTCCACGCTCCCGGACACCCCGCCCCAGGTGAGCGTCTCCGCGGAGAACACCGCTTACGTGATCTACACGTCGGGGTCGACGGGCGCGCCCAAGGGCGTCGCGATCCCGCGCGGCGCTCTGGCCAACTTCCTGGCCACCATGGCACGGCGGTTCCCGCTGGCGCCCACCGACCGGCTGTTCGCCGTGACCACGGTGGCGTTCGACATCGCCGGACTCGAGCTCTACCTCCCGCTGATCTCCGGCGCGGCGGTGGTGCTCGCGGGCAAGGAGACCATCTCCCAGCCGTCGGCCGCGATCGCGTCGATGCGCCGCCACGGGGTCGGCATCGCCCAGGCCACGCCCGCGTTCTGGCAGATGCTCCTCACGGACGACCCGGACGGCGCACGCGACCTGCGGGTCCTGGTCGGCGGCGAGGCGCTGCCCGCGCCGCTGGCCGCCGCGCTGGCCGGTCAGGCCGCCGAGGTGACCAACCTGTACGGGCCGACCGAGACGACGATCTGGTCGACCGCGGCCCCCGTCGGCCGGGGCGAGGAGATGCCGGCGATCGGCGCGCCGATCGGCAACACCCAGGTCTACGTCCTGGACGCGCGGCTGCGCCCGGTCCCGCGCGGCGTGAGCGGTGAGCTGTACATCGCCGGTGACGGCCTGGCCCGCGGCTACCAGGGCCGCCCCGACCTGACCGCCGTACGGTTCGTCGCCTGCCCGTTCGGTCCGGACGGCGCCCGCATGTACCGCACCGGAGACCTGGTGCGGTGGGGCGCGGACGGACGGCTCGAGTACATCGGGCGTACGGACTTCCAGGTCAAGATCCGCGGCTACCGCATCGAACTCGGCGAGGTCGAGCACGTACTCGCCTCGCACACGGGCGTGGCCCAGGCCGCCGTGGTGGTGCGTGAGGACCAGAAGGACGACAAGCGCCTCGTCGCCTATGTCGTGCCGGAACCGGCGGCCGCGGCCGCCGACGCGGACGCCCAGGTCGACGAGTGGCGCGAGGTCTACGACGACAGCTACGCGGCCTCCGAGGACGAAGCCCTGGGCGAGGACTTCGAGCTGTGGAAGTCCACCTACGACGGCGAGCCGATCCCGCGCGAGCAGATGCTGGAGTGGCGGGACACCGCCGTGGCCCAGGTCCTGGCGCACGGACCCCGGCGCGTCCTCGAAATAGGTGTGGGTTCGGGCCTGCTCCTCGCGAAGATCGTCGACGAGGTCGAGGAGTACTGGGGCACCGACATCTCCGCCAAGGTCGTGGACCGCGTCCGCGCCCAGGCCGAGAAGGACGGCCACGGCGACCGGATCCGGCTCGGCGCCCAGCCGGCCGACGACATCACCGGGCTGCCCCTGGGCGGCTTCGACACCGTCGTGCTCAACTCGGTCGCGCAGTACTTCCCGGACGTCGCGTACCTGGACCGCGTGCTGCGCCAGGGGATGGACCTCCTCGCCCCCGGCGGCCGGCTGATCGTCGGCGACGTCCGCAACGCCACCACGCTGCGCGCCCTGCTCACCGCGGTGCAGCGCACGGCGCATCCGCAGGCCTCGCCCGACGAGCTGCGCACCCTCGTGGAGAAGGCGCTGCTCGCCGAGCGGGAACTGGTCGTCGCCCCCGAATGGTTCACCGCCTGGGCACAGGAGCACGCCGACGGCGTGGACATCAGGGTGAAGCCGGGCACGGCGCACAACGAGCTGACCCGGCACCGCTACGAGGTCGTCCTGCACAAGCAGCCGACCGATGTCCTCGACCTGGCCACGGTGCCCGCCACGGCGTGGGGTGCGGACGTCTCCGGGCTCGCCGGGGTGCGCCGCCTCGCCGAGCGGGCGGGCGACCGCGCGCTGAGGATCAGCGGCATCCCCGACGCGCGGCTGGCTGGCGAGTTCGCCTCGGCGGCCGCGGCCGGAGTGATCGCCGCGACCGCCCACGTCGGCCGGCCGGTCGATCCGCAGGAGTTCGCCACATGGGCACGGCAGCAGGGCCGGTACGCGGTCCTCACCCCCTCCGGGGCCGACGCGAGCTGCTTCGACGCGGTGCTGCTGCCCGAGGAACGCCGCACGGTCCGCGGGGCGTTCGTGCCCAGCGGCGCGGCCGGACGGACCCGGGCCAACCACCCCGGGCTCGCCCGCGCCGTCGGCCCGCTGCTCACCGACCTGCCGCAGCACCTGCGCGGGCGCCTGCCCGAGTACATGGTCCCGGCCACCGTGGTGCCCCTGTCGGAGATCCCGCTCACCCCGAACGGGAAGCTCAACCGGCGGGCGCTGCCGGCGCCGGACTACGCGCAGGTGTCCACCGGCCGGGCACCGCGCAACCCGAGGGAGGAGACCCTCTGCGCGCTGTTCGCGGAGGTCCTGGGCCTGGGGAAGATCGGCATCGACGACGACTTCTTCGCCTTCGGCGGGCACTCCCTGCTGGCCACCCGCCTGATCAGCCGGGCCCGCGCCGAACTGGGCATCGAGATTCCCATCCGCAAGATCTTCGACCTGCCGACCGTGTCCGCTCTCGCCGCGTGGTCGGAGGAATCGGCCGCTCCCCGTCGCCCCAGCCTGCGCCAGATGTTCGTGAAGGAGTGAAGCAATGATTCCGCTGTCATTCGCCCAACGCCGTATGTGGCTGCTGCACCAACTGGAGCAGGGGGCGGAGACCTACAACATATCGGCGGCGTTCCGGCTGACCGGGCCTTTGGACCAGGCTGTCCTCGCCGCGGCGATGCACGACGTGCTCGGCCGGCACGAGATCTTGCGCACCATGTACGCGACGGACGAGGACGGGGAGCCGGTCTCGCGGATCCTGCCGCCGGAGCAGGCGAGGCCGGAGCTCCCGGTCGTCGAGGTGGCGCCCGGGGCCCTCCCCGCGGCGATCGACGCGGCGGTCTCGCACCGCTTCGACCTGACGGGCGAACTCCCGTTCCGTGCCAGCCTGTTGCGGTGCGCGCCCGAGGAGCATGTGCTCGTCCTGGTCATCCACCACATCGCCTCCGACGGCAGCTCGGGCGCGCCGCTGGCCCGCGACCTGGCCGAGGCGTACACCGCGCGCCTGGAGGGCCGCGCGCCGGCCTGGGAGCCGCTGCCCGTCCAGTACAAGGAGTACGCGCTGTGGCAGCGTGAGGTGCTCGGCGACGTGACGGACCCGGGCAGTCTCGCGGCGGCCCAGGTCGACTACTGGCGCACCGAACTCGCGGGCGTGCCGCAACCGCTGAACCTGCCGCTGGACCGCCCCCGGACCGCGGAGGGCGGCTCCCGCGGCGACACGGTCCCCCTCGTCGTGCGGCCCGAGGTGGGCGCCGGCCTGCAGAAGCTGGCGCAGGAGCGCGGGACGACCATGTCGATGCTCCTGCAGGCGGCGCTCGGCGTGCTGCTGCAGAAGCTCGGCGGCGGAGACGACGTGACGATCGGCTCGCCGATCGCCGGGCGGACCGACGAGGCGCTGGCCGACCTGGTCGGCTGCTTCGTCAACACCCAGGTGCTGCGCGTGGACCTCTCCGGCACCCCGTCGTTCACCGACCTGCTCGCGCAGGTGCGCAACAAGGCACTGACCGCGTACGAGCACCAGGACGTGCCGTTCGACGTGGTCGTCGAGGCGATCAACCCCGACCGCTCGGCCGCGTACCAGCCCCTGTTCCAGGTGATGTTCGCCTGGCAGAACTTCGCGAAGCGGGACTTCGAGCTTCCCGGCGTCAAGGTCGAGTTCGAGCAGGCGATCACCTCGACCGCCATGTCCGACCTGTTCTTCTTCCTGACCGAGGACGACGCGGGAGCGCTCCGCGGCGACCTCCAGTACGCCACGCACCTCTTCGACCGGGGGTCGGCCGAGGCCATCGCCGACCGCTTCGTCCGCGTCCTGGAGCAACTGATCGCCGCACCGGCCGCCCCGGTCGGCACGATCGACGTGCTCGGTGAGGAGGAGCGGGACTGGTTGGTGCGGCGCGTCAACGACACGGCGCACGATGTCGTGGCGGGGACGTTGCCGGGTGCTTTTGAGGCGCAGGTGGAGCGGACTCCGGAGCGGGTGGCTCTGGTGGGTGAGTCGGAGTCGCTGACCTATGGGGAGTTCAATCGGCGTGCGAATCGGTTGGCGCACTGGTTGGTGGAGCAGGGGGCGGGTCCGGAGGATCTGGTCGCGGTGAAGATTCCGCGGTCGGTGGATCTGCTGGTGGCGATCTATGCGGTGGTGAAGTCGGGTGCCGCGTATGTGCCGGTGGATCCGGAGTTGCCGGAGGACCGGGTGCGGCATGTGCTGGACAGTGCGCGGCCGTTGCTGGTGCTGGACGAGGAGTTGCCGGACGTGTCCGGGTATCCGGAGTCGAATCCGGAGCGGTCGTTGTCGCCGGATCATGCGGCGTATGTGATCTTCACGTCGGGTTCGACGGGTGGTCCGAAGGGTGTGCAGGTGGCGCACCGGTCGATCATGAACCGGTTGGCGTGGGGTCTGTCGCACTTCGATGTGACGGCGGATGACCGGGTGCTGTTGAGCACGACGGCGAGTTTCGATGTGTCGGTGCCGGAGTTGTTCGCGCCGTTGCAGGTGGGTGCGTCGATCGTGATCGCGCGTCCCGACGGCCGCCGCGACCCGGCGTATCTCGCGGACCTGATCCGCCGTGAGGGCGTCACCGGCGCCGACTTCGTCCCCTCCCTCCTCGAAGTGTTCGTGGCCGAGCCGGCGGCGAAGGAGTGCACGGACCTGCGCTGGATCGAGGTGGCGGGGGAGGCGTTCCCGCCGGAGCTCGCCCAGCGCGTGGCCGAGGTGCTGCCGGCGTGTGGCATCCACAATCTGTACGGGCCGACGGAGGCGTCGGTGGAGGTGACGGCGCACCAGTTCGTGCCGGGTGCGGACCGGGTGCCGATTGGTGCGCCGGTCTGGAACACGCAGGTGTACGTGCTGGATTCGGCCTTGCGCCCGGTCGCGCCGGGAGTCGCCGGCGAGCTGTATCTGGCGGGCGCGGGTCTGGCTCGCGGATATCTGGGTCAGACGGGTCTGACGGCGGGCCGGTTCGTGGCGTGCCCGTTCGGTGAACCCGGCGGTCGCATGTACCGGACCGGTGACCTGGTGCGGTGGAACGCGGACGGTGAGGTGGAGTACCTCGGCCGGACCGACTTCCAGGTCAAGATCCGCGGCTACCGCATCGAGCTCGGCGAGATCGAGCAAGCACTCACCGCCCACCCGGCCGTGGCACAGGCCGCCGTCGTGGTGCGCGAGAGCCAGGAGGGCGACAAGCGCCTCGTCGGCTACCTCGTGCCCACCCCGGACGCCGTCACGGGCGACGCCCCGGCCGGCGAGGGATGCCGGGTGTACGGTCCCGAGGCGGTCGGCACGCTGCTCGCCGACCTGTCCGAGCACCTGCGCGGCAGGCTCCCCGAGTACATGGTGCCGCCCACCCTGATCCCGCTCACGGTGATCCCGCTGAACCCGAGCGGCAAGCTCGACCGGCGCGCGCTGCCGTCGGAGCACGCGAACACCGAGTCGGTCCGGGAGCCGCGCAACCCCCATGAAGAGAAGCTGTGCGCCCTCTTCGGCGAGCTGCTCGGCGTCGAGAAGATCGGCATCGACGACGACTTCTTCGCACTCGGCGGACACTCGCTCATGGCCACCCGGCTCAGCGCGCGGATCCGCAAGCAGTTCGACGTCGCGCTCCCGCTGAGCACGATCATCAAGTACCCGACCGTGGCCGAACTGGCCGTGGTGCTGCTCACCGGCGGCGCCCACCAGGACCACAGCGACCCGTTCGCGGTGGTCATGTCGCTGAACAGCGAGCCGGACGCGAGCAAGGCGCCGGTGTGGTTCTTCCACGGCGGCGGCGGAGTGGGCTGGGGCTACTTCAGCTTCGTCCTGCACCTGCGGGACCGTCAGGCCTACGCCCTGCAGTCCCGCGGCTTCGACGGCACCGAGGTGCTGCCGGCCTCGGTGGAGGAGATGGTCGACGACTACCTCACCCAGATGTTCGCGGTGCAGCCGGAGGGGCCCTACTACCTGATCGGCTGGTCCTACGGCGGCACCGTCGCCCATGCGATCGCCGCCGAGCTGGAGCGGCGCGGGCACGAGGTCGCGTTCCTGGCCATCCTCGACTCCCTGCCGGCCCAGGAAGGCTTCGCGCAGCTGGCCGGTCGCGCCGTCGCGCAGTACCGGGAGGACCTCGAGGGGTACTTCGGCCAGTTCGTGAAGACCGACAACAAGGAACAGTTCCTGGACGCCATGGCGAAGGTCCTCGCCAACAACCAGCAGGTCATGGCCAAGTACCACCAGCCGGTCTACAGCGGCGACGTGCTGTTCTTCAACGCGGCGCTCAAGGAGGAGGGCTCCTGGGCGCCCCTGTGGCGGCCTTACGTACGCGGGTCCATCGAGGAGCACGATGTGCAGGCCACGCACGGCGACCTGCACATGCCCGCCCCCGTGGCGGAGATCTTCGAGGTGATCAACCGGAAACTGGCGGACTGACGTGACATCGGAACACCGTACGGATGATGGGGGTTGGTGGTAGTGACAGAGCACGTCAGGTCCACGGGGCACGAGGGCCCGGCCGCACTGCTGTGTGTGCCGTTCGCGGGCGCGGGGCCCTCGTTCTTCCACCCGTGGCAGAAGCTGGCCGGCGACCGGTGGCGCGTCACTTCGGTCGAGCTGCCCGGCCGGGAGCGGCGGATCATGGAGGAGCCCTTCCGCAATGTCTTCGAGGCGGCCAAGGCCTCGGTCGACTCCATCGTCGAGGACCTCGGCGCGGGCACCCGGGTGGTGCTGTTCGGCCACAGCCTGGGCGCGGTCCTCGCCTACGAACTGGTGCATCTGCTCGGCGCGCGCGGGGTGGAGGTCGAGCGGCTGGTCGTCAGCGGCTCGCCGGGCCCCTGGACCCAGCGCGAGCGCCGGGCGGCCGGCCTGCCGGACGACGAGTTCCTCGCCAGGGTCGAGGAGTTCGCGGGCTTCCGGCACGAGGCGCTCGACCACCCGGAGATGCGTGAACTGATCCTGCCCGTGCTGCAGGCCGACTGCGAGATGCACGAGAGCTATGTGCCGAGCACGGACGTGCCGGTCTCGGTGCCGATCTGCTCGCTGCGGGGTGACTCCGACGGTCTGGTCACGGCGGAGGAGGCCCGGCAGTGGCAGGACGCCACGACGGCGGAGTTCAGCTACGTCGAGTTCCCCGGGGACCACATGTATCTGGTCGATCTGGGCCGTGAGGTGCTGGACGTGATCGAGGCGGAGTCCGACCGACCGGTACGTATCGGCTGAGCACCAGGGCTTCTTGTCGGCGCCGCTCCGGTGACCTCGGGTCCCGGGGCGGCGCCGTGCTGTGCCGTACTTCTGACGTGGCCTCACTTTGGCGCATCCTTGATGCCAGGACGAGCCACCTGCCGGAGTCGGCATCACGGCACGACAGATGGGGTCAGGGGGTGTAAAAGGCGCTGTCGGCGGTCATCTTTCCGGTGGATCAAGAAGTGATCCCCCGCCATGAGCCGTACCAGGGTGCCACTTTGGCTCATTACGGTGCCATCGTGTGGCGCCATGGGGGCGTCATGGAGAGAGTGTGGATCAAGGGCACCGACCATGCCCGCCGCCTTCACCGACGAGGAAGTTGAACCCCCCATGAGCCGACTGCCTTCCGTCCCCCAGGGCCTTCCCATGGACCGCGACGCGGGACCGTTCGATCCGCCGCGGGAGATCACCCGGCTGCGCGAGCAGCGCCCCGTCTCCCCGATGGTCTTCCCCGACGGCCACGAGGGCTGGCTCGTCACCGGGTACAGCGCCGCCCGGCAGCTGCTGGCCGACACGCGGTTCAGCTCCCGCGAGGACCTCGGCGTCCTCCACATCCCCTACGAGACGCCCGGCATGCCCACGCCCACCGAGCCGTCCCCCCAGGTGCCGGGCCTGTTCATCAGCATGGACCCGCCGGACCACAGCCGGCTGCGGCGCATGCTGACCGGCGCCTTCACCGTCAAACGGATGAAGCAGCTCGAGGAGCACATCACCGGCATCGTCGAACGGCAGCTGGACCAGATGGCGGGCATGACGCCCCCGGTCGACCTGGTCAAGCACTTCGCACTCCCGGTGCCCACCCTGGTGATCTGCGAACTGCTCGGCGTCCCCTACGAGGACCGCGACAACTTCCAGGCGGACTCGGCCACGTTCATGGAGAAGGACGTTTCGCTAGAGGACAAGATCGCGGCATACACCGCCCTGACGACGTACCTCGGTGAACTGGTCACCCGCAAGCGCGAGATCCCCGGCGAGGACATCCTGTCCGACCTGGCCCGCCGCGAGGAGCTGACCGTCGAGGAACTGACGGGCATCGCCTTTCTGCTGCTGATCGCGGGCCACGAGACCACCGCCAACATGCTCGGCCTCGGCACCTTCGCGCTCCTGGAGCACCCCGAGCAGGCGGCGGCGCTGCGCCTCGACCCCGACCTCATGCCCGACGCGGTCGAGGAACTCCTGCGCTACCTGTCCGTCGCCGACATCTTCTTCCGCTACGCCACGGAGGACATCGAGCTCGGCGGCGAGACCATCGGCCAGGGCTCGACCGTCGTGGTCTCCCTGCTCGCGGCCAACCGGGACCCCGAGCGCTTCGAGGACCCGGACACCCTGGACATCCGGCGCTCGGCCCGCGGCCAGCTCGCCTTCGGGCACGGCGTGCACCAGTGTCTCGGTGCCCAACTGGCCCGGCTGGAGATGCGCGCGGGTTTCGACGCCCTGCTCCGCCGCTTCCCGAGCCTCCAGCTGGCCGTCCCCACGGACGAGGTGCGGCTGCGGACCAACATGAACATCTACGGAGTGCACGAACTCCCGGTCACCTGGACGGAGCCGGCCCGCTGACGTCCGGGCCCACGGCCACCGCCGCCGCGTAGCCCCCGGGCACCGGGACGTCCGCGACCGCCCAGCCGTCGGGGGAGTCCGGAACGGGGCCGGTGCCCACGTAGTCCCGGTCGGCGCCGCGCGCCAGGCCCGAGCCCAGCCCCTTGAGGAACGCCTCCTTGCGGGCCCAGGCGCGGGCCACGGCGCGGCGCCGGCCCGCGGCGCCCCCGGCGGCGGCGATCTCCTCGCGCTCCCGGGGGTGCAGCATCGCGGTGAGGTCCTCGGTCGCCTCCGCGCCGGGCAGCCGCTCGATGTCGGCGCCCACCGGCGCGGGGGCCACCGCCACCAGGGCCAGGCCGCCGCTGTACGACAGGGAGAAGTGGGTGTCCGGCGCGTCGCGGAGCGCCGGGCGGCCGTGCGGACCGCCGCACTCCGGGCAGGTCTGCCGCAGGAACCGCAGCTCGCCCGGGTGCCCGCCCAGCGCCGCGGCGAGGACACGGCGCAGCGCGACGTGCGTGGCGACATAACGCGCCCGGTCCCGCTCGAAGCGGAACGCCTCGGCCCGTCTCTGCTCCTCCGCGTCGAGGATCCCGCCCGCGTTCACGCTCCCGGCATCGGTGCGCGCCAGCCACAGACGCACCTCGCCCGAGCCGACGCCGACGCTCTCCAACTCGCTGATGTGCTGCATGAGTTCACCCGACCCGGGCACTGCGCGGGCCTCCGCTCACCCTTGGGCGGCGGGGCCGAACCAGGTGGTCAGCGCGGTGCGGAGCTCCGCGAGGTCCGGTGTCTCGTCCTCGTCGGCGGCCCACGCGACATGGCCGTCGGGGCGCACGAGGACCGCGGCGGGAGCGGGGATGTCGCCGATCGCCGGGACCGGCCAGTACTCCTCCTCGCCGCGCGCCTCGACCACGTCGACGCGGTCGGCCCACCCGCGCGCCGCCGCCGCGATCGCGGGGCTGCCCTGAAGGTCGAGCAGGACAGGACGCCCCGCGTGCAGCAGCTCGTACACGCTGACGGCGCCGTCGGGAGTCTTGAGGTCGGCGTCGGGCACCCGCAGGCCCGCCAGCACATGGTCGCCCCCGACCGGGTACCGGAGGTCGAGCGCGGTCAGCATGTGGCGCAGGTGCCGGTTCACGTCGTCGAAGACCATGAGCGCGCCGAACACCTCGCGCAGCGCCTCCGTCTGCGCGCCGGGCCGGACCAGGGCCGACTGGGCCCGCGTGTTCTGCAGGACGCGCTCCCCGACGGGATGACGCTCGGCGTGGTAGCTGTCCAGGAGGCTCTCGGGGGCCCGCCCGCACACCACGGCGGCGAGCTTCCAGCCGAGGTTGACCGCGTCCTGCACGCCCATGTTCAGTCCCTGGCCGCCGGCCGGGAAGTGGATGTGCGCCGCGTCGCCGGCGAGCAGCACGCGCCCGTCGCGGTACCGGTCGGCCTGTCGCGCCGCGTCGTTGAACCGGGAGATCCAGCGCGGGTTGCGCATGCCGAAGTCCGTGCCGGCCAGCCGGGTCAGGCTCTCCCGCAGCTGCTCGAACGTCGGGGTCTCGTCGCGGTCCGGCACCCGGTCGTACTCGGACGCGATCACCCGGTACCAGCCCGGCTCGAAGGCGATCGCGGAGTAGTCGCCGCCCGCGCAGCGCCGCACCCACACGTAGTCCTCGGGGAGGTCCGGGAGTTCCACGTCGCCGATGAGCGCGGTCATGGTCGGCTCGGTGCCGGGGAAGCCGATGCCCGCCAGCTTGCGCACGGTGCTGCGGCCACCGTCGCACCCGACGAGATAGCGGGCGCGCAGCGTCGCCGGAGCCTCCCGCTCCGAGCGCACGTCGACGCTCACACCCGACGCGTCCTGGCGCACCCCGACGACCTCGCCGTCCCTGCGCACCCGCACGCCGAGCTCCTGAGCCCGCTCCTCCAGCAACTCCTCGATCACGGACTGCAGGATCATCAGCGGGTACGGGTGGCGCGACTCGGACTCGTCGAAGTCGAGGTAGAGGCCGGAGAAGTGGCCCACGGGCTGCAGTTCGCCGGCCGCGAGGAAGCGGTCGAGGATGCCGCGCTGGTCCAGCACCTCCAGCGTGCGGGAGTGGATCCCGCCGGCCCGTGACTCGCCCGAGCGCTGCGAGCGCTTCTCGACCACCATCACGTCGGCGCCCGCGAGGCGCAGCTCGCAGGCGAGCATCAGGCCGGTCGGCCCGGCGCCGGCGATCAGTACGTCCGCGTCCATGCCGGTGTGTCCCACGTCGTTACCCCTCAATCCACTGGGCCTTGGCACGACTGCTCCGTCCCGCCGGCGGGACAGTCCTGCGGGTCTTCCGGAGCGTCAGCATGAAGAGCCGCCGCCCCGCTTTCAAGGCAGTCGGACCCCGCGCGCGTGCCGTCACCGGCCCGGTGTGACCGGCCGCGCGTTCGCGTAACACTCCCCTCGGCCATCCAACGGATTTGTCTCGCCGGCGGGACAGCGCACAGGAAGGACGGGCCATGGATTCGTCGCCTCAGGTGATCCACCGGCACGGTGGGCAGGACGGGACCTCGGAGGGACACGGCACGCCGCTGACCCTGGGTCAGGAGATCGCCGAGCTGTGGAGCGAGCTGCTCGACGGCCGTGAGGTCGGGACGGACGACGACTTCTTCTCGCTCGGCGGCAACTCGCTGACCGGGATCAAGATCATCGAGCGGGTGGCGGAGACCTACGGTGTCCAGCTGTCCGTGCGCGACTTCTACCTGGCGCAGACCCCGGCCCGGGTGGCCGAGCTGATCGAGCAGGGGAGGGCGGCGGCGTGAGGCTCACGCCGGGGCCCGCACGCGACGTCGACCTCGACACCGTCGACCTGTTCGACCTGGACCTGTACGGCTCGGGCGATCCGCACCCGATCTGGGACGTGATGCGGGACAAGGCGCCCGTCCACCACCAGGTGCTGCCCGACGGGCGGGAGTTCTGGTCGGTGACCCGGCACGAGGACGTGTGCCGGGTCCTGGGAGACCACCGCGAGTTCACCTCCGAGCGCGGCACCGTCCCCACCCACCTCGGGACGGACGACGTCGCGGCGGGCGTGCTGATGACGTCCACCGACCCGCCGCGGCACACCGAGGTCCGCCGGCCGCTCGGCTCCAAGCTCACCGCCCGGGCCGTCAGGTCCTGGGAGGAATCGATCCGCGGCACGATCGTGCGCTTCCTGGAACCGGCGCTCGACGGCGAGCCCTTCGACCTGGCCGAGCGGGCGCTGCTGCTGCCGGCGATGGTCACGGGCCCGCTGCTCGGCCTCCCGGAGAAGGACTGGGAGGAACTGGTCCAGCTCACCGCGATGGTGACGGCGCCCTCGGACCCGCACTTCCAGCTCGGCAACGAGGCCGCGACCCTCGCCATCGCCCACCACGAACTCCTCACCTACGTCAAGGAGTGGGTCGGCGCCCGCCGCTCGTCGGGCGGCGAGGACGACAGCCTGCTGCACCACCTCATGAGCGTCCGCCCCGGCGGCGCACCGCTCTCCGACGAGGAGATCGCCCTCGACGGGTACAGCATCCTGCTCGGCGCCAACGTGACCACCCCGCACACCGTCTCGGGCACGGTGCAGGCGCTGATCGAGCGGCCCGAGCAGTTCGCGAAGGCCCAGGCCGATCCGACGCTGATCCCGAACCTCGTCGAGGAAGGGCTGCGCTGGACCTCGGCCGCGTGCAACTTCATGCGCTACGCCGTGGACGACGTGCAGGTCGCGGGGGAGACCATCCCCGCCCGGGGAGCCGTCGTCGCCTGGATCGGATCCGCCAACCGGGACGCGTCCCAGTTCCCCGATCCGCACACCTTCGACATCACCCGTGAAGGCGCCAAGCGGCACGTCGCGTTCGGCTTCGGTCCGCACTTCTGCATCGGTGCCCCGCTGGCCCGGATGACGCTGCGCATCTTCTTCGAGGAACTGCTCCAGCGCTTCGACTCCATCGACTTCGCGGGCGAGGCCGAGCACCTGCGCTCGTACTTCATCGCCGGGCTGACCCATCTCCCCGTCACCGCGCAGAAACGGCAGACGCCATGACCAGCGGCTCCACCACCGTCGCCTCGCCGTGGTTCGTGCGGCCGCCGTCCACGGACCACGCCGCCCGGCTCTTCTGCTTCCCCTTCGCCGGATCCGGGGCCTCCGCCTTCAGCGCCTGGCCGACCGCCGTCGACGGCGTCGAGATCTGCCCCGTGCAGTTCCCCGGCCGGGAGAACCGGCTCGGCCACCCGCACTACGGCACGTACGAGCAGCTGGCCGACGCGCTCGTCGAGCAGCTGACCCCGCTGCTCGACCGGCCGTTCGCCTTCTTCGCGCACTGCGCCGGGGCCATGCCCGCCTACGAGACGGTGCTCCGGCTCGCCGCGGCGGGACTGCCCGCGCCCGCGCGGCTGTTCGTCTCCGCGCAGCCCGCCCCGCACGACGCCGCGAGCGACCGGATGCTCGCCATGTCCGAGGACGAACTGGGCGCCGAGGTCGAGGCGTTCATCCGCAGCCGGGGCATCGAGCCGCGGCCGGACATGGTCGCCCTGGGACTCATGGTGCTGGTCCGCGACCACGCCGCCGCGCAGCAGTACCGGCGCACCGAGCCCGCGGCGCTGCCCTGCCCCGTCGACGTACTGCACTGGAGCGAGGACCGCGACGTCAGCCTCGAACAGCTCCAGGGCTGGCGGCGGTACGCGGACTCCGTGGAGTTCCGCGTCCTCGACGGCGGCCGCTACGACTTCATGGACGCGCCCGAGGAGCTGCGGCACCTGCTGACCGCCTGGCTCCCGGAGAACCGGAAGGGACACGTATGAGCGGGGCCGCCGGCGATGTCGCCGTGATCGGGATGTCGTGCCGATTCCCCGGGGTGCCCGACCTCGGCGCGTTCTGGAGCCTGCTGCGCGACGGGAAGTCGACCGTGGGCCGCTTCCCCGCGCACCGGGCGGCGGACGCCGACTCGGACTACCTCGCCCACCCCGACGCCGACACCCTGAGGTCGGGATCCTTCTTCGACGCCGTCGACGGATTCGACGCGGAGTTCTTCGGCACGGGCCCGGCCGAGGCCGCCGCCATGGACCCCGTCCAGCGGCTCGGTCTCGAACTCGCCTGGGAGGCCGTCGAGGACGCCGGCGTCCCCGCGTCCTCGCTCGCCGGCCGCGAGATCGACGTCGTGGTCGGTGCCGCGCCCTCCGGCTACGAGCAACTGCGCAAACGATCCGGCAGCGACCAGGACGACCACTACGCCGCCCTCGGATCGAGCGGCGCCCTGATCGCGAACCGGATCTCCGGCCTCTTCGACGTCCGCGGCATGAGCTTCTGCGCGGACTCCGGACAGGCCTCCTCCCTCGTGTCGCTGGCGCTGACCTGCGAGCGGATCCGCAGCGGCGCGGTCGATCTCGCCCTCGCCGGAGGCGTGCACCTGATCGTCGACCCCGAGCAGGGAGCCGGCCTGGCCAACCTCGGCGCCCTGTCGCCCGACGGCGTCTGCGCCACCTTCGACGCGCGCGCCAACGGCTTCGCCCGGGGCGAGGGCGGGGCGTTCGTCCTGCTCAAGCGGCTCGACCTCGCAGTCGCGGACGGCGACCACATCTACGCGGTGGTGCGCGGCTGGGGCGTCGGCAGCGGCGGCGCGTCCACCCGCATGCCCGACCCCAGCCCCGAGGCCCAGGCGGCGGCGGTGCGGTCCGCGCTCGCGAGCGCGGGCGCCTCGTTCGACGCCGTCGACTACGTCGAGGCCCACGGCACCGGCACCCGGCGCGGCGACCCGGCCGAACTGTCGGGCCTGCGCGAGGTGTTGCGCGGGAGCGGCCGGACCCGGCCCCTGATCGTCGGCTCGGCGAAGACGAACGTCGGACACCTGGAACCCGCCGCCGGGATGGTCGGCTTCGTCAAGACCGCGCTCTGCCTGGACCGCGCCCACCTGGTCCCGAGCCTCAACTTCCGCTCCCCGAACCCCGCCGTCACGGACTTCGCGCAGGACTTCGAGGTCCTGACCGACACCCGTCCCTGGCCGGCCGCCGCCGGACGGCGACGCCTGGCCGGAGTGTCCGCCTTCGGCATGGGCGGCACCAACGCGCACGTCCTGCTGGAGCAGGCCCCCGAGCACCAGGACCGGACCGACCGCGCCGACCGCACCGCCGCGCAGGAGGCTCCCGCGGGCGTCGTCCCGTGGGCGCTGTCGGCGCACTCGGAGCAGGCCCTGCGCGCACAGGCCGCCCGGCTCGCGCAGTTCGTCGCCCAGGACCCCGCGCTGTCGGTCGCCGACGTGGGGCACGCGCTCGTGGCGACCCGGTCGCAGCTCGCCCATCGGGCGGTCGTCCTCGCCGGCGACCGCGACGAGGCGCTCGCCGGACTCGCCGCGCTGGCGGACGGGACCGACGCGCCCACGGTGGTGCGCGGCGTGGCCACCGGCAGCGCCGCGGGCCCCGTCGTCTTCGTTTTCCCCGGCCAGGGCTCGCAGTGGCTCGGCATGGGCCGGGAGTTGTACGCCGGTTCGGCGGTCTTCGCGCGCTCGATCGACGCCTGCGCGCGGGCGCTGGAGCCGTGGGTCGACTGGTCCCTGGTCGACGTGGTGACCGGTAGCGAGTCGGCCGCCTCCCTCGACCGCGTGGACGTCGTCCAGCCCGCGCTGTTCGCGATGATGGTGTCCCTCGCCGAGGTCTGGCGGTCCCTCGGGATCGTCCCCGAAGCGGTCGTGGGCCACTCGCAGGGCGAGATCGCCGCCGCCTGCGTGGCCGGGGCGCTCTCCTTGGAGGACGCGGCCCGGATCATCGCCCGGCGCAGCCGGACGCTGAAGGAGCTGGCCCTGCCGGGCGGGATGTGCGCGGTCGGCGCGACGCCCGAGTGGGTGCGCGAGCGCCTCGAACGCTGGACGGGAAGGCTCTCCCTCGCCGTCGTCAACGGGCCCGCCTCGGTGGTGGTCTCCGGCGACGACGAGGCGCTCGACGCGTTCGCCGCGTCGGCGCAGGAGGACGGCGTACGGGTCCGGCGGGTCAGGGTCGACTACGCGTCGCACTCCCACCACGTCGAGCACATCCGGGAGGCGCTCCTGGAGGGGACCGACGGCGTCGAGCCGCGCGAGTCCGCCGTCACGTTCCATTCCACCGTCACCGGCGGCCCCCTCGACACCCGCGCGCTCGACAGCGCGTACTGGTACGACAACCTGCGCTCGATGGTCCGCTTCGGCGAGGTCGTCGACCACCTCATGCGCACGCGCGGCGGTGTCTTCGTCGAGGTCAGCCCGCACCCCGTGCTGGAGATGGCGATGGAGGAGGCCGCCGACGCGCTGGCCGACCCGCCCGTCGTGGTCAGCACCCTGCACAAGCGCGACGGCAGCCTCACCAAGATCCTCCGCTCCCTGTCCGGCCTCCACACGCGCGGCGGGCCGGTGAACTGGAACGCCGTGCTCCCCACCGAGGGGGCACGCAGGACCGGACTGCCGACGTACGCCTTCCAGCGGCAGCGGTACTGGCTGACGGCACCGGACGAGTCCACGACCGCGGACAGCGGCGGCGCCCCGGGCGCGGCAGCGGCCCCGGCCTCGGCGGCGGCGATGCTCGACCTCGTGTGCGCCGAGACGGCGGCCCTGCTCACCGGAGCCGACGCCCCGGCGACCGGCGGCGACCTCCTGGCCCGCGCCACGGAGACGTTCAAGGCCCTGGGCTTCGACTCCCCGATGGCCGTGGGCCTGCGCAACCGGCTCACCGCGGCCACCGGGGTGCGGCTCCCCGCGACCGTCGCGTTCACCTACCCCACGCCGAGGGCGCTCGCGGAGCACCTGTACTCCCTCCTCGAACCGGCTGCCGACGCGGCGCCCGTCCCGGTGCCGG
This sequence comes from Streptomyces sp. NPDC025806, assembly GCF_055558275.1. Taxonomy (NCBI): domain Bacteria; kingdom Bacillati; phylum Actinomycetota; class Actinomycetes; order Kitasatosporales; family Streptomycetaceae; genus Streptomyces; species Streptomyces sp. NPDC025806. The sequence continues at coordinate 23,535 of NZ_JBVHMU010000025.1, read as the reverse complement.
CGTCTGCCGCTCCGGCGGCTCCGGACGCGCCGGACGACAGCGATGACGATCTCTACGCACTGATCGACCGCGGATACGTGTAGCACCGCCTGCGCCGCACCTGTTCGCCCAACAACCGATGAGGGAGGCCCTCGTGGAGGATGTCGACAAGCTCCGCTCCTACCTGCGGCGTGCCGTAGGCGACGCTCAGGCACTGCGCGAGCGGGTGCGCGAGCTGGAGGAGTCCGCTCGCGAACCCGTCGCCGTCGTGGGCGTGGCCTGCCGCTTCCCCGGCGGGGCGACGTCCCCCGAAGGGCTCTGGGACCTCGTGTCCGGTGGAGTGGACGCGATCAGCGACTTCCCGCGCGACCGGGGATGGGACCTGGAGGCCCTGTACGACCCGGACCCCGAGACACCCGGCACGACGTACACGCGCTCGGGCGGATTCCTGCACGACCTCGCGGAGTTCGACGCGCCGTTCTTCGGCATCAGCCCCCGCGAGGCGCTGGCCATGGACCCGCAGCAGCGGCTGATGCTGGAGACGTCGTGGGAGGCGCTGGAGCGGGCGGGCGTCGACCCCGAGTCGCTGCGCGGCTCGCAGACCGGCGTGTTCACCGGGATCTACGCCGTCGACTACGGCCCCCGCACGGGCGGCGAGGCCGGCGCCGAGGTGGAGGGGTTCGCGGCCACCGGAACCTACACGAGCGTCGCCTCGGGCCGGGTGGCGTACACCCTGGGGCTCGAAGGACCGGCCGTGTCCATCGACACCGCGTGCTCCTCCTCGCTCGTCGCCGTGCACCAGGCCGTACGGTCCCTGCGCTCCGGAGAGTGCACCCTGGCGCTGGCCGGCGGGGCGTCGACCCTGTCGACCCCGGGACTCCTGGTGGAGCTGGGCCGGCAGCGCGGCCTGGCGGCCGACGGCCGGTGCAGGGCCTTCGCCGACGCGGCGGACGGCACCGGCTTCGCGGAGGGCGCGGGCGTCCTGGTCCTGGAGCGCCTGTCGGACGCGCGGCGCAACGGGCGCCGGATCTGGGCCGTGATCCGCGGCTCGGCCATCAACCAGGACGGCGCCTCCAACGGCCTGTCCGCCCCCAACGAACTGGCGCAGCGGCGCGTCATCCGGTCCGCCCTGGCCGACGCGGGCCTGCGGCCCGGCGAGGTCGACGCCGTGGAGGCCCACGGCACCGGCACGAAGCTCGGCGACCCGATGGAGGCGCAGGCGCTGCTGGCCACGTACGGGCAGGAGCGGGAGACCGGCGAACCGCTGTGGCTGGGCTCGCTGAAGTCGAACATCGGCCACATGCAGGCCGCCGCCGGAGTCGGCGCCCTGATCAAGATGATCATGGCGCTGAGGCACGGGACGCTGCCCGCGACCCTCCACGTCGACCGGCCCTCGACGCACGTCGACTGGTCGGCGGGCGCCGTGGAACTGCTCACCGAGGCCAGACCGTGGACGGCATCGGGACGCCCCCGGCGGGCCGGCGTGTCCGCCTTCGGCATCAGCGGCACCAACGCCCACGTGATCGTCGAGCAGGCACCCGAGGACGCGGAGCCGGCCACCGGCACGCAGGAGGCTCCGGCGGGTGTCGTCCCCTGGGTGCTGTCCGCGCGCTCGGAGCAGGCGCTGCGCGAACAGGCCGCGCGCCTGCGGGAGTTCGTGGCCGCCGACGCCGGGCTCACGCCCGCCGGGGTCGGGCGCTCGCTGGTGACGACCCGTTCGCTGTTCGAGCACCGTCACGTCGTCCTCGGGGCCGGCCGTGACGAGCTGCTCGCCGGCCTGGCGGCCGTCGCCGCCGGCGAGGAGGAGGGCCCGGCCGGCACCGCGGGACCCGTCGGCAGAACCGTCTTCGTCTTCCCCGGCCAGGGAGCGCAGTGGGCCGGCATGGGCCAGGAACTGTGCGCCGCCTCCCCGGTGTTCGCCCGCCGGATGCGGGAGTGCGCCGACGCGCTGGCACCCCACGTGGACTGGTCCCTCTTCGACGTCCTCGGCGACGCCCAGGCCCTGGAACGGGTGGACGTCGTCCAGCCCGCCCTGTGGGCCGTGATGGTGTCGCTGGCCGAGGTGTGGCGCGCCCACGGAGTGCGCCCCGACGCGGTCGTGGGCCATTCGCAGGGCGAGATCGCCGCCGCCTGTGTCGCGGGCGCGCTGTCGGTGGAGGACGCCGCCAAGGTGGTCGCCCTGCGGGCGAAGGCCATCCTGGCCCTGTCGGGGCGCGGCGGCATGGTGTCGGTCGCGCTGCCCGTGGAGGACGTGCGTCCCCGCCTGACGGACGGACTGTCGATCGCGACCGTCAACGGCCCCGCGGCCGTGGTCGTCTCGGGCGACGTGGCCGAACTGGACGCGCTGCTCGCCGCGTGCGAGGCCGACGGCGTCCGGGCCCGCAGGGTGCCGGTGGACTACGCCTCGCACTCCGCCCACGTCGAGATCCTGCGCGACGAACTGGCCCGCGTCCTCGACGGCATCCGGCCGCGCACCTCCGACGTGCCGTTCTTCTCGACGGTGACCGCGGACTGGCTGGACACGAAGGCCCTGGACGCCGAGTACTGGTACACCAACCTGCGCAGCACCGTCCGCTTCGAGGAGGCGACCCGCGCCCTGGCCGAACAGGGCTACCGCTGCTTCGTCGAGGCCTCCGCCCACCCCGTGCTCACCCTCGGCGTCGAACAGACCCTGGACAGCGCGGGCGTCGAGGCCGCCGTCGTCGGCACGCTGCGCCGCGGCGAAGGCGGCCCGGAGCGGCTGTACCGGTCGCTGGGCGAGGCGTTCGTGGCGGGCGCCGAGGTGGACTGGACGGCGACGTACCCGGACCACGACGGCACCTGGAGCGAGCTGCCCACCTACGCGTTCCAGCGGCAGCGCTACTGGATGAACGCACCGCACGAGACGACCGGGGTGGGCGGCACCTGCGACCACCCCCTGCTCGACACCGTGATCGAACTGCCCGGCGACGCGGAGAACGGCGGCGTGGCGGGCACCGGACGCCTGTCCCTGGAGCGGCAGCCGTGGCTCGCCGAACACACGGTCCACGGCGCCGTCCTGGTACCGGCCACCGTCCTGTTCGAGCTCGCGGCATGGGCGGCCGACCGGGCGGGCCGCGACGCCGTCGCGGAACTCACCCTGGAGACCCCGCTCGTGCTGGCGCGGACGACCGAGCGCGAGATCCGCGTGGTGGTCGACGGCGGGGGCGCGCTCACCCTGCACTCCCGGGCCCAGGGGGAGACGGAGTGGACGCGGCACGCGGCCGGCACCGCCGGCACCGGCGCCGGGCCCGCACCGGACGACGAGGCCCTGCCCGTCTGGCCCCCCGCGGGTGCGGTCGCCGTCCCGCACGAGGACGAGTGCACCCGCCTGTCCGGCCTCGGGATCGTGCTCGGTCCCCGCTTCCGCGGCCTGGAGAAGGTCTGGCGGCAGGGCGACGCCCTGTACGCCGAGGTGCGCCTGCCCGCGGGCGACGGCGCGGGCGGCCGCTACCGGATCCACCCCGCACTGCTGCACGCCGCACTCCTTCCGTTCGGCCTGGACGGCGGCGACGGCGCCTCCCGGCCCGAGGGCCTGCTGCCGCACTCCTGCACCGGCCTGCGCCTGCCCGCCGGCGAGCCGGCCGCCCTGCGCGTCCGCCTCGCCCCGGACGGCGAGAACGGCCTCGCCCTGACCCTCTGGGACCAGGACGGCGTTTCCGCCGGAAGCGTCGCCGGACTGACCCTGAAGCCCGCCGACGCCGGACAACTGGCCGAACTGGGCTTCGACCACCAGGACTCGCTGTTCCACGTCGAATGGACCCCGCTCTCCGGCGCCCCCGCACGCAGCGGCGGCCGGTACGCCCTGGTGGGCGGCCCCGAGGTGCCCCCGGAGCTCCGCGCGCCGGACGTCCCGGTCTTCACCGGCCTCGACGGGCTCGCCACGTCCGACGACGGAACACCCCCCGTGGTGATCGCCGCCGTGGGCACGGCCGGCACCGACGGCGACACACCCGCCGCCGTCGAACGCACCCTGCACCAGGTGCTGGAGTGGACACAGGCCTGGCTGCGCGACGAACGCTTCTCCGCCTCCCGGCTGGTCCTCGTGACCCGCGACGCGTTCCGCGACGACGAGGTGCGCGACGCCGATCCCGCCGCGGCCGCGGTGTGGGGCTTCGTGCGCTCGGCCCAGACGGAGAACCCGGGCCGCTTCACCCTCGTCGACACCGACGGCCGGCCCGCGTCGCAGGACGCGATCCCGGCGGCGGTCGCCACCGGGGAAGCCCAGCTCAAGATCCGGTCCGGCCGGATCACCGTCCCCCAACTGGCCCGCCCCGCACCGGCGACCGCCCCGCAGGACGCCCCCGCCCTCGGGACCGGAACGGTCCTGATCACCGGCGGCACCGGCGGCCTGGGCGCCCTGCTGGCCCGTCACCTCGTCGAGCACCACGGCGTACGCCACCTGCTGCTGACGAGCCGGCGCGGCCCCGCGGCCCCGACCGCCGCGGCCCTGCACACGGAGCTCACCGAGGCCGGGGCCCAGGTCGAGATCGCCGCCTGCGACGTCACCAGCCGCGCATCGGTCGCCGCCCTCCTGGAGGCGGTGCCCGACGGGCACCCGCTGACGGCGGTGATCCACTGCGCCGGTGTCCTGGACGACGGCGTGGTCGAGACCCTCGTCGAGGACCGGGTCGACTGGGTGCTCGCGCCGAAGGTGCGCGGCGCCTGGCACCTGCACGAACTGACCGCGCACCTGGACCTGTCGGCCTTCGTGCTGTTCTCCTCGGTCGCCAGCGTCCTCGGCACCGCCGGGCAGGCCAACTACGCGGCGGCGAACGGATTCCTCAACGGGCTCGCCGAGGTCCGCCGCGCGGCGGGACAGGCGGCGACCTCCCTGTGCTGGGGCTTCTGGGCGGAGCGCAGCGACATGGTCGCCGACCTCGTCGACGCGGACCTCGTCCGCCTCGGACGCCAGGGCGTGCTCCCGATGGCGACGCAGGCCGGACTCGCGCTCTTCGACGCGGCGATCGCCCGCGAGGAGCCGGTCCTGGTCCCCGCACGCCTCCAGCTCACAGCGCGGGGCGGCCCGGACACCGGACGGATGACCTCGCCGCTCCTGCGCGCGCTGCTCGGTCCGAGCGCCGCACCGGCCGGCCCGGCGGACACCGCGGCCACGGGCCCCGACTTCGCGGAGCACCTGCGGTCGCTGTCGCCCGCCGAGGCCGAGGCGGCGCTGCTCGATCTCGTACGCGAGCAGACGGCCCTCGTCCTCGGGCACAGCGACACCTCCCGGATCGGCCCCGCCGCGACGTTCAAGAAACTGGGCATCGACTCGCTCACGGCGCTCGAACTGCGCAACAAGCTGTCGGCCGTGACGGGGACGAAACTGCCCGCCACCCTCGTGTTCGACCATCCGAACCCGAGCGCCCTCGCCCAGTCGCTGGCCGGGAGCCTCGCCCCCCGGACCACGGCGGACGAGGTGTCCGTCGCGGATCACCTGCGTACGGAGATCGAGGGACTGGGCGCCCGCATCGAGGAGGCGTACCTCGGCCTCGCGGCGGACGAGCGGACCGGCGTCACCGCCCTCCTCGGCGAACTGCAGTCACGCGTCCGCTCGCTGGCCGGCGCGGGCGCCCCGGCCGACGACGGCACGGACGCGATCAGCGCCGACCGGATCAGCGCGGCCTCAGCGGGAGAACTGCTCTCGCTCCTGGACAAAGAGCTCGGCTAGGGGAGAGCGATGACGAACGACAGCAACGCCGATGTGCTCGACTACCTCAAGCGGACCTCGATCGAGCTCATGGACACCCGCAAGCGTCTGAAGGAGCTGACCGACGCCGCGGCGGAGCCCGTCGCCATCGTGGGCGTCGCCTGCCGCTTCCCGGGCGGGGTCACCTCCCCGGAGGGACTGTGGGACCTCGTGGCCTCGGGCGCGGACGTCGTCTCGGGATTCCCCGAGGACCGCCACTGGGACCTGGAGAGCCTGTACGACCCGGACAAGACCCGCCCCGACAGCTGCTCCACGCGCTCGGGCGGATTCCTGTACGACGCGGGCGACTTCGACGCCGACTTCTTCGGCATCAGCCCCCGGGAGGCCCTCGCCGCCGACCCGCAGCAGCGGCTCCTCCTGGAGGCGTCCTGGGAGTCCCTGGAGCGCGCCGGCATCGACCCCGACACCCTGCGTGGCAGCGACACCGGCGTCTTCGCCGGACTCGCCTACTTCGGCTACGGAGACCACCACTCCACCCCCGAGGCCGTCGCGGGCTACGCCCAGACCGGCTCGCTGCTGAGCGTCGCCTCCGGCCGGGTCGCCTACACCCTGGGACTCGAAGGGCCGACGGTCTCGACCGACACCGCCTGCTCCTCGTCCCTGGTGACGGTGCATCAGGCCGTGCGGTCGCTGCGCCAGGGCGAGTGCGGCCTCGCGCTGGCCGGCGGGATCACCGTCATGGCGACCCCGCAGGTGTTCCGTGAGTTCTCGCGCCAGCGCGGCCTGGCCGCCGACGGCCGGTGCAAGGCGTTCGCCGACGCGGCGGACGGCACCGGCTTCTCCGAGGGCGTCGGCATGCTCGTCCTGGAGCGGCTGTCGGACGCCCGGCGCAACGGGCGCCGGATCTGGGCCGTGATCCGCGGCTCGGCCATCAATCAGGACGGCGCCTCCAACGGCCTGACCGCCCCCAACGGCCCCGCGCAGCAGCGCGTGATCCGGGCGGCCCTGGCCGACGCGCGGCTGCGCGCGGGCGAGGTCGACGCCGTGGAGGCCCACGGCACCGGCACCACGCTCGGCGACCCCATCGAGGCACAGGCCCTGCTGGCCACCTACGGACAGGAGCGGGAGACCGGCGAACCGCTGTGGCTCGGCTCGCTCAAGTCCAACATCGGCCACACCCAGGCGGCCGGCGGCGTCGGCGGCATCATCAAGATGGTCATGGCGCTGCGCCACGGCACACTGCCCGCGACCCTCCACGTGGACCAGCCCTCGACGCACGTCGACTGGTCGGCGGGCGCCGTGGAACTGCTCACCGAGGCCAGGCCGTGGACCGCGCCGGGACGCCCCCGGCGGGCCGGCGTGTCCAGCTTCGGGGCCAGCGGCACCAACGCCCACGTCATCATCGAGGAGGCGCCCGCCGGGGAGGCGGCGACGGACCCCGCCGAGGAACCGGACAGCACCACGGCGCTGGTGCCCTGGGTCCTGTCGGCCAAGTCCGAGACCGCGCTGCGCGCCCAGGCACAGCGACTGCGGGAGTTCGCCGCGGCCGGCACCGGCCCCGACATCGCGGACGTGGGCGCGGCCCTCGTCCGCGACCGGTCGCGGTTCGACCACCGTGCGGTGGTCCTCGGCCAGGACCGGGAGGAACTCCTGACCGCGCTGGGCGTGCTCGGCGACGGAGGGGAGTCCGCGGCCGTGCTGCGCGGCACGGCCAAGGAGCGGGGCACGACCGTGTTCCTGTTCCCCGGCCAGGGCTCACCGTGGGCCGGCGCGACCGCCCTGCTGTACGCCACGTTCCCCGTCTTCGCACGGAGCATCGACGAGACCTGCGCCGCCTTCGACACCCACCTCCCCTTCGCCCTCAAGCCCCTGCTCCTCGCCGAGGAGCCCGAGGGCCGCGAACGCACCGACTACACGCAGGCGGCCCTGTTCGCCCTCCAGGTCGCCCTGTACCGGCTCGTCACGCGCTACTGCCCCGAACCCGGCCACCTGATCGGTCACTCGGTCGGCGAGATCGCCGCCGCCCACGTCTCCGGCCTCTTCGACCTGGACACCGCGACCAGGCTCGTCGCCGCCCGCGGACTGACCATGCAGAAGGTCACCGAACCCGGCGCCATGCTCGCCGTCCGCGCCTCGGAGGCCCGGCTGGGCACCCTGCTCGCCGCGCACGACCGCGTCGGCATCGCCGCCGTCAACGGCCCGGAGTCGGTCGTGGTCTCGGGCCTGCGCGACCAGGTCCACGCGATCCGCGACCGGCTCGTCGCCGACGGCGTCTCGGCGAAACTGCTCCCGGTCGACCACGCCTTCCACTCCCCGCTGATGGACCCGGTCCTCGACGCGTTCGCCGCGGCGATCGACGGGATCACCACCGGCGAGATGACGATCCCGATCTTCTCCACCCGGCTGGGCCGCAAGGCCACACCGGAGGAACTGAGCGCCGTCTCGTACTGGGTGGACCACGTCCGCGCACCGGTCCGCTTCCACGACGCGGTCGAGTCCGCCCGCGCGGCCGGCGCCGGCGTCTTCCTCGAAATGGGCCCCGGCGCGACGCTCACCGGCATCACCAAGGAGGTGTTCGCCGCCGAGGGAGTCGGCGACACCGTCGTCCTGTCGGCGTCACGGCGCGACCGCGGCGGCCCCCAGGCCCTCATCGGCGCGCTGGCCGGCCTGCACGCCGAAGGCCTGCCCGTGGACCTCGGCGCCCTCTTCGGCACCCGCCCGCACGTGGACCTGCCGACGTACGCGTTCCAGCACCGGCGCTACTGGATGGACTTCCGGCCCGCGGACGGGACCGCCGACGTCGCCTCCGCCGGCCTCACCGACCCCGGGCACCCGCTGCTCGGAGCCGTCGTCGAACACCCCGGCACCGACGAGGTGATGTTCACCGACCTGTGGTCGCTGCGCACCCACGCCTGGCTGGCCGACCACGCCGTGTTCGGCGCGGTCGTCGTCCCGGCGACGGCCTATCTGGACCTGGCCCTGTCGGTCGGCGACCACGTCGGCTGCGGCACGGTCGAGGAACTCTCCCTGGAAGTGCCGCTGATCCTGCCCGACGAGGGGGACGTGCAGATCCGGGTCGTCGTGGGCGAGCCGGACGAGACGGGACGCCGCTCCCTCGACATCCATTCCCGCCCCGCCGACGCCGGCACCGGCCCGGCCGCGGGCGGCTGGACCCGGCACGCCATGGGCACCCTGACCCCGGACCCCACCGGTCCGACCGGCGGCGAGGACACCGACGCGCTCGCCGTCTGGCCGCCGGCCGCGGCGCAGCGCGTCGACACCGACGGCCTGTACGCCTCCCTGGAGGACGGCGGTTTCGACTACGGACCCGGATTCCGCGGACTGCGCGAGGTGTGGCGCCGGGGCGAGGACCTCTTCGCGCTCGCCACGCTCCCCGAGACCGCCGACGGCATCGCGGCCGACGGCTTCGGGCTGCATCCCGCGCTCCTGGACACCCTGCTGCACGCGGCGGTCGCCGGCGGCGTCATCCAGGTGACCGGCGAACAAGGATGGATGCCGTTCTCGTGGGCGGGCGCGCGCCTGTCCGGGGGATGCGGCCCCACCGCCCGCGTCCGGCTCACCCGCACCGGCGAAGGCGTGGTCTCCCTCACCGTCGCCGACGCACACGGCCGCGTACACGCCACCGTGGACGCCCTCACCTTCCGGCCCGCGAGCGCCGCACAGGTCCTCGCCGCCCGCGGCGGCCAGGACCGGCCGCTGTACGAGGTGCGGTGGCGGCCCGCGCGCCCGGGCACGTCCGTGGCCGCGACCGGACCGTGGGCCGTCCTCGGGAACGCGCACGGCGGTCTCGCCGCCCGCCTGGCCGGCCCGCACGCCGAGATCCACGCCTGCCTGGACGACGCCCTCGCCGCGCCGCGGCAGCCCCGGCAGATCGTGCTGTGCCTCGACGACCACCTCGACGCCGACGCCGATCCGCTCACCGCGACCGGCGACGCCGGAAAGTTCCTCCTCGCGCAGCTCCAGCACTTCCTCTCCGAGGAGGCACTCGCCGCGTCCACGCTGGTGGTGCTGACCCGGCTCGCCGCCGACACCGGCACCGGCGAGGGGACCGAGAGCCTGCCCGGCGCCTCCGCGTGGGGCCTGGTCCGCTCCGCCCAGACCGAACACCCCGGCCGGTTCCGGCTCGTGGACCTCGACGACGCGGCCGACTCGTGGGCGCGCGTACGGGACGCGCTCGCCCAGGACGAGGAGCAACTGGCCGTGCGCGACGGCGAGTTCCTCGTCCCCCGGCTCGCGCCCGCCGCCCCCGCGGATCAGCGCCTCGCACCGATGCCCGACGGCCCCCACCGCCTCGGCATCCCGAGCAAGGGCACGCTGGAGAACCTCACCTGGGTGCCGTCCCCCGAGGCCGACGCCCCCCTGACCGGCGGCCAGGTGCGCATCGCCGTCCAGGCCGCGGGCCTCAACTTCCGCGACGTCACCCTCGCGCTCGGCCTGATCGACCGGACCGCCATCGACGCCGGACTCGGCAGCGAAGGCTCCGGCGTCGTCCTCGAAGTCGCCGACGACGTGCGCGACGTCGCACCGGGCGACCGCGTGACCGGCATCTTCCCCGGCGCCTTCGCCCGCGTGGCCGTCGCCGACCACCGCCTGCTCACCCGCGTACCCGACGACTGGAGCCACGCCGAGGCGGCGTCCATGCCGAGCACGTTCCTCACCGCCTACTACGCGCTGTTCCACGTGATGCGGCTCAAGAAGGGCCAGCGGATCCTCATCCACGCGGCGGCCGGCGGCGTCGGCATGGCCGCCGTCCAGCTCGCCCGCCACGTCGGCGCCGAGATCTACGCCACCGCGAGCCCCGCCAAGTGGCCCGTGCTGCGCGCACTCGGCGTGGACGACGCGCATCTCGCCTCGTCACGCGACCTCGACTTCGCCAAGACCTTCCTGGACGCCACGGACGGCCGCGGCGTGGACGTCGTCCTCAACTCCCTCGCCCACCGCTTCGTCGACGCCTCGCTGACCCTGCTCCCGCGCGGCGGCGACTTCATCGAGATGGGCAAGACCGACATCCGCGACGCGGCGCAGGTGGCGGCCGACCACCCCGGCGTCGACTACCGGGCCTTCGACCTGTACGCGGCGGGACCGGACGCCATCCAGGCGATGTTCCGCGACGTCATGGACCTGTTCGCCGACGGACGGGTGCGGCTGACGCCGGTCTCCGTACGCGACATCCACGACGCCCGCGCCACGTTCCGCGAGATGAGCCAGGGCCGCCACGTCGGCAAGCTGGTCCTCGACGTCGGCGGCGGCTTCGGCGGCGGCACCGTACTGGTCACCGGCGGCACCGGCGGCGTGGGTTCGCTGATCGCCCGGCACCTCGTCACCGAGCACGGCGTCCGCAGCCTGACGCTGGCCGGCCGCCGCGGACCGGCGGCCGAGGGCGCCGCGGAACTCGTCGCGGAACTGGAAGCCGCGGGCGCCGCCGTCCGCGTCGTCGCCTGCGACGTCGCGGACCGGGACGCGGTCGCCCGCCTCCTCGCCGACATGCCCCCCGGGCAGCCGCTGACGGCGGTCGTGCACGCGGCGGGCACGCTCGCCGACGGCACCGTCGAGTCGCTGACCCCCGACCACGTGGACCATGTGCTGCGGGCCAAGGCCGGCGGCGCCGTCCACCTGCACGAGCTCACCCGCGACCGCCCCCTGTCCGCGTTCATCGCGTTCTCCGCCCTCGCGGGCACCCTCGGCACCGCCGGACAGGCCAACTACGCCGCGGCGAACGCCTTCCTGGACGCCCTGGCGACCCGGCGCAGGGCGGCAGGACTGCCCGGCACCTCGCTGTGCTGGGGCTGGTGGGAACAGAGCAGCGGCATGACCGAGGACCTCGACCGGGCCGACCTGTCCCGGCTGCGCCGGATGGGCATCGCCGCGATGCCCACCGCCGAGGCCCTGGACCTGTTCGACGCGGCGTGCGCGAGCGGCAAGCCGGTCCTCGTACCGGCCCGCATCGACGTCGCCGCGCTGCGCGGCCTGGCCGAGGAGGAACGCCCGCCGCTGCTGCGCGCGCTCGCCGACGCCGGCCGCCCGCGCCGCGCCGGGACCGGCCCGGACCGGGAGAGCGGCGGCGCCCGCGACATCGCCGCCCGGATCGCCGCCCTGCCGGCCGACGAGGCGCAGGAGGCCGTCCTGGACTGGGTCCGCGATCAGGTGGCCGTCGTGCTCGGGCACACCTCCGGCGCCGCCGTCGACGCCGAACAGGCCTTCAAGGAGCTGGGATTCGACTCGCTGACCTCGGTCGAACTGTGCAACCGCATGGCCGCCGCCACCGGGCTGCGCCTGCCCACCACCCTCGTCTTCAGCTACCCGACCCCCCGGGAACTCGCCGAACACCTCACCGGGCTGTTGCGCCCGACGGCGGAACCCGCCACGGACCAGGGCGGAGACGGGGACGGGGACGGGGCCGACGACGAGCGGATCCGCGCCGTGCTGCGCACCCTGTCGCCGCAGACCCTGCGCGAGGCGGGCCTGCTCGACCTGGTCCTCGCGTGCGCCGCACCGGACGGCCCGGACACGGACGGCGCGGCGCACACCACGAACGACGACGACACGGACGAACTGTCGGACCTGGACCTGGACGCACTGGTCGGTCTGGCCCTGGACGAGAAGGGGTGAAGGACATGACCGATGCCACCGAACGCACGGCGGACGGCCAGGACCGGGTCCAGCGGGCGCTGCGCACCCTGCTGGAGGAGCGCGACCGGCTCCGGCGCGAGAACGACGAACTGAAGGCGGGCCACGGCGAACCGATCGCCGTCGTCGCCATGGCCTGCCGCTACCCCGGCGGCGTGGAGACCCCCGAGGACCTGTGGCAGCTGGTCCGCGACGGCCGCGACGCCATCGGCGACTTCCCCACCGACCGGGGCTGGCGGGAGGACATCCACGACCCCGACCCCGACGCCGTCGGGAAGTCGTCCACGAACCAGGGCGGCTTCCTCACCGACGCCGCCGGATTCGACGCCGAGTTCTTCGGCATCAGCCCCCGCGAGGCCCTCGCGATCGACCCCCACCACCGGCTGCTCCTGGAGACCGCGTGGGAGGCCTTCGAACGGGCCGGGATCGTCCCCGCCGACGTACGCGGCTCGGAGACCGGCGTGTTCTGCGGGGTCAGCTCGACCGAGTACGGGTGGCGCTTCCTGGAGACCGGGCAGAGCGAACTGGAAGGCCATCTGCTGTACGGCAGTTCGCTCAGCGTCGCCTCCGGCCGCGTCTCCTACCAGATGGGACTCACCGGCCCCGCCGTGTCGGTGGACACCGCCTGCTCCTCGTCGCTCGTCGCCCTGCACATGGCCGCGCAGTCGCTGCGCTCGGGCGAGTCGTCGCTCGCGCTGGCGGGCGGCGCCTCGATCATGCCGACGCCCTCGTTCTTCGTGGAGTTCTCCCGGCAGCGGGCCCTGTCGGCCGACGGCCGGTGCAAGGCGTTCTCCGACTCCGCCGACGGCACCGGCTGGGCCGAGGGCGTGGGCGTCCTGCTCCTGGAGCGGCTCTCCGACGCCCGCCGCAACGGCCACCCGGTCCTCGCCGTCCTGCGCGGCTCCGCCGTCAACCAGGACGGAGCCAGCAACGGACTGACCGCCCCCAACGGGCGCGCCCAGGAGAAGGTGATCCGCAAAGCGCTGCGCAACGCGGGTGTCGCACCCGCCGACATCGACCTCGTGGAGGCCCACGGCACCGGGACCACGCTCGGCGACCCCATCGAGGCCGGTGCCCTCCTGGCCGCCTACGGGAAGGACCGGCCGGCCGGCCGCCCGCTCTGGCTGGGCTCGCTCAAGTCGAACCTCGGCCACGCCATGGCCGCCGCCGGTGTCGGCGGCGTCATCAAGTCCGTGATGGCCCTGCGCCACGGCTACCTGCCCCGAACCCTCCACGTGAGCGCCCCCTCGACCCACGTCGACTGGTCGTCGGGCGCGGTCGAACTCCTCACCGAGGGCCGCGCATGGGACCGCGCGGACGGTCCGCGCCGCGCGGCCGTCTCGTCGTTCGGCGTCAGCGGCACCAACGCCCACGTGATCCTCGAAGAAGCCCCCGAGCAGAGCGGCGAGAGCGACGGGAGCGCAGAGCCGGCGCCGGGCGTCGTCGGCGGACTCGTGCCCTGGATCCTGTCCGCGAAGAGCGCGAGCGCCCTCCAGCAGCAGGCCGCGAAGCTGCGCGACTTCGTCACGGCCCGCCCGGACGCGGACATCGCCGACCTCGGACGCGCTCTCGCGTACAACCGCACCCGGTTCGAGCACCGCGCGGCCGTCCTCGGCCGCGACCGCGACGAACTGCTCACGCACCTGGCCGAGTTGAGCGACGGCACGGAATCCGCCGCCGTGACGCGCGGCACCGCCGGCAAGCTCGGCGGCGTCGCCTTCGTCTTCCCCGGACAGGGCTCGCAGTGGGTCGGCATGGGCCGGCAGCTCTACGAAGCCTTCCCGGTCTTCGCCCGCAGCCTCGACGCCTGCGCGGACGCGCTGTCCGAATGGGTCGACTGGTCGCTCCTCGACGTGGTGCACGGCAAGGAAGACGCACCCGGGCTCGACCGCGTCGACGTCGTCCAGCCGGCCCTGTTCTCGATCATGGTGTCCCTGGCCGCCCTGTGGCGCTCCTGGGGCGTCGAACCCGACGCCGTGATCGGCCACAGCCAGGGCGAGATCGCCGCCGCCCACGTGTGCGGCGCCCTGTCCCTGCGCGACGCCACCCGGGTCGTGGCCCTGCGCAGCAAGGCCCTGGTGGACCTGAACGGGCACGGCGCGATGGCCTCCGTCGCCGAGTCCGCGGACACCGTCGAACAGCGGCTGGCCCCCTGGGGCGACCAGGTGAGCATCGCCGTCGTCAACGGACCGCACTCCGTCGTGGTGTCCGGGGAACCGGACGCGCTCGACGAGTTCGTCGAGAAGATGCAGACCGAAGGCGTCCAGGCCCGCCGGATCGCCGTCGACTACGCCTCCCACTCCCACCACGTCACCCGCGTCCGCGACCAGGTGATCGACGCCCTCAAGGACGTGACCCCGCGATCGTCGGAGCTGCCGTTCTGCTCCACGCTGTACGGCGAGACCGTGGACACCGCCCGCCTCGACGCCGACTACTGGTACACCAACCTGCGCGAGAAGGTCCTGTTCGCCTCGTCCGTCCGGAGCCTGGCCGACGACGGGTTCCGGGTGTTCGTCGAGATGAGCCCGCACCCCGTCCTGACCGCGCCCGTGCAGGAGACCGTCGAGGACGTCGACGGCGCGCTCGTCCTGTCGTCGGTACGGCGCGGCGGCGACGAGGTCGAGTCCGTCGTCCGCTCGCTGGCCCAGCTCCACGTCCACGGCGGAACCGTGGACTGGGACGCCCTGTTCGGCGCCCGCCGGCCCGCCGCCCTGCCGACGTACGCCTTCCAGCGGCGCCGCTACTGGCTGAACTCCACGCACTCCGCCGCCGCGGCCGAACTGCCCGCGCAGCCGGAGCCCGCGGCCGACGAGCAGCTCGCGCCGCTGTCCGAGCGGGTCGCCGCCCTTCCCGGCGACGAGGCGACCGCGCTGGTCCTCGCCCACGTCCGCGAGAAGGTCGCCGCGGTCCTCGGCCACCCGTCGAGCGACTCCGTCGACCCCGACAAGGAGTTCAAGGAGATCGGCTTCGACTCGCTGCTCTCCGTCGAACTGAGCAAGCGCCTCACCGCGTCGACCGGCCTGAAGCTGCGCGCGAACCTCGTGCTGCGCCAGCCGACACCGCGCCGGATCGCCGCACACATCACGGCGTCGCTCGCCAAGCCCTGACACGCGGTCGCGGGGGCGGCGGCTTGTCCCGCCGCCCCCGCCGCATGTCCCGCCGGCGGGACACCGCAAGGGCCCGACCGAGGCCTGTCCCGCCGGTTCCCAAGTGCCTTGAAACGTCTGTTCCACGTGCCTGAAGGTGGGGGTGATCTGCGAATTCCTCCGATTCCCGGGCCTGTTTGCTGAGGGGTTGATCTCTGTGCGTTCGTTCGCTGCGTCGCCTGCGCATCAAGGACTGTGGCTGGCGGAGAAGGTGTCTCCGGACACGCTGAACCATGCGCTGACCATGTGGGACGTGGACGGTGAACTGGACCCGGCGGTCATGGAGTCCACGTTCCTGCACGTGATGGACGAGGCGGAGGTCCTGCGCGTCACCTTCACCGACGGCGGCGGCGGGCTGCGCCTGACCCCCCGGGAACTCCAGGACTGGCGGCCCTTCCACTGGGACCTCAGCGCCGAGGCCGACCCCGAGCAGGCGGCCCGCGACGCACTGGCCGACCTGCTGCGCAAGCCCTTCGATCTGGAACGGGACCTGCTGTTCCGGCAGGGCGTGGTCAAGCTCGGCCCGGCCCGCTTCCTCGTCGTGATCGCCTACCACCACCTGATCTCCGACGGATTCGGCACCGGAGGCCTCCTGTCGCGGCGCCTGGCCGAGGTGTACACGGCGCTGGCACGGGGCGAGCAGATCCCGGAACTGCCCCACCCCTGGGACGTCGAGTCGTTCACGGCCCAGGCCGCCGAGTACCGCGCGTCGCCGGCGTTCACCGAGGACACCGCGTTCTGGAGCGGCTATCTCGCCGACGCGCCCGCGCCCGCGCAGATCCCGCGCGTCGAGCTGCCCGAGGCGCTGCGCGCCACGCTCGACGAGCCGCTGAGCACGGCCGACCGCTGGGGAGAGCTGACCGAGCCGATCGGCATGGTCAGCCGGACCCTGACCGTCACCCGCGCCGAGGCCGACACGTGGAACGAGGCCGCCCAGAACATGGGCATCTGGCTCTCCACGTTCCTCAACACCGCCGCGGCCGCCTACTTCCGCCACCGCTGCGACCGCCCGGAGTTCCTCTTCTCCCTGGCCGTCGGCAACCGGGTGGGCGTGGCGAGCAGGACGCCCGGCCTGGCCGTCAACGTGGTCCCGGTCCGCACGAAGGTGCCGCTCGGCACGGACCTCACCGAGCTGGCCGACGCGCTGGTCGACGAGACGTACGAGATCTTCGACCACGCCGCCTGCCACTACTCGGACATCCAGCGCGCCAGCGACACCGTCCTGAGCGACCGGGGCAGCTTCGGCACCGTCATGAACATCGTCGAGTTCGTCGACCACCTCCACTTCGGCGACCACCCCGCCCGCTACCTCGGCGGCACCACCGGCGCCTTCAACGAGCTGTCCATCTGCGTCTACAACGACGGCACCGACGACAGCGACCTCTACCTGCGTCTCGACGCACCCTCGGGCCTGTACTCGCGCGCCGAACTCCGCTTCATCGGCGGCGAACTGCTCGAGCACATCCGGGCCGTGGCCGCCGACGCCGACCGGCCGGTCGGCGCGCTCGACGTGGTCGCCGGCGCCGACCGCGACCGGGTCCTCGCACCCGACGCCACGGCCGCCCCGGTGCCCGGCCTGAGCGTCGACCGCCTGTTCAGCCTCCAGGCCGAGCGGACCCCCGACGCCGTCGCCCTCGTCCACGGCGACACCGAACTGTCCTACCGCGACCTCGACGAGCGGTCGACCCGCCTGGCCGGGGCCCTGCGCCGGCACGGCATCGGCCCCGAGACCACGCTCGCCGTGGCGCTGCCCCGCTCGGCCGACCTCGCCGTCGCCCTGCTCGCCGTGACGAAGACCGGCGGCGCCTGGCTGACTCTCGACCCGGCCGCCTCCGCCGAGGAGTTCACGCCGCTGGTCGCCGACGCCGCCGCGCGCGCCGTCCTCACCGAGGCCGCCACCGCCGACACCCTCGCCGCCGGGCTCGGCCTGCCCGCCCTCACCTGGGACGACCTGAACCAGGACGCCGAGGACGCCGCGGCCGCCCCCGAGACACCGCTGCCGGTCCACCCGGACCAGGTGCTGGCCGTCCTGCCCGGCTCCGCCCCCGACGGGACACTCGCCGCCGTCGCGGTCACCCACCGGAACATGGAGCGGTCCGCCCTGGACCGCCGCCGGCGCGCGACCGGCCCGCACACCGTGCTGTGGCACGGCCCGCACACCTCCGACGCGCTCGCCCTCGAACTGTGGACGCCGCTCCTGAACGGCGGGCGCGTCGTCGTGGCGCCGCCCGGCGACCTCGACCTCGACGGCCTGACCGAGGCGCGCGCCGCCCACGGCGTCTCCGCGCTGTGGCTGCCCGCCTCCCGGTTCGCCGCCGTCGCGGCCGACCGCCCCGAGCGACTGGCCGACCTGCGCGAGGTGTGGACCGGCGGCGAACCCGTCCCGGCCGCCGCCGTACGACGCCTGCGGGCGGCCTGCCCCGACCTGACCGTCGTCAACGGCCACGGCCCCGCCGAGGCCCCCGTGTTCGCCGCGGCGAACGACGACCCGGCCGAGGCGGGCGCGGCCGGCGGACCGCCGGACAACACCGCCCTCTACGTCCTCGGCCCCGGCCTCGCCCCGGTCCCCGTCGGCGTCACCGGCGAGCTGTACGTCGCCGGGCCCGGCGTCACGCGCGGCTGGGCCGGCCGCCCGGCTCGGACCGCCGCCCACTACGTGCCCTGCCCGTTCGGGCCCGCCGGCGCCCGCATGTACCGCACCGGGGACCTGGTCCGGTGGGGTGCCGACGGCCGCCTCCAGTACGTGGGCCGGACCGACGCCCGGGTCGACGTGCGGGGCCTGCGCGTGGAACTGCCCGAGATCGAGGAGGCGCTGTCCGCGTACGACGGGCTGGTGCAGGCCGCCGTCACGGTCGGCCACGACGCCTCCGGGCAGCAGCACCTGGTGGCCTGGCTGGTGCCGGCCGAAGGGCGGACCGTCTCCGGCGAGGAACTGCGCCGGTTCGCCGGGACGCGGCTGCCCGAGCACATGGTGCCCTCGCTGTTCACCGTGCTGGAGCGGCTGCCCGTCACGGCGGCCGGCCGGACGGACCGGGGCGCGCTGCCGGCGCCGCAGTTCGACGACCGCAAGTACCGGGCCCCGCGCAACGACACCGAGAAGTTCCTCGCCACGGCCTTCGCGGACGTCCTCGAACTGGACCGGGTCGGCATCGACGAGGACTTCTTCGACCTCGGCGGCAACTCGCTGCGCGCGATCCGCCTTGTCGGCCTGATCCGGGCCGAGCTGAAGCAGGAGGTCTCCATCCGCAAGCTGTTCGCGGCCCGCACCATCATGGGCCTGTCCGACATGCTGAAGGACGCCGGCCGTTCCAGCAGGCCCACTCTGCGCCGGAGGACCCGCGAGGGCGCCGTCCTCTGAGCCCGCCCGCACGCCTGTCACGCCGAAGGGACCCCCTGGTGGTCGCAGGGGGTCCCTTCGGCGTGACAGGCGGCGTCGTGCCGCCGGGGGCGGGTCAGGAGACGGCGGCGCCGGCGAGCAGCCCCTCGGTGACGGCGGCCGCGACCTCGGCGACCCGGTCCGCGAGGTAGAAGTGGCCGCCGGGGAAGGCCTGCAGGGTGAAGCCGCCGGTGGTGTGGTCCCGCCAGGTCGCGGCCTCCTCGACCGTCACCATCGGGTCGCTGTCGCCGACCAGGACCGAGATCGGGACGGCGAGCGGCGCGCCGCCGTGCCACCGGTAGGTGCCGAGCGCCCGGTAGTCCGCGCGCAGCGCCGGGAGGACCATCTCCACGACCTCGGGGTTGTCGAGCATGCTCTGGTCGGTGCCGCCCAGCTTGCGCACCTCCGCCAGGACCGCGTCGTCGTCATAGCGGTCGAAGGCGTGGCGCACGGGGACGTCGGGCGCACCGCGTCCGGACAGGAACAGGTGGTGCGGGCCCGGCAGTTCACGCCGGAGGATCTCCCGAGCGGTCTCGTAGGCGACGATCGCGCCCATGCTGTGGCCGAACAGCGCGTACGGGCGTCCGGGGTCGGCGGTCAGTACCGGTGCCAGCTGGTCGACGGCGGCGTTCACGAGAGCGAGGACGCTCGTGAAGGGCTCCTCCTGGTAGCGGTCCTGGCGGCCCGGGTACTGCACGGCCACCACGTCGACGTCCGCGGGCAGCGTGCGGGACAGGGGCAGATAGGCGGTGGCGGAGCCTCCGGCGTGCGGGAAGCACACGAGCCGCGGCCCGCCGCCGGGGGCCGTGGGCGCGGTCGCGGGCGTGGTGAAGCGTCGGAACCAGGTGCTGTTCACGGTGATGTGTCCCTTCGTCTGGGGCGGCCGGTGCGGACAGACGAAAGGCCCGCCGGTGCCCTCGGGGGGTTGGGGCGCCGGCGGGCGGTGCTGCGCTCCGCGAGGTCGTGACCGTCCGCAGCGGAGCTCACGCCATCGAGCATCCCGCCGGCTGCTCGACAGCTGCTCGGGAAGCGCTGGAGAGACGGACGAGGGGGAGGGCCTGCTCGGCCTTCAGGACCGTGGCCAGCCTGCGCACCCCCTCCTGGATCCGCTCGGGTGTCGGATAGCAGTACGACAGGCGCATCTGCCGTGCGCCGGACCCGTCCGCGTAGAAGCCGCTGCCCGACGCGTACGCCACGTGTGCGGCCACCGCGCGGGGCAGCATCGCCTTCGTGTCGACCCCTTCCGGGACCGTCACCCACACGTAGAACCCGCCGTCCGGCACCGTCCACGTGCAGCCGGCCGGCAGATACCGTTCCAGCGCGGACAGCATCGCGTCGCGGCGCTCCCGGTAGTTCTCCCGGAACGTGTGGACCTGGCCCTGCCAGTCGTGCGTGGCCAGGTAGCGCGAGACCATCATCTGGTTCAGCGTGGGCGGGCAGAGCGTCGCCGACTCCGTGGCCAGGACCAGCTTCTCGCGGACCGGCCGCGGTGCCAGGACCCAGCCGACCCGCAGCCCCGAGGCGAACGTCTTGGAGAACGAGCCCAGGTAGACCACGTTCTCCGGGTCCAGCGAGCGCAGCGCCGGACGGATCTGACCGTCGAAGCCGAGCAGCCCGTACGGATTGTCCTCGACCACCAGCACGCCGTGCGTGCGGCAGATGTCCAGGATCTCCGCCCGCCGGCCGTTCGTCAGCGTCACCCCGGCCGGGTTGTGGAAGTTCGGGATCGTGTACAGCAGTTTCACCCGCTGTCCGGCCCGGCGGGCCCGGTGCAGCGCGGCCCGCAGCGCCTCGGGCACCAGGCCCTGCGCGTCCATCGGCACCTGCACGACCTGCGCCTGGTACGCGGCGAACGAGCCCAGCGCGCCGACGTACGAGGGGCCTTCGGCGACCACCACGTCGCCGGGGTCGCAGAACAGCCGGGTGACCAGGTCGAGGCCCATCTGGGAGCCGACGGTCACGACGACGTCGTCCGGATGCGCGGTGATGCCTTCCAGCGCCATCACGTCGCAGATCTGTTCCCGCAAGGGGGGCAGCCCGTGGGCGGACGCGTACTGCAGTGCGGTCAGGCCGTCCTCGGCGACGATCTGCGCGACCTGTTCCGCCAGTGTGTCCAGCGGCAGCGCGGTCAGGTTGGGCATGCCGCCGGCCAGCGACACCACTTCCGGTCGGCCCACGACCGAGAACAGCGCCCGGATCTCGGAGGCCGTCATGCCCGCGGTGCGGGCGGCGTAGCGGTCGCGATGCGGGTCGAGCGCGTCGCGGTGGCCTCGCGTCGTCGTGAGGCTGTTCCCGGTCATGACACCTCCCGGATCAGTAGCGGTAGTGGTCGGGCTTGTACGGGCCGTCGACCTCGACGCCGATGTACGACGCCTGCTCCGGGCGCAGCTGGGTGAGCTTGACGCCGAGGGAGTCGAGGTGGAGACGGGCGACCTTCTCGTCGAGGTGCTTGGGCAGCACGTAGACGTCGGTCGGGTACTCCTCGGGCTTGGTGAACAGCTCGATCTGGGCCAGCGTCTGGTCCGCGAACGAGTTGGACATGACGAAGGAGGGGTGGCCGGTGGCGTTGCCGAGGTTCAGGAGGCGGCCCTCGGAGAGGACGATGAGGACCTTGCCGTCGGGGTAGGTCCAGGTGTGGACCTGCGGCTTGACCTCGTCCTTGACGATGCCGGGGGTCTTCGCGAGGCCGGCCATGTCGATCTCGTTGTCGAAGTGGCCGATGTTCCCGATGATGGCCTGGTGCTTCATCTTGGCCATGTCGGCGGCCATGATGATGTCCTTGTTGCCGGTCGTGGTGACGAAGATGTCGGCCTGGTCGACGACCTCGTCGAGGGTGGTGACCTGGTAGCCGTCCATCGCCGCCTGCAGGGCGCAGATCGGGTCGATCTCCGTGATGATGACGCGGGCGCCCTGGCCGCGGAGGGACTCGGCGCAGCCCTTGCCGACGTCGCCGTAACCGCACACGACGGCGGTCTTGCCGCCGATGAGGACGTCGGTGGCGCGGTTGATGCCGTCGATGAGCGAGTGGCGGCAGCCGTACTTGTTGTCGAACTTCGACTTGGTGACGGCGTCGTTCACGTTGATCGCCGGGAACAGCAGCGTGCCGTCACGGTGCATCTCGTAGAGGCGGTGGACACCCGTCGTGGTCTCCTCCGTCACGCCGCGGATCTCCGACGCGAGCCGGGTCCAGTCCAGCGGGCTGTTCTCCAGCAGGCCCCGGACGACGGCGAGTTCGTCGTTGGAGGCCTCGGGCAGCTCGCCGGTCTTGCGGTACTCGACGCCCTTGTGGACGAGGAGGGTGGCGTCGCCGCCGTCGTCCAGGATCATGTTCGGGCCCGCGTGGCCGGGCCAGGTCAGGGCCTGCTCGGTGCACCACCAGTACTCCTCCAGCGTCTCGCCCTTCCAGGCGAAGACCGGGATGCCGGCGGCGGCGATCGCGGCGGCGGCGTGGTCCTGGGTGGAGTAGATGTTGCAGGAGACCCAGCGGACCTCGGCGCCGAGGGCGACCAGGGTCTCGATGAGGACGGCCGTCTGGACCGTCATGTGCAGGGAGCCGGTGATCCGGGCGCCGGCCAGGGGCTGCGCCGCCGCGTACTCCTTGCGGATCGACATCAGGCCGGGCATCTCGTGCTCGGCGAGGGTGATCTCCTTGCGGCCGAACGCCGCGAGCGAGAGGTCCGCGACCTTGAAGTCGGTGAAGTCAGCGCTGGGCTGCGAGGACATGCTGGGCACTCCTTGAGTTCAGTACGTTGCGGTGGATGTCGAGCGTCGCCGTGGAGCGGTTGAGCGTGATGTAGTGCAGGCCCGGGGCGCCCTCGGCGAGCAGCCGCTCGGCCATCGCGGTCGCGTACTCGACACCGATGCGGTGCCCCTGTGCGGCGTCACCGCGGGCGGCTTCCAGGCGGTGGGCGAGGGACTCGGGGAAGGTGGCGCCGCTGAGTTCGGCGAAGCGGGCGATCTGGCGCACGTCGGTGGCGGGCATGATCTCGGGAATGATCGGGGTGTCGCAGCCGGCCGCCGCGACCCGGTCGCGCAGGCGCAGATAGTCCTCGACGCGGAAGAACATCTGGGTGATCGCGTAGTCGGCTCCGGCCCGGCACTTGGCGACGAAGTGGCGGATGTCGCTCTCCCAGTCGGGGGAGCGCGGATGACGCTCGGGGAACGCCGCCACCCCCACGTGGAAGTCGCCCGACTCCTTGACCAGGCGCACCAGTTCATGGGCGTGCGTGAAGCCCTGCGGGTGCGGGATCCAGGGGGCGTTCGGGTCGCCCGGCGGGTCCCCACGCAGTACGAGGACATCGCGGACGCCGGCGTCCGCGTACTGCCCGATGATGTGCCGCAGCTCGGCGACCGAGTGCCCGACGGCGGTCAGGTGCGCGACGGGGCGCAGTGTGGTCTCGGTGACCAGACGCTTCGTGACGTCGATGGTCCGGTCCCGGGACGAGCCGCCCGCGCCGTACGTGACGGACACGAAGTCGGGCGCGAGCGGTTCGATGCGGCGGATCGCGTGCCACAGGGTGCGTTCGCCCGCGGC
Source organism: Streptomyces sp. NPDC025806 (assembly GCF_055558275.1). NCBI lineage: Bacteria > Bacillati > Actinomycetota > Actinomycetes > Kitasatosporales > Streptomycetaceae > Streptomyces > Streptomyces sp. NPDC025806. The sequence continues at coordinate 184 of NZ_JBVHMU010000025.1, read as the reverse complement.
GCTCTTGGGCGGGAAGAACTCGAAGGAGAACGTCGTCATGAGCGGCCTCCCGCGTTGAAGTAGCTCGCCTCGGGGTGGTGGACGACGAGGGCGTCGGTGGACTGCTCGGGGTGGAGCTGGAACTCCTCGCTGAGGTGGACGCCGATGCGCTCGGGCTCCAGGAGCTCGGCGATCTTGGCCCGGT
>NZ_JBVHMU010000024.1:76594-97009 GCF_055558275.1 Streptomyces sp. NPDC025806 | reverse complement strand
GGGGTCCTGCTGGTCTTGCTTTTCGCTTTCCGGCCTTTCGGCCTTCCTGCGGTGTTGACTCTATCAGATCCTTTCGGGCCTGATTCCCAGTCAACTGGTTTGTCGTTGCGACCCGTTGGGCCGTTCCGACGTCCCGAACATTAGCGGAACTGCTGGGCAATTCCTAATCCGTCCGACCGAATTGAATTCGGGCACGCCGAAATCAACCCCGCCAGGGGATCGCGCTGGTGTTTGGGTGCCGCGTGAGCGGCGGAGGTGCTGCCCTGGACCGTGTGGCGGCCCGGACAACTCGAAGGACCTTACGCCACTACGGCTGGTAGTACAAACCGAGGGGGGGGGGGGGGGGGGGGGCGCACGGGCCGCCCCCCCCCCTATACCCCCCCCGGGCCCCCGCGCGCGGGGGGCGGGCCGCCGGCGGGGCGGGGGGGGGGCGGGGGGGCGGGGGCCCCCGCGCGGCGCGGGGCGTGGGGCGGGCCGGCGCGCGGGGGGCCCGGGGGGGGGCCCCCCCCCCCCGGGCCCCCCCCCCCCCCCGCGGGGGGGGCGCGCGGCCCCCCCCCCCCCCCCCCCCCCCCCCCCCCTCGGGGTCGGCCGCGTGGGGACGCTCAGGCGCCGACCGGCTCCTTCTCCAGCGACGGGCCGCCGTCGCGCGGGGCCGGGACCTCGTCCTGGCCGGAGGTGTCGTCGGAGTCGAGCAGGGTGCGCTCGTCGAAGGGGAGCTCGCCGGCGAGGACGCGGCGGACGCGGTCGCGGTCGACCTCGCCGGTCCAGGTGCCGATGAGCAGAGTGGCCACCGCGTTGCCCGCGAAGTTGGTGAGGGCGCGGGCCTCGCTCATGAAGCGGTCGATGCCGATGATGAGACCGACGCCGTCGACCAGGCCCGGCTTGTGGGACTGGAGGCCGGACGCGAGGACGGCGATGCCCGAGCCGGAGACGCCGGCGGCGCCCTTCGACGCGATCATCATGAAGAGGAGCAGGCCGATCTGCTGGCCGATGCTCATGGGCTGGTCCATCGCGTCGGCGATGAAGAGGGACGCCATGGTCAGGTAGATCATGGTGCCGTCGAGGTTGAAGGAGTAGCCGGTCGGGACGGTGATGCCGACGACCGGGCGGCTGACGCCGAGGTGCTCCATCTTCGCGATGAGGCGGGGCAGCGCCGACTCGGACGAGGACGTCGACAGGATCAGCAGGAATTCGCGGCCCAGGTACTTGAGGAGCGCGAAGATGTTGAAGCCCGTCGCCAGGCGGAGGATCGCCGCCAGAACCACTCCGACGAACAGTGCGCAGGTGACGTAGAAGCCGATCATGATCGTGGCGAGGGCCTTGAGGGCGTCGATGCCGGTCTCGCCGATGACGGCGGCCATGGCGCCGAAGGCGCCGACCGGGGCGGCCCACATGATCATGCCGAGGACGCGGAAGACGAGCTTCTGGATGTGCTCGATGCCGCGCAGGACGGGTTCGCCGGTGCGGCCCATGGCCTGGAGGGCGAAGCCGACGAGGAGGGCGACCAGGAGGGTCTGGAGGACCTCTCCCTGGGTGAAGGCGGAGACGAGCGTCGTCGGGATGATGCCGAGGACGAAGTCGACGGGGCCTTCGGCGGCGTCCTTGGCGGCGGTCTGGCCGACGTCCTTCGTGGCTTCGGTGAGGTGCATGCCGGAGCCGGGGTCGAGGATGTTGCCGACGACGAGTCCGATGGCGAGGGCGACGACGGACATGACGACGAAGTAGCCGAGGGCGAGGCCGCCGACCTTGCCGATCTTGGCGGCCTTCCGTACGGAACCGACGCCGAGGACGATCGTGCAGAAGATGATCGGGGAGATCATCATCTTGATCAGGTTCACGAAGCCCGTGCCGACGGGCTTGAGCTCCTTGGCGAAGTCGGGTGCCGCGAAGCCGACGGCGATGCCGAGCAGTACGGCGACGATGACGGCGATGTAGAGATAGTGGGTGCGGTCCCGCTTGGCGGGGGCCTGCGGTGCGACTGCGGGCGGGGGCGGGGTCGCGGTCCCGTTCTCGGTGTCGGCCACGGTTCCTCCTGACGACGGCGTCGGGGTGCTGGGGGCGTACGGGTCGTGCGAGGGCGCGCGGGGGCTTCGTGTGGAGGCCCGGTCGGCGTCGGGTCTCGCGGTGCGCCTCTGCCTCGGTGCACGTACGCACAGGCCGTGCGGCTCACGTCCTGCGGATCCCGGTGACTATCTCCCAGGCGGTGAGGGCCGTCACCCTTCCGTTCATTTAGTTCGCACTTATACGAACAGGCACACTGGCGTCATGCGTCTCCCCCGTCCTCGCAGCCTGGCCGGCCAGCTCTTCGCGATGCAGGTCGTGCTGGTCGCGGTCGTGGTGGCCGGGTGCGCGCTGTTCATGTACGTCAGCGACCACGGGCAGGCGGAGGACGCGGCGCGGCGGCAGGCGACGGCGGTGGCCCGGTCGGTGGCCGACGCGGGGTCGGTGCGGGAGGCGATCACCGGGGGCGGGGATCCGACGGCGCGGTTGCAGCCGTACGCGGACGAGGTGCGCAGGCACACCGGGGTCGACTTCGTGACGATCATGGATCCGGCGGGGATCCGGTGGACGCATCCGGACGAGGAGCGGATCGGCGAGCGGTTCCTGGGGCACATCGGGCCGGCGCTGAAGGGGCGGACGTTCTCGGAGACGTACACGGGGACGCTGGGGGCCTCGGTGCGGGTGGTGACGCCGGTGTACGCGGTGCGGGACGGGCGGAGCCAGGTGGTGGGGCTGGTCAGTGCCGGCATCACGATCGACGAGATCACGGCGCAGGCGCGGGGGCAGTTGCTCGCGGTGGCGGGGGTGGCGCTGGCTGCGCTGGTGCTGGGCGGCGTGGGCACGTACGTGATCAACGCGCGGCTGCGGCGGCACACGCACGGGATGAACGCGACGGAGCTGAGCCGGATGCACGCCTATCACCAGGCCGCGCTGCACGCGGTGCGTGAGGGGCTGGTGATGCTGGACGGGCAGCGGCGGGTGGCGCTGATGAACGACGGGGCGCGGGAGCTGCTCGGGGTGGGGGCCGGGGACGCGGCGGTGGGGCGGTCGGTGGCGGAGCTCGGGCTGCCCACGGCGTTGACGGGGGCGTTGCTGGCGGCGGAGCCGCGGGTGGACGAGGTGCATCTGACGGCGGACCGGGTGGTGGTCGTGAACACGTCGCCGGTGGCGAGCGGGGATCGGCGGGGCACGGTGGTGACCCTGCGCGATCACACGGAGTTGCAGGCGGTGATGGGTGAGCTGGACTCGGAGCGAGGGTTCACGCAGGCGCTGCGGTCGCAGGCGCACGAGGCGGCGAACCGGCTGCACACGGTGGTGTCGCTGATCGAGCTGGGGCGGGCGGACGAGGCGGTGGAGTTCGCGACGGCGGAGCTGGAGCTGGCGCAGGCGCTGACGGATCAGGTGGTGGGGGCGGTGAGCGAGCCGGTGCTGGCGGCGCTGCTCCTTGGCAAGGCGGCGCAGGCGAACGAGCGCGGGGTGGAGCTGATGGTGTCGGCGGACACCCGGATCGACGACGGACTGCTGCCGCGGGCGGTGCCGGCGCGGGATCTGGTGACGGTGCTCGGCAATCTGGTGGACAACGCGGTGGACGCGGCGCAGGGGTCGCCCGGGGCGCGGGTCACGGTGACGGCGCTGACGGCGGGCGAGGAGCTGGTGCTGCGGGTCGCGGACAGTGGGCCCGGGGTGGATCCGGCGCACGCGGACGACGTCTTCGAGCGCGGCTGGTCGACGAAGCCGGCGGGACCGGGCGGTCGCGGTCTGGGCCTGGCCCTCGTACGCCAGGCGGTGGCGCGCGGCGGGGGTGTCCTGTCGCTGGACCGCTCGGCGGAGGGCGGGGCGGAGTTCACGGTGCGGTTGCCGTTGGACGGGGTGAGGTCGGGGTCGGCGGCGTCGGACGAGGGTGTTCCGGGGCCGCGGGGCGGCGACGCCGACGGGGTGCCGCTGGAGGCGGACGCGGAACGGTCGGGGTCGGTGGCCGGGCACGGTGACGCGGACGCGGCGGAGAGAGGCGGGCGGCGATGAGTGTGGGTGGGGTCGGGATTCGGGTGTTGGTCGTCGAGGACGATCCGGTGGCCGCGGACGCGCACGCGTTGTACGTGGACCGGGTGCCCGGGTTCGTGACGGTGGCTCGGGCGCAGACGGCGGCCGGGGCGCGGCGGGCGCTGGAGCGGACGGCGGTGGATCTGATCCTGCTGGATCTGCATCTGCCGGACGGGCACGGGCTGGCGCTGGCGCGGTCGCTGCGGGCGGCAGGACATCGGGCGGACGTGATCGCGGTGACCTCGGCGCGGGATCTCACGGTGGTGCGGGAGGGGGTGTCGCTGGGGGTGGTGCAGTACGTGCTGAAGCCGTTCACGTTCGCCACGCTGCGGGACCGGCTGCTGCGGTACGCGGAGTACCGGACGTCGACCGGGGAGGCGGCCGGGCAGGACGAGGTGGACCGGGCGCTGGCGAACCTGCGCTCCCCCGCGCCGGCGGCGCTGCCGAAGGGGTTGAGCGCGCCGACGCTGGAGCGGGTGACGCAGGCGGTGCGGGACGCGGGGGCGGACGGGGTGACGGCGGCGTCGGCGGCGGAGACGGTCGGTATCTCGCGGATCACGGCGCGGCGGTATCTGGAGCATCTGGTCGAGGCGGGGCGAGCGGGGCGCAGCCCGCAGTACGGGCAGGTGGGGCGGCCGGAGCTCGTCTACACCTGGGTGTAGCGAGGAGCAGATCGCTCAACTCCGGTGCGGCAGAACGGTGTTCAGGAGGATCGTGGGGCGGGCACAACGTTGTCACCGCCCCATTGACCACCCCCGGGCGCGCCCGTACGTTCAGCTGGCAGCCCCGCGTGGCAACGATGCCCGCGATGGTCCGTAGGAGGTCGTGCTCGTGCGCCCTGCCGCTCCTCTCCTCGTCGCCACCGCCCTGATCGCCGCCGGGACCCTCACCGCTTGCGGTGGCGGGTCCGGGAGTGACGCGAACACGGTCCGGGTCTCCTTCAAGCAGTCGACGGACAACCAGATCAAGGTCATGGACACCTATCTGGCCGCGATGAAGCAGCAGTTCGAGAAGGCGCATCCCGGCAAGAAGGTCGAGCTCGTGCCGATCAAGGCGCCGGACTCGGAGTACTACACGAAGGTGCAGCAGATGCTGCGGTCGCCGAAGACGGCTCCGGATCTCGTGTACGAGGACACGTTCCTCATCAACTCGGACATCACGAGCGGCTATCTCGAACCGCTGGATCGGTATCTGGCGAAGTGGGGGGACTGGCAGCAGTTCATCGACACGGCGAAGTCCGCGGCGAAGGCCGAGGACGGGAAGACGTACGGCGTCCCGGACGGTACGGACACGCGGGGGCTCTGGTACGACAAGGGCATCTTCGCGAAGGCCGGGATCGCGACGCCGTGGCAGCCGAAGAACTGGGACGAGGTGCTGGACGCGGCCCGCACCATCAAGAAGAAGGTGCCGGACGCCATCCCGCTCAACGTCTACAGCGGCAAGCCGAACGGCGAGGCCGCGACGATGCAGGGCTTCGAGATGCTGCTCTACGGGACGGGGAGTGCGGGGAGCGCGGACAGCGGGGGCTCCGATCCGCTGTACGACAAGGGGTCCGGGAAGTGGGTCGCCGGGTCGAAGGCGTTCCGGGACAGCCTCGGGTTCGTGGAGACGGTGTTCAAGGAGAAGCTCGGGCCCGAGGTGTCCGACGCGCTGGATCCGAACCTGGCGACGCGGGTGCGCGGCGAGTTCCTGCCCGAGGGGAAGCTCGGCATCGACCTGGACGGGTCGTGGCTGCCGCAGGACTGGCTGAAGGGTTCGGGGCACGAGTGGCCCGAGTGGTCGCGGAAGCTGGGGCTCGCGGCGATGCCGACGCAGGCCGGGCAGGCGCCGGGCAAGGTGTCGATGTCGGGCGGCTGGACGTGGGCGATCCCGTCCAAGGCGGCCAACAAGGACCTGGCGTTCGAGTTCATCAAGACGATGCAGACGAAGGAGAACGCGCAGCGCTGGTACATCGCCAACTCGGGCATCGCGGTCCGCAAGGACGTGGCCGCGGATCCGGCGTACGTGAAGGCGCAGCCCGGCATCAAGTTCTTCACGGATCTGGTGGCGTCGACGCACTACCGGCCGGCGTATCCGGCGTATCCGAAGGTGTCGACGGCGATCCAGGAGGCGATGGAGTCGGTGACGACGGGGGACGCGAGCGTGGAGAAGGCCGCGGACACGTACGACGAGCAGCTGAAGAGCGCGACGGGCGGCAAGGTCGTCAGCAGGCCGTGACGTCCCAGCCCGCGACGTCCCAGCCCATGAAGTCCCAGCCCGTGAAGTCCTCCGCCGGGAAGTCCCGGCCCGCGACGGCACGTCGGTCCCTGTTGCGGGCTCTTCCCGTCGCGCCGGCCACGGCCTTGATGCTGCTCTTCCTGGCCGGTCCGATCGCCTACTGCGCCTACATCGCCTTCACCGATCTCCAGCTCACCGGCCAGGCCGAGTCCTCGTTCGTGGGCTTCGACAACTTCACGGCCGCGTTCCTCGACGACGCCTTCCTGAACGCGGTGCGACTGACGCTCGTGTTCACGTTCCTGTCCTCGATCGTCGGCCAGAACTGTCTGGGGCTCGCGCTCGCGGCGCTGATGCGGCGGGCGTCGAAGCCGGTGCGGACGGTCGTCGGCGCGGTGGTGGTGACGGCGTGGGTGCTGCCGGAGGTGGTCGCCGGTTTCCTGCTGTACGCGTTCTTCCGCCGCGAGGGCACGTTGAACGCGATTCTGGACTGGCTCCATCTGCCCACCCAGAACTGGCTGTTCACGCTGCCGATCCTGGCGGTGTCGTTCGCGAACGTGTGGCGGGGCACGGCCTTCTCGATGCTCGTGTACTCGGCGGCGCTGTCGGAGATCCCGAAGGAGGTCACGGAGGCCGCCGAGGTGGACGGGGCGAACGGGTGGCGGCGGCTGTGGCACGTGACGCTGCCGATGATCCGCCGCTCGATCGGCACGAACCTGATGCTGAACACGCTGCAGACGCTGTCCGTGTTCGGGCTGATCTGGGTGATGACCCGCGGCGGCCCGGGCAATCACAGTCAGACGCTGCCGCTGTTCATGTACGAGCAGGCCTTCCAGAAGAGCATGATCGGCTACGGCACGGCAGTCGCCCTGCTGCTGCTCGTGGTGGGCTCCCTGTTCTCGCTGGTCTACATGCGCCTGCTGCGCTCGGAGGCTTGAGTGACCCCCCGCCGTGTCCGAGGCCGTGTCCGAGACCTGGTCCGACGCCGTACCCGCAGGCGGCTGACCGCCGACGCGTCGCTGATCCTCGTCGCGCTGGCCTTCGCGCTGCCGCTGGCCTGGGTGCTGCTGTCGTCGGTGGACGGCGACGCGGACCTGAAGGTGAAGGTGCCGTCCGCGCCGACCCTGGACAACTTCGACGCGGTGCTGAAGCCGGACATCACGTTCACGCCGCTGCTGAACAGCCTGATCCTGTGCGGCGGGGCGACGGCCCTGACGGTGGCGTGCGCGGCGCTGGCCGCGTACCCGCTCTCCCGCTATCGCTCCCGCCTGAACCAGCCCTTCCTGGCGACGATCCTGTTCGCGACGTGTCTGCCGATCACCGCGGTGATGGTGCCGGTGTACGCGCTGTTCGTGCAGGTGAACCTGATCGACACGAGGGCGGGCACCATCTGGTTCTTCACCGCCTCCCAACTCCCGTTCGCGATCTGGCTGATGAAGAACTTCATGGACGGGGTACCGAAGGAGCTGGAGGAGGCGGCCTGGACGGACGGGGCGGGCACGCTCCAGTCGCTGGTGCGGATCGTGCTGCCGCTGATGGGGCCCGGGGTCGCCGTCGTCACGGTGTTCTCGTTCGCCATGATGTGGGGGAACTTCTTCGTGCCCTTCATGCTGCTGCTCTCCCCCGACCAGATGCCGGCCTCGGTGAGCATCAACGACTTCTTCGGGAACCGGGGCACGGTCGTCTACGGGCAGCTCGCCGCGTTCTCGGTCATCTACTCGACGCCGGTGATCCTGCTGTACGTCCTGGTGTCCCGGCGCTTCGGCGGCGGCTTCGCGCTCGGCGGCGCCGTCAAAGGCTGAACCGCGCAGCATGCGCTTTCCCGGAGCGCTTCCCGGGCGCTCTCCCGAAGCGGCTTCCCACCTGTACGTTCCTACGATATGTGACGCGGGCGGAACGCACCGTAGCCAAGCGCTGCGATCCCCCCTACTTTGTGGCCGTGCACCACAAGGCCGCTGCCGACCAGCCGACCCCGCCGTTCAACGCCCCCGCAGCCCGTCGCCTCCGCGAGGCGCTCGGGATGGCGCCGGGCCATGTCGCGTACGGGATGCGCGCCCAGTACGGGCTCGCGTACGTCACGCCGGACACCGTGATCGCCTGGGAGCGGGGTGACGCGACACCCACGGCGGCCGAGCTCACCGCGCTCGCGGGCGCGCTGTGGTGTTCGCAGGCCGAGCTGATCGGGGAGCCGCGGACGCTGCGGGAGCACCGGCTCGCGCTCGGGATCGCGCCGGAGGACGTGGCGCGGGAGATCGGCGTCGACATCCACGCGTATCTGCGCATGGAGGAGACCGGCGAGTGGCGGGGCAACGAGCGCCAGTCGGAGGCGCTGGCCCGTGCGCTGCGGCTCGCGCCGCGCGCGTTCGCGGCCGTGACGGGGCGGGACCAGTTGCTGGCGAATCTGCTGCGCAGCGCGGTGACGGCGCGCTGGCAGGGGCAGCTGCGGACGGTGTCCCGGCTGGTGCCGGTGCCGCGCCGGGAGCTGGAGGACGTGCTGCAGGAGATGCACCTGGAGTACCAGGCGCTGATGGCGGCCACGCTGACCTGGGGCGGCGGGTCGTCGCCGGACTCCGGTGGTGCGGGCCGGGAGTTCCTGGAGGGGATCCTGGACGAGTTCTGGTCCAGGATCACCGCTCCGTGACGGACTGACCTCCGCCGCCGCGAGGGCTAGAAGACCGACTCGGCCTCGTCCATGCGGTCCTTGGGGACGGTCTTGAGCTCGGTGACGGCCTCGGCGAGCGGCACCATGACGACGTCCGTGCCGCTCAGTGCGGTCATGCGGCCGAAGACGCCCTGGTGCGCGGCCTCGACGGCGTGCCAGCCGAAGCGGGTGGCGAGGACGCGGTCGTACGCGGTGGGGGTGCCGCCGCGCTGGATGTGGCCGAGGATGACCGGGCGGGCCTCCTTGCCGAGGCGGTGCTCCAGCTCGCGGGCGAGGGCGGTGCCGATGCCCTGGAAGCGCTCGTGGCCGAACTGGTCGATCTCGCCCTTGCCGTAGTTCATGGTGCCCTCGGCGGGGTGGGCGCCCTCGGCGACGCAGATGACGGCGAACTTCTTGCCGCGGGCGAAGCGCTCCTCGACCATCGCGACCAGGTCGGCGGGGTCGAAGGGGCGCTCGGGCAGGCAGATGCCGTGGGCGCCGCCGGCCATGCCGGACTCCAGGGCGATCCAGCCGGCGTGCCGGCCCATGACCTCGACGACCATGACGCGCTGGTGGGACTCGGCGGTGGTCTTGAGGCGGTCCATGGCCTCGGTGGCGACGCCGACGGCCGTGTCGAAGCCGAAGGTGCGGTCGGTGGAGGAGATGTCGTTGTCGATCGTCTTGGGGACGCCGACGACGGGCAGTCCCGCGTCCGACAGCATGCGGGCGGCGGTCAGTGTGCCCTCGCCGCCGATCGGGATGAGGACGTCGAAGCCGATCTCCTCGGCGAGCGCCTTCGCGTTCTCGCAGGCGGCGCGGAACTTGTCGCGCTCCAGGCGGGAGGAGCCGAGGATGGTGCCGCCGCGGGCGAGGATGCCGCTGACCTCGTTGAGGTCGAGGGGTCGGTAGCGCCCCTCCAGGAGTCCCGCGTAGCCGTCCTCGAAACCGAGCACCTCGTCGCCGTAGTGCGTGACGGCGCGGTGCACGACCGACCGGATCACTGCGTTCAGGCCAGGGCAGTCGCCGCCTGCGGTCAGAACTCCGATACGCATCGTGCTGTGTCTCCTGCTCGCTGCTGGTACGTCTGAGAGCCACGCCGATTCTTCCACGGCCCGGCGGCGATCGCGTTCGTGCCGGGCGGGGAAAGGCGCTTCGGCACGGGATCGGGGGGCACGAGGTCCCTGCCCCCAGGGCCCTTTTCCGGCGGGCGGTGTAGCCGCGGCCGGAGGTACTGTCAAGAGGGTTGCCGCAGGACTCGACGCAGGAGGAGAGCACGCGTGACGCGGAGCGTGTACGTGACCGGGATCGACCGGGGCGACGGCCGCCAGGTCGTCGAGCTGGGAGTGATGGAGCTCCTGACCCGTCAGGTCGACCGGGTGGGGGTCTTCCGTCCGCTCGTCCACGACGGACCCGATCGGCTGTTCGATCTGCTGCGGGCGCGGTACCGCCTGTCGCAGGATCCGGCGAGCGGGTACGGGCTCGACTATCACGAGGCGTCGGCGATCCAGGCGGAGCAGGGCACGGACGAGCTGGTGTCGCGCCTGGTGGACCGCTTCCACGCGGTGGCCCGGGACTACGACGTGGTGCTGGTGCTCGGCACGGACTTCGCGGACACGCAGCTGCCCGACGAGCTGGCGCTCAACGCGCGCCTGGCGAACGAGTTCGGCGCCTCGGTGGTGCCGGTGGTCGGCGGCCGTCGGCAGACCTCGGAGTCGGTGCGCGCCGAGGCGCGCAACGCGTACCGTGCCTATGACGGCCTGGGCTGCGACGTCCTGGCGATGGTGGTGAACCGGGTGGCGCCCGGAGACCGGGACGAGATAGCGGAGCGGCTGGACGGCACGCTGCCGGTCCCCGCGTACGTGCTGCCCGACGATCCGGCGCTGGCCGCGCCGACCGTCGCCCAGATCACGCACCACCTGGGCGGCACGGTGCTGCTCGGCGACGACTCGGGCCTGGCGAGGAACGCGCTGAACTTCGTGTTCGGCGGGGCGATGCTGCCCAATCTGCTGAACGCGCTGACGCCGGGCTGCATGGTCGTGACGCCCGGGGACCGCGCGGACCTGGTGGTCGGCTCGCTGGCGGCGCACAGCGCGGGCACGCCGCCGATCGCGGGCGTGCTGCTGACGCTGAACGAGCGGCCGGGCGAGGCGATCCTGAAGCTGGCCGACCGGCTGGCGCCGGGCACGCCGGTGGTCGCGGTGGAGGGCGGCTCGTTCCCGACGGCGGCCGAACTGTTCTCCCTGGAAGGGAAGTTGAACGCGGCGACGCCCCGCAAGGCGGAGACTGCGCTCGGTCTCTTCGAGCGGTACGTGGACACGGCGGAGCTGTTGAAGTCCGTGCAGGCGCCCTCCAGCGACCGGGTCACGCCGATGATGTTCGAGCACAAGCTGCTCGAACAGGCGCGTGCGGACAAGCGCCGGGTGGTGCTGCCGGAGGGCACGGAGGAGCGGGTGCTGCGCGCGGCCGATGTGCTGCTGCGGCGTGGGGTGTGCGATCTGACGCTGCTCGGCCCGGTCGAGCAGATCCGCAAGAAGGCGGCCGATCTCGGGGTCGACCTGACCGGCAGCGAGATCATCGACCCGCAGACCTCGGAGCTGAGGGAACGGTTCGCCGCCGCGTACGCGCAGCTGCGCGCCCACAAGGGCGTCACCGTGGAGCTGGCCTACGACGTGGTCGCCGACGTGAACTACTTCGGCACGCTGATGGTGCAGGAGGGTCTCGCCGACGGCATGGTGTCGGGCTCGGTGCACTCGACGGCCGCGACGATCCGTCCCGCCTTCGAGATCATCAAGACGAAGCCGGACGCGGCGATCGTCTCCTCGGTCTTCTTCATGTGCCTGACCGACAAGGTCCTGGTCTACGGGGACTGCGCGGTGAACCCGGACCCGGACGCGCGGCAGCTCGCGGACATCGCGACCCAGTCCGCCGTGACCGCCGCCCGGTTCGGCGTGGAGCCGCGGATCGCGATGCTGTCGTACTCGACGGGCACCTCCGGCACCGGCGCGGACGTCGACAAGGTGCGTGAGGCGACGGAGCTGGTGCGCGAGCGCCGCCCGGATCTGAAGATCGAGGGGCCGATCCAGTACGACGCGGCGGTCGAGCCGTCGGTCGCGGCGACGAAGCTGCCGGGTTCGGAGGTGGCGGGGCAGGCGAGCGTGCTGATCTTCCCGGACCTCAACACCGGCAACAACACGTACAAGGCCGTGCAGCGGTCGGCCGGCGCGATCGCGGTCGGCCCGGTCCTGCAGGGCCTGCGCAAGCCGGTCAACGACCTGTCCCGCGGCGCGCTCGTCGGGGACATCGTGAACACCGTCGCCATCACGGCGATCCAGGCCCAGACCCCCACCGAGAAGGCTGCACAGTGACCTCGCCGACCCCCGCGACCCCGCCGGCCGCGCCCGCGACCCGCGTCCTCGTCCTCAACTCCGGCTCTTCGTCGGTGAAGTACCAGCTGCTCGACATGCGTGACAGCACGCGGCTCGCGGTGGGCCTGGTGGAGCGCATCGGCGAGGAGACGTCCCGGCTGAAGCACACGCCGCTGCTGGGCGGCGGTGGGCAGAGCCGGGAGCAGATCCGGCCGATCGCCGATCACGAGGAGGCCCTGAAGGCGGTCGCCGCGGAGCTGGCGGCGGACGGGCTCGGCCTGGACTCCCCCGAGCTGGCGGCGATCGGGCACCGGGTGGTGCACGGCGGGAAGCTGTTCACGCAGCCGACGGTGATCGACGACGCGGTTCTCAAGGAGGTGGAGCGGCTGATCCCGGTGGCGCCGCTGCACAATCCGGCGAACCTGACGGGGATCCGTACGGCGATGGCGCTGCGCCCCGATCTGCCGCAGGTGGCGGTCTTCGACACGGCGTTCCACACGACGATGCCGGAGTCGGCGGCGCGCTACGCGATCGACGTGAAGACGGCCGACGAGCACCGCATCCGGCGCTACGGCTTCCACGGCACGTCGCACGCGTACGTGTCGCGCAGGACGGCGGAGCTGCTGGGCAAGGAGCCGCAGGAGGTGAACGTCATCGTGCTGCACCTGGGCAACGGCGCCTCCGCGTCGGCCGTGCGCGGCGGGGTGTGCGTGGACACCTCGATGGGGCTCACTCCGCTGGAGGGGCTGGTGATGGGGACACGTTCAGGCGATGTCGACCCGGCGGTCATCTTCCATCTGATGCGGGTCGGGAACATGTCGGCGGACGAGATCGACGTGCTGCTCAACAAGAAGAGCGGTCTGATCGGACTGTGCGGCGACAACGACATGCGCGAGATCCGCCGCCGCGTGGACGAGGGCGACGAGGCGGCGCGGCTGGCCTTCGAGATCTACGTCCACCGGCTGAAGAAGTACATCGGCGCCTACTACGCGGTGCTGGGCCGGGTGGACGCGGTGGCGTTCACCGCGGGGGTCGGGGAGAACGCGGCTCCGGTGCGCGAGGCCGCGATCGCCGGCCTGGAGGAGCTGGGGCTCGCGGTGGACGGGGAGCTGAATTCCGTACGTTCCGACGAGGCCCGGATCATCTCGCCCGCGTACGCGCGGGTGGCCGTGGCGGTGGTGCCGACCGACGAGGAGCTGGAGATCGCGCGGCAGACCTACGCCCTGGTCGCTTCGCGCAACGACTGAGCGCACCGCCGCCCATTTGTAGTTTCCACCAGACGGAATATTCCGCAGCGAAACAAACCGATAGGATCGCTCCATGCGCCGTTCCAAAATCGTCTGCACGCTGGGCCCCGCCGTCGACTCCGAAGAGCAGCTCGTCTCGCTGATCGAGGCCGGCATGAACGTGGCCCGATTCAACTTCAGCCACGGCACCCACGCCGAGCACCAGGGTCGCTACGACCGGGTCCGGGCCGCCGCCGCCAAGACCGGCCGCGCCGTGGGTGTGCTCGCCGACCTGCAGGGGCCCAAGATCCGCCTGGAGACCTTCGCCGAGGGACCCGTCGAGCTGGTGCGGGGTGACGAGTTCACCATCACCACCGAGGACGTCCCGGGCGACAAGTCGATCTGCGGCACGACGTACAAGGGTCTTCCCGGTGACGTCTCGCGCGGCGACCAGGTCCTGATCAACGACGGCAACGTCGAGCTCAAGGTGATGGACGTCGAGGGCCCCCGGGTCAAGACGATCGTCATCGAGGGCGGGGTCATCTCCGACCACAAGGGCATCAACCTCCCGGGCGCGGCCGTCAACGTGCCGGCCCTGTCCGAGAAGGACATCGAGGACCTGCGCTTCGCGCTGCGGATGGGCTGCGACATGGTCGCCCTGTCCTTCGTGCGCGACGCGGACGACGTGCGGGACGTCCACAAGGTGATGGACGAGGAGAACCGCCGGGTCCCCGTCATCGCCAAGGTGGAGAAGCCGCAGGCCGTCGCCAACATGGAGGGCGTCGTCGCGGCGTTCGACGCGGTGATGGTGGCCCGCGGCGACCTCGCGGTCGAGTACCCGCTGGAGAAGGTCCCGATGGTGCAGAAGCGCCTCGTGGAGATGTGCCGCCGCAACGCCAAGCCGGTGATCGTCGCGACCCAGATGATGGAGTCGATGATCACCAACTCGCGCCCGACCCGCGCCGAGGCCTCCGACGTGGCCAACGCGATCCTGGACGGGGCCGACGCGGTCATGCTGTCCGCCGAGTCCTCCGTGGGCGCCTACCCGATCGAGACCGTCAAGACGATGTCGAAGATCGTCCAGGCGGCCGAGGAGGAGCTGCTCTCCAAGGGCCTGCAGCCACTGGTGCCCGGCAAGAAGCCGCGGACGCAGGGTGGTTCGGTGGCCCGTGCCGCGTGCGAGATCGCGGACTTCCTGGACGGCAAGGCGCTGGTCGCCTTCACCAAGTCCGGTGACACGGCCCGCCGCCTGTGCCGTTACCGCACGGCCCAGCCGATCCTGGCCTTCACCACGGACGACGACACCCGCAACCAGCTGACGCTCAGCTGGGGCGTCGAGTCCTTCGTCGTGCCGCACGTGGACTCGACGGACGCCATGGTCGAGCTGGTCGACGCCGAGCTGGTGAAGCTGAGCCGCTTCAACGCCGGTGACACCCTGGTCATCACGGCCGGTTCGCCCCCCGGCGTCCCCGGCACCACCAACATGGTCCGGGTGCACCACCTGGGCGGCGGCGACCGCGACTGACGGCCGCTCCAGTACGCACGAGAGGGCGCCCCCCGCGGGAAGCGGGGGGCGCCCTCTCGTACGTGGCGTGCGGTCAGCCGGCGGGTGTCAGCTGTCCTCGATCGTGGTGTGCAGTCCGGGGACGTGCAGCGTGCCGCCGAACTGCGCGGCCTGCGTCACCTTCACGTTGGTGAAGTAGAGGATCGGCAGGTTGAGCGGCGGCGGGTTCTTGGCGTTGAACGTCATGGGGATGAGCCCGAGCAGATTACCCGAGAGCTCCTCCGTGTACATGACCGTCTTGCCGTCCCGGATGGTGGACGTGGAGCCCTTGTCCGCGCGGATGTGGAAGAACTTCCCGTCCGGCCCCTGGGAGATCTGGTGCAGATCACCGATGTCGGTGCCGTCCGAGATGATGTACTTCATGACCCGCTTGGTGGAGCCGTCCGCCATGCGCACGTCGACGAGGCCCTTGTAGTCCGCCCCCTTCAGCAGCAGCGAACTCGCCTGCAGCTTCCAGGACTCGGACGGGAGCTGCTCCGGGGTGTCCTCGTTCGCGCCCTCGGCGTCGGTGGCCACGGGGCAGTTCTCCGGCACTTCGGTGGCGTCCGGGGTCGGCGTGGCCGACTCCGCTGCCTCCTTGGCCTTGTCCGCCGTGTCCTCGACGTCCTTGACCGCGTCCCCGGCCTTGTCCGCCGTGTCCTCGACCGTCTTGCCGGCCGTGTCCGTGACGTCCTTGACCGTGTCCCCGGCCTTGTCGACCGTGTCCCCGACCACGCCGCCGGAGTCCTTCGACGCGGAGGCGGACGGGGAGGGAGTCGGCGTGGCCGTCTCCTTGTCGTCCGGCGTGAAGAAGTCCTTGATGGCGTCGCCGACACCCAGGGGGTCCAGCGGGTTCGTGGTCTTGGACGGCGACGGCGTCGCCGTGGGCTCGTCCGCGCTGTCGGAACCGGCGTCGTCCTTCGACGCGTCGGCCGACGGCGTGGGCGTGGGCTCCGCCGTCTTCTGCTCCGCCGAGCCACCCGTACCGGCGTCCTTGTCGGTGCCGGAGTCCGCCGCGTCCTTGCCGGCCGAGGCCGACGGGGACGGGGTCGGGGTCGCCGACGCGTCCGCCTTGTCCTTGTCGGCGGCGGCGCCGTCGGCGTCCTTGTTCGCCTCCACCGCGTCGGCGCACGCCTTGTAGTCGTCCGCCGAGAACTTGGTCGGATTGTCCTTGGCCGACGCCAGCGTGGGCGTGAGGCCGAGGCCCATCAGCACGGCCGTGGGCATGGCCGCGATCGCTATGGCCTTGCCCGCGGGCATGTGCAGCCTGGTGAACAGATGCTTCCTCGGTGCTGCATGCCGCGGCCCGGTTCTCGCACGGGACTCCGCACCGGAGTCCTCGTGGTGCACCTCGTCAGCCGGCACGGTGCCTCCCGTTCGTCCCGTTGTCCGGGCTCGTCCCTGACTCGTCGTCGTTTGCGCCCGCGACCCGATAGGTGGCTCCCGCGATCGGCGGCGCGGCGACCGTGTCCGTGGACCCGGCCTCGTCACCGCCTCGCGCCGGCGAATCCCCCTGCGGCCTGCCCGGAGCCCAGGCGATGCCGAGGGCACCACCGATCAGGGCCAGCAGGAAGCCGATGACGAACCCGCCGAAGTTGGAGACGACCAGGGAGACCAGGGCGAGAAGAATCGCCGCCACACCCGCGAACACCCGGGAGTGCGGCTGGTACCACATCGTCAGGCCGAGCACGACAAGGAGGACGCCGATGATGAGCGAGCCGGCTCCCGCCGTCGTCGCCATCTTGATCGTCATGTTGCCGAGCGTCAGATTCGCGTACGGGAAGTACATGATCGGGAGGCCGCCGAGGATCGACAGCAGACCACCCCAGAATGGGCGCTGACCGCGCCACCCTCGGAACGATAGGCGCAGGTGACCAAGCTTCGGGCCCAGCCCAGCGTGCGCTTCGGCGCTCATGTCGTACAGCTCCTCGGGAATGGCGTTGTTCTGTGGTGATGGTGGCTGTCCGGATACGGGCACGGGGACGGCTCGGAGAAATCCCGTCGCCCCCGCGCCCGGCCGTTCAGCACATCAAGTGCCAAGCCCCGGGCCCAGGTTCGGGCCCGTCGGGACTAGTAGCACTCGTGCTGGCCCTTCTGAACACTCATCTTGAGGCCCGAGAGCTTGAACGTGCCGGCCGTGGTGGCCCACGCACGCTGCTGGACGTTCTCGAAGTGCACCGAGTCGGCCTGCTGGGCGAACGAGTTCGGGTCGGCCTTGTCGCCGTTGTGGATACCCGGACCCTTGCTGGCGTCACCCGCCGCCACACCGATGTCGATGTTCTTGAAGGTCGCGTCGGCCTTCAGGTCATCGGCGTCGATGTAGAGGGTCTTGGCCTCCACACGGGGACCGCCCGCACCACCGGCGGACAGCTTCATCGAGACGTCACCGAAGACCGGCACCGGCACGACGACGGACTGGCACAGGTTGGTGATCTCGGCGGACTTCATGCCGACGACCGCGACCGGGTGAGCACCCGTCTTGCCGCTGTCGATGGCTCCGTACTGGACGAAGCCCTCACCATCGAGGGAGTCGGCCGTCACCTTGAACGACTGACCCGAAACACTGAACGATGCCGCGAGCGCACCCTGGGACAGGGCGACGCCTATCGCGGCGGTCGCCGCGACGCTGGGCACCATGACGACGGCGAACCGCTTCCATCTGGTCCCGCCACGAGTCACGGACTTCATGACTGTTCCTCCTTCTCGGACGTACATCTCCGGCCCTGACTGCCCCTTACGGCGGCTCAGCCGGGCAGGGATGGGAGAAGTGCTACGTCCTCGGGAAGGAGAGCGCCCGCATCGGAGGCGCGAGTCCGCACCCTGATCACCGGCGATCACCCCCGAGCGACAACCACTGGTCGCACCTGAGCCATCACGCGCAACCTGCCGGACAGGCTCAACCGGAAGGCTGAGACCCCCCTGCCCTAGACCGACGGCGCTCCCCTTGGTCCGCCGTCGACCTGCTCGGTGGGGACCCAAGGACCCCGCTGCCCGAATGGCTTTCGGACGGTGAGGAGTGGACCGAGCGTGCCCGATCGTGGTCCATTCCCGGCCGGGACACAAGGGGGTTCGTTACTCACGGGTAACGGAGAGATAACCACGCCGCGACCGGCTGGCATCAAGCAGCAACTCAGGGTGCTGTCAACCGAGTTGCGATTCAGGGTGAATCCGGGACGGAACCGGACAGAAAACAGCCCTCGACTTACTCCAAGTAACAGCGGCCGCGATTACCAAGTTTTGGTAAAGCGCGGCCGCCGTCGCCCGCTGCGGACAGAACTTTCACCCCGGCATCACATGCCGTGGCGTTTAAGAACTGGTCACCGACGGCTCAGAAGAGAACCCGGGCCAGAGCTGTACGCGCCGCAGTCACGCGCGGGTCGTCGGCCCCGACGACCTCGAACAGTTCGAGCAGACGGACGCGCGCCGCGTCCCGGTCGTCGCCGGCGGAGCGGGCCACCGCGTCGACGAGCCGCCCGAAGGCGTCCTCGACATGCCCGCCGACCAGGTCCAGGTCCGCGGCAGCGATCTGCGCCGGCACGTCACCGGGCTTCTCGGCGGCGTCCCGGCGCACGGCCTGCGGGTCCATGTCCTGTACGCGCTGCAGGAGTTCGGCCTGACCGAGGCCGAGCTTGGCCTCCGTGTTGCCGGGGTCGTCGGACAGCACGTTCTTGTACGCCTGGACCGCGCCGGCGAGGTCACCCGCGTCCAGAGCCTGCACGGCGGCCTCCAGCAGGGCGTCGTAGGGGCCGGCCGGAGCCTCCACGACCGGTGCGGCGCCCTCCGCATCGGCGTCGACCGCGATGCCGGTGAGCCCGAAGCGCTCCTCGGCGACCTGGATCAACTGGTCCAGGGTGCCCCGGATCTGGGCCTCGGGGGCGGCCCCCTGGAAGAGCGGCAGCGCCTGCCCCGCCACCACGGCGAAGACGGCGGGGATCCCCTGGACCCCGAACTGCTGCATCAGCATCTGGTTGGCGTCGACGTCGATCTTGGCGAGCAGGAAGCGGCCGTTGTACTCGGTGGCGAGCCGCTCGAGGAGCGGGCTCAGCTGCTTGCAGGGCTCGCACCACTCGGCCCAGAAGTCGATGACGACGGGCACCTCGGTCGAGCGCTGCAGTACGGCACTCTCGAAATCCGCCTCGTCGACGTCGATGACGAGGGAGGACGGGGGCACGGCGGTCGGGCCGCCGCCCTGACGGGCCGCCTCGGCGCGCGCCTGCTCCGCCTTCGCCTTGGCCTCCTGGGCCGCCTTCACCGCGGCGAGGTCGACGACTCCGCTCATGGACATGTTCCGTGGCTGCATGCGTACAGTCTCCCCCTTCCGCGGACCGTTGTGGGCCGGGTCCGCCTCCGTGGCCTCCCGCCGGATTGCGAGGCGTACGGAGCGGACTCGGCCGCGTTGCGTTTTTCTGATGCCGGGTCCCCACCCGGCATCCGTGGTTGCCGCTCGTCTCGACCGCTCCGGGGTGCAGATCCGGGGCGCCGCACGAGTTCGTGCTTACGCTACGACCCGTAGCGTATATGCAGCGTAAGACGGTCGGGGCCGTGAACGCCGGTGATCTGGCTCACGGGCCGTGCGGCTACCGGCCGGTATGGTCACGGCATGCAGAGCCGCATTCCGTCCTCCCCCTGCCGGCCGGGCCGCCAGGGCCGCCCCCGTTCCGCCGCGGCGGACGAGGCGATCCTGGAGGCGACCCGCGCGGCGCTCGTCGATCTCGGCTGGTCCAAGCTGACGCTCGGGGACGTGGCGACGCGGGCCGGGGTCGCCAAGACGACGCTGTACCGGCGCTGGGCCGGCAAGAACGAGCTGGTGGTCGACGCGGTCGCGGTCCTCTTCGACGAGCTGGAACTGCCCGATCTCGGCTCGCTCGCGGCGGACATCGAAGCGGTCGTGCTCCAGTTCGCGGCGATCCTGGACCGGCCGGAGACCAAGACGGCGCTCATGGCGGTGGTCGCGGAGTCCACGCGGGACGCTCCGCTGCGGGAGCGGATCCGGACGTCCATCGTGGACCGGCAGAAGCGGCTCGTTCTTGAGGGGCGGGCCCGGGCGGAGCGGCGCGGGGAGCTTCCCCTGCCGCCCGATCCCGAGTCGGCGGCGCGCTCTGCGGACCTCATCTTCGACGTCGCCGCCGGGGCGGTGGTGCATCGCACTCTGGTGAGCGGGGAGTCGGTGGACGCGGACTGGGTCCGTCGGTTCACCTTGCTGCTGCTGGGCGGCCTGAGCGCGGCGTCGGGCGACTAGCGGCTCGGGCCGACTTGTCGCGTTGTCGACTGCGGGTCCGGTGGGGGCTGGTCGCGCAGTTCCCCGCGCCCCTGAAATGCAGACCCTTCGGGTCGCATTTCCCCGACATGGCAAGGCCCCTGGAGGTAGCGCACGAAGTGCGCACC
>NZ_JBVHMU010000024.1:59700-76584 GCF_055558275.1 Streptomyces sp. NPDC025806 | reverse complement strand
TGGGCCCGGTGGGCGGTCGTGGGGGGGGGGCCCCCCCCCCCCCCGCCCCGGGGCGCCCCCGCCCCCCCCCCCCCGCCCCCCCCCCCCCCCCCCCCCCCCCCCCCCCCCCCCCCCCCCCCCCCCCCCCCCCCCCCCCCCCCCCCCCCCCACCGGGCCCGCAGACGGACTCAGAAGCCGGCGGGCTCCACGTACACGCCCCACTCGTCGCGCAGGACGCCACAGATCTCACCCAGAGTCGCCTCCGCGCGGACCGCGTCGAGCATCGGGGCGATCATGTTCGACCCGTCCCGCGCGGCAGCGACCATCGCCTCGAGAGCGACCCGCACCTTCGCCTCGTCCCGGCCCCCCTTGCGGCCGGCGAGCTCGCGGACCTGCTCGCGCTCCACCTCGTGGCTGACCCGCAGGATCTCCAGATCCCCGGTGACGGACCCGTGGTGGACGTTGACGCCGACGACCCGCTTGTCGCCCTTCTCCAGGGACTGCTGGTACTGGAAGGCGGACTCGGCGATCTCGCCGGTGAACCAGCCGTCCTCGATGCCGCGCAGGATGCCCGAGGTGATCGGACCGATGGGGTGCTGCCCGTCGGGGTGCGCCCGCAGGCCCCGCTCCTTGATCTGGTCGAAGATCTTCTCGGCGTCGGCCTCGATGCGGTCGGTGAGCTGCTCGACGTACCAGGAACCGCCCAGCGGGTCGGCGACGTTGGCGACGCCGGTCTCCTCCATCAGCACCTGCTGGGTGCGCAGCGCGATCTCGGCGGCCTGCTCGCTGGGCAGCGCGAGGGTCTCGTCGAGGGCGTTGGTGTGCAGGGAGTTGGTGCCGCCGAGGACGGCGGAGAGGGCCTCGACCGCGGTGCGTACGACGTTGTTGTACGGCTGCTGGGCGGTGAGGGAGACACCGGCGGTCTGGGTGTGGAAGCGCAGCCACTGGGCCTTGTCGGTCTTGGCGCCGTAGACCTCCTTCATCCAGCGGGCCCAGATCCGGCGGGCGGCGCGGAACTTGGCGATCTCCTCGAAGAAGTCGAGGTGCGCGTCGAAGAAGAAGGACAGGCCGGGGGCGAAGACGTCGACGTCGAGGCCGCGGGAGAGGCCGAGCTCCACGTAGCCGAAGCCGTCGGCGAGGGTGTAGGCGAGCTCCTGCGCGGCCGTGGCTCCGGCCTCGCGGATGTGGTAGCCGGAGACCGAGAGCGGCTTGTACGCCGGGATGGAGGCGGCGCAGTGCTCCATCAGGTCGCCGATGAGGCGCAGATGGGGCTCGGGCTCGAAGAGCCACTCCTTCTGCGCGATGTACTCCTTGAAGATGTCGGTCTGGAGCGTGCCGTTGAGCACGGCCGGGTCGACGCCCTGGCGCTCGGCGGCGACCAGGTACATGCAGAAGACCGGGACGGCGGGGCCGCTGATCGTCATGGAGGTGGTGACGTCGCCGAGCGGGATGTCCTTGAAGAGGACCTCCATGTCGGCGGCGGAGTCGATGGCGACGCCGCAGTGGCCGACCTCGCCGAGCGAACGCGGGTCGTCGGAGTCGCGGCCCATGAGCGTGGGCATGTCGAAGGCGACGGAGAGACCGCCGCCGCCGGCCTTGAGGATCATCTTGTAGCGCTCGTTGGTCTGCTCCGCGTTGCCGAACCCGGCGAACTGGCGGATCGTCCACGTGCGGCCCCGGTAGCCGGTCGGGTACAGGCCGCGGGTGAACGGGTACTCGCCGGGCCAGCCGATCCGCTCGAAGCCCTCGTACGTGTCCCCGGGCCGTGGCCCGTAGACCGGGTCGACCGGATCACCGGACAGCGTGGTGAAGTCGGCGTCCCGCTTCCGGGCGGCGTCGTAACGGGCCTGCCAGCGACGGCGGCCCTCCTCGATGGCGTCAGCGTCCATGCTTCCCATGCCTTCGAATTTACTAGGACGTCCTAGTAAATGTCGATGGCAAACCGCCCGCAGCTCGTGCGGGCGGGGGGGTGTGCCGTTGACTCCTCGGCTTATGCCTCGGCGAGCTTCCGGCCGCCGTCGGCGACCTTGGCCTCCAGCTCGGCGGAGACCTTGCGCTCCACGAAGAAGGCGGCCGTCGGGATGGTGCCCGCGATCAGCACCCACAGCTGCTTGCCGACCGGCCACTTCGCCTTGGAGCCCAGGTCGAAGGCGCAGATCAGGTAGACGACGTAGAGCCAGCCGTGCGCGATGGCGATGACCTTGGTGATGTCGTCGGCCCCGTCCGTCTTGAACGCGTACTTCGCGATCATGCCGAGGCAGAGCAGGACGAGGAGGACACCGGTCACGAAGGCCATGACGCGGTAGCGGGTCAGCACGCTCTTCTTCATGCGTCGAGCGTAACCGTCCGTTTTGCGAGATCTTGAGGCGGGCCCGGTGGGCTCCGTCACGCCTCGTCGAAATCCTTCGCCGCCACCCGCAGCGGGCGGAGCATCGCGAAGATCTCGGCGCACTCCTCCGCGTCGTAGACGCCGAGGCCGAAGTCCATGGCCATCAGGTCGCGGGTGGCCGCCTCGACGACCTCGCGGCCCTTCTCCGTGATGGTGGCCAGCGTGCCGCGGCCGTCGTTGGGGTTCGGGCGCTTGGCGACGAGACCGGACCGCACGAGACGGTCGACGGTGTTCGTCACCGAGGTGGGGTGGACCATGAGCCGCTCACCGATCTTCGACATCGGCAGTTCGCCCGCCTTGGAGAAGGTGAGCAGCACCAGTGCCTCGTAGCGCGCGAAGGTGAGTCCGTACGGCTTGACGACGGAGTCGACCTCGCCGAGCAGGATCTGGTGCGCGCGCATGATCGAGGTGATCGCGGCCATGGACGGCACGGCACCCCAGCGTTGTTCCCAGAGTTCGTCGGCGCGGGCGATCGGATCGAAGGCAAGACTGAGCGGCTTCGGCACGCCCCAGACCATACCGGCCGGTCATATGGTGGTCAGCCCCGTCTCGCCCTTTGACCTCCCGGTCCGCGCGCTCGCCCGCACCTCGAAGGCCAGCGCGGTGCAGCAGACGGTGCCGAGCACACCGGCCGCGGTGACCGCCGCGGCGACCCCGAAGGTCTCGGCGGCCACTCCGGCGAGGGCCGCCCCGATGCCCTGGACGGTCATCAGGCCCGCGTTGTGCACGGTCATGGCGCGGCCCCGCAGTTCCTCGGGGAGTTCGTCGACGAACCAGCGGTCGACGCCGAGCGTGTACGCGAAGCCGAGCCCGGAGAGCAGCAGCAGGGGCAGCGTCGCGGCGAGGCCGGGGGTGGCCGCGTAGCCGGCGAGCGGCAGCAGGGTCAGGCAGGCCAGCGGGAGGGCGATCCGGGCGCGCGCGGCGGGCGAGAGGACGGATCCGGCGACGAGCTCGCCGCTGATCGTGCCGACGGCCATCGCGCACATGAGGAGGCCGACGGCGGAGGTGCCGGCGCCGATGTCGTCCGCGTACGCCGCCGCGAGGACCTCCGGAACGACGGAGAAGAGGGGCGGCACCCAGAGCAGGAGGACGAGGGCGCGCAGCCTGCGGTGGGCGAACAGCTGGCGGGCGCCGGCGAGGGAGTGGCTGATCAGGGCGCGGGGTTCGGGGGTGCGGGCGGGCCTGCGGCGGGTGCCGAGGCGCAGCAGCGCCGCCGAGCACAGGAACGTGACGACGGTGATGGCGAGGGCGCCGCGCGGGGGCAGGACGGTGAGCAGGACGCCGCCGAGGGCGAGGCCGCCGAGGACGGCGCTCTGCGAGACGATCCGCAGCAGGGAGCGGCCGAGCACGAACAGGTCGCCGTCGCCGAGCACGTCGGTGAGGGTGGCCATGCGGGTGCCGTTGAAGACGGGCGAGACGAGCGCGATGAGGAAGCGCAGGGCGAGCAGCGCGGCGACCGGGGTGACGGGCAGCGCCATCAGGAGCGCGCAGCCGGCGCAGAGCAGGTCGCAGGCGACGAGGACCCGGCGCGGCGGGTACCGGTCGGCGATCCCGGAGAGCAGGGTCCCGCCGATCGCGTACGGCAGGAACCCGAGGGCGAAGGTGAGCGCGCTGAGCAGCGGTGACCCGGAGAGCCGGTACACGAGCACGCTGAGCGAGATCTCGGCGACGACGACCCCGAAGAGGGAGGCGGCGTGCGCGACGAACACGGCCCGGAACTCGGCGACGCCGAAGAGCCGCCCGTAACCGGCGGCCGGTTCGTCCGTGGCGGCGCCGGGGTTCTGCTGTTGCTGCTGGTCCTGCGTCATGAGTCGACCCTGTCCCCGCGGCGGAGCCGGTCGTAGTGTTTCGGCTGGGGCCGAATGTTGGATCGGGGAGGAGCGCGGGCGTGGCGTTGTATCTGCATTTCGGGGAGAGCGATCTGCTGCGGTGCCGGTTCGCGGTGTCGCCGTTGTGGGAGACGCAGGACGCGATCCGCACGCTGGGGCGGCCGGACCGGCACGGGTATCACCTGCCCTGGCTGCGGCGGATCCGCGAGGCCGCGCGGGGGCTCGACCTGACGGCGGTGCGGCTGCTGATGCCGCGGCGCGGGCACACCCCGGACTTTCTCGGGCCGCCGCCGATCGGGCCGGCGGCGACGTTCGACGAGGAGCTCGCGGCGGTGCGGGCGACCGCGCCGGACGTGGCCCGCAAGGACCTCGCGCTGTCGCTGGCCTGCACGAAGGGCGCCGCCGAGACCCCGCAGGGGCGGGCGATGCTGGCCGATCCGGGGCGCGCGGTGCAGGAGCTCGCGGACACCCTGGAGCGGGCCTGGCAGGTGCTGGTGGAGCCGGACTGGCCCCGGCTGCGCGCGCTGCTCGAAGCGGATGTCGCGTACCACTCCGGGCGGTTGGCGCGGGTGGGTCTGGAGGGGCTGCTCTCGGAGCTGCATCCGCGGATCGACTGGGACCCGGCGACGCTGACGCTCACGGCCCGCGCGAGCAGCCACCGCCGCAGCCTGGACGGGCAGGGCCTGGTCCTCATGCCGAGTGTGTTCGCGTGGCCCGAGGTGATCAGCGGGTTCGAGCCCCCGTGGCAGCCCACCGTGGTGTACCCGGTGCGCGGGATCGGCGGCCTGTGGACGCAGCCGTCCGGTGCCGCTCCGGAGGCGCTCGCCGGGATCCTGGGCCGCCGTCGCGCGGACGTGCTGAGCGCGCTCGGCGCCCCGACCTCGACGAGCGCGCTGGCCCACACCCTGGGCCTGGCCCCGTCCTCCGTGTCGGCCCATCTGACGGCGCTGCGCGCGGCCGGCCTGCTCACCACGCACCGGCAGGGCCATCAGGTCCTGTACGAGCGGACACCGCTGGGCGGCGCGCTGGTGACGGGCGGCCAGGAGGAGCCGTGAGCCGGGCCTGATCGGCGGAACTCCGGGTGCTGTCGTCCCGATTGCACAGGTTTGGGCAGGTTCTCTCCGTAGCATGCGGCACGCACCACCCCGCTCCGCACGACCCCGCCTTCGTACGACCCCGCTCCGAACCACTCGCTCCGAACCTGGGGGCAGGATGCCCGTCCCGTCCGTCCGTCCACCGGTCCGCGGCCTCGCGCTCGCCGCCGCCGCACTCCTCCTGACCACCCTCGCCGCCGGCTGCGCCGACGCCGGCCGCGAGGGCCGCGCCGCCACCTCCGCCGGGCGCACCGCCCCCGGCCGCGCCACCGACGACTCCCCGTTCTGGGTCGACCCCGAGTCCTCCGCCGCCCTCCAGGCGGAGACCTGGCAGAAGCAGGGGCGCACCGCCGACGCCGAGGCGATCCGGCGGATCTCCGCGCACCCGCAGGGCATGTGGGTGCCCGGCGACTATCCGCGTCCGGCGATCGCCCAGGCGGGCACGCAGGCGAAGAAGGCCGACAAGACCCTGGTCCTGGTCGCCTACAACATCCCGCACCGGGACTGCGGCCAGCACTCGGCCGGCGGCGCGCACAGCGCGGACTTCTACTACCAGTGGATCGACGCGTTCGCGACGGGCATCGGCGACGCGAAGGCCCTCGTCGTCCTCGAACCGGACGCGCTCGGCCACATCGTCGACGGCTGCACCCCCGCCGAGTACCAGGAGGAGCGCTACCAGCTGATCTCCGGCGCGATCGACCGGCTGAAGAAGCAGCCGAACACGAAGGTGTACCTCGACGCGGGGAACCCGGCGTGGATCCCGGACGCGTCGAAACTGGTGGAGCCGCTGCGCCGGGCCGGTGTCGACCGGGCCGACGGCTTCGCCCTCAACGTCTCCAACTTCCAGACGGACGCGGCCAGTACGGCGTACGGACGGCAGCTGTCGCAGCGGCTGGGCGGCGCGCACTTCGTCGTGGACACGAGCCGCAACGGCGCGGGGCCCTACGGCGACGGCCAGGCGGAGGCGTGGTGCAATCCGCCCGGCCGCGCGCTCGGCAAGGCGCCGACCACGAACACGGGTGATCCGCTGGTCGACGCCTTCCTGTGGGTCAAGCGGCCCGGCGAGTCGGACGGGACCTGCCGGAGCGGCCCGCCCGCGGGAAAGTGGTGGGCCGACTACGCGCTGGGCCTGGCCCGCGGCGCGAAGTCCTGACGCCCACCACTCCCCCGTACCGCGCGGGAACCGCTAGTCGTCCGAGCCGACCTTGATCCACTTCGCCTCGGACGACACACCGTCGGCGTCCGACACGAAGAGCATGTACCAGCCCGGCGGCACCAGCGTCGGGTCCTTCGGGACGTCGACGGTGACTGCGCCCTTCCCCTTCTTCACGCCGAGTTCGATCGAGCGCTGCTCCACGTCCGTCGTGTGGGTCACGGCGGACGGGCGCATGAGACGCGCCTTCACGATGCGGTCGGCCTGGTCCGTGGCGAACGTCGCCCGGTGACTGTCCGGCAGTTCCTCGGGCCCCTTGCCGAGAACCGGCCGCTTTCCGGCGGCCCGGTGCAGCGCGGGCGGCGTGAAGATCTCCATGCGCTGCTCGAAGTGGCCCAGCTTGGTGTTCTGCTGGTCGTCGAAGAGCGGGTCGGAGCCGAAGGTGGCCACCCGGCCGTCGGGCAGCAGCAGCGCCTCCGAGTGGTAGTTGCGGCCGACCTTGGGCGACGCGGCCTCGTGGAAGGCGTTGTCCTTCGGGTCGTAGAACTGCGCCGCGAGGATGTTGCTGGCGCTGCGCCCGCGGTAGTCGGAGGAGCCGTTCGTGGTGAACACGGTGTCGTCCGGCATGATCACGCTGTTCAGGTAGCGGGTGCCCTGCGGGAGGTCGGGTCCCGTCTTGAAGGACGGGTTCTTCTCCTTGAGGTCCACCACCGAGGTGCGCGCCGTCGCCCGCTTGGACTCGCCGACGCCTCCGCCGCCGAGCACCATCACCTTCTGGTCCTGCGCCGGCGGCAGCAGCAGCGACGCCGAAGTCTCCGTCTCGTCCTGGTCGACGAGGCCCGGCACCTTCTCGAACGTGTTGGTCTTCAGGTCCCACAGACCCGGCTGCCGGCCCTTGGTCGCCGGCCCGTACCCGGCGTTGGACGCTGGATAGAAGAGCTTGCCGCCCTTGGTGAGGAAGAGCGCCGGGTACGTCGGGAAGTACCGCTTGGGGCCCATCGACCACTTCTTGGTCTCGGGGTCGTAGATCTCGTTGTCGCCGGGGTCGATGACGCCGACGTCGTCGAGCCCGGACACCGCGAGCACCCGGCCGTCCTCCAGGCCGACCAGCGTCGGGTACCAGCGGGCCTTCTCCATCGGGTCGACCGGTACGTACTTCTCGGCGACGGGGTCGAACTCGTAGGCCTCCCTGATCCCCTGGAAGTCCTCCTTGTCCATGGTGATCTTCTCGGAGATCCCGTAGACGTTGTCGGCGTCCTTGCCGTCGAGTCCCTCGATCTCGTACTGGGCCTGCTTCTTCGTCTCGTACTGCTTGCCCTTGTGGGCGGCCTGCACGAAGACGCGGGCCTCGCTCGCCTTGACCGTGGTCTTCCAGGGCTGCATGACGCCCCGGCGGTTGTACGTGATCTGCTGCTTGCGCTGGGCCTTGGGGACGGTGACGTCGAACTGGGAGACGTACTCGACGCCCGACGGCGAGCGGAACTTCGTGCCCTTCTTGAGGACCATCTCCTTGTCGGGGCTCTCGTTCTTGACGCGCATGCCGCCGCCGGCCTTGGTGACCTCGCCGTCGAGCTGCTCGTAGCGGGCGGTGCCGCCGGCCACCAGGAGCTTGCCGGAGGGCAGTTGGGCGTGGCCGCCGCAGAAGAAGTCGACGGGGGTGGGGATCTTCTTGAAGGTGTTCGCCCTCGGGTCCCACAGCACGGTGTCGAAGGACCCCGCGTCGAACTTCTTCTGCTCGTTGCCCGAGCCGGCGACGATCAGGACCTTGCCGGTGTGCAGGAGCGCCGCGTGGATGGCGTTGGTGCGGTACTCCTTCGGGATCGAGACCTGGCTCCAGGAGCCGTACTGCGCCTGGTACTCGGGCTGCGCGATCTTCCAGTCGTAGTACTGCTCGGAGGCGAAGGTCCAGGCGGCCGGTGCGTTGAGTCCGACGAGGAGGGCGACCGCGCTCGCCGTCAGGACGCTCTTCTTCATGCGCGGGGAAGGCCGGTAGGCCATGGATCAGTTCCCTCCTGTGCTCGGGCTGGACATGCCGGAGGCGACGGCGAGGGCCGGCTCCGGTTCGGGCTCGGCGACGGGCGCGGCCGCCGGGCGGCGCCGGCGCTCGGTGACGGCCCAGACGACGGCCGGGGCGAGCGCGATGCACAGGGCGAGGACCGCCCAGGTGCGCATGGCCGCGTGGGTGTGGTCGAGGACGACGGACGCCGCGAGGGACGCGGCGAGGACACCGGCCCAGGCCAGGTGGATGCGGAAGGTCAGCGGCCGGTCGGGGCTGGCGTCGCCGCCCTTGGGGGTGACCACGAAGCGGCTGGGGCGGCGCAGCAGGGCCGCGCCGAGCGACTTCAGGTAGATGGGCGCGGAGATGGCCGACATCGCCATGCCGGCGAGTCCGCCGGAGCCGGTGGGTTCGTGCGGCGAGACGTTGTGCCGCCGGTTCCACAGGTAGAGGCCGATCTGGAGCGCGGCGGCGTCGCTGTAGAGCATGAGCCACACGGACGCGGACACCTCGGTGCCGGAGGCCCCGAACCAGAGGAACAGCACGCAACTGAGCACACCGAGCAGCCAGTTGACGGCCGTCATGGGGTAGTAGACGAGCATCATCGTGTACGAGAAGAGGCGGCCCGGGGGCATCGAGAACGGCGCCTTCCAGTACTGCTTGAACAGCGTCTCGTAGGTGCCGCGCGACCAGCGCATCTGCTGGGTGAAGAAGTCCGTCCAGGAGGCGGGGCCCTCGCCGACGGCGAGCACGTCGGGGGTGTAGACGGAGCGCCAGTGGGCCCGGGTGAGCGGGTTGCGGTGGCGGTGGATCTCGAAGCCGGTGGCCATGTCCTCGGTGATCGAGTCGACGAGGCCGCCGATCTGGCGCAGGGCGCTGATCCGGACGACGTTGTTCGTGCCGACGAACATGGGGGCGCGGTAGCGGTTGCCGGCCCGCTGGATCAGCGCGTGGAAGAGGAACTGCTGGGACTCGGCGGCCTTGGTGACCGGGGAGGTGTAGTTGCCGTACACCTGGGGGCCGACGACGAAGGCGATGTCCGGGTCGCGGAAGTAGCCCATCGTGCGTTCGAGGAACTCGGGGTGCGGCACGTGGTCGGTGTCGACGGACGCGAAGAACTCGTAGCCGCCGCCGTGCATCGCGAGCCAGGCGTTGTAGTTGCCGTGCTTCGTGCGGGTCTTGTGCGGGCCCTTCTCCCGGTTCCACTCCGGTACACCGTGGCGGGTGAAGTGGCGGACGCCGAGCTCGGCGCACAGGGCCTTGGCGGCGGGGTCGTCGCCCTCGTCGAGGAGCCAGACGTCGAAGGGTCCGTCGTGCCGGATCCGGACCGCCCCTTCGAGGGTGGCGCGCACCATCGCGAGGGGTTCCTTGCCGGGGACGTACGTGGTGAGGAACGCGACCCGGGTGCCCGGTTCGGGGACCACCGGCACGGGGTCCCGGGCGACCATCGTCGCGTGGGCGATGGATATGACGTTGACGACCATGAACAGCTCGATGAGCCCGATGGACACGAGCATCACGATGTCGAGTCCGACGAGCCAGCTGTCGCCGCCCTCGCGCTCGACCCAGTGGCTGGGCCAGACGAGGTAGACGAGGAGGACTCCGGTGAGCACCGGCGCCAGGGTCATCAGCAGGACGGCGCGTATTCGGCGGGGCTCGCGCGAGAGCAGAGATGCGTACTGGACCCGGTAGCGGCCCCGGCCGGACGGCTGGGTCAGCGGTCCGGCGAGCCGGCTGTAGGTGTCGTAGTCGTAGCCCTCAGGCCGCACAGCGCCCTCCAGGATCTGGTGTTCGGCCGTATCGATACCCTCACCAAAAGGGACATCTACGGGCGTGTCGAACCAGAAGGGGGCGGACGAGTGAGTGGTAGGGCCAAGCAGGGGAGTTGAGCGGCGCGGGCGGTTTGGCCCGCGCCGCCTGACGGCGTGTCGGCTCGGGACTAGCCGGCGGTGAGGTGTCGCTCGACGGTGTCGACCTTCGACGTCAGACCGTCGGTGACGCCGGGTCGGATGTCGGCCTTGAGGACGAGCGAGACGCGCGGGGCGCGCTCCTCGACGGCGGCGACGGCGCGCTTGACGACGTCCATGACCTCGTCCCAGGACTCGCCCTCGATCGAGGTGAACATCGCGTCGGTGCGGTTCGGCAGTCCGGACTCGCGGACGACGCGGACGGCGTCGGCGACGTACTCCCCCACGTCCTCGCCGACCCCGAGCGGGGTCACGGAGAAGGCGACGATCATGCGTTGACCACGCCTTCCTTGCGGGCGCGGGAGGCGATGACCGCGCTCTCGGCCTCGCGCTTGAGCTTGCGCTCGGCGAAGAAGCCGCCGGTGGGCAGGACGGAGAGGACGAAGTAGAGCGCGGCGGTGCCGAAGCTCCACTTCGTGCGGTTCCAGGCGTCCAGCCAGAAGATGACGTAGAGGACGAAGAGGATGCCGTGCACCGCGCCCATGACCGGCACCGCGTTGAAGTCCGTCGTGCGCTTGAGCACGGAGCACACGAGGAGCAGGAGGAAGGAGACGGCCTCCGGTCCGGAGACCAGGCGGAGGCGTCGGAGGGCGGAGGCGGTCTTGATGTCCACGGGGCACCTTCGGCAGAAGTTCTTTGTCAGGACATGACGATCTTGTGAACGTGCGCACAAGCGTTTCCATTGTGGCACCGCCTCCCCCGTGCCCTGTCGGCGGGCTCCCCGGTCCCGATACCGTCGACCCCGTGGCAACGTTCCGACTCCAGGGCAGCAAGATGCTGGCCGTCGACATGACGGGCGACAGCGTCAGAGCGAAGAACGGGTCGATGGTCGCGTACGACGGCCGGATGGCCTTCAAGAAGCTGAGCGGGGGTGGCGAGGGGATCCGGGGGATGGTGACCCGGCGCATCACGGGCGAGCAGCTGACGGTGATGGAGGTGAAGGGGCAGGGCACCTGCTGGTTCGCGGACCGGGCGAGCGAGATCAATCTGGTGGACCTGCGCGGGGACAAGCTCTACGTCGAGTCGAGCAATCTGCTGTGCACGGACGCGGGCCTGCGCACCGGCACGAGCTTCACGGGCCTGCGCGGCGCCTCGCAGGGCAACGGGCTGTTCACGACGACCGTCGAGGGCCACGGCCAGGCGGCGATCATGAGCGACGGCCCGGCCGTGGTGCTGCGCGTCAGCCGCCAGTACCCGCTGACCGTGGACCCGGGCGCGTACGTCGCCCACCAGGGGAACCTGAGTCAGTCGTTCCAGTCGGGCGTCACCTTCCGTACGTTCCTGGGAGAGGGAGGCGGCGAGGCCTTCCAGATCTGCTTCGAGGGCGACGGGCTCGTCTACGTCCAGCCCAGCGAGCGGAACACGATCGCGGGGGATGTGTGACATGGCCTTCCGTGAGATCAACTCGAAGATGATCGAGGCGACGGTCCTGCCGGGGCAGCGCCTCTACAGCCAGCGCGGCGCGATGCTCGCGTACAAGGGGGACGTGTCCTTCACGCCCAACGTGCAGAGCGGGCAGGGCGGGCTGATGTCGATGATCGGGCGTCGGATAGCCGGTGAGGCGGCGCCGCTGATGACGGTCGAGGGCAGCGGCACGGTCCTGTTCGGGCACGGCGGACACCACATCCAGATCATCGAGCTGACGGGCGACACCCTCTACGTGGAGGCGGACCGGCTGCTCGCGTTCGACGGGGCGCTGCGCCAGGGCACGATGTTCCTCGGCTCGCAGGGCGGCGTGATGGGCATGGTGCGGGGGCAGGTCAGCGGCCAGGGCCTGTTCACGACGACGCTCCA
The DNA here is from genome assembly GCF_055558275.1 of Streptomyces sp. NPDC025806. Classification (NCBI taxonomy): domain Bacteria; kingdom Bacillati; phylum Actinomycetota; class Actinomycetes; order Kitasatosporales; family Streptomycetaceae; genus Streptomyces; species Streptomyces sp. NPDC025806. The sequence continues at coordinate 64,383 of NZ_JBVHMU010000024.1, read as the reverse complement.
GGGGCACGGCGCGGTGGCCGTCATGGCGCACGGCGGGGTCGTCGAGGTGCCGATCACCCCGGGCCGCGAGGTGCATGTCGACCCGCAGGCGTACGTCGCCCACCACGGGGACGTGCGCAACAGGCTGTCGACGGCGCTCGGCTGGCGGGACATGGTGGGGCGCGGCAGCGGCGAGGCGTTCCAGCTGGAGCTGAGCGGCAGCGGCGCGGTGTACGTGCAGGCCTCGGAGGAGAAGCTGTGACGAGTGGACCCGCGGTGTTCGACCCGGCGACCCTGCCGGCGGACGACAACGTGAACGCGTACACCTTCTGCGTGGAACTGAAGGGCGGCGGCCAGGGCGGCAGCGGTCGGTGGTTCCTGCAGAAGGGGAAGATGATCGCCTACTACGGGAGCATCGACTTCAACGGGATCGGGCACGGCCGCCTCGACCGGCTCGTGCGCACCTCGTTCCACTCCCCGCTGCACGCGAGCGACTGGGTGGTGGCGGAGGGCAGCGGCAAGATGCTGCTCGCCGACCGGGCCTTCGATGTGAACTCCTACGACCTGGATGACGGGAATCTGACCATCCGGGCGGGCAACCTGCTTGCTTTTCAGCCAACTCTGGCACTGAAGCAATCGATCGTGCCGGGTTTCCTGACGCTCATTGGCACCGGCAAATTCGTGGCGGCCTCCAACGGCCCCGTCGTCTTCATGGAGCCGCCGATCCGGGTGGATCCGCAGGCGCTCGTCGGCTGGGCCGACTGCCCGTCACCGTGCCACCACTACGACCACGGTTATCTGACGGGCGTGATCGGCGGTCTACGTGCGATGACGGGGATCGGCGGGGTCTCCGGCGAGGAGCACCAGTTCGAGTTCGTGGGGGCCGGCACGGTGTTGTTGCAGTCCAGCGAGTCGTTGATGCCCGAACAGGCGACGGGTGACGTACCTCACCAGGCCGGTGTTCCAGGCGGCGCGCCGGGCGGACACACAGGCTCCACAGGTCAGCCATCCGTACCGCGCCTTCCCGGACAGCTCGGCGACCTCCAGCGTCGCTTCGGGCTGTGAGCGGTAATCTGCGGAGTGTGACGTCGAACGCGTGAACCCATCGGGGGGACGACTGGTGCACACCGGGGTGGGCGGCGTCACAAGTCCCAGATTCGTTCGCCTTTCAACTTTTTAGGTAGACTCGATCACATGGAGACCCAGACGGCCACGCCGTGGCTGACCGACGAGGAACAGTGCGCCTGGCGCACCCACCTGGAGGTCAACAGGCTGCTGAACTATCAGCTGGAACGAGACCTCCAGCCGTTCGGCCTGACGATGAACGACTACGAGATCCTGGTCAACCTCTCGGAGGCGGAAGACCAGCGGATGCGGATGAGCGACCTCGCGGCCGCCACCCTGCAGTCCAAGAGCCGCCTCTCGCACCAGATCACCCGGATGGAGAACGCGGGCCTGGTCCGCCGGGAGAACTGCGCCTCCGACCGGCGCGGGCTCTTCACCGTGCTGACCGATCACGGTCTGGAGACCATGCGCCAGGTCGCCCCGCACCACGTGGCGTCCGTGCGCCGGCACTTCATCGACCTCGTGCCGGGCGAGGATCTGGCGGGGCTGCGCAAGGCGCTCGGCCCGATCGCCGAACACTTGCGTTCGCAGCGCGGCAAACCCTGAGCGAGCCGGACGGCGCGGCCGGGCAGCGCACGGAGGACCGCCGACCTTCTCCGTCAAGCGCCCGGCCCGTCAGCTTTGCCCTCCGGTTTCTCTTCCGGTCTCTCTTCCGGGCAGCGTGAGTTCGAACAGCGCGCCGCCCTCGGGCGCGGTGCGCACCGTCAGGGTGCCCCCGTGCCGCTCGGCCACGTCCCGGGCGATGGCGAGGCCCAGACCCGCCCCGCCACCGTCACGGGACCGGGCGTCGTCGAGCCGTACGAACCGCTCGAAGACCCGCTCCCGCTCCGCCTCCGGCACCCCGTCGCCGTCGTCCGCGACCAGCAGGCGCGCAGGCCGGCCCGCGCCGCCGCCCTCCACCGTGACCCGCACCCTCGTCCGGGCGTGCCGCTGCGCGTTGTCGACCAGGTTCGCCACGACCCGGGCCAACTGGCCCCGCGAACCCGTCACCCGGGCCTCGCCCCGCGTCGCCGCCTCCACCGGCACCCGGTCCCCGACCCGCTGGGACAGCTCCTCGCGCACCAGCGCGGCCAGGTCCACGGCCGTGCCGCCCGGCCGCTCCCCCGCGTCGAGCCGGGCCAGCAGCAGCAGATCCGCGGCCAGCTCCTGGAGGCGTACGGTGTCCTCGACCGCGCCCGGCACATCGAGCAACTCCGGGTGTGCCGCGCCCACTTCGAGCTGGGTGCGCAGCGAGGCGATCGGGCTGCGCAGCTCGTGCGAGGCGTCCGCCACGAACCGGCGCTGGCGCTCCACCGAGTCGGCCAGCGCGGCCAGTGTCTCGTTCGTCGTCCGGGCCAGGCGGGCCACCTCGTCGTGCGTGTCCGGGACCGGGACGCGGCGGCCCAGGTCGCGGGAGGCGGTGATCGCGGCCATCTCGGCGCGGATGCCCTCGACCGGGCGCAGCGCCCGCCGCGTCACCAGCCAGGTCACCCCGGCGACGACCACGAGCAGCACCGGGAAGCCGATCAGCATCGCCGTCGACGCCGTCGTCACCGCGCTGCGCTCCGCGGCGAGGGGCGCGCCTGCGTACACCGTGAGGTCGCCGCGCGGGGTGTCGTCGACCTCCACGGCGGCGAAGCGGTAGTCGGCCGTGTCGCCGTCGATCGTCGCCCTGCCGTCGGTGTAGCGGGTGTCGTCGGAGACCTCGGGGCGAATGGACGCGCTGTCGTCCTCGTCGTCGTCCCGGCCGCCGCCCGCCGGGGCTCCCTCGGCCGGGCGGACCTGCTCCGTCGCGGTGCCGGTGACGCGCTCCAGATCCTCGGTCGCGGCGAGCAGCCGGCCGTCGTCGTCGACCACCTGGACCGGCGCGTCGCCGTCGTCCAGGTCGATCGCGTCCGTCGCCCGCTGGGTGACGAGAGTGGTCGCGACCCGGCGGGCCGCGGAGTCCGCCACCCGGTCCGCCTCACCGGTGAGACTGCTGCGCAGGGCGAGGACCAGGGACGTACCGGCCGCGACCAGGGCCACCGCGACGACGAGGGTCGCGGCGAGGGTGGCCCGCGCCCGTACGGAGCCGAGGCGGCGGCTCATCGGGGGGCCTCCAGGCGGTAGCCGGCGCCGCGCACCGTGCGGATGAGGTCCGCGCCGAGCTTGCGGCGCAGGGCGCTGACGTACACCTCGACGATGTTCGGGTCGCCCTCGTACGCGAAGTCCCAGACGTGCTCCAGGATCCCGCTCTTCGACACGACCTCGCCGCGGCGCAGCACGAGCTGTTCCAGCACGGCGAACTCCTTGGCCGTGAGCGGGACTTCGGTGCCGCCGTCCCGGGTGGACGTGACCCTGCGGGCGCCCGTGTCCACCGCGTACGGGCCGATGGTGTGCACGGGGTTCGCGCTGCCGGTGCGGCCTCGGCGGCGGAGCAGGGCCTTCACGCGGGCGACGAGCACGACGTAGGAGAACGGCTTCGTCAGATAGTCGTCCGCGCCCGTGTCCAGGCCCTCCGCCTCGTCGTACTCGCCGTCCTTCGCCGTGAGCATCAGGATCGGGACGTCGTGGCCGGCGGCGCGCAGGGTCGCGCAGACGCGGTAGCCGTTCATGCCGGGCAGCATGATGTCGAGGACGACCAGGTCGTACGTCCCCTCGCTCGCGCGGTGCAGGCCCTCGATGCCGTCGTGGACGACGTCCACGGCGTAGCCCTCGGCGGTGAGCCCCGCCGCCAGCGACAGGGCGAGGCGTTTCTCGTCCTCCACGATCAACAGGCGCATGGGGCTCAGGGTGGCAGGTCGAACCTGAAGGAGTCTTCAGGGTCCTTCAGCGGGGCTTCAGCATCGGTCGGGCAGCGTGGTCCCCGTCGAACCGAACCGGCCCACCGAACCCTTGGAACGGGAGTTCTCATGAAGCGCCGTACCCTCGCTCTCTCCGCCGTCGCCGCCGCCGTGGTGCTCGGCGCGGGCACCGCCACGACGGTCGCCTTCGCCGGGGAGGACGACGACGACCGTACGTCCACGTCGGCGTCGGCCTCGCATGCCGACCGGGACGACGACGACCGCGACGAGGCCGCTCCCACGAAGGCGAACACGAAGACGAAGCTGAGCGCCGAGGACGCGATCGCGGCGGCGCTGCGCCACACGTCCGGGACCGCCACGGGCGCCGAGCTGGACTCCGACGACGGCCGCCTCGTCTGGGACGTCGATGTCATCGGCTCGGGGAACAAGTGGCACCACGTCGAGGTCGACCCCGCCACGGGCAAGGTGCTCGGCTCGCACGTGGAGCGGGACGACGACGGTGACGATGACGACGACTCGGCGGAGCGGGTGTCCTCGGTCCTCGGCGACGCGTCGACGTCGGCGGTGGACGCGGTGCGGGCCGCCTCCACGAAGGGGAAGGTCACGTCGGTGGACCTGGACGACCGGGTGTGGGAGGTCGAGACGACGGGGTCGAACGGCGCGGAGCGGGACTGGCGGGTCCCGCTGAACACGGTCACGGTGACCCCGTCCCTCGACGACTGACCCGCCTGGGGCGGCACCCGGCGCCGGGCGCGCGGAGCGATCGGCCTCGCCACCCAGCGCCGCCGTCGGGACGGAGGATCATCGCCGAGTACCG
>NZ_JBVHMU010000024.1:0-59605 GCF_055558275.1 Streptomyces sp. NPDC025806 | reverse complement strand
TACCGCGCCGTCGCAGCCGGGCCCGCAGCCCCCCGCGCCCCTCACGGCGCTCACCCCACCCCGCACCGCCCGGCTCCGCGGGGAGCCGTTCGCTCTGGCACAGGGCCGACGCCCGCGGAGGAGGTGGGCGGGTGGGAGCAGGCGGCGCCTGAGGCCCGAACGCATCACGCACAGCCTCGACCGGCCGGCAGCCCACCTCCCGTGCCGCGCCGTCGCAGCCGGGCCCGCAGCCCCCCGCGCCCCTCACGGCGCTCACCCCACCCCGCACCGCCCGGCTCCGCGGGGAGCCGTTCGCTCTGGCGCAGGGCCGACGCCCCCGGAGGAGGTGGGCGGGTGGGAGCAGGCGGCGCCTGAGGCCCGAACGCATCACGCACAGCCTCGACCGGCCGGCAGCCCGCCTCCCGTGCCGCGCCGTCGTGGCCGGGCCCGCAGCTCCCCGCGCCCCTGCGGGGCTCGCACCGCCCGGCTCTGCGGGACCGCTCAGGTCTGGGTCAGGCCCGCGATCAGTTCGTCGGCGGCTCGGTAGGGGTCCAGGGTGCCGGCCACGATGCGTTCCGCGAGGGCGCCCACGTGCTGGTCGCCCGAGAGGTCGCCGATGCGTTCGCGCAGGGCCGTCACGGCGATGGACTCGACCTCGTGGGCGGCGCGGGCCACCCTCCGCTCCTGGAGGACCCCGCGCTCCTCCATCCACGCCCGGTGCTTCTCGAGCGCCTCGACGACCTCGTCGATGCCCTCGCCGCGCGCGGCGACGGTCTTCACGATGGGCGGACGCCAGTCCCCCGGTCCCCGGGACTCTCCGAGCCCCAGCATGTGGTTCAGCTCCCGGGCCGTGGCGTCGGCCCCGTCACGGTCCGCCTTGTTGACGACGTAGACGTCGCCGATCTCCAGGATTCCGGCCTTGGCCGCCTGGATGCCGTCGCCCATCCCCGGCGCCAGCAGCACCACGCTCGTGTCGGCCTGCGAGGCGATCTCCACCTCGGACTGGCCGACCCCGACCGTCTCGACGAGGACCACGTCGCAGCCGGCCGCGTCGAGCACCCGGATGGCCTGCGGCGCCGCCCAGGCGAGACCACCCAGATGGCCGCGCGTGGCCATCGAGCGGATGTAGACCCCGGGGTCGGAGGCGTGCTCCGACATCCGGACCCGGTCGCCGAGCAGCGCGCCCCCGCTGAACGGGGAGGACGGGTCGACGGCCAGGACGCCGACCCGCTTCCCGGCCCGCCGGTACGCGCTCACGAGCGCCGACGTGGAGGTCGACTTGCCGACACCGGGGGAACCCGTGAGGCCGACCACGTACGCGTTCCCCGTCAACGGGGCCAGCGCGGCCATGACCTCACGGAGCTGTGGGGACGCCCCCTCCACCAGGGAGATCAGCCGGGCCACGGCCCGCGGCCTGCCCTCCCTCGCCTGGGCGACCAGCGTGGGGACGTCCTGCATCACAGCTCCGTTCACTCGGTCCCGTACAGCAAACTGCGAAAGGGGGCGGAGGGGATCACTCCTCGGTCACCCCTCCCGCACCCGTCGGTCAGGCCTTGGGTACCCGCACGATGAGCGCGTCACCCTGACCGCCGCCACCGCACAGCGCCGCCGCGCCGACACCGCCGCCGCGCCGCTTGAGCTCGAGGGCGAGGTGCAGCACGACACGGGCGCCGGACATCCCGATCGGGTGACCGAGGGCGATGGCGCCGCCGTTGACGTTCACCTTTTCCGTGGACACGCCGAGGTCCTTCATCGACTGGACCGCGACGGCCGCGAACGCCTCGTTGATCTCGATGAGGTCGAGGTCCTCGGCGGCCAGGCCCTCCTTCTTGAGGGCGTGCTGGATCGCGTTCGACGGCTGGGACTGGAGGGAGTTGTCCGGGCCCGCCACGTTGCCGTGCGCGCCGATCTCCGCGATCCACTCCAGGCCCAGCTCCTCGGCCTTGGCCTTGCTCATCACGACCACGGCGGCGGCGCCGTCCGAGATCTGCGAGGAGGTGCCGGCCGTGATCGTGCCGTCCTTGGCGAACGCGGGGCGCAGCTTGCCCAGCGACTCGACCGTCGTCTCGGCGCGGATGCCCTCGTCCTTGCTGAAGACGACCGCGTCGCCCTTGCGCTGCGGGATCTCGACGGGGGTGATCTCGGCCTCGAACAGGCCGTTCTTCTGGGCGGCGGCGGCGCGCTGGTGGGACAGCGCCGCGATCTCGTCCTGCTCGGCGCGGCCGATGCCGAGGCGGGTGTTGTGCTTCTCGGTGGACTCGCCCATCGGGATGTTCTCGAAGGAGTCCGTCAGGCCGTCGTGGGCCATGGCGTCGAGCATCTGCACGGCGCCGTACTTGTAGCCCTCGCGGGACTTGGGCAGCACGTGCGGGGCGTTGGTCATCGACTCCTGGCCGCCCGCGACCACGATGTCGAATTCGCCGGCGCGAATGAGCTGGTCGGCGAGCGCGATGGCGTCGAGGCCGGAGAGGCAGACCTTGTTGATGGTCAGCGCCGGCACGTTCATGGGGATGCCGCCCTTGACGGCGGCCTGGCGGGCCGGGATCTGGCCGGCGCCCGCCTGGAGCACCTGACCCATGATCACGTACTGCACCTGGTCGCCACCGATCCCCGCACGGTCGAGGGCGGCCTTGATCGCGAAGCCGCCGAGGTCGGCTCCCGAGAAGGACTTGAGCGAGCCGAGCAGTCGGCCCATGGGCGTCCGCGCGCCCGCGACGATCACTGAGGTGGTACCGGTCGTTCCAGACATGAGGCACGGCCCCTTGGATATGAGGAGTGAACGAGGGTTTACTCGAATGTACTGAGCGGTACCCCGCACGTCATCGGAGCGACGGTGTGATCGCGCGCACGTTGCGTGACCACCGTGGGGCGCGCTGCACTGGGAGCATGCTGACGCGAATCGACCACATCGGGATCGCCTGTTTCGACCTCGACAAGACTGTTGAGTTCTACCGTGCCACGTACGGCTTCGAGGTGTTCCACTCCGAGGTCAACGAGGAGCAGGGCGTGCGCGAGGCCATGCTCAAGATCAACGCCACCGACGACGGCGGCGCCTCCTACCTGCAGCTCCTGGAGCCGACCCGGGAGGACTCCGCGGTGGGCAAGTGGCTGGCCAAGAACGGCGAGGGCGTGCACCACATCGCCTTCGGCACCGCGGACGTCGACGGGGACTCCGAGGCCATCCGCGGCAAGGGCGTGCGGGTGCTCTACGACGAGCCGCGGATCGGCTCCATGGGCTCGCGGATCACGTTCCTGCACCCCAAGGACTGCCACGGCGTTCTGACCGAACTCGTCACCGCCGCACCGCAGGAGTCGGCGGAGCACTGACCTCCACATACTCGGGCCGGTAGGGTTGGGGGGCGGCTGTCGCACGCAACAGGACAGTCGTGGGCCGGGGTCCGGGTATCGGGGGACGTGGTCGGAGTGGTCGGGCAGCCAGAGCCGAGGTCCGACAGCGCCGCCCTGTTCGATCTGACACCATTCCCCGGGGGCCCCGTTCGGCGTATGGACGGGGCTCGTAAGGAAGAACTTGCGACCAGGGGACGGATGGGACCGCGCAGTGCGGGGCTACGAGAGCCAGGACAGCCGGCGGCCGGCTGAGACCGACCATCTCTCGCGGTTCGAGGCCGAGATGAAGCGCCTCGAGACCGAGCGGGAGAAGGCCGTCCAGCACGCCGAGGACCTCGGCTATCAGGTGGAGGTGCTGCGCGCCAAGCTGCACGAGGCGCGCCGCAGCCTCGCGACCCGGCCTGCCTACGACGGGGCGGACATCGGCTATCAGGCCGAGCAGCTCCTCCGTAATGCCCAGATCCAGGCCGACCAGCTGCGCTCCGACGCCGAGCGCGAGCTGCGGGAGGCCCGCGCGCAGACGCAGCGGATCCTGCAGGAGCACGCCGAGCAGCAGTCGCGGCTCCAGGCCGAGCTGCACACCGAGGCGGTCAACCGGCGCCAGCAGCTGGACCAGGAGCTGGCCGAGCGCCGCCGCACGGTCGAGAACCACGTCAACGAGAACGTGCAGTGGGCCGAGCAGTTGCGGGCCCGCACCGAGGCGCAGGCCCGCCGGCTGCTCGACGAGTCGCGTGCCGAGGCCGACCAGGCGCTGGCCGCCGCCCGCGCGGAGGCCGAGCGGGTCGCCGCCGAGGCCCGTGAGCGGCTGACCGCCGAGGCCGCGTCGGCCCGCTCCGAGGCGCAGGCCCTGCTGGCCCGCGCCCGCCAGGACGCCGAGCGCCTGCTGAACGCGGCGTCGACGCAGGCCCAGGAGGCCACCGACCACGCGGAGCAGCTGCGTTCGTCGACGACCGCCGAGTCGGACGCCGCGCGGCGCCAGGCCGGCGAGCTGAGCCGGGCCGCCGAGCAGCGCATGTCCGAAGCGGAAACGGCTCTGCGGGAGGCCCGCGCCGAGGCCGAGAAGGTGCTCGGCGAGGCCAAGGACGCCGCCGCCAAGCAGCTCGCGAGCGCCGAGTCGACCAACGAGCAACGCACCCGGACCGCGAAGGAGCAGGTCGCCCGCCTGGTCCAGGAGGCCACCAAGGACGCCGAGGCGACCAAGGCGGAGGCCGAGCAGGCCGTCGCCGACGCCCGCGCCGAGGCCGAGAAGCTGATCGCGGAGGCCAAGGAGAAGGCCCGTACGGTCACCGCGGAGGAGACCGCGGGCGAGCTCGCGAAGGCCGCCCGCACCGCCGAGGACGTGCTGAACAAGGCGTCCGAGGAAGCCCAGTCGACGACCCGGGGCGCCGCCGAGGAGGCCGAGCGGATCCGCTCGGAGGCCGAGGCGGAGGCCGACCGGCTGCGCGCCGAGGCGCACGACCTGGCCGAGCAGCTCAAGGGCGCCGCCAAGGACGACACCGAGGAGTACCGGGCCAAGACCGTCGAGCTGCAGGAGGAGGCGCGCCGGCTGCGCGGCGAGGCCGAGCAGCTGCGGGCCGAGGCCGTCGAGGAGGGCGAGCGGATCCGGGCCGAGGCCCGCCGCGAGGCCGTCCAGCAGATCGAGGAGGCGGCCAGGACCGCCGAGGAGCTGCTCGCCAAGGCGAAGGCCGACGCGGACGAACTGCGGTCGGCGGCGACGACCGAGAGCGAGCGGGTCCGCGCCGAGGCGATCGAGCGGGCCACCTCCCTGCGCAAGCAGGCCGAGGAGACGCTCGAGCGCACCCGCGCCGAGGCCGAGCGGCACCGCGCGGAGGCCGAGGAGCGGGCCGAGGAGACCCGCGCGGAGGCCGAGCGCGCCGCGCAGTCCCTCAAGGACGAGACCGAGCGCGCCCTGGAGGCGCGGCAGGAGGAGGCGGCCCGCGAGCTGACCCGCCTGCACACGGAGGCCGAGGAGCGGCTGACGGCGTCGGAGACGACGCTGACGGACGCGCGCGCCGAGTCCGAGCGGCTGCGGCGCGAGGCGTCCGACGAGGCGGACCGGCTGCGCGCCGAGGCCGCCGAGCGGGTCCGGGTGCTCCAGGCCCAGGCCGAGACGGAGGCCGAGCGGCTGCGCACGGAGGCGGCGGCGGACGCCGCCGCGAGCCGTGCCGAGGCGGAGACCGTCGCGGTCCGGCTGCGGTCCGAGGCCGGCGCGGAGGCGGAGCGGCTCAAGACGGAGGCGCAGGAGACGGCCGACCGGGTGCGCTCCGAGGCGCGTACGGCCGCCGAGCGGCTCGCCACGGAGGCCGCCGAGACGCTGGCCGCCGCCCAGGAGGAGGCGGCCCGGCGCCGGCGCGAGGCCGAGGAGACGCTCGGCAGCGCCCGCGAGGAGGCCGACCACGAGCGCGAGCGCGCCCGCGAGCAGAGCGAGGAACTGCTCGCGGTGGCGCGGGCCCGCGTCGAGGAGGCGCAGACCGAGGCGACCCGGCTCGTCGAGGAGGCGGACACCCGCGCGACCGAGCTGGTCTCGGCCGCCGAGCAGACCGCCCAGCAGGTGCGGGACTCGGTGGCGGGTCTCCAGGAGCAGGCGCAGGAGGAGATCGCCGGGCTGCGTTCGGCGGCGGAGCACGCCGCGGAGCGCACGCGCCAGGAGGCGCAGGAGGAGGCCGACCGGGTCCGGGCGGACGCGTACGCGGAGCGCGAGCGCGCCACCGAGGACGCGAACCGGACGCGGGCCGAGGCCACCGCGGAGGCGGACGCCGCCAAGTCCCTCGCGGAGCACACCGTCTCGGAGGCGCTGGAGGAGGCCGAGCGGCTCCGTACGGATGCCTCGGAGCACGCCCAGCGGGTCCGTACGGAGGTCTCGGACCTGCGGGCGTCCGCCGACCAGGACGCCTCGCGCACCCGCGCCGAGGCCCGCGAGGACGCCAACCGGATCCGGTCCGACGCGGCCACGCAGGCGGACTCCCTCATCACGGAGGCGCGCGCCGAGGCGGAGCGCCTGACGACGGAGACGAACGCGGAGGCGGAGCGCGTCCGCGCCGAGTCCACGGCCCGCGCCGAGACGCTGGTCGGCGACGCCACGGCGGAGGCCGAGCGGCTGACCGCCGAATCGACGGCGGCGGCCGAGCAGTTGACGCGGGAGACGCGGGACGAGGCCGAGCGGGTCCGTACCGAGGCCGTGGCCAAGGCGGAGAAGCTGATCGCGGACGCGACCGGGGACGCGGAGCGGCTGCGGGCCGAGGCCGCCGAGACGGTCGGCTCCGCGCAGCAGCACGCCGAGCGGATCCGTACCGAGGCCGAGCGGGTCAAGGCGGACGCGGCGGCGGAGGCGGAGCGCCTCACGACGGCGGCCCGCGAGGAGGCCGAGCGCACGCTCGACGAGGCCCGCAAGGACGCGGGCAAGCGGCGCACCGAGGCGGCGGAGCAGGTCGACAAGCTCATCACGGAGTCCGCGGCCGAGGCCGACAAGCTGACCCGTGAGGCGCAGGAGGCGGCGCAGAAGCGGACGGCCGAGGCCGAGGCGCAGGCGGACACGATGGTGGGCGCGGCGCGCAACGAGGCGGAGCGGCTGGTCTCCGAGGCCACGATCGAGGGCAACTCGCTGGTGGAGAAGGCCCGTACGGACGCGGACGAGCTGCTCGTCGGCGCGCGCCGGGACGCGACGCAGATCCGGGAGCGGGCCGAGGAGCTGCGCGACCGCATCACCTCGGAGATCGAGGAGCTGCACGACCGGGCCCGCCGCGAGTCGGCGGAGGCGATGAAGAACGCGGGCGAGCGGTGCGACGCCCTGGTCAAGGCCGCCGAGGAGCAGTTGTCGGAGGCTCAGGCCAAGGCCAAGGACCTGCTGAACGACGCGAATTCGGAGGCCGGCAAGGTCCGAATCGCGGCCGTGAAGAAGGCCGAGGGCCTGCTCAAGGAAGCCGAGACGAAAAAGGCCGAGCTCACGCGCGAGGCGGAAAAGATCAGGAGCGATGCGGAGACCGAGGCCGCTTCCATGATCGAAAAGGGTCAGCGCGAGCTGGACGTGCTGGTCCGGCGCCGCGAGGACATCAATGCCGAGATTTCGCGTGTCCAGGACGTGCTCGAAGCGTTGGAGAGTTTTGAGGCGCCGTCCGGCTCGGGCAAGGACGGTGGCGTCAAGGCGGGCGCGGCGGCCGGGGCCACACGTTCGAGTGGCAAGGGCTCGGAGGGCTAGCCAGAGGGCCAACTGTCATGCATGACAAGGACCTTTGGCCCTCGTTCTCGCAAGCCGTCCGCCGGTACGCCACCCAAAAGGGGTGTCATTCTCCAGATCAAACGGGCATCTGCTCGATGACACGCCGCTTCGACCCCTAGGATTCCCTCTATCACCTCACACCGGTCTCATTTGACAGGAACCCCATGAGCGACACTTCCCCCTACGGCTTCGAGCTTGTGCGGCGTGGGTACGACCGCGCGCAGGTGGACGAACGCATTTCCAAGCTCGTCTCCGACCGTGACAGCGCTCTTGCCCGCATCACTGCTCTGGAAAAGCGCATCGAGGAGCTCCACCTCGAGACGCAGAACGCCCAGGCGCAGGTGACCGACGCGGAGCCGTCGTACGCCGGCCTCGGCGCCCGCGTCGAGAAGATCCTCCGCCTTGCCGAGGAGGAGGCCAAGGACCTGCGCGAGGAGGCCCGCCGGGCCGCCGAGCAGCACCGCGAGCTCGCCGAGTCGGCGGCCCAGCAGGTGCGCAACGATGCGGAGTCGTTCGCCGCCGAGCGCAAGTCCAAGGCGGAGGACGAGGGCGTTCGGATCGTCGAGAAAGCCAAGGGCGAGGCGTCCGCGCTGCGCACCGAGGCGCAGAAGGACGCGCAGTCCAAGCGCGAGGAGGCGGACGCCCTCTTCGAGGAGACCCGCGCCAAGGCCGCCCAGGCCGCCGCGGACTTCGAGACGAACCTGGCCAAGCGCCGCGAGCAGTCCGAGCGCGACCTGGCCTCCCGTCAGGCCAAGGCCGAGAAGCGCCTCGCCGAGATCGAGCACCGTGCCGAGCAGCTCCGCCTGGAGGCGGAGAAGCTGCGTACGGACGCCGAGCGCCGCGCCCGCCAGACGGTGGAGACGGCCCAGCGCCAGGCCGAGGACATCGTGGCCGACGCGAACGCCAAGGCCGACCGGATCCGCTCGGAATCGGAGCGGGAGCTGGCCGCGCTGACCAACCGCCGCGACTCGATCAACGCGCAGCTGACGAACGTGCGCGAGATGCTGGCGACGCTCACGGGCGCCGCTGTGGCCGCCGCGGGTGCGCCCGTCGAGGACGAGCCCATCTCGCGTGGGGTTCCGGCGCAGCAGTCCCGGTAGTTCGCATCACCCCGTGAAGCCCCCCGCCGCCATCGAGGTGGCGGGGGGCTTTTGGGCGTTTTAGCGTGGTCGCATGATCGAGCTCGAGGGGCTGACCAAGCGGTACGGGGACAAGACCGCCGTGGACCGTCTGACCTTCACCGTCAGACCCGGCATCGTGACCGGCTTCCTCGGACCGAACGGCGCGGGCAAGTCCACCACCATGCGCATGATGCTGGGCCTGGACAACCCGACGGCCGGCACCGTCCGCATCGACGGCAGGCGCTACGCCCAGCTGAAGGACCCGCTCACCGCCATCGGCGCCCTGCTGGACGCCAAGGCGATGCACGGCGGTCGCAGCGCCTACAACCACCTCCTGTGTCTGGCGCAGTCCAACGGCATTCCGCGCGGACGCGTCGGCGAGGTACTGGAGACGGTCGGCCTCACCTCGGTGGCGAAGAAGAAGGCCAAGGGGTTCTCGCTCGGCATGGGCCAGCGGCTCGGCATCGCGGCGGCGCTGCTCGGCGACCCGAAGATCCTGATGTTCGACGAGCCGGTCAACGGGCTCGACCCCGAGGGCATCCACTGGATCCGGAACCTGATGAAGTCCCTCGCGGCGGCCGGCCGCACCGTGTTCGTCTCCTCGCACCTGATGAGCGAGATGGCGCTGACGGCCGACCACCTCGTGGTCATCGGCCAGGGCCGGCTCCTCGCCGACACCTCCATGGCCGAGTTCATCCGGCAGAACTCACGCTCGTACGTACGTCTGCGCTCCCCGCAGCGCGAGCGGTTGCTCGACGTGCTGCACGAGTCCGGGGTCACCGTCGTCGAGGCCGGGGGCGGCACGCTGGAGGTGGACGGGCACGCGCCCGAGGAGCTCGGCGAGCTGGCCGCGAGCCATCATCTGACGCTGCACGAGCTGAGCCCGCAGCAGGCGTCCCTGGAGGAGGCGTTCATGCGGCTCACGGCCGAGTCCGTCGAGTACCACGCGCACTCGGACGCCACCGGGCACCTGTCACCGGAGGACGCCTCGGGACCCGCCGAGGCCCAGCCCGCGCAGCCCGGCCCGCAGCCCGGCGGCTGGGGCGACTCCTGGCAGCGGGGCACCGACCGGAAGGGGGCCTGACATGGCCGCGTCCCAGGTCCTCAGGTCCGAGTGGACCAAGATCAAGTCAGTCAACTCGACGGCCCTCACGCTCAGCCTCGCGGTGATCGTGTCGGTCGGCCTCGGCATGCTGATCAGCGCCCTGTCGAACAACGAGTTCTCCAACATGTCCGCCAAGGACCGGCTCACCTTCGACCCCACCTTCGTGTCCTTCGCGGGCCTGACGCTCGGCCAGCTGGCGATGGTGGTCTTCGGCGTCCTCGTCGTGGCGAGCGAGTACAGCAGCGGCATGATCCGCACCTCGCTGGCCGCCGTCCCGCAGCGCGGCACCTTCCTGTTCGCCAAGGTGGCGGTCGCGACGCTGCTCGCGCTCGTCGTCTCGCTGATCACGAGCTTCGCCGCGTTCTTGCTCGGCCAGGCGATGCTCGGTGACCACAGCACGGACCTGGGCGAGCCGAACGTACTGCGCGCCGTGCTCGGCGCGGCCCTCTACATGACGCTGATGGGCATGTTCTCGATGGGCGTCGCCACGATGCTCCGCTCCCCCATGCTGTCGCTCGGCATCCTGATGCCGTTCCTGTTCCTGGTCTCCCCGATCCTCGGCGGCGTCTCCGCGACGAGGAAGGTCGGCCAGTACTTCCCCGACCAGGCGGGCCAGAAGATCATGCAGGTGATCCCCCAGGACGACGCCCCCTACGGCCCCTGGGCGGGCCTGGCGATCCTGGTCGCCTGGGTGGCAGCGGCCCTCCTCGCGGGCTACCTCCTGCTCAAGAAGCGGGACGCCTGACGTCCGGCTCGGGGTCGGGGGCCGGGGGGGTTCCGGAGGCAGCAGCGCGTCGAAGCCCCGCCAGCCCGACCACTGCCACACGTCGCGACCGGTCTCGGGCTCCAGCGGCACGAAGCGGCCCAGCTCGAAGTCCTCGGGCCCGACCTTGAACCAGCGCTCGTCCGCGACCTCCGTGCCCAGCCCGACCGTGCGCGCCGTGAGCCGCACCATCAACTCCACACCGGTGGAGCTCGACAGGTCCTTGCCCTGGATGCGGGTGAACGGCAGCGCGGTCACCGGGGCGTCGACCGGTATCCACACGGTGAACGGCGCCCCGCGCTCCACGGCGAGCCACGAGCGCTCATCGGCCGGCTCGCCCTTCTCGTCGAGGACCTTCAGCCACTTCTTGTAGATGACGAGGCTGCCGTCGTGGGGCGAGCGCTCCAGGTACCGCAGATGGGCGCGGGCGTGCAGGTCGACGACGGAGAGGTTGTCGAAGCGGTTGTAGAAGCGGACCGCGATGACCGCGTCCTCGCTGCGCGCGTGGTCGCGGGAGTAGCCGGGGAAGTCGGCGGTCCAGGCGTGCGAGACGGAGGCCCTGCGCCGCCAGACGAAGGGGCGCATGGCGAAGATCTTGATCAGGACGAAGCCGAGGAGCACGGCCGGGGCGAGCGCCCCGGTCACGGAGGCGACCGTGGCCAGGATCTGATGGGCCGTGGAGCGCGGCTCGGGGCTCAGGGAGTCCGTGCCGACGCAGGCCCGCAGCGCGGAGAGGCCGAGGTCGAGCAGCGCCTCCTGGTCCCCGAACCGTTCGGCCATCGAGCGCGAGGAGTGCTCGGTGAGCGTCCACAGCACCGCGATGACGGCGGCCAGGCCGCTCAGTCCGGCCAGGGTCATCAGGATCAGCGAGACGACCGACCGCCCGGAGATCCACCCGCGAACGGACGTCCGGTACCGGGGATGGTTCCGCCGCCCGCGCCGCCAACCCCTCATCACCCCAACTCCCCATGCCACACAGCAACTTGAGGGAAATTCTAGGGCCGGAACCGAACCTTCCGCCCGGTGCCGGGCGATCCGTCGGCCCGAGCAGGCGCACGGAAGGCCCCGCGCGGGTACCTGTTCCCGTGGAAAGCTGTCCCCGCACCCCCTGACCATCCCGAAGGGCGTCATCGTGAGGACTGAGGACCGAAGCCTGGCGGCGCTCGGACTGGACGGGGTACCCGCCCAGGAGCCCCTGCTCTACCCGGGGCGGCCCATCACCGCCCCCTCCCTGCTCACCGGCGACGAACTGCTCGAGCTCGACGTACGGCCCCTGCGGCTCGGCGAGTGGTTCGTGGAGGAGCGCGCCCGAGAGGCCGCGGCGCAGCGCCGGCTCGACGAGGCCCTCGTCGACCGCGGGCAGGCCGTCACGGGCCGCCGCCACCCGGTGATCGCCGTCGGCTCGAACGCCTCCCCCGGCCAGGTCACGTACAAGCTGACCCGGCTCGGCATCCCGGCGCAGGTGCCGATGGTGCCGGTGGAGGTGCGAGGTGTGGCGGTCGGCTGCTCGGGGCACATCAGCCCGGCCGGCTATGTCGCGGGCACCCCGTACGTGGACCGGGAGGCGACGACGCAGCTGGTGGTGACCTGGCTGGACGCGACACAGCTCAAGGCGGTCGACGACACCGAGTTCCCCGACTACCGGCGGGCGATACTGCCGGGCGACTCGTTCGAGATGACGATGCCGTCCGGGGAGCGGCTCGGCGGCGCGTACATCTACTTCAGCGCCCACGGGGTGCTCGCCGACCCGCTGACCGGGCGACCGCGGCCGGGCGGCGGCGACCAGGCCGAACTGCTCGCGGCGCTCCTGAAGGACTCGCCCCGCCTCGCGGAGCTGCTCGGGCCCGACGCGGAGAGCTGGGTGGCGACGGCCGGGGCAGACACGGCGGTGCGCGAGCACGGGACGCGGGTCTTCGGTGAGGAGGGCTGGGTGCTGCCGCAGACCGAGTTCCTGACGTACCTCGACGACGCTCCGCGTCCGCGCCTGTACGACGAGCTGCCGCCGCTGGGCGGATCGCTGCCGCCGCAGGGCTGAGCCAGGCCTTTACTTTCTCTTGGCTGGAACCGTCAGCTCTCGACTACCCTCCTAACCCTTACGGGGGCGTGTGCCCCGACGTCCTGAACCTTGTCGAACCGTTCAGAACTTCCGATGGGTGCGGAGAATGATCGAGGCAGTCGGCCTGACGAAGCGCTACGGCGCGAAGACGGCCGTGTACAACCTTTCCTTCCAGGTGCGGCCGGGAACCGTCACGGGCTTCCTCGGACCCAACGGGTCGGGCAAGTCGACGACGATGCGCATGATCCTGGGCCTTGACCAGCCCACCTCGGGTCAGGTGACGATCGGCGGCTACCCGTACAACCGGCTGCCGAACGCGCCGCGCCAGGTCGGCGCGCTGCTCGACGCGAAGGCGATGCACGGCGGCCGGGCGGCGCGGAACCACCTGCTGTGCCTGGCACAGCTCGCCGGCATCCCGGCCCGCCGGGTCGACGAGGTGCTCGGGGTCGTCGGTCTTCAGGACGTCGCCAGGCGGCGCTCCAAGGGGTTCTCTCTCGGCATGGGCCAGCGGCTCGGCATCGCGGCCGCGCTGCTCGGCGACCCGCAGGTGCTGCTCTTCGACGAGCCGGTCAACGGCCTGGACCCCGAGGGCATCCTCTGGGTGAGGAACCTGATGAAGTCGCTCGCCGCGGAGGGCCGTACGGTCTTCGTCTCCTCGCACCTGATGAGCGAGATGGCGCTGACCGCCGAGCACCTGATCGTCATCGGGCGCGGGCAGCTGCTCGCCGACATGAGCGTGCGGGACTTCATCGCGCACAACTCGGCGGGCTTCGCCCGGGTCCGCACCCCCGACACCGAGCCGCAGCAGCGCGAGAAGCTGTCCGCCGCGCTGACCGAGGCCGGCGGGCAGGTGCTGCCCGAGCAGGACGGGGCGCTGCGGGTGACCGGGCTCCCGCTGCCGCGGATCAGCGACCTGGCGCACGAGTCGGACGTCCGGCTGTGGGAGCTGTCGCCGCACCAGGCCTCGCTGGAGGAGG
The DNA here is from genome assembly GCF_055558275.1 of Streptomyces sp. NPDC025806. Lineage (NCBI taxonomy): Bacteria > Bacillati > Actinomycetota > Actinomycetes > Kitasatosporales > Streptomycetaceae > Streptomyces > Streptomyces sp. NPDC025806. Next base: position 46,040 of record NZ_JBVHMU010000024.1, on the reverse strand, counting down.
CGTACATGCGGATGACGCAGGGCGCCGTCGACTACCGCTCCACGGTGGACCAGCGGGCCGGGCTGCAGCAGCCGCCGCAGCCGGGCGTGATGGCGCCGCAGCAGATGCCGGTCGCGGGCCAGGGCCAGCCCGGCTGGTACGCCCCGCCGCCGCCCCAGGAGCAGGCCCCGCAGCAGCAGCCCGCGCAGCAGAACCCGTACGCGGCTCCCGCGCAGGCGCACGCGCAGCCGCTGCCCCAGCCGCCCGCGGCGCCGCCCGCCGCCGCCCCGACCATGGACAAGGACGCCCGATGAGCACGCCGCCCCAGCCCTACGCCGCCCCGCAGCAGCCCCAGGCGACGCCCGACTGGCAGCTGGCCGGTGCCTCGTACGCCTCGCCGATCCCGGTGCGCCGCGCGCATCTCGGCGACGCGCTGCTCTCGGAGTGGACGAAGATCCGCTCGGTGCGCTCCACGATGTGGACGCTCGGCGTGATGATCCTGCTGATGGTCGGCCTCGGTCTCGGCTCCGCGGCCGTCGTCGCGGCCTCCGACAGCGTGGACACCGGCGCGGACGACGTGCTCGGTCTCGGCTTCTTCGGCGTGCTGCTCGGCACGATCTGCGTGATCACGCTGGGCGTGCTGACCATCGCGTCGGAGTACGGCACGGGCATGATCCGTACGACGATGACGGCCTGCTCCAGCCGCAGCCGGGTGCTGGCCGCGAAGGCGATCGTGTTCTTCGCGCTGGTCTTCACGCTGACGACGGTGGTCGCGGCGCTGGTCGGCGCACTCCAGGTGGGCATCGTCGGCTCGGACTCGCCGAGCGGCTCCGCGTGGTTCAAGGCGACCGTCGGCGTGGGCCTGTTCGTGGCGCTGCTCGGTCTGCTCGGCCTCGCCGTCGGCACGCTGGTGCGGCACTCGGCGGGCGCGATCACGATCATGATCGGTCTGGTGCTGCTGCCGCTGGTCCTCGCGATGTTCATGTTCGCCCAGTCGCTCAAGGACGTGCAGCAGGCGCTGCTCGAGTACTCGGTGCCCAGCCAGCTCGTGGTGCTCTACGGCGACTCGGTCGCCGGCGGCAGCGGCCCGACCGGCTGGGACCCGCTGTGGTTCATGCTCGTGGTGACGGGCATCGCGCTCGGCGGCGCGTTCCTCTCGCTCAACAGCCGGGACGTGTAACCGGCTTGCGCCCTCAGTGACGGGGCGCGTTACGGGACCGCTGCACCTTCGTGGTGCGTCGGTCCTTCGCGTTCCAGCACGCCTTGTGCCAGTGCCGCCGGTCGTCCACTCCCCCGTACTCGGGCCAGGCCACGACGTGCGCGACGCCCGAGGCGATCTCCTGGTCGCAGCCGGGGCAGCGGTACGTCTTGCCGGCGGCGCTGGCGCCCGCGACGTGCCGCACGCTCCACTCCTCGCCCTGCCAGCTCTCGGTGGACTGGAACCCGCCGTACCGCCTCCCCTCGTCCTCGCTGCTGCCGGACGGGCCGCCGATCTTGGGGCGGTTGCGACGCGGGGACACGGCTCACCTCACGGGTGCGGGGTCCGGGCCGGACCCAAGGGGCAGGGGTCCCGTCCAGCGTAGCCCGGCGCGGCGCGGGTACCCGACGGTCGTCACCCTCGTCACGGCCGGGGCCCGTTCGAGGGGATCTTGGGAAAATCCGCCAATCTTCATGCCCAGCCGTGTCCTTGGCACTTGCCACCCGTTATTGCCCTTAGGGGGAGTGCCCGCGTCGGCACGAAGGAAGGCAGGAGTGCGATGCGCGTAGGAACGTTTGTACTGGCCGCGCAGTTCCCGGGCCAGGGGCAGGGGGAGGCGCTGCACCGGGCGGTGCGGTCGGCCGAGGTCGCCGAGGAGGCGGGCCTGGACTCCGTGTGGCTCGCGGAGCACCACTTCGTGCCGTACGGGACGTGTCCGTCGGCGATCACGCTGGCCGCGCTGCTGCTCGGCCGCACCCGGACGCTGCGCGTCGGCACCGCCGTGAGCGTGCTGCCGACGGTCCATCCGGTGGCCCTGGGCGAGCAGGCGGCGCTGCTGCACCTGACCTCCGGCGGGCGCTTCTCGCTGGGCGTCGGGCGGGGTGGGCCGTGGGTGGACCTGGAGGTGTTCGGCAGCGGCCTCGCGGCATACGAGTCGGGCTTCCCCGAGTCCCTCGACCTGCTGCTGCGCTGGCTGAGCGAGTCCCATGTGGCGGGCGGGAGCGAGCGGTTCGACTTCCGCGAGGTCGCCGTCGTGCCACGCCCCTCGGAGGCGATCGAGGGGACGGCGCCCGCCGGGCCCGAGGTCGTGGTGGCCTGCACCTCGCCGAAGACGGTGCGGCTCGCGGCCGAGCGGGGCCTGCCGATGCTGCTCGGCATGCACATCGGGGACGAGGACAAGGCGGAGATGGTCGCCCTGTGGCGGCGCTGTGCCCGGGAGGCCGGCCGCGACGCCGAGGAGATCCTCATGGCGCCTCATGTGGCGGCCGGTGTCGCCCAGGTCGGTGACACCCGCCGGGAGGCCGTGGAGACGCTCCTGAAGGCGATGCCGGGTTGGCTGAAACAAGGCCTGGACGCGCATGTGACGGTGGACGGGCGGGCGCGCGCGATGCGGGACCCGCACGCGTACACGGAGTTGCTGTGCGGGCTGCACCCCGTGGGCACGCCGCAGCTGTGCGCGGACCGGCTGGCCGCCGCGTCCGAGCGGACGGGCATCTCGCGCTTCGCGCTGCTGGTCGAGGGATCCGGCGATCTCGCGGCGACGGAGGAGAATGTACGACGCCTGGGAGCCGAGGTGCTGGTGCAGCTCGACTGACCGGCCGGATGGTCACTCGGGTCGGGCAGGAAGCGGCTCGGGGCAGGCCCGTACGGCGGTGGTGCTTGCCGCCCGGTACAGATGCACCTCCCGGGTACGGGGCGGCAAACAGAAGTCGGCCCCGGCGGTCAGCAGTCGCGCAGCTCGGGCGACTGGTTGAGCAGCTGGTTGCGGGCCGAGGTGAAGCGGGCCAGCGTCTCGTCCACCCCGGGGTCCTGCGGGAAGACCGCGACCCGGTGGCAGTTCTGGAACGCGAGCCGCACCCCGAAGTGCCGCTGCAGGGCGCCGCGTATCGCGTCGCTCGCGAGCGCACGCAGCAGCTGGCCACGTGCCTGCTCGTCCGGCGGCGGCGTCTGGTTGTCGGCGAAGGGGCCGCCGTCGACCTTCAGCTGGGCCACCAGGGAGCTGATCATCTCCCAGGCGTAAGGCAGGGAGGTCCGGACGCAGTCGACGAAGTCGGCTTCGTCGACCTCGCCTCGCTCGGCCTGTTCCAACAGGGCCGGTGAGACGTCGAGCGACATGGGTTCTCCTCTCGCACCCCCGCGGGATGGCGGGGGTTGACGGACAGGCCAGGAGACCGCGGCACGCACGCACAGCATCGCGAACACGCAGCGTGCACGCGTCGCGACCTCCTGCTTCTACGGTAAGCAACGCAACCGGACGACAACAGGGCGTAGCGCGTACGGTTCGTACACAACCGGCCATTGCCGAACAGGCGGCTACCGGAACAAAAGGGGTGGACCGTGAGGGGGCGCAGGGGGCGTCCCCGGGCGAAGTGCGCGGACCGGTCCGGGTCGAGTAGCGTTGCCGACCATGCGTCTTGTCATCGCCCGCTGCTCCGTGGACTACGCGGGCCGGCTCACCGCCCATCTCCCGTCGGCACCCCGCCTGATCCTCGTGAAGGCGGACGGCAGTGTCTCCATCCACGCGGACGACCGGGCCTACAAGCCCCTCAACTGGATGTCCCCGCCGTGCACCCTGAAGGAGGGCAGCGGCGACGACGAGGGCACGTGGACCGTCATCAACAAAGCGGGCGAGAAACTGATCATCACGATGGAGGAGATCCTCCACGACTCCTCGCACGAGCTGGGTGTGGACCCGGGTCTCATCAAGGACGGCGTGGAAGCGCATCTCCAGGAGCTGCTCGCCGACCGTATCGAGACGCTCGGCGAGGGCTACTCGCTGATCCGGCGCGAGTACATGACGGCGATCGGGCCGGTCGACATCCTCTGCCGGGACGCCGACGGGCAGACCGTGGCGGTCGAGATCAAGCGGCGTGGTGAGATCGACGGCGTCGAGCAACTCACGCGCTACCTGGAGCTCTTGAACCGGGACCCGCACCTGGCGCCCGTCCGCGGCATCTTCGCCGCCCAGGAGATCAAGCCGCAGGCCCGTGTCCTCGCGACCGACCGCGGCATCGGCTGCGCCGTCCTCGACTACAACGCCCTGCGCGGCATCGAGGACGACAAGCTCCGTCTCTTCTGAGCCCCCCCCACACGCACGACAAACGCCGCAGGCGCTTCCGCTCACGTACCGAGCGGAGGCGTCTGCGGCTTTTGTCATGGCCGACAGCCCCCGCTACGGGGTTTCCGCAGAGCCGGAGTCGGAGTCGCCGGGGCCGGGCGAGGGCGGCTCAGGAGCCGGCGGAGCCGAGGACACCGACGCGCCTGCGGCTGGCCGCGCGCACGCGGCGGAGCCGCACCCCGATACGGCCTCGCCCCCTCCGTCGAGCCGGAGCCGAAGGCGCCTGGAGGGACGGCGCCGGACGAAGGCGCGTCAGCGGAGCTGAGAACACCGACGCATCTGCGGCCGACCGCGCCCACACGGCGGAGCCGCACCTCGATACGCCCCCGCCCGCCTAGGAAGCCTCCCCCGAACCGGAGTCAGAGGCGCCGGGAGCGACCGCGCCGGGCGAGGGCGGGGCAGCGGTCGGCAGAGTCGAGGGCGCCGACGCGCCCGTGGCTAGCCGCGCCCACACGGCGGAGTGGCACCCCTATACGACCCCGCCCCCCCCTACGAAGCCTCCGCCGAGCCGGAGTCAGAAGCGCCGGGGGCCGATTCGGACTCCGGTGGGGCGCCGGTCTCTGTCGCCGGCGGTGAGGACGAGGGCGGCGGAGTGGTCGGCGGAGCCGAGGACGTGGGGGGCTTGGTCGTCGGCGGCCTCGTGGTCGTCGGCGGCTTGGTGGTGGGCTTCTTCGTCGGGGACTTCGTGGGTGACGAAGAGGGGGCGTCCGACGACGCGGACTCGCTCGGCTCCCCGGAGGGCGATCCACTGGCCGAGTCCGAGGGCGTGGGCGAGCCGGAGGCGCCGGTGGCGTCGGGACGCGCCGAAGACCCGTCCCCGGTGGCGGCGGGATCCACCGGATCCGTGACGGACCCGTCCTCGCCGTCGTCCACGGAGGCCGTCGGGCGGGTGCCGACACTGTCGGAGGGCGGCTCGTTGCTGGACGTGGCGCCGAGCGTGACGACGGTGCCGAGCACGGCGACGAGCAGCGCTCCGGCGCCGGCCGCGACGAGGTTGCGCCGGGTGCCGCTGACGATGGACTTGCGGGCGGGCGCCCGCCCACCGTCGACGACGGGCGCGGGCGGCACGGCGGCCTGCCGGGACACCAGCGTCTCCGGCTCGCGCGGCGGCGGGGCGGCGTAGAGGGCGGAGGCCGCGGGGATGCCGCCGGGCGGCGAGGCGGACTCCTCGCGCATCGCGTCGGGGACCTCCTCGCCCGCGGCGGTGCGCCCCCCGGGAAGCACCTCGCCGGAGCGGTCCGCGACGAGGGCCAGCGCGCGCCGGCCCGCTATGGTGCCGCGCTTGTCGGCGAGGGCACCGCGCAGCGCGATGGAGGCCTCCAGCTCGGCGCGGGCCCGGTCGAGCTGGCCGCCGAGCAGCGCGAGGATGCCCAACTCGTGGTGGAAGTAGGCCTCTTCGGGGATGTCCCCGGCCAGCCGGGTCGCCTCCTGACCGGCACGCAGGGCGCGCTCCCAGGCACTCCAGGCGAGCCCGGCGGCGAACGCGGGCGCGGCGGCGCGGGCCAGCTCCACGGCCGGGCTGGTCTCGCCCTCGGCGGGCGGGGCCGTGTGGGGCAGCAGGGCGCCGAGCGCGGCCAGGACAGCGTCGCTCTCGGCGGCGACCCGCTCGGGCCCGACGGAGGGGTGACCGGCCCACCAGGCGTAGTGCAGGGCGGCGGTGCGGGCGCGCTCGGCGCTGTCGTCGCCGTAACCCACGCCCTCCAGCTGGGTGCGGACGCCGGACGCGAGCCGGTAGTGGCCGCCGACGGAGGTGACGAGCGCGCTGGAGACGAGCTCGGCGAGGGCGGCGTCGGCGTGCGTGTCGCCGACGAGCGCGGGCAGGTGCGCCTGGTGCGGGATCTCGCCGCCGAGCAGGACGGCGAAGCGGAGGGTGTCGCGGGCCGAGGCGCTCAGCCGGGAGGCGAGCAGCGCGGCGGGCGCGGCGCCCTCGGCGAGCGAGGGCAGCGGCACGTCGGATCCGCCCGCGCCGTCGACGGGCGCGTCCGGCGCCGCGTCACCGGGCGCGGCGGGGCCGTCGAAGACGCTGAGGTCGTCGAAGGCGCTCGATGCGGTGCGCAGTCGGTCGCGCTGGCGGAGCAGGGCTCCGGCCTGGGCGAAGCGCAGCGGGAGTCCCTCGGACTCGAACCACAGGTCGCCGGCCCACTGGGTCTCGTCGTCGGTGAGCACGCGGCCGACGGCGCGCTCCAGGAGCTCCAGGCTGCCGGCGCGGCCCAGGCCTTCGAGGAGGACCTCCTCGACGGGGGCGTCGGCGGACGGGGCCGCGACGTCGGGCGTGGCGGCGAGCAGGAAGGCGCACTCGGGCGTGGCGTCGAGGAGCTCGTCGAGCGCGGCGCCGCCGAACTCGAGGTCGTCCAGGAGGACGACGGCGCCTATGCCGCGGACGAGTTCGTGCAGGAGCGCGCGGTCGGGGCGGTGCAGCGGGGCGTCGTAGACAGCGCGGAAGAGGTCATGGAGGAGGTCGCCGGCGGAGCGGCGGTGGCCGGAGAGCCGGATGACGCCGTCGGGCGCGAGGTCGACGCAGTCGTCGGCGAGCTGGTCGAGCAGCGCGGTGCGGCCGGAGCCGGAGGGTCCGGTCAGGCGTACGGAGCGGCCGCGGGCGAGCAGCCGGACGAGGCGCTCGCGGACCTCCTGGCGCTCCAGGAGCGGGAGCCGGGGCAGCGCGGGGCCCGGCGGCAGCGGCGGGCGGGCCGCGCGCGTCAGCTCGGCGCGCTCGGCGGCGGCGCGCTTGGCGGGCCGGCCCGGGCGTTCGCCGGGCGGGCAGGGTTCGATCTCGCTGCCGTCGACGGGGTTGACGGTCAGCAGGAAGTCCCCGGAGACCAGCTGCACCGTGCGGGCGAGCGCGGGCGCGGGCTGGCCGAAGTCGGGTGCGACCGGGTCGCGCGGCGGTCGCGAGCGGCCCCCGCGGCCGGGTGTGTCGCCCCCGTGCCGGTCCTGGCCGAAATCTTCCGGTCCCCGGTTCATCGGGTCCATGGTCAAAGCCCCCCAAAAGCGTGGTGTGCCGCTGCCCCTCCCGGCCTGTGCACACTGCGCTGTCGCTTCTGGTCCGGTGCCCGCGCGGCGGGTGTTCGTACCGCGGGCGACCGAACCCTAGACCTTGGCACAGTATCTACGAACACGCGGGGTGCCGCGGCGCCCGAGACATCACAGTCTCGTGAGGATTGTGCGCGCTTCCCACTGGAATGAACGATTCATCCGTGGGCCCCGGGGCCCTGGGCCGCTCGTTCGCCGTCGGGAGTTCAGACGCGCGGCAGCGACTCCACGCCGATGCCGCCCTCGATGGCGAGGATCCGGTGCAGTCGCGTCGCGACCAGCAGGCGCTGCATCTGCGTCGGCACGCCCCGCAGGACGAGGCGCCGGCCGCAGCGGCCGGCGCGCCGGTGGGCGCCCATGATGACGCCGAGACCGGTCGCGTCCCACGAGTCCAGACCGGACAGGTCGAGCACCAGATCACCGATGCCGTCGTCGACGGCGGTGTGCAGGACCGTACGGGCGTCCGCCGCGCTGCGGACGTCGAGGCGCCCCCCGACGACCAGCTCGGCGTGGTCGCCCCTGATGTGCATATGCGCTCCCCCTGAGTACGAGAGGTGTCCGTGTGATCCAGGTGATCTGGGTATGTCACTGCAACTGACTGGCGCGAGGCGCCAGAAGTTGCCGTCCGTAAGCGAACCGATACCGAAATCACCCCGAGGGGTGACTTCGCGTCAGGCCCGCGTTCGATCGTGCGTTCAGCCGTGCTTGTAGAAGCCCTGCCCGCTCTTGCGGCCGATGTCACCCGCGTCCACCATCCGGCGCATCAGCTCCGGCGGCGCGAACTTCTCGTCCTGGGACTCCGTGTAGATGTTCTCGGTGGCGTGCAGCAGGATGTCGACGCCCGTGAGGTCGGCGGTGGCGAGCGGGCCCATCGCGTGCCCGAAGCCGAGCTTGCAGGCGATGTCGATGTCCTCGGCGGTGGCGACGCCCGATTCGTACAGCTTCGCGGCCTCGACGACGAGGGCGGAGATGAGACGGGTCGTCACGAAACCGGCCACGTCGCGGTTGACGACGATGCAGGTCTTGCCGACGGACTCGGCGAACTCGCGGGTCTTCGCGAGCGTTTCGTCACTCGTCTTGTAGCCGCGCACCAGCTCACACAGCTGCATCATCGGGACGGGCGAGAAGAAGTGCGCGCCGACGACCCGCTCGGGGTGCTCGGTGACCGCCGCGATCTTGGTGATCGGGATGGCGGAGGTGTTGGACGCGAGCACGGCGTCGTCCCGCACGATCTTGTCGAGCGTACGGAAGATGTCGTGCTTGACCTCGAGCTTCTCGAAGACGGCCTCGACGACGATGTCGGCGTCGGCGGCGGCGTCCAGATCCGTCGTCGTGGTGATGCGCCCGAGCGCCGCCTCGGCGTCCTCGGCGCTCAGCTTGCCCTTGCTCACGAACTTGTCGTACGACGCCTTGATGCCGCCGGTGCCCCGGGCGAGGGCCTCGTCGGTGACGTCGCGCAGGACGACGTCCCAGCCCGCCTGGGCCGATACCTGGGCGATGCCGGATCCCATGAGACCGGCGCCGATGACGGCGAGCTTCCCTGCCACGTGCGACTCCCCTAACCGCGAAAGCGCCGTACCGCCGAGCGCGTCGGCGCATACCGCTCAACCACTGTTCACATTGCTCTTTTGCGGACCTTAGCGTCCGTGAGGGGCCGTGTGACCGCTAAGAGATGCGCGTCACGTCTCGAATGACGGACATCACACCGGTACGGCGCATCGGCGCGACCCGGCGCCCATCACGCGCCGCGTACGGCGTAGTTGAGCACCTTGTCGCTCAACAGGTCCTCGATGTCGTCGAGGACGTCGAGCATCTCGCGGGAGACCTCGCCGGGCCGGTCGTCAACGCGGTGAGCATGCCGTCGATGCTGCTGTCCGGGCTGATGCTGCCGATGGCGCTCGCGCCGGGCTGGCTGGACGTCCTGTCGCACGTGATGCCGCTGCGCTATCTCGTGGACGCGATGCGGGACGCGTACGTGGGCTCGTACGCGACGGCGCACATGCTGTCCGGGACGCTGGTCGCGCTCGGATGTGCCGGACTCGCCGTGACGGTGGGCACACGTGTCTTCCGGCGGGCCGGAGCATAACTACCCTGGCGGCATGGTCAATCTGACGCGCATCTACACCCGGACCGGCGACCAGGGCACCACCGCCCTCGGCGACATGAGCCGCACCGCCAAGACCGATCTGCGGATCTCGGCGTACGCGGACGCCAACGAGGCGAATGCCGTGATCGGTACGGCGATCGCCCTCGGCGGCCTCGACGAGGAGGTCGTCGCGGTGCTGACGCGCGTGCAGAACGACCTGTTCGACGTGGGCGCCGACCTGTCGACGCCGGTCGTGGAGAACCCGGAGTACCCGCCGCTGCGGGTCGAGCAGTTCTACGTGGACAAGCTGGAGGCGGACTGCGACCGCTTCAACGAGCGGCTGGAGAAGCTGCGCTCGTTCATCCTGCCCGGCGGCACCGCGGGCGCGGCCCTGCTCCACCAGGCCTGCACCGTCGTGCGCCGGGCCGAGCGGTCCACCTGGGCGGCGATGGAGGTGCACGGCGAGACGATGAACCCGCTGACCGCCACCTACCTCAACCGCCTCTCCGACCTCCTGTTCATCCTCGCCCGCACGGCGAACCAGGAGGTCGGGGACGTGCTGTGGGTGCCGGGCGGCGAGCGCTAGCCCTTGGTCACAGACGCCGCGGGGGCCTTCTTCGGGAACAGGGTGTAGCTGACCGCGATGATCACGTTGAGGGCGATGACGACGAGCATCTTCTGCTGCCAGGCCCGCAGGGAGCTCACGTCGCCGTCGCCGCCGACGTACCAGACGGCGCCCTGGAGCAGGCCCATCGCGATGAGCGAGGCCAGCGTCCACAGGCCGGCGATCTTCCACTCGTGGACGGCCCGCGCCGCACCGTACTTCGGGGTGCTCGGGGGCGGGCCGCCCGCGAAACGGTGGGCGACGCGGACGTCCACCCACTGGATCGTGTGGTGACCGAGCGCGATCGAGTAGCCGATGTAAGCGGCGGCCAGGCCGTGCTTCCAGTCGGGTGCGGCGCCGTTCTTCAGGTCGATGACGGTGACGACGAAGAGCAGCACTTCGAGCAGCGGTTCGCACAGCAGGACGGCGACGCTCGCGCGCGGCATCTTCGCCCAGTAGCGCAGGGCGAGACCGGCGGCGAGCAGCACCCAGAAGGCGACCTCGCAGATGACGATCAGTACGGCGACCACGGTGGATGCCCCTTTCCGGTGCAGGCTCCCTTCCAGGTTCCGTGCCCGGTGCCGCCCTTTCGTCGTCGCCGGTGACGAATCGCGACTGCATCCTTCGATGTAGCCGGGGCGCGCCCGGCTTCGTTCCGCGGCACCATGCCCGGACCGCGCCCTGCGTGTTGGATGGGGGCATGCCTCTCGCGCTTCCCCGCCCGCACCGCGACGACGTACGGATCGCGGTCGGCGGGCTGCTCGGCGGGCTCGTGCTGTGGGGGCTCGGGCTCGCGATGAACCCCGGGCGGGTCCTCGACGGCGCGTGGCTGCTCGTGCCGCTCGTCGCGATGTCGGGCCTGGAGCTGCTGCGCCGGACGCGACCGCGCACGGCTGTGCTCCTGGGGACGGTCGCGCTGGTCGCGGACCAGTTCACGCGGGGCAGCCTGGCGACGGTGCTGATGTTCACGGACCTGATGTACGCGGGCGCCCTGTACGGGCCGCCGGCCATGGCGCGCCGCCTCCCGGTGGTGACGGGTCTGCTGACGGTCGGGGCGACGCTGGGCTTCCTGGCCTGGTGGCGGCAGCCGGAGGCGGTCCTGGTCGGGGTCGCGACGGCGCTGGTCGCGTTCGGACCCGCGGCCACCGGGCTGCTGGTGCGCGGCCACCGGGACCGGGCCGCCGACGAGCGGCTGCGGGCGGAGCAGACCGCGCTGCTCGCCGAGGTGGACCGGGCGCAGGCGGTCACGGCCGAGCGCGCCCGGATGGCCCGCGAGCTGCACGACATGGTGGCCAACCATCTGTCGGCCATCGCGATCCATTCGACGGCCGCGCTGTCCCTCGACGACCCGGCGACCACGCGCGGCGCCCTGGAGACGATCCGGGAGAACAGCGTGGACGGCCTGGCCGAGATGCGCCGCCTCATCGGCATCCTGCGGGACGCGGGCGGCGACAGCGAGCCGGTCGCCGCGCCCACCCTGGACGGCCTGTCCGCGCTCGTCGACCAGGCCCGCGCCAACGGCCTCGACGCCGAGTCCGCGGTGACCGGCTCCGTGGACGGACTGCCGGCCCCGGTGGAACTGGCCGCGTACCGCATCGTCCAGGAGTCCCTCACCAACGCCCTCAAGCACGCCTCCCCCGGCCCCGTCACCGTCGAGGTCGACCGCACCGGCAAGCACGTCGAGGTGCGGGTCACCAGCCCGTACGGGGACCGGGACGGGCCGCGCGCACCCGGTTCCGGGGCCGGACTCGTCGGCATGCGCGAGCGCGCCGCACTGCTCGACGGCAGTTTCACGGCAGGCCCCGAGGACTCCGCCGCCGGCCAGGTCTGGCGGGTCCGCGCGGTGCTGCCCCTGACCCGCCCCGCACCCCTCGAAGGAGACCCCGCGTGACCCGCGTGACCCGCGTACTCGTCGCCGAGGACCAGTCCGCCGTACGGGCCGGACTCGTCCTCATCCTCAACAGCGCGCCCGACATCGAGGTCGTCGGCGAGGCCGAGGACGGCGAGCGGGCGGTGGCGCTGGCCCGGGAACTGCGGCCGGATCTGGTCCTGATGGACGTGCAGATGCCGCGCCTGGACGGGGTTTCGGCCACCCGCGCGGTGGTCGCCGAGGGCCTCGCGGACGTGCTGGTGCTGACCACCTTCGACCTGGACGCGTACGTGTTCGGGGCGCTGCGCGCGGGCGCGGCCGGGTTCCTGCTGAAGAACACGGAGGCGAAGGACCTGATCGAGGCGGTGCGGACGGTGGCCCGCGGGGAGGGGACGATCGCGCCGGCGGTGACGCGCCGGCTGATCGCCGAGTTCGCGGCGACCGGGGCCGGGGCCGAACGGCCCGCCGCTCCCCCGGAGTTGGCGGACCTCACAAGGCGGGAACGGGAGGTCCTGTCCTGCCTGGGCGAGGGCCTGTCGAACGCGGGGATCGCGGCGCGGCTCGACATGGCGGAGGCGACGGTGAAGACCCACGTCAGCCGCCTCCTCGGCAAGCTCGGCCTGCGCAGCCGGGTCCAGGCGGCGGTGCTGGCGCAGGAGTTGGGCCTGTAGGCCGATCCGGGGTCAACGGACGCCTTGCCCGAGCAGGTTGGCCGGAATCCGTAATTGGTTTAGACCTTGACCGCTGGTCCAGACCTTTCTATTCTCGCGGCACTGCGGTGAGCACGGCAGGGCGCGTTCCCCCACCCCCGGTGCTCATGGGCGTCGCAGGGTTCCACCCCCATCACGAACCCCGGAACACCCGAGGAGCATGCGATGCGCTCGACCGACGTACCCAGACCCGTCCCGAGTCCCGTTCCCAGGCGGCGACTGCGGCACAGAACCACCGCCGCGCTGGCCACCCTCGTCCTCCCCGCCGCGGCCCTCGTCGGCCTCGCAACCCCCTCCCACGCCGCCGCCGAGGCCTCCGCCGTCACCGCCACCTTCGCCAAGACCCAGGACTGGGGCAGCGGCTTCGAAGGCAAGTGGACGATCAAGAACTCCGGCAGCACGACGGTCAGTTCCTGGACCGTCGAATGGGACTACCCCTCCGGCACCAAGGTCACCTCGGCCTGGGACGCCACCGTCACCAACTCCGCGGACCACTGGACCGCGAAGAACCTCTCCTGGAACGGGACGCTCGCCCCCGGCGCCTCGGTCTCCTTCGGGTTCAACGGCACCGGCTCCGGCGCCCCCACCGGCTGCAAGCTCAACGGCGGCTCCTGCGACGGCGGCGACGTCCCCGGCGACACAGCCCCCACCGCCCCCGGCACCCCGACCGCCTCCGGCATCACCGACACCTCGGTGAAGCTCTCCTGGTCCGCCGCCACCGACGACAAGGGCGTCAAGAACTACGACGTCCTGCGCGGCGGCGCCAAGGTCGCCACCGTCACCGGGACCACGTACACGGACTCCGGCCTCACCGCCGGCACCGACTACTCGTACACGGTCCAGGCCCGCGACACCGCCGACCAGACCGGCCCGGTCTCCGGCGCCGTCAAGGTGCACACCACCGGCGGAGGCGGCACCGACCCGGGCCCCGGCACCGGTGACGCCGTCAAGATGGGCTACTTCACCGACTGGGGCGTCTACGGCCGCCAGTACTACCCGAAGAACCTGGAGACCTCCGGCTCGGCCGCCAAGGTCACGCACATCAACTACGCCTTCGGCAACGTCCAGGGCGGCAAGTGCACCATGGGCGACGCCTACGCCGACACGGACATGGCGTACACCGCCGCCAACTCCGTCTCCGGCACGGCCGACACCTGGGACCAGCCGCTGCGCGGCGCCTTCAACCAGCTGCGCCAGCTCAAGGCCAAGCACCCCAACCTGAAGATCCTCTGGTCCTTCGGCGGCTGGACCTGGTCCGGCGGCTTCGGCGAGGCCGCGCAGAACCCGGCCGCGTTCGCCGAGTCCTGCTACAACCTGGTCGAGGACCCGCGCTGGGCCGATGTCTTCGACGGCATCGACATCGACTGGGAGTACCCGAACGCCTGCGGCCTGACCTGTGACACCTCGGGCCCGGACGCCCTGAAGAAGCTGACCTCGGCGCTGCGCTCCAAGTTCGGTGCGAACAACCTGGTCACCGCCGCGATCACCGCCGACGGCTCGTCCGGCGGCAAGATCGACAAGGCCGACTACGCGGGCGCCGGCCAGTCCCTCGACTGGTACAACGTCATGACCTACGACTTCTTCGGCGCCTGGGAGGCCAAGGGCCCGACCGCCCCGCACTCCCCGCTCACCTCGTACTCCGGCATCCCGCAGCAGGGCTTCACCTCCGCGGACGCCATCGCCAAGCTCAAGGCCCAGGGCGTCCCGGCGTCCAAGCTCCTGCTCGGCATCGGCTTCTACGGGCGCGGCTGGACCGGCGTCACGCAGAAGGAGCCGGGCGGCACGGCGACGGGTCCGGCGGCCGGCACATACGAGCAGGGCATCGAGGACTACAAGGTCCTCAAGACCAAGTGCCCCTCGAACGGCACGGTGGCGGGGACGGCGTACGCCTTCTGCGGCTCCGACTGGTGGTCCTATGACACGCCCGCGACGATCGGCTCCAAGATGAGCTGGGCCAAGGCGCAGGGCCTGCGCGGAGCGTTCTTCTGGGAGTTCTCGGGAGACACGGCCAACGGCGAACTCGTCTCGGCGGTCGCCTCCGGCCTGAACTAGCCCTTGGGCTCCGCGCGACAAAGCCGAAGCCGAGCCGGTGGGAACGCCCCCCACCAGCTCGGCTTCTTCACGTCGTCACGGGTCTGCGGGCCGGTGGGGGCTGGTCGCGCAGTTCCCCGCGCCCCTGAAATGCAGACGCTTCGCGTCGCATTTCCCCGACGGGGCACCGCCCCGATGGAGATCGCGCACGAAGTGCGCATCTCCAGGGGCGCGGGGAACTGCGCGACCAGCCCCCAACGGGCGGAAAGCCGAAGATCAGGCCACGTTCACCCGCTGGCCGGGCGGCGCCGCCTCCAGCCAGGCGAGGAAACCCGTGAGCGCGTCCTCGCTCATGGCCAGCTCAAGCCGAGCGCCGCGATGCGTACAGGCCAGAACAATGGCGTCGGACAGGAGCGCGAGCTCCTCCTCGCCCTCGGGGGCACGCCGCCCGGTGACCTCGATCGCGGCCCGCTCCAGAACCCGCCGCGGCCGAGGCGCGTAGGAGAAGACGCGGAACCACTCGACCCGGTCCCCGTTGTAACGGGCGATGCCGTAACCCCAGCCCTTGCCGGAGGCATCGTCCGCGTCGCGCGCCGGCGCGTCCCACCGCAGCGAGCAGTCGAACGTGCCGCCCGAACGCTGGATCAGCCGCCGCCGCAGCCCGAAGACGAACAGCCCCAGCAGTACGAGGACGACGACCGCGACCACACACAACGCGACAACGAGGACCATCTGTACCGACCTCCTCGCTTCGCGACGGATCCAACACCTGATAACGGAACAGCAAAAACGGTTGTATATCGCCTCAGCCGCGACCTGGTCCGGAGATCAACTCCGGACCGGGCCGCGGCTGAGGCACGTCCTGGGGCTCGCTGAGGTCAGCGAACCGCCACCGCACGCAGTCGGACATCGGCGCGCCGCTCGGCGGACGCGTCCGCGTCCGACTTCGCGCGCTCCAGCGCCCGCTCCGCACGCTGGACATCGATCTCGTCCGACAGCTCGGCGATCTCGGCCAGCAACGACAGCTTGTTGTCCGCGAACGAGATGAAACCGCCGTGGACCGCAGCCACGACCGTCCCTCCGTCGCTCGTACGGATCGTCACGGGGCCCGACTCCAGCACACCGAGCAGCGGCTGGTGACCGGGCATGACGCCGATGTCGCCGGACGTGGTGCGTGCGACGACCAGGGTGGCCTCGCCGGACCAGACACTACGGTCCGCGGCGACGAGCTCGACGTGCAGCTCAGCAGCCAAGGTGGGCTCCTCGGGTCACCACCCGGCGGCATTCGCTGCCGGGTGTTGGGTCAAAGTCTAGTGGGCGTTGCGGGAGGGCCGGGACACACCCGGCCCTCCCAGAGAGCACGGGGCTCAGGAGACGCCGAGCTCCTTGGCGTTGGCCTTGAGGTCCTCAATGCCACCGCACATGAAGAACGCCTGCTCCGGGAAGTGGTCGTACTCACCGTCGATGATCGCGTTGAAGGCCGCGATCGACTCGTCCAGCGGGACGTCCGACCCGTCGACGCCGGTGAACTGCTTGGCGACGTGGGTGTTCTGGGACAGGAAGCGCTCCACGCGACGGGCGCGGTGGACAGTGAGCTTGTCCTCCTCGCCGAGCTCGTCGATACCGAGGATCGCGATGATGTCCTGGAGGTCCTTGTACTTCTGCAGGACCGTCTTGACGCGCATGGCCGCGTTGTAGTGGTCCTCCGCGATGTAGCGCGGGTCCAGGATGCGGGACGTGGAGTCCAGCGGGTCCACGGCCGGGTAGATGCCCTTCTCGGAGATCGGACGGGAGAGAACCGTCGTCGCGTCGAGGTGGGCGAACGTGGTGGCCGGGGCCGGGTCGGTCAGGTCGTCCGCGGGGACGTAGATCGCCTGCATCGAGGTGATCGAGTGACCACGGGTCGACGTGATGCGCTCCTGGAGGAGACCCATCTCGTCGGCCAGGTTCGGCTGGTAACCCACGGCGGACGGCATGCGGCCGAGCAGCGTGGAGACCTCGGAGCCGGCCTGCGTGAAGCGGAAGATGTTGTCGATGAAGAACAGCACGTCCTGCTTCTGCACATCGCGGAAGTACTCCGCCATGGTCAGACCCGCGAGGGCCACGCGCAGACGGGTGCCCGGGGGCTCGTCCATCTGGCCGAAGACAAGGGCGGTCTTGTCGATGACGCCCGAGTCCGCCATCTCCTCGATGAGGTCGTTGCCCTCACGCGTGCGCTCGCCGACACCGGCGAACACGGAGACACCGTCGTGGTTGTTGGCGACGCGGTAGATCATCTCCTGGATGAGCACCGTCTTGCCGACGCCGGCACCACCGAACAGACCGATCTTTCCACCCTTGACGTACGGGGTGAGAAGGTCGATGACCTTGACGCCGGTCTCGAACATCTCGGTCTTCGACTCGAGCTCGTCGAAGTTCGGCGCCTTGCGGTGGATGCCCCAGCGCTCGCCCTCGTACTGCTCGTCGACGTTCAGCACCTCGCCGAGGGTGTTGAACACCTTGCCCTTGGTGAAGTCACCGACGGGCACCGTGATGGAGGCACCGGTGTCGGTCACCGGGGCCTGGCGGACCAGGCCGTCGGTCGGCTGCATCGAGATCGCGCGGACCAGGCCGTCGCCGAGGTGCTGGGCGACCTCGAGCGTCAGGGTCTTCTTCTCGCCGTCCTTGGCCGGGTCGGCCACCTCGACGTGCAGCGCGTTGTAGATGTCCGGCATCGCGTCGACGGGGAACTCCACGTCGACGACCGGGCCGATGACCCGGGCGACGCGGCCCGTGGCAGCGGCCGTCTCAACTGTCGTCGTCATTACCTGTCACTCCCCGCGGTCGCGTCGGCCAGAGCGGCAGCGCCGCCGACGATCTCGCTGATTTCGTTGGTGATCTCCGCCTGGCGGGCCGCGGAGGCCAGCCGGGAAAGCGTGTTGATGAGGTCGCCCGCGTTGTCGGTGGCCGACTTCATCGCGCGACGCGTGGCGGCGTGCTTGGAGGCAGCCGACTGCAGCAGCGCGTTGTAGATACGGCTCTCGACGTACCGGGGCAGCAGGGCGTCGAGGACGTCCTCCGCCGACGGCTCGAAGTCGTACAGCGGGAGGATCTCGTCCTTCGCGGACGACTCCTCCGCCACCTCTTCGAGGCTGAGCGGCAGCAGCCGGCCGTCGATGGCCGTCTGCGTCATCATCGAGACGAACTCGGTGTAGACGATGTGGAGTTCATCCACGCCGCCCTCGGCCGTGTCCTTCTCGATGGCCTCGATCAGCGGGCCCGCGACCGTCTTGGCGTCCGCGTACGTCGGCTCGTCCGTGAAGCCCGTCCACTGCTCCGCGATCTTGCGCTCGCGGAAGTTGTAGTGGGCGACACCGCGACGACCGACGATGTACGAGTCGACCTGCTTGCCCTCTGCCTGCAGACGCTCGGTGAGCTGCTCCGCGGCCTTGATGGCGTTGGAGTTGAACGCACCGGCGAGACCGCGGTCACTCGTCAGCAGCAGGACTGCGGAGCGCGTGACCTTGTCGGCCTGCGTGGTCAGGGGGTGCTTGGTGTTCGACCCGGTCCCCACCGCCGTGACCGCGCGGGTGAGCTCGGTCGCGTACGGCGTGGAGGCCGCCACCTTGCGCTGCGCCTTGACGACGCGCGAGGCGGCGATCATCTCCATCGCCTTGGTGATCTTCTTGGTCGCGGTGACGGATCGGATGCGACGCTTGTAGACCCGGAGCTGGGCTCCCATGAGTCAGGTCCCTTCCTTACGTCACTTGG
The DNA here is from genome assembly GCF_055558275.1 of Streptomyces sp. NPDC025806. Classification (NCBI taxonomy): domain Bacteria; kingdom Bacillati; phylum Actinomycetota; class Actinomycetes; order Kitasatosporales; family Streptomycetaceae; genus Streptomyces; species Streptomyces sp. NPDC025806. Next base: position 27,664 of record NZ_JBVHMU010000024.1, on the reverse strand, counting down.
AGACGTTGACGGCCGGAGCGTCCTCGCCGAGCAGCTTGCCGTCCGCGGTCTCGAACTGCTTCTTGAAGTCCGCGATGGCCTCGCCGACGGCCTGAAGCGTGTCGTCCGACATCTTGCCGCCCTCCTTGATGGAGGTCATGAGGCCCTGCTCCTTGCGGTGCAGGTACTCCAGGAGCTCCTTCTCGAAGCGGCGGATGTCGGCGACCGGCACGTCGTCCATCTTGCCGGTGGTGCCGGCCCAGACGGAGACGACCTGGTCCTCGGTCGGCATCGGCTGGTACTGAGCCTGCTTGAGCAGCTCGACCATCCGCTGACCGCGGTCCAGCTGCGCCTTCGACGCGGCGTCCAGGTCGGAACCGAAGGCGGCGAACGCCTCGAGCTCACGGAACTGGGCCAGGTCCACGCGCAGACGGCCGGAGACCTGCTTCATCGCCTTGTGCTGCGCGGAACCACCGACTCGGGAGACGGAGATACCGACGTTCAGCGCGGGGCGCTGACCGGCGTTGAACAGGTCCGACTCCAGGAAGCACTGGCCGTCGGTGATGGAGATGACGTTGGTCGGGATGAACGCGGAGACGTCGTTGGCCTTCGTCTCGACGATCGGCAGACCCGTCATCGAACCGGCGCCCATGTCGTCCGAGAGCTTCGCGCAGCGCTCGAGCAGACGGGAGTGCAGGTAGAAGACGTCACCGGGGTAGGCCTCGCGCCCCGGCGGGCGGCGGAGCAGCAGGGACACGGCGCGGTAGGCGTCGGCCTGCTTCGACAGGTCGTCGAAGATGATGAGGACGTGCTTGCCCTCGTACATCCACTGCTGACCGATGGCCGAACCGGTGTACGGCGCCAGGTACTTGAAGCCGGCCGGGTCGGACGCCGGGGCGGCGACGATGGTCGTGTACTCCAGCGCGCCGGCCTCTTCGAGGGCACCGCGCACGGAGGCGATGGTGGAGCCCTTCTGACCGATGGCGACGTAGATGCAGCGGACCTGCTTGTTCACGTCGCCCGAGCGCCAGTTGTCGCGCTGGTTGATGATCGTGTCGACGGCCAGGGCGGTCTTGCCGGTCTGGCGGTCACCGATGATCAGCTGACGCTGACCACGGCCGACGGGGGTCATCGCGTCGACGGCCTTGTAGCCGGTCTCCATCGGCTCGTGCACCGACTTGCGCTGCATGACCGTGGGGGCCTGCAGCTCGAGGGCGCGGCGGCCGGTGGTCTCGATCTCGCCGAGGCCGTCGATCGGGTTGCCGAGCGGGTCGACGACGCGACCCAGGTAGCCCTCGCCGACGCCGACGGAGAGGACCTCACCGGTACGGGAGACCGGCTGACCCTCCTCGATGCCGCTGAACTCGCCGAGGACGATGGCGCCGATCTCGCGCTCTTCCAGGTTGAGCGCGAGGCCGAGGGTGCCGTCCTCGAACTTCAGCAGTTCGTTGGCCATGGCCGAGGGCAGACCCTCGACCTTCGCGATACCGTCGCCGGCAAGGGTGACCGTACCGACCTCCTCGCGCGAGGCCGCGTCCGGCTTGTACGCCTGGACAAAGTTCTCCAGCGCGTCCCGGATCTCCTCCGGCCGGATCGTGAGCTCCGCCATCTGGGTTCCCTGCTCTCCTTGTTGGGCCCGAAAGTCTTCTTGGGGGGTCTGGGGTCAGCCCCCAGGAATTCTCTGCACGGCCAACTAGGGCCGTAGGTAGTACGTGGTGAGGTGGTCAGCCGGCCATACGGCGGCTGGCCTCCTCGATGCGGTCCGCGATCGAGCCGTTGATGATCTCGTCGCCCACCTGCACCTTGATCCCGCCGAGGACCTCGGGGTCCACGTCCAGGTTGAGGTGCATCTGGCGGCCGTAGAGCTTCGCCAGGGTCGCACCCAGGCGCTGCTTCTGCGGGTCGCTCAGCGGGACCGCGGTGGTGACGACCGCCACCATGCGCTCCCGGCGCTCGGCGGCGAGCTTGGAGAGGGACTCGAGTCCCCCTTCCAGGCTACGTCCACGCGGCGCGGTCACGAGACGCTCGACCAGACGCTCGGTGGTGGGCATGGCCCGGCCGCCGAGGAGGCGCGTCACGAGCTCGCCACGCGCCGAGGCCGAGGCGGCCTTGTCGGTCAGCGCGGCACGCAGCTCGGTGTTGGAGGCGACGATCCGTCCGAAGCGGAACAGCTCGTCCTCGACGTCGTCCAGCTCACCGCGCTTCTGCGCCGCGGTGAGGTCCGCGATGTCCGCCAGCTCCTCGAGGGAGTCGACGAGGTCGCGGGACGCCGACCAACGGGAGCGGACCAGACCGGCCACCAGGTCGACGGCCGGGCCGCTGACCTGGCCGCCGAGCAGGCGGGTCGCCAGCTCGGCCTTGGCGTCGCCGGCCTGCGCCGGGTCGGTGAGGACCCGACGCAGCGACACCTCGCGGTCGAGCAGCGCGGTCACCGCGGCCAGGTCGCCGGCCAGCGCCTTGGCGTCGGCCGACGTGGAGTCGGTCAGCGCGTCCAGGCGCTCACGCGCGGCGGCGAGAGCCTCGCGGCTCGCTCCGTGGGCCGTCATCGAGCAGCCTCTGCCTTCTCCTCGAGCTCGTCGAGGAACCGGTCGATCGTGCGCGACTGCCGGGCGTGGTCCTCGAGGGACTCGCCGACCAGCTTGCCGGCCAGGTCGGTGGCCAGCTGGCCCACGTCCTGACGCAGCGACTGAGCGGCGGCCTTGCGGTCGGCGTCGATCTGGGCGTGACCTGCGGCGATGATCTCCTCACGCTGCCGCTGGCCTTCCGCACGCATCTCGGCGATGAGAGCGGCGCCCTGCTCCTGCGCCTCCTGGCGCAGCCGCGCGGCCTCGTGCCGAGCCTCGGCGAGCTGAGCCTTGTACTGCTCAAGCACGCTCTGGGCCTCGGTCTGAGCGGCCTCGGCCTTCTCGATACCGCCTTCGATGGCCTCGTGACGCTCGTCCAGAACCTTGTTGATGTTCGGGAGGAGCTTCTTGGCGAGGAAGCCGAAGACGATGACGAAGGCGATAAAGCCGATCACGAGCTCAGGGATCGGCGGAACGAGCGGGTTCTCCGCACCCTCCGCTGCGAGCTGAACCAGGGGGTTCACATCAGTGCCTTTCGTCTAATGAGGCTTGATCGTCCAGCTCGTCTTAGTAGACGAACGGCATGACCAGACCGATGAGGGCGAGCGCCTCACAGAAGGCGAAGCCGAGAATCTGGTTGGCACGGATCAGGCCGGCGGCCTCGGGCTGACGAGCAAGAGCCTGGGTACCGTTACCGAAGATGATGCCGACGCCGACGCCGGGGCCGATGGCGGCGAGACCGTAACCGACGGAGCCGAGGTCGCCGGTGACAGCAGCGAGGGTCTGGGACATGCCAGTTCTTCCTTCTCTTTACGGACCGGTGGGGGTTGGCCACCGGACGACTAAGGGGTGGAGCAGGGCTTGATCAGTGGTGCTCGGCGAGCGCGCCCTGGATGAAGGTGCACGTCAGCAGAACGAAGACGTACGCCTGGACAGCCTGGATGAACAGCTCGAAGGCGGTCATCACGATGACCATGATGAAGCTGACACCGGAGTAGGCGATGCCGATGCCGTTCAGCATGTACCAGCTGGCGATCGTGAAGAGCAGCAGCAGGGTGTGACCGGCGAACATGTTCGCGAACAGTCGGACCGCGTGCGTGAACGGGCGGACCAGGAGGTTCGAGAAGAGCTCGATGAAGGCGGCCAGGTAGGCGACCGGACCGAGCGACTTGTCGAAGCCGGTGAAGTTCTTGAACGCGCCGACGAAGCCGTGCCGCTTGAACGTCAGCGAGACCCAGGTGACGTACACGATCCCAGCGAGGACCGCGGGGTACGAAATGATCGACGTGACCGGGAACTGGGCGATCGGAATGATCGACCAGAGGTTCATCATCCAGACGAAGAAGAAGAGCGAGACGACGAGGGGCACGTACTTCTCGCCCTCGCGCTTGCCGATCGTCTCGTAGACGATGCCGCGACGCACGAAGTCGTAGCCGGCCTCGGCAACCATCTGGAGCTTGCCCGGGACGACCTTCGGCTTACGGAAGGCCATCCAGAAGAAGCCGACGACGATGACCGAGCCGAGCAGCGCCAGCAGCATCGTCTTGTTGAAGTACAAGTTGCTGTCCGCGTCGCCCCAGAGGGGCTCGAACATGAACGAGTGCAGGCCAGGAGCCGGAAAGCCACACCCGTCAAAAAGGTGGCAGTCGGTCTCGAAGGCGAGCACCTGCGTCGGGTCAGCACTCACCGCGGGCTCCTTCAGCGTGGCGCATAGGTACGGCAACCTCGTTGTGTCGGCGCGGCGCAGGGCCGCAGTTCGGCACGGGACTGGTGTTACGGATGTGGGGGCGGCAGTTGGGCTTCGAGCCTCGCGCTAGTGCAGGCGTCAGCTCGGATGCCCGCGCCCGCGATGCCGCAGTTGGCACCGGACGATAGCAGGGTCGGGAACCCGCCTTTATCCCGCCCCTACTGTTCACGACTTCGACCCCGAGTTCTCGGGCTTGTCACCCTTGTGCGCGTCAGGGTCGACGTAGAGGATCTTGGCCTTCATGTGGGCGCGCGTCTGCGCGGCGATCCACGTGAGCGTGGCCACCACCAACGTGATTGCGAACGCCTTCGGGTTGAAGAACGTCGCGTCCTTGAACAGTGCGATGAAGACCACCATGAGCAGCAACTGCGCCGCGTACAGCATCAGTCCCATCATCTGGAACAGGTGCGGAAGCGATTTGGCAGTGCGTTCGAGCACCACGAGCCCCACGCCCATGAGAGCGATGACCAGCAGCGCGCCGATGACCGCACCGAGCGCACCCTTGCCACCCGCGACCACGGCACTGATCACGACGGCGAGAGCGCCGACGGCAGCTGTGGGCACAGCGATGTGGACAAGAGTCCGTGCGTCATTGGACGGCATGGCGGCAGCTCCGCTTGCTGGTGGGGGCAGGTGTCGTCATGGACGAGCGTAGTCCGGGGTCGAGAGGGTTCTTCGGGCCAACGGACCGTCGCACTACGGTCTTTCGGCGCTATCCCCGGTTCTCGTGAACGGTATCACAAACTATTTGATGCGGTCTTTACCTAGATGGTGTGCCAACCGTCACACATGAGGGGGAACTCGCCCGTCTGTGCATGCGCGTTGCCGATTTTTCCTGTATTGGGGCAATTTACCGCCGCGGTTCACCGATGCCGACCACGCATGCCTGACACGCGCCCTGCCGACATGTTGACGCCCCCGGGACCCGAACAAGGGATCCCAGGGGCGTCAACTACCGCTCAGAAGCCGTCACACGGCGCGCGCCGGCGTCAGCAGGTCACGACCTTGTCCCACCCGACCCAAGGCTGGATGGACGAGAGCAGGGCCGTCTTGTTCTTCTTCACCGGTGTGCACGCGGAGTCGTAGCCGTACTTGAAGAGGCCCTTGAGCTTCTTCGTGCCGGAGCACTTGTTCGTGACCTTGTAGGTCTTGTACCCCTCGTCCTGCGTGGTCCTCTTGACCTTCACACAGCCCGGCACGGCGCCCAGGACGCCGACCTCTCCGGACGGAACGGCCTGCACCTGAGGTGCAGCCACAGCAGTCGCTCCCGTGAACGCCAGCGAACCGCTGAACGCCACGACAGCCACTCCCAGCGCTACAGATTTGCGCATGTCATACCTCCACTCATGAACGAGTGGGACGCACCGCCCTGGTCAGGGGCGGCACTCCCCCAATGACATGCACATTGCTATCACAGAGAGTCCGTCAGGGACCAGGAATTCACTCACGCCTCGTGTGCAACGGGTCGCTCAGGGTTCAGCGCGACGACTCCGCCTTGCGCCGGTCCATGAACCGAGAACGCCCGCCGATCGCGGTCGCTCCGTTGACGCCGGCGGGGATCGGTGTCGGCTCCGGTTCAGGGGTGGCAGGCGTGGCCGCGGGCTGGTCCTGGGAGGCCGGCTGCGGGGGCCTGCGGCGGTAGCGGGGTGGGACCAGGTGCTGGGCCCAGAGCGGGGCGCGGGGGGTGAAGCGGGGCAGCAGGAGGAGGACCAGGCCCACGAAGCTCAGGGCGACGATCGTCAGCATCACCCACATCCCCGACGCGGAGTGCACCGAGTACGCGACCGTGCCGAAGGCGATGAGCGCCGACCAGAAGTACATGATCAGCACCGCTCGGGAGTGCGAGTGGCCGATCTCCAGGAGCCGGTGGTGCAGGTGGCCGCGGTCGGCGGCGAAGGGCGACTGGCCGTTCCAGGTGCGGCGCACGATGGCGAGGACCAGGTCGGCGAACGGGATCGCGATCACGGTCAACGGCATCACGAGCGGGATGAAGACCGGGAGCATCGCGTGGGTCGTGTCCCGGGTGCTGCCACCGAGGTTGAGGCGCAGCGCGTCCGGGTCGATCTGCCCCGTCATGGAGATGGCGCCGGCCGCGAGGACCAGACCGATCAGCATCGAGCCGGAGTCGCCCATGAAGATGCGCGCGGGATGCATGTTGTGCGGCAGGAAGCCGAGGCACATGCCCATCAGGATCGCCGCGAACAGCGTCGCGGGGGCGGCCGCCTCGATCCCGTAGCCGTACCAGATGCGGTACGCGTACAGGAAGAACGCGGCGGCGGCGATGCAGACCATGCCGGAGGCGAGGCCGTCGAGGCCGTCGACGAAGTTCACCGCGTTGATCGTGATGACGACGAGGGCGACCGTGAGGAGCGTGCCCTGCCACTGGGTCAGCGAGACCGTGCCGACGCCCGGGACCGGCAGCCACAGGATCGTCAGACCCTGCATGACCATGACGCCGGCGGCGATCATCTGGCCGCCGAGCTTGATCAGGGCGTCGATCTCGAACTTGTCGTCGAGGACACCGATCAGCCAGATCAGCGCGGCGCCCGAGAGCAGCGCGCGCGGCTCGTTCGACGAGTCGAAGACCTGGTCGAGGTTGGTGAGGTGGTCGGCGACCAGCAGGCCCGCGCACAGTCCGAAGAACATGGCGATACCGCCGAGCCGCGGCGTGGGTTCCCGGTGCACGTCACGTGCCCGGATCTCCGGCATGGCGCCGGCCACGATCGCGAACTTCCGCACCGGGCCAGTGAGCAGATAGGTCACCGCGGCCGTGATGCAGAGCGTCAGCAGGTATTCACGCACGGGCTTCCCCACAGATATCGCTGGCCATCTCAGCCCCACACCCTAGCTTCGCGTGGTTGGGGGTGAGGACTTCCGGGTAGCGACGATGGTTGCACGAGTGACGTCCCTGTGACGCCACCGTGGCACTCAGGCACCCGCCTCCGGGTGCCCCGCGGGGACGCCTACCCCGTCTCGCGCCGGGTACGACGCCGGATACGGGGGAAAGGATCCGGCCAGGTCACGGACCTCTTCACGGGCCACACGCAGGTCGAGATCCTCCCGTACGACCCCGGCGAAGAGCACCGCGATCCGGGCCATCTCCGCCTCGCCCATGCCCTGCGTGGTGACGGCCGCGGTGCCCAGGCGCAGGCCGCGCCCGTCGCCGTAGGGCAGCGCGCAGGTGTCGAGGACCATACCGGCGGAGGCGAGCCGGCCGCGGGCGACCGGTCCGGGGACGTCGAGCGGGGACGCGTCGACGGTGACCAGATGCGTGTCGGTGCCGCCGGTGGTGACGGCGAAGCCCTCCGCCTCCAGCGCGCCCGCGAGCACCCGCGCGTTGGCCACCACCTGATGCGCGTACCCGCTGAACGCCGGGGTCGACGCCTCCCCGAACGCGACGGCCTTCGCCGCGATCGTGTGCATCTGCGCGCCGCCCTGGGTGAACGGGAACACCGCGCGGTCCACCCGGTCCGCGAGCTCCGCGTCGCACAGCAGCATCCCGCCACGCGGTCCGCGCAGCACCTTGTGCGTGGTGGCGCAGACGATGTCCGCGTACGGGACCGGGTTGGGCGCCGCTCCCCCGGCGACGAGTCCGATGGGGTGCGCGGCGTCGGCGATGAGGTGGGCGCCCACGTCGTCGGCGATGGCGCGGAAGGCCGCGTAGTCGATGTGCCGGGGGTACGAGATCGAGCCACAGACGATCGCCTTGGGGCGGTGCGCGCGGGCGATGGCGTGCACCCGGTCGTAGTCGATCAGGCCGCTCTCCGGGTCGACCCCGTAGGGCACGAAGTCGAACCAGCGGCCCGAGAAGTTCACCGGGGAGCCGTGGGTGAGGTGGCCGCCGGACTGGAGCCCCATCGCGAGGACGGTGTCGCCGGGGCGCAGCAGCACGGCGTACGCGGCGAGGACGGCGGAGGAGCCGCTGTGCGCCTGGACGTTGACGTGCTCGGCGCCGAACAGGGCCTTGGCGCGCTCCACGGCGATCCGCTCGGCCATGTCGACGAGCTCGCAGCCGCCGTGGTGGCGGGCGCCGGGATACCCCTCCGCGTACTTGTTGGCCAGCGGGGAGCCGAGGGCCTCCAGGACCGCGGGCGAGGTGAAGTTCTCGGCGGCGATCAGCTGGAGCGAGTTCGCTTGGCGCTCGGCCTCGGCGAGGATGACCTCGGCCATTTCAGGGTCCTGGCGCAGCAGTTCCGCCAGGGGGGCTGGGTCTGTGATCACCGGCATCATCGGCTCCGGGCCTCGCGAGGGGAGGGGGTGCCTACCAATGTAGGGCCGAGTGCCTCTCGGCGCCTGGGCTCACCGCCACGGGGCTCCGCCCCGGACCCCGCTCCTCGATCGCCGGAGGGGCTTGATCTGCTGACCGGCCTACTTCGTGACGCCGGTGAGCGCGCTGACGACGGGGTCGAGCGCCTCGCTGATCTCCGAGCCGACCGAGCGGAAGAACGGCAGGGGTGCCCCGTACGGGTCGTACACCTCGTCCGCCTCGACGCTCGGCGCGAGAAGCCACCCGCGTAGAGCCGCCGCGGCACGCACCAGGGCCCGTGCGCGCTCCACCACGCCGCCCGCGGGGAAGTCCCGGGGGTCGGGCAGGGTCGCCGGGTCTATGGCCTGCACGAGGCGCGTGAACTCCTTCAGGGTGAAGGTGCGCAGGCCCGCGCTGTGGCCCATGGAGATGACCTGGGCGCGGTGGTCCCGGGTCGCGGTGAGGACGAGGTCGGCGCGGATGACGTGGTCGTCGAGGAGCTCGCGGCCGACGAAGCCGGACGGGTCGGCGCCGAAGTCGGTGAGGACCGTCTCGGCGTTGGCCTCCATGGGCGCGCCCTCATGTCCCCAGGTGCCCGCGCTCTCCACGATCAGCCCGCCGGCCAGCGGGTCGCCGAGCCGGTCCGCGAGGGCGTGCCGGGTCAGCCGCTCGGTGATCGGCGAGCGGCACACGTTGCCGGTGCTGACGTGGAGGATGCGGAAGCAGTCGCCGGGGAGCACGATCGGCTCCCCGTACCCGGTGCCTATGCCACGCCCCGTCTCAGGGGCTGTCAATTCGCCACCTCGAGATCGGGTACCACCTTGCGCAACTCGTCGGCGGTCAGCGCGCCCTCGCGCAGCAGGACCGGCACCTTGCCGGTGACGTCGACGATGGAGGACGGGACGATGCCCGGGGTGGGGCCGCCGTCGAGGTACACGGAGACGGAGTCGCCGAGCATCTCCTGGGCGGCGTCGCAGTTCTCGGGGGCCGGGTGGCCCGTCAGGTTCGCGGAGGAAACGGCCATGGGGCCGACCTCGGTGAGCAGTTCGATGGCGACCGGGTGCAGCGGCATACGCACGGCGACGGTGCCCCGCGTCTCGCCCAGGTCCCACTGCAGGGACGGCTGGTGCTTGGCGACGAGCGTGAGGGCGCCGGGCCAGAACGCGTCGACGAGCTCCCAGGCCATCTCGGAGAAGTCCGTGACGAGGCCGTGCAGCGTGTTGGGCGAGCCGATCAGGACCGGGGTGGGCATGGTGCGGCCGCGGCCCTTGGCCTCCAGGAGGTCACCGACCGCCTCGGGCGTGAACGCGTCGGCACCGATGCCGTAGACGGTGTCGGTGGGCAGCACGACCAGCTCGCCGCGGCGGACGGCGGACGCGGCTTCGCGCAGACCGGTGGCGCGGTCCGTCGCGTCGTTGGTGTCGTAACGCCGTGCCATCTAGCGGGCCTCCTGCTCAAGTGCCTGTACGGAAGTGTGATCGGTGCTCACGGCATCGCCTTGCGGGCGGTCGCGAAGCGCGGCCGGTTGTTGAGGTCCGGGTGGTCCGCGGCGTCGGCCCAGCCCCGCTCCTCGGTGAAGATCCACGGGACCTGGCCGCCCTGGGTGTCGGCGTGCTCGATGACGACGACGCCGCCGGGGCGCAGCAGCCGGTGGGCGGTGCGCTCGATGCCGCGGATCAGATCGAGCCCGTCCTCGCCGGAGAACAGCGCCATGTCGGGGTCGTGGTCGCGGGCCTCCGGCGCCACGTACTCCCACTCGGTGAGGGGGATGTACGGCGGGTTGGAGATCACCAGGTCGACCTGGCCGTCGAGGTCGGGGAAGGCGTCCAGGGCGTCGCCCTGGCGCAGGTCGACCCTGGACCCCTCGACGTTCCTGCGGGTCCACTTGAGGGCGTCCTCGGACAGCTCCACGGCGTGGACGCGCGAGCGCGGCACCTCCTGGGCGAGAGCCAGCGCGATGGCGCCGGACCCGGTGCACAGGTCGACGATGAGCGGTTCGACGACGTCCATGGCGCGTACGGCGTCTATGGCCCAGCCGACGACCGACTCGGTCTCGGGGCGGGGCACGAAGACGCCGGGTCCGACCTGGAGCTCCAGGTAGCGGAAGTAGGCGAGCCCGGTGATGTGCTGGAGCGGCTCGCGCGCCTCGCGGCGGGCGGTGACCTCCCAGTACCGGGCGTCGAAGTCCGCGTCCTTGACGGTGTGCAGCTCGCCCCGCTTGACGCCGTGCACGAAGGCGGCGAGCTCCTCCGCGTCGTTGCGCGGCGAGGGCACGCCGGCGTCGGCCAGCCGCTGGGTGGCCTGGGCCACTTCCGCGAGCAGCAGGTTCACGCTGGTCCTCCGGGCTGAGCTGTGGGCGTACAGGGGTGTTACGCGTTGGCGAGCTTCGCGGCCGAGTCCGCGTCGACGCACGCCTGGATCACGGCGTCGAGCTCACCGTCGAGCACCTGGTCCAAGTTGTACGCCTTGAAGCCGACGCGGTGGTCCGAGATGCGGTTCTCCGGGAAGTTGTACGTACGGATCTTCTCGGAGCGGTCGACCGTTCGAACCTGGCTGCGGCGCTGGTCCGCGGCCTCGGCCTCGGCCTTCTCCTGGGCCGCGGCGAGGAGCCTGGAGCGCAGGATACGCATCGCCTGCTCCTTGTTCTGGAGCTGGCTCTTCTCGTTCTGGCAGGAGGCGACCACGCCGGTGGGCAGGTGCGTGATGCGGACGGCGGAGTCCGTCGTGTTGACGGACTGGCCGCCGGGGCCGGAGGAGCGGTAGACGTCGATGCGCAGATCGTTCATGTTGATCTCGACGTCGACCTCCTCGGCCTCGGGCGTGACGAGGACGCCGGCGGCGGAGGTGTGGATGCGGCCCTGCGACTCGGTCGCGGGGACGCGCTGGACGCGGTGGACGCCGCCCTCGTACTTGAGGCGGGCCCAGACGCCCTGGCCGGGCTCGGTCGCGCCGTTGCCGCCCTTGGTCTTCACGGCGACCTGGACGTCCTTGTAGCCGCCCAGCTCGGACTCGGTGGAGTCGATGATCTCGGTCTTCCAGCCGACGCGCTCCGCGTAGCGCAGGTACATGCGCAGCAGGTCTCCCGCGAACAGGGCGGACTCGTCGCCGCCGGCGCCGGCCTTGATCTCGAGGATCACGTCCTTGTCGTCGGACGGGTCGCGGGGCACCAGGAGGAGCCGCAGCTTCTCCGTGAGCTCCTCGCGCGCCTTCTCGAGCTCCTTGACCTCGGCCGCGAAGTCCGGGTCGTCGGCGGCCAGTTCACGGGCCGTCTCGATGTCGTCGCCGGTCTGCTTCCAGGAGCGGTAGGTCGCGACGATCGGGGTGAGCTCGGCGTAGCGCTTGTTGAGCTTGCGCGCGTTGGCCTGGTCGGCGTGCACCGACGGGTCCGCGAGCTTCTTCTCCAGATCGGCGTGCTCACCGATCAGGTCCTCGACGGCCTCGAACATCTCCGGCTCCTGCTGGTACGGGGGTCAAAAAAGGGGCTGCACCGCAAAGCGCCGGTCCCGGTGCCCCCACGACAGGGGCACCGGAGACCGGCGCTGGAGCCTCGCTACTTCTTGGCAGCGGGAGCCTTGCCGAAGCGGGCCTCGAAGCGGGCCACACGGCCACCGGTGTCGAGGATCTTCTGCTTGCCCGTGTAGAACGGGTGGCACTCGGAGCAGACCTCGGCGCGGACGGTGCCGGACTGGATCGTGCTACGGGTGGTGAACGTCGCGCCACAGGTGCAGCTGACCTGCGTCTCGACGTACTCGGGGTGGATGTCGCGCTTCAAGGTGTCTCCTAGGTTCGGGAGGGCGCCGGGTCGCAGACGCGGGATGCGGGAGCGTGAACCGGGGCCGACGTACCAGTCTGCCAGGACTGGCCGCATCCCCCAAAACCGGGGTGAGGCCGCAAGTATTCCCACACGGTTCCCGCGGACCCCTCAAGGTCACTTCACGACGCCGTCGGCGGTGCCGGTCGCGGTGCCCTTCGTCGCGCGCTCCGGGACCGGCCGGTCGGCCCGGAGGGCCTTCCAGACCAGGTCGGACTTGTCCTTGTCGACCAGGACGCGGTTGGCGTCGGCGGGGTCGTACTGCACCGGCATGGTCACCATGTGCATCGCGTTCGACCCGAGGCCCTTGAGTCCGTTCGCGAACGCGGTGAGCTTGGGCACGGAGCCGAGGTCCGAGTCGGTGGTCACCGTCCTGGTGGCGGTGTCGGCGAGGTCGTAGAGCTTCTTCGGGTTCGTGAAGACGCCGACCTGCTTGACCTGGTCCATCAGGGCCTTCATGAACGCCTGCTGGAGCTGGATGCGGCCGAGGTCGCTGCCGTCGCCGACGCCGTGCCGGGTGCGGACCAGGCCGAGGGACTGCTTCCCGGTGAGCCGGTGGGTGCCCGCGTCGAGCTTGAGGTGGCTGTCGGGGTCGTCGATGGGCTTGCCGGTGGTGACCTCGACGCCGCCGAGGTCGTCGATCAGCCGCTGGAAGCCGCTGAAGTCGACCTCGATGTAGTGGTCCATACGGATGCCGCTGACCGACTCCACGGTCTTCACGGCGCAGGCGGCGCCGCCCGTGGAGTAGGCGGAGTTGAACATGACCTGGGATGCGGCCGGGTGCGCGGTGCCGTCGGCGTCCGTGCACTCCGGCCGGTCTATCAGGGTGTCGCGGGGTATGGAGACGACGCTGGCCTTCTTGTGCCCCTTGTAGAGGTGGACGACCATCGCGGTGTCCGAGCGGGCCGAGCCGTCGTCGGTGCCGCCGCCGGCCTTCTTGTTGGCGCCGGCCCGGCTGTCGGAGCCGAGGACGAGGATGTCCTGCGAGCCGTTGTCGACGTTGTCGGGGCGGTCGGTGCCCAGCGCCGCGTTGATGTCGACGCTCTTCAGGTTGCCGTTGAGCTTGAAGTAGACGTAGCCGAGACCGGTGCCACCGAGGACGACGACTCCCGCGGCACTCCACGCCACGACGCGCAGGGCCTTGCCGCCCGTGCTGCGTGGCTTGCGGCGGCGCCCTTTGGCGCGCCGGCGCCCGGGGTTCTTGTCGATGTCCGGCATGTGCTCCTCGCTGGGTTCGGCCTGTTCACTCGTTGTGACGGTTGGACCGCCCTGAAGGGTTGCACAGCGTTCTGTGGCCACCTTGTGCACATCTGCGCACGGAACGTAAAGGACGTCGCGGGTCGGCCCGTTCTGACCTGCGCTTTTACGGCGGACCACCTGATGCTTCACACAGGGCGCGCATCCTTACACATGTGGTGAAGGTCTCCGGAGCGGCGCGTACGGGGACGCGAAAAGGGCTGAGCCCCGCCGCGTGATGCGGCGGGGCTCAGCCCGTGGAGCGGTTCCGGGTCAGTCGTTGCCGTTGCCCGGGGCCGGCGTCGTCTTCTGGATCTGCAGCAGGAACTCCGCGTTGGACTTCGTCTGCTTCATCTTGTCCAGGAGGAGCTCGATCGCCTGCTGCGAGTCGAGCGCGTGCAGTACCCGGCGCAGCTTCCAGACGACGGCGAGCTCGTCGCTGCCGAGCAGGATCTCTTCCTTACGGGTACCGGACGCGTCGACGTCCACCGCGGGGAAGATGCGCTTGTCGGCGAGCTTGCGGTCGAGCTTGAGCTCCATGTTGCCGGTGCCCTTGAACTCCTCGAAGATCACCTCGTCCATGCGGGACCCGGTGTCCACCAGCGCGGTGGCGAGGATGGTCAGCGAGCCGCCGTCCTCGATGTTGCGGGCCGCACCGAAGAAGCGCTTCGGCGGGTACAGGGCGGTCGAGTCGACACCACCGGACAGGATGCGGCCGGAGGCCGGCGCCGCCAGGTTGTACGCGCGGCCGAGGCGGGTGATGGAGTCGAGCAGCACGACGACGTCGTGACCCAGCTCCACCAGACGCTTGGCGCGCTCGATGGCGAGCTCGGCGACCGTGGTGTGGTCCTCGGCCGGGCGGTCGAAGGTCGAGGAGATGACCTCGCCCTTGACCGACCGCTGCATGTCGGTGACCTCTTCCGGACGCTCGTCGACCAGGACGACCATCAGGTGGCACTCGGGGTTGTTGTGCGTGATCGCGTTGGCGACCGCCTGCATGATCATGGTCTTGCCGGTCTTCGGCGGGGCCACGATCAGGCCTCGCTGGCCCTTACCGATCGGCGACACGAGGTCGATGATGCGGGTGGTCAGGATGCCCGGGTCGGTCTCCAGACGGAGCCGGTCCTGCGGGTAAAGGGGCGTCAGCTTGTTGAACTCCGGGCGCCCGCGGCCGGATTCGGCCCCCATGCCGTTCGCCGAGTCGAGGCGGACCAGCGCGTTGAACTTCTCGCGGCGCTCGCCCTCCTTCGGCTGACGCACGGCGCCGGTGACGTGGTCACCCTTGCGCAGACCGTTCTTGCGGACCTGGGCGAGGGAGACGTACACGTCGTTCGGACCGGGCAGGTAGCCGGAGGTCCGGATGAACGCGTAGTTGTCGAGGATGTCGAGGATGCCCGCGACGGGGATCAGCACGTCGTCGTCGGACACCTGCGGCTCGGCGCCGAACTCGTCGCGGCCACGACGGCCACGGCGGTCGCGGTAACGGCCGCGGCGGCCACGGCGGCCACCCTCGAAGTCGTCGTCGTCCTGCGGCCCGTTGTCCCGGCCGCCCCGGCCGCCGCCCTGCTGCTGCTGACGGCCACCCTGGTCCTTGCCGCCCTGGTCGTCGCCCTTGCCACCGCGGCGGTCACGGTCACGACCGCCCCGCTCACCGCGCTCACCGCGGTCACCGCGCTCACCGCGGTCACCGCGCTCGCCGCGGTCACGGCGGTCGCGACGCTCACGGCGGCCCTCGCCGGAGGCGTTGTCCTGGCCGGCGTCGCCCTTGGTCTCGGTCTTGGTGTCGCCCTCGGCGGCGGCCTCGGGGCTGCCCGCCTCGGCGGTGGCGCGGCGGCGCCCGCGGCGCTCACCGGTCGGCTGCTCGTCGCCCGCGCCCTGGCCCGGGATGTCGATCTGCTGCTGGGCGGCCTTCTTGGCCTTGCTGTCGCCGGCCTCGGCCTTCTCCGCCTTGGCGTCCGCCTTCGCGGAACCGGTGCCGGCCGCGGCGTCGTCGCCGGTACGGGCCTTGGAGGTGGCGCGGCGCTTCGGCTTCGTCTCGGCGGCGTCGGCGCTCTTCGCGGGGGCGGAGCCGCCCGCCTGCGCCTCCTTGATGACCTCGATCAACTGGCTCTTGCGCATCCGCGCGGTGCCCCTGATGCCGAGGCCCGAGGCGACCTGCTGCAACTCGGCCAGCACCATGCCCTCGAGGCCGGTGCCGCGGCGCCGCCGGGAGGCGGGCGCGGCAGAGGCGTCCGCAGAGGACGCGGCGGGCGCGGCAGCGGAGCTGTCGGCAGTCACGCCCATCAGATCGGTGGTGTCGCTCACGAAGGGTCCTTCCCTGGAGCGGACGTCGGCCTGTCTGGCTCGGCGACCGGTTGTGCTGTCCGGCGATGGTCCTGCCTGTACGGACCGTGCCGGGGCGGTTGTCCGCCTGAATGGCGGAAGAATTCATTGGTGACAGCGATTCCGGATTCCGCGGGTGCACTGAATTTCTGTGTCACGCGGCTCGGTCACGCCGGTTCCGGAGCATGCTCTACAGCCCTCAGTGCCACGTCCCGACGTACGAGGACACTGCACGGAACTGCTGGAAAGGCTCCCGGAAGAATGGTCGTCCCTGACAGGGACACACAGCACCTCGCCATGGTGGGGTCGGGTGCAGACTTGAGGTTAACACTACCGGATCCAACAAATATTCCCCCTCTCTCCATCCGGCAACCAGAAGCGTGCGGTCAGTCGGGATTCGAGCCGAGCGGCAGTACGCACGCGCCGCCGGAGTCCAGGGCCAGCCGGTTCGCGGCCCAGCCGTCGCCGGCGAGGCGGGCGACCTTGTCGGCCGTCGCGTCCTCCACCAGGGCGATGACCGTGGGTCCGGCCCCGGAGATCATCGCGGGGACGCCGTCCGCGCGCAGCCGCTCGACGAGCGCGGCGCTCTCGGGCATCGCGGGGGCCCGGTACTCCTGGTGCAGCCGGTCCTCGGTGGCGGGCAGCAGCAGTTCGGGGCGCCGGGTGAGGGCCTCGACGAGCAGGGCCGCACGGCCCGCGTTGGCGGCGGCGTCCACGTGCGGGACGGTGCGCGGGAGGAGACCGCGGGCGGTCTCGGTGAGCAGGGGCTTGCCGGGCACGAAGACCACCGGGACGACGGTCGGCGCGGCGTCGAGCCGCACGGCCCGGCCGGTGCCGGCCTCGGTCCAGGCGATGGTGAATCCGCCGAGCAGGCAGGGCGCCACATTGTCGGGGTGGCCCTCGATCTCGGTGGCGAGGGCGAGCAGCGCGGCGTCGTCGAGCCGCGTGTCACCACCTATGGTCACGGCGCGGGCGGCGACCACGGCGGCGACGATGGCCGCGGAGGAGGAGCCGAGGCCGCGGCCGTGCGGGATGCGGTTGGCGCAGACGATCTCGAGGCCGCGCGGCTGCCCGCCGAGGGCGTCGAAGGCGGTGCGCAGGGCCCGTACGAGCAGGTGCGACTCGTCGCGCGGCAGGGTCTCGGAGCCCTCACCCGCGATGTCGATGTTCAGCCCGGAGTCGGCGACCCTGACGACCACGTCGTCGTAGAGCCCCAGCGCGAGGCCGAGGGAGTCGAATCCCGGGCCGAGGTTGGCGCTGGTGGCGGGGACGCGCACCCTGACGGCGGCGGCGCGGAACGCGGGACCGGCCATCGTTAGATGACTCTCCTTGAGCTGCGGGACGTTCGGGAACTACCCGAGACTTCCGATGTCTGGTGAGGGAGTACGTCGCAACCCGGGCCGCGTACGAGGGAACGGCGGCAGCACCACGGCAGGTGCGGTGGGCGGGTTCTGCACAGCCTATCGAAGGAAGGATCTGTGGCGACATAGGGCGCACAGGAGGCGCACGATGCGTGTCGTAAGCCCCCTGTGCACCCCCTGTGCCGATACGCCCAGTTGACGTGATGTCAGCTGGGCGTAAGGGCGGAGGGCCTGAGCGGTCAGGCGAGGCCGAGGCGCTCGGCGGCCGTGGCGGCGTCGACCGGGACGGTGACCGGCTGGGGGGCGCCGGCGACGGCCCAGTCGGGGTCCTTCAGGCCGTTGCCCGTGACGGTGCAGACGATCTTCTGGCCGGGGTCGACCTTGCCCTGCTCGGCGGCCTTCAGCAGACCGGCGACGGACGCGGCGGACGCGGGCTCGACGAAGACACCCTCCTGGGACGCCAACAGCTTGTAGGCGCGCAGGATCTCACGGTCCGTCACCTCGTCGATGAGGCCGCCGGACTCGTCGCGGGCGGCCAGCGCGTAGTCCCACGAGGCCGGGTTGCCGATGCGGATCGCGGTCGCGATGGTCGACGGGTCCTTGACGACCTCGCCGCGCACGATCGGCGCGGAGCCGGAGGCCTGGAAGCCCCACATGCGCGGGGTGTGCGTGGACACCGAGTCCGCGGCGTACTCCTTGTAGCCCTTCCAGTAGGCCGTGATGTTTCCGGCGTTGCCGACGGGAAGGACGTGGATGTCGGGCGCGTCGCCGAGGGCGTCGACGATCTCGAACGAGGCGGTCTTCTGGCCCTCGATGCGGTACGGGTTGACCGAGTTGACGAGCGCCACCGGGTAGTTCTCGGACAGCGCGCGGGCGAGGTTCAGGCAGTCGTCGAAGTTGCCGTCGACCTGGAGGATCTTCGAGCCGTAGACCAGCGCCTGGCCCATCTTGCCGAGCGCGATCTTGCCCTGCGGGACGAGGACGGCGCAGACCATGCCGGCGCGCACGGCGTAGGCCGCGGCGGACGCCGACGTGTTGCCGGTGGAGGCGCAGATGACGGCCTTCGCGCCCTCCTCCTTGGCCTTGGTGATGGCCATGGTCATGCCGCGGTCCTTGAAGGAGCCGGTCGGGTTGGCGCCCTCGACCTTCAGGTGGACCTCACAGCCGGTGCGCTCGGAGAGCACCTGGGCCGGGACGAGCGGCGTGGCGCCCTCGCGCAGTGTCACGACCGGCGTGGTGTCGGTCACCGGGAGCCGGTCCCGGTACTCCTCGATGATGCCGCGCCACTGGTGGGTCATTCCGGTCATCCCTGCTACTCCCCTTCAACACGCATGATGCTGGCGACACCGCGCACGGTGTCGAGCTGACGCAGCGCGTCCACGGTCCCGGTGAGGGCCGCGTCCGCCGCGCGATGGGTGACGACGACGAGGGAGGCCTCGCCGTCCTTCCCCGACTGGCGCACGGTGTCGATGGAGACGCCGTGCTCGGCGAAGACCGTCGCCACCTGCGCGAGAACGCCGGGCTTGTCGGCCACGTCGAGGCTGATGTGGTACCGCGTGACCACGTCGCCCATGGGCGAGACGGGCAGCTGCGTGTACGCGGAGTCGCCGGGGCCCGTGGCACCGCCGAGGCGGTTGCGGCAGACGGCGACGAGGTCGCCGAGCACGGCCGAGGCGGTCGGCGCGCCACCGGCGCCGGGGCCGTAGAACATGAGCTGCCCCGCGGCGTCGGACTCGACGAACACGGCGTTGTAGGCGCCGCGCACGGAGGCCAGGGGGTGGTCGAGCGGGATCATCGCGGGGTGCACCCGGGCCGTGACGGACTCGCCGTCGGCGGCGCGCTCGCAGATGGCGAGCAGCTTGATGGTGCAGCCCATCTCCTTCGCCGACTTGAAGTCGGCGGCGGTGACCTCGGTCATGCCCTCGCGGTACACGTCGTCGAGGCGGACGCGGGTGTGGAAGGCGATCCCGGCGAGGATGGCGGCCTTGGCGGCGGCGTCGAAGCCCTCCACGTCGGCGGTCGGGTCGGCCTCCGCGTAGCCGAGCGCGGTGGCCTCGTCCAGGGCCTCTTGGTAGCCGGCGCCCGTGGTGTCCATCTTGTCGAGGATGAAGTTCGTGGTGCCGTTGACGATGCCGAGCACGCGGTTGACCTTGTCACCCGCGAGGGACTCGCGCAGCGGGCGGATCAGCGGGATCGCGCCGGCCACGGCCGCTTCGTAGTACAGGTCGCGGCCGTGCTCGACGGCGGCGGCGTGCAGGGCGGCGCCGTCCTGGGCGAGCAGCGCCTTGTTGGCCGAGACGACGGAGGCGCCGTGCTCGAAGGCGGTGGTGATGAGGGTGCGGGCGGGCTCGATCCCTCCGATGACCTCGATGACCACGTCGATGTCGCCGCGTTTGACGAGCGCGGTGGCGTCGGTGGTGACGAGGGCCGGGTCGATGCCCTCACGGACCTTGGAGGGGCGCCGCACGGCGACGCCCGCGAGCTCGACCGGGGCGCCGATCCGGGCTGTGAGGTCGTCGGCGTGCGTCGTCATGATGCGCGCCACCTCTGAGCCGACGACCCCACAGCCCAGCAGCGCCACCTTCAGCGGACGCGTACGCATCATCCGACCTCGTTTCCCTTTACTTCTCTGTACCTACGGTGGGTCCAGTCTCACGCACCGGACCGGGGTTTCTGTCCCCGGTCCGGATGATGAGACAGGTATTTCATTATCCGACGTCGAGACGCAGGAGATCTTCCTCCGTCTCGCGGCGGACGATCACCCGTGCCTCGCCGTCCTTGACGGCGACGACGGGCGGGCGGAGCGCGTGGTTGTAGTTGCTGGCCATGGAGCGGCAGTACGCGCCGGTGGCCGGTACGGCGATCAGGTCGCCCGGCGCGACGTCGGCGGGCAGGAACGCGTCCTTCACCACGATGTCGCCGCTCTCGCAGTGCTTGCCGACGACCCGGACCAGGGCCGGCTCGGCGTCGGAGCGGCGCGAGACGAGCGCGACCGTGTACTCGGCGTCGTACAGCGCGGTGCGGATGTTGTCGGACATGCCGCCGTCCACGGACACGTACGTGCGCAGGCCCTCCAGGGGCTTGACCGTGCCGACCGTGTAGAGCGTGAAGGCGGTCGGGCCGACGATGGCGCGGCCCGGCTCGACGCTGATGCGGGGCGTGCGCAGCGCGGCGGCCTCGCACTCGCGCGTCACGATCTCGTTCAGCGCCTTGGCGATCTCGTGCGGCTCGCGCGGGTCGTCGTCGCTGGTGTACGCGATGCCGAGGCCGCCGCCGAGGTCGATCTCGGGCAGCTCGACACCGTGCTCGTCGCGGATCTCGGCGAGCAGGCCGACGACGCGGCGGGCGGCGACCTCGAAGCCGGCCATGTCGAAGATCTGCGAGCCGATGTGGCTGTGGATGCCGATGAGCTCGATGCCGTCGAGCTTGAGGGCGCGGCGCACGGCCTCGGCGGCCTGGCCGCCGGCCAGCGCGATGCCGAACTTCTGGTCCTCGTGCGCGGTGGCGATGAACTCGTGGGTGTGGGCCTCGACGCCCACCGTCACGCGGATCTGCACGCGCTGCCGCTTGCCGAGGCTCTCGGCGATGTGGGCGACGCGCACGATCTCCTGGAAGGAGTCGAGGACGATGCGTCCGACGCCGGCCTCGACGGCGCGGGTGATCTCCGCCTCCGACTTGTTGTTGCCGTGGAAGGCGATGCGGTCGGCGGGCATCCCGGCGGACAGCGCGGTGGCGAGCTCGCCGCCGGAGCAGACGTCCAGGTTGAGCCCCTCCTCGTGCAGCCAGCGCACGACGGCGCGGGACAGGAAGGCCTTGCCGGCGTAGAAGACGTCGGCGTCGGGGCCGAACGCGTCGCGCCAGGCGGCGCACCGGGCGCGGAAGTCGGCCTCGTCGAGGAAGTACGCCGGGGTGCCGAACTCCTCGGCGAGCCGGGCGACTTCGACCCCGCCGACGCTCACGCCGCCGTCCTCGGCGCGGCGGACGGTGCGGGCCCAGACCTTGGCGTCCAGCGCGTTCAGGTCGGCGGGCGGGGCGGTGTAGTGACCCTCGGGCAGGACGTCGGCGTGGCGGGGGCCTGCGGGGTGTGCGGAACGGCTCATGGCTGCGGTGCGCTCACTTCTGTTCTTAGAGATGTGCGGGGGCGTCGATGCCGAGCAGGGTCAGGCCGCCGGCCAGCACCGTCCCGGCGGCTTCGGCGAGCGCGAGCCGGGCACGGTGGGCGGCCGAGGGTTTCTCCCCGCCGACCGGCAGCGTGGCGGGGTGCAGGTCGGTCAGGAACGCGTCGGCGACGGAGACGAGGTGCCGGGCCAGCCGGTCGGGGGCGCGGTGCCGGGCGGCGGCGAGCAGGACGCGGGGGTGGTCGGCGAGCAGGCCGAGCAGCGGCTCCTGGTCCGGTACGTCGCCGGGCTCGGCGGTGAAGCCCAGGTCCGCGGCGTTCCGCCCGAGGGCGGCGGTGCGGGCGTGGGCGTAGCGGACGCGGAAGAGGGGGTTGGACTCGCGCTGGGCCAGATGGGCGGCGCGGTCCTCGGGAGTGGCGGTGCGGGGGTGGTCGTGCGCGGCGGGGTGCAGCAGGGCCCAGCGGCCGGCGTCGGCGCCGAGGCCGTGCGGGTCGGCGGGCACGGGGCGCAGGGTGACCTCGTCCGGGCGGGCCGCGTGCTCGACGGTCGCTTCGGCGCCCTGGCTGCGGGCGATGCGGGCGACGGCGTCGGCAACGGTTTCGGCGCGGGGCTCGCGCGGGATCCGCAGGACGATCCGCTCCCCGCGCAGCGCGTCGGAGTGTCCGTACGAGGCTCCGCGGCGCAGCACGTCCGCGACGAGCGGGGAGCCGCCCGGCCGGAGCACGACGTTGAGGAAGCCGGGGCCGGTGACGTCCACGGCCTCGATCCCCGGGCTGTCCGCGAGCCGCGCGGAGAGGATCTCGGCGACCTGGCGCGGGGGCCGGCCGGCGGCGGGGGCGAGCTGCAGTGCGACGTTCGTGGCGTAGTCCCCGTGTCCGCCGGGCCGTGGCCGCTCGACGACGACGCGAGCCCGCCCGGAGTCCACGCTCTCGACCGCGCCCATGCCGAGCTCACCGTCCTCGACCGCGCGGCGCACGGCGCGCAGGACGGTGTCAGTGAGCTCGATGGGGGTCACGGGGTCAAGCGTAGGCGAGGAGGGGGGTGGGTAGGCGACTCGGTTTAGCGGATGGTCCGCGATGCGGACGCTTCCCTGGACCTCCGTCGGCCTCCGCTACCGCCCGGCTCGTTCGGTCTCCTCTGAGCCGCTGACGGGGCGCGTCCGGCGCGGCGCGCGGCCGCGCTCGGCCAACCGCCGGACGACACGCACCAGTTCGGCCGGCTCGAAGGGCTTGGACAGGAAGGCGTCGACGCCGACATCCAGCCCGCTCTCGACCTCGTACTGCGTGCAGGCGCTGACCAGGACGATGGGGAGGGCGCTGGTCCGGGCGTCCGCGCGCAGTCGGGACGCCGTGCGCATGCCGTCGAGGCGGGGCATCACCACGTCGAGCGTGATGACGTCGGGCCGCACCTGCTGCACGACCTCCAGGCATTCGGCACCGTCGGCCGCGGTCACGACCTCGAAGCCCTCCAGCTCGAGATTGACCCTGATCAGCTGCCGGATCACCTTGTTGTCATCGACGACAAGGACCCGGCCGGACGCGCCTGGCACCACTCGAGGGTAGGTCGGCCCCACCCACGGCGTCCGGGTTTTCCCCACTTCCACCCCGTACAGGCGCGCTCGACGGCACGCTCCCGCACCGAAATACCTGTTCATGAGGAGCCGGTGGGAGCTGGTAAGGTTCTACCCGTCGCCCCGCACCGCGAGGCGCACGCCCCCGTAGCTCAGGGGATAGAGCAACGGCCTCCGGAGCCGTGTGCGCAGGTTCGAATCCTGCCGGGGGCACCTTGTACGAGGTGTCTGACGAAGACCTCGTTCACAGCGGAAACGCTGCGGACGGGGTCTTTTTTCATGCGCCGGGGCAGCGGGCCCGGGCCCAACTCGGCGGGGAGGTCGGCCCGTTCGCCGTTGCCGCCCGGCACAGTGAGTCGTGCCACGCGGAGGGGCTCCGGGTTTACGGCGGGGACTCCGGGTGACTACGGTGCCTTGGATGTCTCGCAGTCATTTGAACCTCGCAAACCTTGGAAGATGCGCGATCGGGCGCTCAGGTTCCATCGATCGGGGCTTCATACGGGAGGGATCGTGAGCGAGCCGGTCGGGGTCGCGGCGGCCAGGAGCCCGCTGCCGGCACAGAGCGTCACGGCGCCGCCCTCGTCTCCCCCGGGGCCCACGAGGTCCGCGAAGACGGCCGGCGCTCCGGCGACCAAGCCCGGCAAGGCGCGGGACGCGTTCTTCGACAACGCCAAGTACCTGGCGATCGTGCTGGTCGCCATGGGGCACGCCTGGGAGCCGCTGCGCGGGGACAGCCGGGCCGCCGCCGCGCTGTACATCATGGTGTACACGTTCCACATGCCCGCGTTCATCGTGATCTCCGGGTACTTCTCGCGCTCGTTCGACGCGAGCCCCGGGCGACTGAAGCGGCTCGTGACCGGAGTGGTCGTGCCGTACGTCGTCTTCGAGGTGGCGTACACGTTCTTCAAGCGGACCGCCGGGGACGACCCGGAGCACTCGATCAGCCTGCTCGATCCCTGGTACCTGACCTGGTTCCTGGGCGCGCTGTTCGTGTGGCGGCTGTCCACGCCGCTGTGGAAGGTCGTCCGGTGGCCGCTGCCGGTGGCGCTCGGCATCGCCGCGCTCGCGTCCGTCTCCCCCGACATCGGTGACGACCTCGATCTGCAGCGGGTGCTCCAGTTCCTGCCGTTCTTCGTGCTCGGACTGTGCCTGAAGAAGGAGCACTTCAGTCTGGTGCGGCGCAAGGAGGCGCGGATCGCGGCGGTGCCGGTGTTCGCGGCGGCGCTGCTGTTCGCGTACTGGGCCGCTCCGCGGATGAACGCCGCCTGGTTCTACCGGCGTGACAGTGCGCAGGAGCTGGCGGCGCCCGGGTGGAGCGGGGCCGTGATGACGCTGGCGATGTTCGGCTGCTCGGTGGTTCTGGTGGCCTGCTTCTTCGCGTGGGTGCCGGGGCGGAAGCTGTGGTTCACGGCGCTGGGCGCGGGGACGCTGTACGGGTATCTGCTGCACGGGTTCCTCGCGAAGGGGTCCCGCTGGGGCGACTGGTACGACGTGGCGTGGGTGCACACGCCGTGGGGCGAGATCGTCGTGACGGTGTTCGCGATGGCCGTCATCACCGTGTTGTGCACGACGCCGGTGCAGCGCGCGTTCCGGTTCGTGATGGAGCCCAAGATGGAGTGGGCGTTCCGGAGGGAGCCGGTGGGCGCCGCGCACCGGAAGTGAGCGGCGCCGCCCCGCCCCGCGTCACGCCGAGGCGCGTTTGCGCGGGGCGGCCTTCTTCGCCGTCGTCTTCTTCGTCGTGGCCGTGCTCGTCGACTTCTTCGCGGAGGCGGCCTGCTTCTTCGGGGAGCTCGCCGTCTTCTTCGCCGTCGTGGACTTCTTCGCCCCGGTCGACTTCTTCGCGGGCTCGCTCTTCTTCGCCGTCGTGGTCTTCTTCGCGGTGGCCTGCTTCTTCGGCGTGCGTGAGCGGCTCGCGAGGTGGGTCACCTCGGCCTCGCCGCCGGAGGCGCCGCGTGCCTCCTTCGCCGCGCGCACACTGCTCTCCAGGGCCGCCATCAGGTCGATGACCTTGCCGCCGCCCTCGGCCGCGGGGGCGGACGGGGTCTCCTCGGTGCCGCCGCCGGCGGCCTTCGCCGCGATCATCTCCTCGACCGCCTCGCGGTAGTCGTCGTGGAGGGTGTCCAGGTCGACCTCGCCGAGGGTGTCCATCAGGGCGTCCGCCAGATCGAGTTCGGCGTCGCGGACCGTGACCTGGGTGTCCGGCGCGACATCCTCCGGGGCCCGGATCTCGTCCGGCCAGAGCAGTCCGTGCATGGCGATGACGTCGTCGACGACGCGCAGCATGCCGAGGCGCTCACGGCCGCGCAGGGCGAACTTGGCGATGGCGACCTTCTGGCTGCGCTTCAGGGCCTCGCGGAGCAGGGTGTACGGCTTGGCGGCGGGGACGCCGTTGGCCGAGAGGTAGTACGCCGCGTCCATCTGGAGCGGGTCGATCCGGTCGGCCGGCACGAAGGCGACGATCTCGATCGTGCGGGCCGTCGGGATCGGCAGCTGGGACAGGTCGTCCTCGGTGATCGGGATGATCGACCCGTCGGCCTCCTCGTACCCCTTGCCGATCTCGGCGCCCGGGACCTCCTTCTCCTCCAGCTCGCACACCTTGCGATAGCGAATGCGGCCGCCGTCCTCCAGATGGATCTGGCGGAAGTGGATGGAGTGGTTCTCGGTGGCGTTGACCAGCTTGATGGGGATGCTGACCAGGCCGAACGAGATGGCGCCGTTCCAGATGGAGCGCACGGTTTACCTCCCGGTTCGCGCCGCCGTTTGCGAGGTTTGCCGGATAGTTGCTGATTGGCCGGATTGCCAGAGTATTACGGTATGGCGCCCATCACAGAAGTGGAGGGGCGGCGGCTGACGCTCAGCAATCTGGACAAGGTCATCTATCCCGCGTCCGGGTTCACCAAGGGCGAGCTGCTGCACTACTACGCGACCACGGCAGGCCCGCTGCTCGCGCACCTGTACAACCGGCCGGTGTCCTTCCTGCGCTATCCGGACGGGCCGGACGGGCAGCGCTTCTTCGCGAAGAACGTGCCGCCGGGCACACCCACCTGGGTGAAGACGGCGCAGGTGCCGCACTCCCAGGGGCCCGCGCGGCAGATCCTCGTCCAGGATCTGGCCTCGCTGATGTGGGCGGCGAACCTGGTCACGGAGTTCCACACGCCGCAGTGGCAGGCGGACGCGCCGGGGCGGGCGGACCGGCTGGTGTTCGACCTCGATCCGGGGGCGCCGGCGGATGTCGTGCAGTGCTGCGAGGTGGCGGTGTGGCTGCGCGAGCGGCTGGCGGCGGACGGGCTGCACGCCTACGCGAAGACCTCCGGCTCGAAGGGGCTGCATCTGCTGACGCCGCTGGAGCCGACGCCGTCCGAACGGGTCAGCGCCTACGCGAAGGCGCTCGCACAGGAGGCGGAGGCGGAGCTTCCGGGGCTCGTGGTGCACCGGATGGCGCGCAAGCTGCGGCCGGGGAAGGTGTTCGTCGACCACAGTCAGAACTCGGCCGCGAAGACGACCGCCACCCCGTACACGCTGCGGGCCCGGCCCGAGCCGGCCGTGTCCGCGCCCGTGACCTGGGCGGAGGTCGAGTCCTGCACGGACGCGCGCGAGCTGGTCTTCCTGGCCGACGCCATCGCGCCCCGGCTCGACCGGTACGGGGATCTGCTCGGCCCGCTCATCAACCTCAACCGCGCGGGGCGGATCCCGTGACCGCGCGGGTCGAGGTCGCGCTCGCGCGGTCGGTGGACGCGCTGCCGGCGGGCGCGGACTGGGCGTTCGAGCCGAAGTTCGACGGGCACCGGATGGTGGTGATCCGGGAGGCGCAGGACGTGGTCCTCCAGGCCCGCTCGGGGCGGCTGGTGGCGCGGGCGTTCCCGGATCTCGTCGCGGCGGCGCTCGCGCTGCCGGCCGGGACCGTGCTCGACGGGGAGGTCGTCGTCTGGCACGACGGGCGCACCGACTTCGCGGCGGTGCAGCGGCGGGCGGCGGCCGCGTCGGGGGCGCGGGCCCGGGCGCTGGCGCGGGAGCTCCCGGCCTCGTACGCGGCGTTCGACCTGCTGGCGGACGGCGGCGCGGATCTGCGGCGGCGGCCGTACGCGCAGCGGCGGGCGCGGCTGGTCGAGGTGCTGGGGCCGCTCGGGCCGCCGTTGCAGGCGGTGCCGTCGACGACCGACCGGGAGACGGCGCTGACCTGGTACGAGACGCTGCCGGAGCGTGGGATCGAGGGGCTGGTCGCCAAGCGGGTCGGCGATCCGTACCCGGGTGGGCGGCGGGGGTGGCTGAAGCTGCGGCACAGCGATACGCGGGACGCGGTCGTGGTCGGGTACACGGGGTCCCTGCGCGGGCCGCGCGCGCTGGTCGTCGTGCTGCCCGGGGACGGCACCCCTGTGCTGACGACTCCGTTGTCCGTGGGGCTTCGGGGGGAGGCGGGGCGGGTGTTGCCCCGGGGGGCCGGTGGGGAGGCCGTCGTCACGGCGGTGGGGGTGGGAGAGGTGCCGTACCGGGTGCTGCCCGAGGAAGGACGGCCGGTGCTGGAGGTTCGACAGCGGTCCACTCGGCACGGGGCGTTTTCTGCGGATGCGGTGCGGTTTCGGTGAGCGGGCGCGTCGGTTGTTCGCCGGGTGCGGGCCCGGTGGGGGCTGGTCGCGCAGTTCCCCGCGCCCCTGAAATGCATGCCCTTCGGGCGCATTTCCCCGATAGAGGCTGAGCGGCGAAGCCGCTCGC
>NZ_JBVHMU010000023.1:0-98553 GCF_055558275.1 Streptomyces sp. NPDC025806 | reverse complement strand
GCGCGCGGTCTGCTCCGCAGACACGACGCGCCGCCACTACGTGGCGGAAACCCGGCCACGCTCCGCGTGGCCCTCCGGCCGGCTCCGCCGTCCGGAGGCGGTCAACTCCGTTGCCCGCGGTTTGTATTGCTCCGCAATACAAACGTGAACGGCAATCGCTCCGCGATTGCCTGACTGCGCGTCGACTACAGGTGACCCGGTTCCTCAGAACGGGGGTTGCCTGACGCTCTGTCAGGCCTGTTTTGACGTGTTCTGACTTTCTGTCAGGTCTACTTTGGTTGCCCTGTATTTTTTGATGCACCGTCAAAATTGACTTCCATCCGGATAGTTGAGGTCCCAAAGTAGAGATTGAGGGTCTGAAGCAGGAGCCAGGGGCCGCCACGACGTACAGGTTCGAGACGTTGCCAAACTGACCCGACGGGTACGCCCGCACATATGACAGAGTCCACCAGGCAGTGCCTGGGGTAGTCCAGGCCCCCCCGCACTCGGTGCACTCCATCAGGGAGCATTGTCGAGGTACGGGGACCGCCAGCCGTGTGCGGAACTCAGGTCCTCGTACGCAATGTGGTGAAAGTTTGTCGCGCAGTCAGCCGACCACAAAGGCTCGTAGTGCATGCACGATCGCCCAACGCTGCTCGCATTGAACGGTGCTGCGGTCTGACTGCGCTGCGAATAATCGCGCGGGCCCTTTGATGTGCTCCTCGACTCGATCCCGCGCCCGTAGTTGCCCGCGCTCTCCTCGCTGGGTCGGCCTGGAGCGCCCTGTGTAGTGGTGCGGGCAGTACTGGCGCTGGGTATAGTCACTGGTATCTACTCAGGCACGTGGGGCCCCGCTGGTTTCAGCGGGGCCCCACGTTTTGCTGTCAGGCGACCTGCAGCTTGCGGTTGGAGCCCTCAGAGGGCGGGGCAACGGCATAGCGGGGCAGGTTGAGGTTGGGAAGCGTGCCGGCCTTGATGTCGGCGAGGGCGGTGCGGAAGGCCTTCTGCATGTCGTCGTGGCTCTCGTACTTCGCGGCGAGGGGGTGGAGGCGGTAGGAGTTGCCGCCTCGTTCGCCTTCGGGCCGGAGTACGAGTCCGATGTCACGCAGGGGTGCCATCAGGGCGCTGATGGCCTGTGGGGTCTTGTTGTGGTACTCGCGGGCCATGTCGATCTGCCGTATGGGCAGGTTGCCGCCGAACTCGCTCCGGGCGATGAGGTACTGCAGGAACTTGACGGCGCTGCCGGACAGGGGCAGCGCCCAGATACGTTCGGCAACGATCGGGGACAGGACCTCTGCCATCAGCGTCTTCCTTCCCTGGCGGGGTGCAGTGGGTTCCAGTATCGCTGCGGTATCACCCGGCCTGCTCCTGACGGTGCTCGGGTTCGAAGTCCATGGGGAGCTGCTCTTGTGTCAGGGCAGGCCCGATGAACCGGCCGAAGCTCTGCGGCGTGTCGCCGTGGTCGCGCTCGATGTCGGCGAGGACACCCTGCTGGGCGGTGCTGTTCCCGTTGAACCAGAGGCGGACGTTCATGCGGATCTGGCCGCTGGCGTACTGCTCGAGCCATCCGTTCTCGCACAAAGACTTCACGGCCCGCGAGACGGTGGAGCGGCTCATCTTGGTGGCGCCGGCGACTCGGCGGGCCTCCCGGTTGAGCCCGTCGGTGATCTCCTGCTGCGTGTAGTAGGTGACTCCGCTGCCGCGCATCTGGCCGCCGGCGACGTAGAGGAAGACGCACATCTCACTCTTCGTCACGCGCTTGGCGACGGCGAGCTGGGCCAGGAACTGGACGAACCAATTGCTGGTGATGCTGTATCCGGCGTCGCCCGCCATGTCGTGGACGGTGCGTGGTTCGGAGTCGTACTCGAAGGAGACGCCTTTGAGCTTGCGGCGGCGTCCCTTCTGCTGTTCCTCGACTGAGTCTCCGAGTTGCTGGCCGAGGACGGTGAGGATGTCGTCGAGGCCGAGGTCGGACGATTGGGCGGAGATGGCGCGCGGACGGTGGTACTCCACCTCCGGCGGTTCAGATGTCACTGTGGCTCCCTTTCTACTCAGGCAGCACAGAGCCTATCCCAAAAGACAACTGGTACTTGAGTTTTGACGCGGAGTCACACCTGGCGCCGCCCCTCTGAGCGTGGAGTCGAGCACAGGCCGCAAAACTCCACTGCTGGTTGATTTCCCGGACCTCGTGGGTCAATTTATCAAGCTGTGCTTGAGTTTATGTGTCGGCGAGGGCACATCCTGGCGGATCCGCACCCTCCCGAGAACCGCGTGGCGGTGGCGCTGACCTGCAGGTTCGACCAGCAAAAGAAACTCAACCACTGTTTGAGTTTCGGGGTGGGATGTGTCCTCGGGAGCACAAAATCCGGCCCTGATGGTGTCGGCGCCGACACATCGAGTTTGGCATTTCTGCAGGTCAGCAGCATGTTTCGCGTCGCGGCCTCTTGTAGTTAAGAGCCGGGCCTGCCTGTCGTCCGCCAACACCCCGTAGGGGCGTGATGGAGGGCTGGTTGAGCCACCCTCATCCCTCCCTCTCGGCGCCATCGATCTCCAGTGACCCTTGGCTCAGCCACCGAAAGCCCGCCACAGTGCGCCCGCGGATGCTCACTCAGGAGCCACGTATGTCTCGCTCAGCCATTTCCTGCAGTACCACGCTGTGCTTTTCGCACCCAGGGGCGGACTGCAGTCGCCAACGGCGGCGACCTCCAACGCCGGAGGCACCGGAGGCCCCCAGGGCCGGAGGTGAAAACGGCCCCTCGCGCACAAGAGCGCGAGCTACTCCCGTGAGGCCCCGAGGAGCGCTCTGACCGCGCTCCTGACGGCTCGTCAACTTCCTTGTGAGCGCATCACCCGAGAACGGTCTGGCACCTGCCCACGACCCTCCCCCACCAGAACGCCCGCACGGAACCCCAAGCCGCCCCAATCAAGCTCATGACCGGCCGCTACGCCACGACCACGCGGCGGAACACCAAGGGCAAATACCCAGCGGCTCCACCACCGCCCAGAAGGCCAACCGCGCGATATCAGTCCCCCCATGCGAAAAGCAGTCGGCCATGTCCGTCCAGCCTGTTGACTTTGCGGGGTCAGCACCGTGCCTCCGCCGACACCGAATTTCGCAGGCGTCCGAGGAGCAGAGGAACCAGGAACGGTGGCCAGACCCGGCCAACTAATCGCGGCTTCCTTCCTGTTCACGGCTTGTCACAGAGGTGCCACGGCTCAGTCACCAGGCCAGGTGGCACCTTCCGGCTCACGCGTCGCGGCTCCTAAGCTCCAGGCAGCACCCCTGGCCGGATCCATCCCCGCCCAACCCCCACGGAGCGACGCTTGCCCGCGCATCACATGGCCGTCCTCGGCATCACCGCGGTGGAGGAGGAGGTCTACCGGCTGCTGCTGCGCAGCCCCGGAGCCGAGCTCTCCGGGGTGCACGTTCTGTCGAGGCAGGAACCGATCGTGCTGGACGCGGCCGTGCGCCGGCTGAGGGAACTGCATGTCCTTCGCGAGGAGGGCGGCAAGGTGTGGCCGCACACCCCCGACGTGGTCGTGAACCGGTTGGCCCAGCAACGGCTGGAGGAGCTCTACCACGCCATTCGCACGCTCTCGGACCTGCGCCCCATCGTGGACTCCCTGACGCTCGAGTCGTCCGAGCGGAGCCCGGAGGCCGCACACGCCCCGGTGGAGCGCCTGATCGGCTTGCCCGCGATCCGTGAACGGCTGGACGAATTGGCCTTCTTCGCGCGGTCGGAGATTCTGGCCTGCGAGCCGTACGACGCGCTGACCCCGGAGAACATCGAGAGTGCGCGGCCGCTCGATCTGCGCTGCCTGCGCCGCGGCGTCGTCGTGCGCAACCTGGTCCGCGCGTCCGCGGTAGCGGACGACACCACCCGGGCCTACCTCCAGGAACTGACCGCGGCGGGGGCCCGGGTCCGGGTGATCGAGGACCTGAGCGAGCTGATGCTCGTCTACGACCACCGCACGACGCTCGTGCCGGTGGACCCGAAGAACACCTCCAAAGGTGCTCTCTGTTCGAGCGAGGAGGGAATCGTCACCACCGTCGTGAACAACTTCGAGCGGCTGTGGGCGGGGGCCGCCGAGTTCAGCGACATGGTCGAGCAGGGAAGCCGCGCACCCGGGGAACCCGAACTGACCGGTCTGCAGGCCGAGGTGTTGCGGGCCATGTGCACGGTCAGCAAGGACGAGACCGGCGCGCGCCAGGTCGGCACGGCCCTACGCACGTATCGTCGCTACATATCGGAGCTGATCCGGATGCTCGGCGCGGAGAATCGCGCCCACGCGGCGCTGCTGGCCCGGGAGCGGGGTTGGATCTGACGCCTGGGGCGCCGCCCCCGTCAACTGCCCAGCCACACCTGGGCATCCGCCCGTACGCGTGCCAGGACGCGGCGGCGATCGTGTGGGCGCACCGACCAGGGTGCCGCAGGGCATGCCGGTAGGTCTCCTCTTCCGCAGGCGTGGGACCCAGAGCCTGCATGCGGTGCATCGGCGGTGCTCCTCGGCGGTCAGGAATAGGTATGAGCACAAGCGACAGTCCGGACACCGTGTCTGGCGCCCGGACCTGGACTCGGCCCCGCGGGGCCCTGTCGCCTCGAAGGGCTCAGGTCCTTGGCTTCTGCTGCCAGCCGTTGGCCGGCCCGCAGGCAGGGTCCTTGGGGTCGAGGCAGGGCTGTGCCACCACGCTGCCGTCGCCGCTCGCGAACGTGCTGCCCCCCGAGACTGCGGCGAACAACCCCGCTGTCGCCAGCGTAGTCAGCACCGCCGCCGCTGTCCTCCGGCCCACTCGGCTGGTGAAGCTACGCACCATGTGTCTTCCCTTCCAGCACCCCTGGGCGCCGCTTCTAGTGAGCTGTCCGGGCCTGCTTCCCGGTCGCATCAGAAGGATCGCAGCGATCTCTTCCCGCCCACAGGCCTTCCACTGGCAGGCTCCTGACGCCCGTCGTGCACGATCCTGCCAACTCGCGCGACCGACATCTCCCGCATGGGCCAGGTCCCCAGACCCTCACCACCTCTGTGGGGGACTTGCGTGCCGCTCGCGGCGAACGAAGGCAGTCGCGGCTTCGGGCGATCATGAGATGTTCGCCCGGATGTGGTGCTGGGCTTCCACGATCCAGTGTCCGCGCCACCTCGCAGATCACCGCGTGCACCGAAGGCGCCCTGGGACCGAGCGGTTCCAGGGCGTCTTCGGCGACTTGCGGGGCAGGGAAGGCGGACCGTCACCCTCCGACCATGACGGTCCGCACTGCACCGGCGAGGGCTACGCGTACTGGACGGCCCACAGGTTGCTGTTCTTCTTCACCGGAGCCACGAGGTTGCTCTTCTTCCAGTAGACCTTCTTCTTGCAGGAAGTGGTCGAGGGTACCCACCGCCACTTGGTCACGCTGAAGCCCTTGGCCTCGTGGTACATCATCAACCGGCCGCGGGACTTGCCCGCCTTCGTCTTGACCTTGGCGGAGTAGGTCCAGGTGTCCGACTTGGACCAGGTCTTGCCGACAGAGACGCTGAAGGAGGCGGACGCCTTGGAGAAGACGACGCCGGCCTCGGCGCCGAGGGTCGCAGTCCCCGTCGCGGTCACGGAACCGGTCTTGTTCTTGGCGTACGAAATGGTCACACCGGGCCTCGCCCAGTCGCTGTGCACCTGAGTGGTACGCCAGACGGTCTTCTTGTTACCGATCGAGTACTGCGTCGTGTCGTTGCAGTTCGGTGCCGCCGAGGCGGGGGCCGCAACCCCGGCCACGAGACCGGCGCCGAGCAAGGCGGCGGAGAGGGTGGTACTGACAACGCGCTTCACGCATGTCCTCCTGATGCTGGGGTGCTATATCCGTGGTGCACACGTCAAGTTGTGCGTGAGTCCTGGCCGGCAGTGCCGGGCTCGACGCGGCCTGCAGTCCATGTCAAACAGCCGTGAACCGCCCGTCGGTGCGATCGCTCAGCCATACTTCTTCGGCCGGTACGCGTCGTACTGGTCCGCGCCGAGGCCGTAGCTGCGCACGCTCCGATCGGTGCCGTAGCCGCCGCGCTGCTCGTAGGCTACGTACGACTTGTGGGCGCCGCTCGTCCACTTGACGAAGATGACGACGTGTCGCGTGGTGTTCGAGCCGTTCGCGTCGATGACCAGGTCGCCCTTGCGCAGGGACGACATCTTGATCTTCCGCGTGTACCTGCTGGACGTCAGGCCCACCGTGTTCGTCCCCGGCTTCGCGAGCTTCAGGGCCATGCTGACGTACCCGGAGCAGTCGGTGCGGTAGCCGCCGAAGGTCCTGCTCTGGCTGTACGGGACCCGCGTGCCATGGTTCGCCGTCAGCCAGCTCTTCGCGCGAGAGAGAGTGGTGTTGCGGCTGTACGCCTTCGCCGCTCCGACTTCTCCGTTTGCACTCTGCACAGCGGCTACGCGCGCCGGTCCCGGCGCCTGTGTCTGCGCCTCCGCCTGTGCCGTGAGCACGGGGGTGACGAGTGCTGCCGCCAGCCCAACGGGCATGAGGGTACGAGCAATTCGCTTCATGAGAGTCCTTGTGGAGGGTTGGTCGAACCCGCCGGGCGCGCCTCGGCCACCGCGTTGCCCGACGGAGCGGAGGTTGCGGCAGCCGCTTGTCGATTTGCGTGAGAAAACTATCTGCAGAAATCATGGACGCATCAACACATGGCGTTGGCAGGATCGTGCAGGCTGACGCCAGGAGCCTGCCAACGGGATACCGGCGAGGCTCATGGAGCGTTCCGGACGCACAGGGGTTTTCCAGCCACACTCAAGGCAACCTGCCGCACTGGCTGTGCGCTGCACTCAGGGCTGGTTGAGAGGGTGGAACTCGACGCGGGTGCCGCGGCCTTCGCGGTTGAGTCGCTGCAGGAGATGGCGGGCAACGTTCTGGCGGCGCACCGTGAGGTAGGCGCGCTCGAGCTGGGCGAGGCTCTTCTTCGACGGAGAGGCCTTGCCTTCAGCCCAGCGCTTCAGCGTGCGGTCGGTAACCTTGAGGCTGGCGGCGCATGCGGCGGCTCAGGCGGCGGAGCACCAAGGGCAAGTACCCAGCGGCTCCACCGCCGCTCAGAGGGCCAGCCGCGCGATATCGGTCCCCCATCGATCGGCCGGCACGGAACAACGACGACAAGCTGAGCTGATCCGTTGTCAGCGGATGACGTCGAAGACGTTCTTCTGCAGGCCGTTGGCGTAGGCCTCGTGCTCGACCAGCTTCAGCTTCTGGGCGTCCTTGTCCGTCGTGCTGAACAGTCGCTTGCCGGCGCCGAGCAGGAGCGGGAAGACGAGAAGGTGGTAGCGGTCGATCAGGCCGGCGTCCGAGAGGCTCTGGTTGAGGGCGGCGCTGCCGTGGACGATGATCGGGCCGCCCTCGGTCTCCTTCAGCGCGGCGACCTCGTCGAGGGTGCGCAGGATGCTGGTCTCGCCCCAGTTGGTGACCAGGTCGTCCTCGGTGAGCGTGGTGGAGACGACGTACTTGGGCATCAGCTTGTAGTCGGCGAAGTCCGCCATGTCCGGCCACACCGGGCTGAAGGCTTCGTAGCTGGTCCGGCCCAGCAGTATGGCGGTGGCTTCCTGCTGTTCCCGGCCCTTGATGTCGAAGGCCTCGGGGAGGAACTCGATGTCCTTGAAGGTCCAGCCGGAGTTCCGGTAGCCGGGCTCGCCGCCGGGGCTTTCGACGACGCCGTCGAGGGAGATGAACGCGGTGCTGATCAGGGTACGCATCGTGGGATTCCTCGGTATCTCGTGTCTGGGTACGTCTGGTTCTCTGACTGCCGGGCGCGGAGAAGATCATCGGTCGCAGCCCTCCCCACCGGGCTGCTTGTGCGAACGGATCTAGAACGTCGAGGGTCGTGACGGAGCCGCGGGCGGACCGTTCGGGTGTCCGCGTGCGGGCGGCCGTCGACCACCCTTGTGTACGATGTCCACATTCGGCGAGTGCGGCGATCCGCGCCCCCCGACTGATCATGCAGGAGCCTAGACGACTTAAGTGGATGCTGTCCACATTGGAGGTGGCAGCCATGGCGGCGGCCAGGGAAGAAAAGCCCAAACGGGAGACCTATCGCCACGGCGACCTGCGTAACGCACTGATCGAGGCCGCGCTCGAACTCGCCCGCCAGGGCGGCCCGGAGGCCGTCGTGCTGCGCGCCGCCACCCGGCAGGCCGGCGTCGTCCCCAATGCCGCGTACCGGCACTTCGCCGACCGCGACGCCCTGCTGCACGCCGTCTCCCAGGCGGCCATGTCCCAGGTCGCCCGCACCATGGAGGACGAACAGAACGCCCTGCCGCCCGCCGCAGACCCGGTGGCCGGCGCCCGGGCCCGCTTCCGCGCCGTCGGCACCGGCTACCTGCGCTTCGCCCAGGAAGAGCCCGGCCTCTTCCGTGCCGCCTTCCACGTCCCCGGCGACATGACCCATGCCGCCGCCGACACCGCCGCCGGCACCTCCGGCAAGACCCCCTTCGAACTCCTCGGCGAAGCGCTCGACGGCCTCGTGGAAGCCGGACTGCTGCCCACGGACCGGCGGCCCGGCGCCGAGTTCCTCGCCTGGTCCGCCGTCCACGGACTCGCCGTCCTGCTCATCGACGGCCCACTCCGCGGACTCCATCGCCTGCAGGCCGACGAAGCGGGCCAGCACGTCATCGACATGATCGAACGCGGCATCTGACACCACCAGGACCGCCCGGCGACAGCCGCGGACCGCAGCACACCGCGCGGTCTCGCCCTGGAGTAGCAGAGCGTCGGGCATCGCCCCCGGCGCGGCAGCGGCGACCGCGCCGGCCCCCCGCCGGCGAACGGCTCTGTCCGAGGTGCGCGGATGAGCCTCCGTCAGGATCGGACGCTCCGTCATGCACGGACCCGAGGTACGCGAGACTCCGTCAAGTCCCCTCTGACCAGGCTAGATAGACTTGCCACAAGATCACTACGGGCCTGTCGCCGGTGCGTCCTCTCCGGGTGATCTCCGGCCTCGTTCGACACGAGAAGTTAACGCTGCAGCCCGCTCTGAAGTGGCCTGCACCACAGTGGTGAGACATTCAATGAGGTACGTTTTTATTCATACCTCCGCCTGGCCGCGCAGGACGGTGACGCCGCGCTCGCGGGCCCGCTGTTCGAAGTCGCGCTCCAGGTCGGCCTGGGAGCGCGGGCAGGTGGCCGCGTCGGGCCAGGCCCTGGGCGGTGCGTGCGTGCAGGGTGCCCGCTTTGGGCTGGTCGACGGTGTGCGGTGCGGCTTCGAGGACGACGGTGGTGATGCCGTGGTGGCCGAGTTCGGCGGCCACGAGCATGCCGACGGGGCCGCCGACGACGACCAGGACCTGGGCGTGGAGGGGGGCGGGGTGACGGTCTTCGTGGGGAGGGTGCATGGACGCGGCCCTTCGGGTGGTGTCCCCGGCCGGCGGTGGGGAGCGCGGGGTGCAGGGGTCTGCGTCTCATGCGCGAGGCCCGGCGCCCCGCCGGGGGATGTCTGGGCGCCGGGGCCGGTCTCATGGGTGTCGCGTGGTGGGGCGTGAGCTCACGCGGCAGCGCTGTCGCTCTGCTCGGAACTGCCGCGCAGCAGGCCGGCGATGACGACACACAGGACGAGGCAGACGGCTGCCAGTCCCCACAGGACGCTGTGGAACGCGGAGTCGTAGGACTCGGCGAGGAAGCGTGTGAAGTGCTGGAGGTCGGTGGCTCCGGACAGTTCGGTGGCCCGGGCGAGGTCGCCGCCGGCCGCCTGGCCTGCGACCTGGTCCGCGTGGGCGGCGCCGGGGTGGTCGCCGATGCCGTCGTGGACGCGGTTGCCGAGCACGGTGGCGAGGGCCGACCCGTAGACGGCCACGGCGACGGCCTCGCTGCCGAGCCGCAGCGTGTTGAGGAAGCCTGCCGCCATGCCGGCCTTGGCCGGGTCGACCAGTTCCAGGGCCTGGCCGTCGACGAGTCCGGCGGACAGGCCCATGCCGGCGCCGGTGACCAGCATGGGAAGGGCGACGACGAGGATCTTGACGTCCGGGGAGAACAGGGTGAGGGCCACGTCGCCGACGACGAGGCACGCCAGGCTGGCGTAGATGAGGGCGCGGGCGGAGACGCCGCGGCCGACGAGCTTCGCGGCGAGCATCGGGCACACCAGCACGGGCACGGTGAGCAGCACCATGATCAGGCCTGCGGCGCCGGTGCTGCGGCCGGTGACGGCGGTCAGGTAGCTCGGCAGGTAGGTGAGCATGGTGACGAAGCCGAAGGAGGCGGCGACGGGCACGAGGCACAGGCCGACGAACCGCCGGTTGCGCAGCACGCTCAGGTCCAGCATGGGGTGCCGGCTGCGGTTCTCGACGGCGGCGAAGACGGCGAGGACGACGACGGCCCCCGCGAAGAGTCCGAGGACCCCCGCGCTCCCCCAGCCCCACTGCGAGCCCTGGACGATGGCGGTGGTCAGCAGCACCATGGCGACGACGAACAGCGCGCTGCCGGGTACGTCGATGCGCCCGCCGCTGCCGTTGTCGGCCGGCATGGCCTTGGTGATGGCAGGCACGGCGAGCAGGACGAGGAGCAGGGCGACGGCGTGCACGGCGAACACCCAGCGCCAGCCGAGTCCCTGGACCAGCGCGCCGGCCAGCGAGGGGCCGAGCGCGACGCCGATGCCGGCGACGGTGCCGAACAGGGCGAAGGCCTTGGCGCGTGCCGGGCCGTCGAAGACGGTGGACAGGATGGCCGCGCCGCAGGAGAAGATCGCCGCGCCGCCGATGCCGGCGAGCGCGCGGGCGGCGTCGAGCCACAGG
The DNA here is from genome assembly GCF_055558275.1 of Streptomyces sp. NPDC025806. Classification (NCBI taxonomy): domain Bacteria; kingdom Bacillati; phylum Actinomycetota; class Actinomycetes; order Kitasatosporales; family Streptomycetaceae; genus Streptomyces; species Streptomyces sp. NPDC025806. The sequence goes on along the minus strand of NZ_JBVHMU010000023.1, from coordinate 87,845 downwards.
ACGTCGGTGGCGACGGCGCTGGCCAGTGAGGCGATGGCGTAGACGGCGGCACCCGCCGCGAAGGCCTTGACCCGGCCGATGATGTCGGCGACGGAGCCCCAGACGAGGGTGAAGCAGGCGAAGGCGACGTTGAAGGCGTTGACGACCCATTGCAGGGGGGCGAGGCCGGCGTGGGTGTCGGCGCCGATGTCGGACAGGGCGACGGCCGTGCCGGAGATCGACATCGGGACGACGAACACCGCGAGGAGTACGGCGGCCAGGGTCAGCGAGCGGCCCGGCTGCCCTTCCGCCTGCTCGGGTGGTGCGGCCGACGTCGTGGTCTGCGTACTCATGGGGGCACAACTCCAGGCTCGGTCCGGCCGGCTGACGATCAGGTACGGAATTTTTCGAACCTCAACGTCGCACACCCAGAAGGTATGATGCAACCCGTACCTAAGGACGACGGCAGGACCAGCGGGAAAAAGGAGGGCGACGATGCCCGACGAGGACGGACACCCCTCACGCGAGGAGATGGACCTGCGGACGGTGCTGAGCGCACTGTCCGACCCCCTGCGCTACGGAATCGTGACAGCCCTGCTGCGCGAGCCCGAGGGGGCGGCCCGCACCTGCGCCTCGTTCAACCTTCCGGTCTCGAAGTCCACGACCACCCACCACTTCAAGATCCTCCGCGAGTCGGGTCTGGTGCGGCAGGTGGACCGGGGCAACAGCCGCGCCGCCACCCTGCGCCGCACGGATCTGGACGAACGCTTCCCCGGCCTGCTCGACCTGCTCGGCACCAACCCCTGACGGGCCGGCGCCGCGGAGCGGGCTCAGCAGGACGTCGCGCCGGCCGGCTGAGCCGGTGCCCCTGGGCGAGCGGTGGGTGAGTGGCCGTGCGCGTCGCCCTGGGGGAAACCGCAGGGTGACGCGCGGGATCACCGCAGACAGCCGGACGGTTGTCCTCGTAGTGGTGATGAGCTGCGGTTTCTAGCGTGGATCGGGTTCGGGGCGCTCGCCTCGGAGCAGTCGATCACCACGCCAGGAGACCCGCATGCACCTCGTGACTTCGGCCGCCGACGCTGCCGAGCCGACCACTGGCGTCGCGGGCTGGGCGGCGCACCTCGTCGATGTGTTCGGCGGGCCGGGCGCCGGTCTGGCGATCGCGCTCGAGAACCTCTTTCCGCCGCTGCCCAGTGAGGTCATCCTGCCGCTGACCGGTTTCGCCGCGGGCCAGGGTGCGATCAGTCTCTTCTCGGCGCTGTTGTGGACGACGCTCGGGTCCGTGGTCGGGGCGGCGGCGCTGTACGGGATCGGGCGGGCCGTCGGCCGTGAGCGGATGTACGCGCTGTGGGGCCGGCTGCCGTTGGTGAAGGTCTCCGATCTGGACAGGACGGAGGCGTGGTTCCGGCGGCACGGGACGAAGGCGGTGCTGATCGGGCGGATGGTGCCGATCTTCCGCAGTCTCATCTCCGTCCCCGCGGGGGTGGAGCGGATGCGTCTGCCGGTGTTTCTGTCACTGACCGCGGTCGGCTCGCTGATGTGGAACTCGATTCTGGTGCTTGCGGGTTACTGGCTGGGTGAGCAGTGGGATCTGGTGGAGACGTACGTGGGTGTGATCTCCAAGGTCGTGCTGGCGGCGGCCGTGACCGCGGTGGCGGCGTATGTCGTCGTACGGCTGCGGGGGCGGGGCCGGCACCGTGATCGCGAGCGCCGGACGAGGATCGAGCGGGCCCGTTAGGCTCGGCTTCCGTGCTGGTGACAGGGGTGGAGCGGGTGGAGACGAGGGGGACGTCCGGGTCGGTGGCCGGGGTGCTCGGGACGGCGGCCGGCGTCCTCCTCGGGTGCGTCGGCGCGTGCGTGGGGCTGGTGTGGCTCGCCGCCGCCGGCCTCGTCCTGGGCCCGTTCCTGCTGTGGCCGCGCACCCGGCGCGGGGCGCGGGCGGCGCTGGTCGCGGGGGCGCGTCGGATCGCGGGGCTGGAGCGGCGCCGCCGCGTCGTCTTCTTCGGCGACCGCTTCCCTCTGCACTACGTGCCCCAGGACGGCACGGTCCTGCGGTACGTCGCCACGCGCGCGTACGCCGGGACGGTCACCGCCGTCACGCTCGCCCTGTTCGGGTTCGGCACGGTGCTGGCCGGGGTGTTCGCCGCCGCGCTGGTACGCGGGCGGGTCGGTGTCGAAGAACTGCTGTGGCAGGTGCTGCTGGGCGGTGCGCTGCTCTTTCTCGGCGTGCAGGGCCTGCGTTCCCTGTACGCGCTCGACGCCCGGCTGGCGCGTGACACCTTCGGGCCCTCCGAGCGCGAGCTGCTGCAGCAGCGGATCGACGAACTGGCCACGAGCCGCGCCGCGGTGGTGCACGCCGTCGACACGGAGCGGCGCCGCATCGAACGCGATCTGCACGACGGCATTCAGCAGCGGCTCGTCGCCCTCGCCATGCTGCTCGGCCGTGCCCGCCGCCCCGGCCGGACCCCGGAGCAGTCCGCCGCGCTCCTGGCCCAGGCCCACGAGGAGGCGCAGGGCGTGCTCACCGAACTGCGCGAGGTGGCGTGGCGGGTGTATCCGTCGGCGCTCGACGGGCCGGGGCTGCGCGAGGCGCTGGGCGGGGTGGCCGAGCGCAGCCCGGTCCCGCTGCGTCTGGAGTACGGCCTGGAACGGCCGCTCCCCCGGCCCGTGGAGACGGCCGCCTACTTCGTGGTGTCGGAGGCGGTGACGAATGCCGCCAAGCACGCGCAGGCCACCGGCATCCAGGTACAACTCGCAGAAGCGGCCGGGGTGTTGACCGTTTCCGTCCAGGACGACGGGTGCGGCGGAGCCGACCCGCACGGCACCGGGCTGGCCGGACTGCGCGGGCGCGTCGAGGCGCTCGACGGCCGGCTGCGCGTCGACAGCCCGCCGGCCGGACCCACCACTATCACCGCGGAGCTGCCGTGCGCCTGATCATCGCCGAGGACTCGACCCTGCTGCGCGAGGGACTGGTACGACTGCTCGCGGAAGAGGGACACGAGGTCGTCGCCGCGTTCGGGGACGCCACGACACTGCCCGACGCCGTCGACTCGTACCGTCCGGACGCCGTCGTCGTCGACATCCGGATGCCGCCCACCCACACCGACGAGGGACTGCGGGCCGCCCTGGAGATCCGTGCCCGCCGCCCCGCGACCGGGGTGCTCGTGCTGTCGCAGCACGTGGAACGGACCTACGCGGCGCAGCTGCTCGCGGGCGGCGCCGAGGGCATCGGCTACCTGCTCAAGGACCGGGTCGCACAGGTCGAGGAGTTCCTCGACGCACTGGAGCGGATCCGGGCCGGCAGCGCGGTGATCGACCCGGAAGTCGTACGCCAACTCGTCGGCCGCTCCGTGCGCGCCGATCCGCTCGCCCGGCTCACCCCGCGCGAGCGCGACGTCCTGGAGGTCCTCGCGCAGGGGCATACGAACAGCGGGATCGCCGAACGGCTGCACCTGTCGCTGAGCGCGGTCGAGAAGCATCTCAACGCGGTCTTCGACAAGCTGGAACTGCCGCGTACGACGGGATACAACCGGCGGATTCTGGCGGTGCTGCGCTACTTGGAGGCGTGACGCCGAGGGGGCAGAGAGGTGGCGGTGCCCGGTGGTCCGGGCACCGCCACTCACGTGCTCGCGTTCACCGCCGTACGGGTCACGCCTTGACGTTCACCCCCGCCCAGGCGGCGTCGACGGCCTTGGCCTCGGGGCTGCCCGCGCCGTAGAGGTCGGCGGCGGCCTTCAGCGTGCCCTCGCGCGCGCCGTGGTAGTCGGTGGTGGAGGTGAAGTACGTGGTCAGGGCCTTGTACCAGATCTGTACGGCCTTGTCGCGGCCGATGCCGGTGACGGTGGAGCCGTCCACGGTCGGGCTGTTGTAGTGCACGCCGTTGATGTCCTTGGCGCCGCTGCCTTCGGACAGCAGGTAGAAGAAGTGGTTGGCGACGCCGGAGGAGTAGTGCACGTCGAGGTTGCCGACGCCGGCGCTCCAGTAGTCGGCCGAGCCGCGGCCGTCCTTGCTGGGCTGGTCCTGGTAGCGCAGCGGCTTGCCGGTGCCGAAGATGTCGATCTTCTCGCCGAGCAGGTAGTCGCCGGGGTCCTGGGCGTTGTTCGCGTTCCACTCCACGGCGGTGCCGAAGATGTCCGAGGTGGCCTCGTTCAGGCCGCCGGACTCGCCGGAGTACTGCAGGCCGGCGGTGGCGGACGTGACGCCGTGGCTGAACTCGTGGCCGGCGACGTCGAGTTGGGTCAGCGGGTGCTGGTTGCTCGCGCCGTCGCCGTAGGTGATGGTGAAGGACTGGTCGTCCCAGAAGGCGTTCTGGTAGGCGTTGCCGTAGTGGACTCGGGAGACGGGGGCCCGGCCGTCGTTCTTGATGCCGTTGCGGTGCAGGACGTCCTTGTAGAAGTCCCAGGTCTTGGCGGCTCCGTAGGCGGCGTCGACGGCGGCGGTCTGGTTGTTGCCGGGGGTGCCGTCGCCCCAGGCGTTGTCCGCGTCGGAGAACAGGACGCCCTTGCCGCCCGTGCGGTGCTGGAAGTCGACGGTGCTGGAGCCGCCGCGCACGGTGTCGACGAGGTCGTAGCCCTTCGACGACGTGCTCGTGTTGAGCGGGACCGTGCCCGCGTACTGGCTGGCGCCGGTGCCGACCGCGCCGACCTGGGGGCTGCCCGGCTTGGCGGAGGCGCCCTTGGAGGCGGCTGCCTCGGCCGTGAAGCCGTCGGCTATGTCGTCGATGAGCTGCTGCTCGTAGAGCTTCTTGCCGGTGTCGGCGTCGGTGACGACGCGCAGCCGGCTCGGGGTGACGCCGTCCTTCTGGGTACCGCTGACGAGGGTCTCGTAGGCGAGGACGGGCTTGCCGTCGGCGGCCCAGATGACCTTGCGGGGCGCCTCGTCGGTGGCGGAATCGGAGTTTCTCGCGGCCTTGGCGGCCTTGACGGCGGCGGACCTGGCGGTGGTCGGGGTCAGCTTCGGGGTGAGCGAGGCGACCTTGATGGTGGCCTTGACCGCCTTGGTGACGTTCTTGACGGCGCCGTCGGCGGCGCGGTGGACGATGAGGTCGCCGCCCAGGACGGGGAGGCCGGCGTAGGTGCGCTCGTAGCGGGTGTGGACCGTGCCGTCGGTGTCCTTGACGACGTCCTTGACGACCAGCTTCTCCTTGGCGCCGAGGCCGATCGACGAGGCGGTGGCCGCGGCGGAGGTGCCGGCGCGGTGCTCCGGAGCGGCGCCCGCGGACGCGGTGGCGACGCCGGTGGCGAGCAGCGTGCCGGTGAGGACGGCGGCGCCTGAGATGAGGGCGAGACGCCGTGCCGTGCCGCGTGTGGGGGAGAGCGAGGACATGTGGTTCTCCAGAGGCTCATGGGGAGTTGGGCGGGGTCGCCGCCCATCGGTGCAAGGCCTATCGCCTTGATGGGCAGGGACACTCCCAGTCCGTCGCGCACATGTCACGCGAAACAAAAGGGGGTTGGGCCACTCATGAGGGATTTGCGCACTCGCTCTTCACGGGAACGACAAGGCCGCGCAACGGGCCGATACGCGCCGACATGGATGACACAGGAATCCGCAACATTCACGAAAGCCCCCCGGGGCAGAGCCTGAGGCGGGCCCTGGCTCCGCCGGGGGGGGCGGGGTGATGGGGAGGCAAGCAGTTGTGGCGTCGAGTCAGGCGTTGGCGGGCTGGGTCTGCTGGGCGGGCTGGGTCTGCTGCGGCCGGTCCGTCGCGGTCTTGGGCGTGGAGGGCTTGTCGGCGAGCTTGAGGATGATGACGCCGGCGATGATCAGGCCGAGCCACAGGTACTGCACGCCGCTGAGGGTCTCGTCGAAGAAGACCGGGCCGAGCACGGCCGCGCCGACCGCTCCGATTCCGGCCCACACGGCGTAGCCGATGCCGACGTCGATGGTGCGCAGCGCCTGGCTCAGCGCCCAGAGGGTCAGGAGGAAGAACACGATGCCGACCAGTGACCAGGTCAGTACGGAGAAGCCTTCGCTGCCGCCCACGGCGAGGGCGTAGACGACTTCGAAGCCTCCGGCGAGCAGGAGCATGGTCCAGGAGCGGGTGGTGGACGGGGCAGTGGGCGCGGTGGTGGAGGACATGGGAGCGGGGTCCTTTCGGGGCGGAGGAGGGGAGCGGTAGGTCAGGGGCGGCCGGTCGGAAAGGGGCAGAGGTCAGGCGCCGCCACTGAGCTGGAGGCCCACGACCCCGCCGATCACCGCGAGGATTCCCAGAGCCTTGCCCCAGTTCAGGCGCTGGCCGAAGAGCAGGGCGCCCAGCAGCGTGATGCCGACGCCGGCCACCGAGGTCCACAGCGCGTACCCGACACCGACGTTGAACGTCAGGAGCGCCTTGCTGAGCGCGAAGGTCGCCAGCGCGCCGCTGATCAGCGTCGCCGCGGTCCACTTCCGGTTGGTGAATCCCTCGGCCTTGCCTGCCGAGAGCGCCACGGTGATCTCGAAGACGACGGCGATGGCCAGGTAGATCCAGTGCATGACAGAAGACCTTTCACTCGGAAGCAGTTCCAGCTATTTGCTTGTACGTGCAAATGTTTTGAGGTCGCGAGGCGCCCCGAGGTGAACCGGCGGGACGTGGAGAAGCTTGTATGTGCATGTACTCTGTTGTCAACCGCCGCCGAGGAGGCACTCATGAAGACGTCACAGCCCGCACCGGCCTACGCCTCCGACCAGGCGCTGTGGAGCCGTGCCGTCACGCTCTTCGGGCGTGTGGAGCGGGAGTTGTCCCAGGCGCTGCAGCGCCGTCACGGCATCAGCCTGTCGGAGTTCCGCTCCTTGGAGAACCTCCACCGTGCCGACAAGGACGAACTGCGCATGCAGGATCTCGCCGAGAGCGTCGGCCTCAGCCAGTCGTCGGTGACGCGCCTGGTGGCACGGCTGGAGAAGGCCGGATACGCGTACAAGGACCTGTGCCCGTCGGACAAGCGTGGCGTCTACGCGGTCATCACCGAGGACGGCCGGCGGCGCTATCAGGACGCGTGCGCGACCTACGCGGAAGTGCTCTCCTCGGTGCTCAACACCTTTGCCGCCGATGCCGAGCTCGGCCCCACCGTCCAGGCCCTGCGCGGTGCCCACGGCCTGTAGGGGTCGTAGACAGAAGTCGGTGCGCGGTAGACGATCGGCCGACGCCGCACGGGCAGGGCGCGGCCTTGACTGGGGGCATGACGACGGAGAGGTCCGGACCGACGAATCCGGCGGGGCGGGCGCTCGCTCCGGATCTGGCGCGCGGCTTCATGCTGCTGTTCATCGCGGTGGCCAACTCCCACTACTTCCTGCGGGGTTCGCGGATCTTCGGGGGCTTTCCGCAGGGCGGGTCCGCGGTCGACTCGGTCACCACCTGGACGATCTCCACGTTCGTCGACGGTCGCGCGTTCCCGATGTTCGGTCTGCTCTTCGGGTACGGGGTGGCGCACATCGTGCGCCGGCAGGCCGCGTCCCGGCCTCGGGACGTACGGCGGCTGCTGTGGCGGCGCGGCCTGGCCCTGGTCGTCGTGGGGACCGCGCACGCGATGCTCTTGTACGTCGGTGACATTCTGGCCGCATATGGAGTGCTGCTGTTCGCGGGTGCCTGGATGGTGCGCTGGAAGGACCGTTGGCTGCTCCTGACCGCCTTGCTGTTCTTCGTGCTGACGTCGCTGCCCAGCGCCGGCTCGTCGGCGGTGAGCGGCGATCCGCCGGACCCGTCGATGCTGCCCGCGGACGTGGGCACGATGTTCGCGGCTCGGCTGGAGGTCGCGCCGGTGGTGGCGCTGCTCGGGCCGATCGGGTTCCTGTGCCCGTTGGCGGTCGGGCTGTGGGCGGGGCGGCGGCGCGTGCTGGAGGAGACCGAAAGGTACCGGACCCTCCTGCGGGTCGTGGCCGTGGTCGGGATCGGCAGCGCGGCGCTCGGTGCTCAGCCCGCCGCGCTGATGGCTGCCGGGGTCGTCGATGTCCCCGGGCGGCAGGCGCTGGAGGTGGTCGGGCCGCTGCATGACGCCACGGGTGTCCTCGGCGGGTTCGGGTACGCGGCGCTGGTGGCTCTGGTCGCGGCGAGGGTCGCTTCACGGCGGGGGCGCCTGGTGAACGCGGTCGCCGCTGTCGGCCAGCGGTCGATGACCTGCTATCTCGCGCAGTCGGTGGTGTGGGCGGTGGTGTTCACCCCGTTCCTGCTGGACCTCTCCGGGAAGCTGACCGTCACCGCTACGGCGCTCCTGGCCACGGCCACCTGGTGTGTGACCGTGCTGGTGGCCCACCACATGCAACGGCAGGGGCGGCGTGGCCCGTTCGAGGTGCTGGTGCGGCGGGTCACCTACGGGAGGGCCGCCCCCGCCGGGCCGATGACGCCCGCCAAGGTGTCGTCGTCGGCCGAGTAGCGCCCGGGGAGGTGGACGGCTGCGTGGGTGTGGTGCGCCGGTACATCCTGGCGACGGCCGCGCACTGCAGGGCCATGGACGCCGCCATGGCCGCGCAGATGCCGGGCAGTCCCGCCCCCGACAGGGCGTACGCGAGGGCCAGTTGGAGCAGTACGCCGCAGGTGGTGATGCGGGCGAGGGCGGGGCTGTCGCCGCTGCCTTCGAACACCCCGCCCAGGGCGATGAAGCAGGCGAGCAGTACCAGGTACGGGCCCAGTGAGCGCAGGTAGAGGGTGCCGGCCGCGGCCACGGCGCCTTCGCTGCCGAACGCCCGCATGACCCAGGGGCCGGCGGCGAGCAGGGGCAGGGCGGCCGTGAGTCCGAGTGCCCCGCCGAGGAGCAGCGCCTGTCGCCCGATGGCCCGTCGTGCGTCGTGGCCGGTGCCGAGCAGGTGGGAGGTGCGGATGGCGGCGGCCTGGCGTACCGCGTAGAAGGCCATGGTCGCCACGTACATGGCCTTGGTCGCGATGCCGTAGGCGGCGACTTCGGTGACGCCGATCCGGGCGACGACGGCGACGAGGACGAGGGCGCCGGTCATCCGGATGACGAAGTCGGCCGACATGGGCAGTCCGGTGCGGGCGACCTCGCGGGCGTCGGATCCGCGTGACCGGGTCCGGTCCGTCGGGGCCGTGGCCGCCCGGCGCAGGACGGCGTTGCGGCGGAGCGCCACGAGTCCGCAGGCCAGTGCGGCCGTGCGGCCCAGGACCGTGGCGATCGCGGCGCCACGGACGCCGAGGTCGAGGCCGAGGATGAGCAGGGGGTCCAGAGCGAGGATCAGTCCGTTGGCGAGCAGGGCGAGTCTCATGGGGGTGCGGGTGTCGCCCGCGCCTTTGAGGATGCCGTCGATGACGTTGGTCGCGTAGAACACCGCGATGCCCGGCAGTGCGATCGAGAAGTAGCCGGTGGCGAGAGGGAGCGAGCCGTCGTCGCCTGCTCCTAGTACGAGTCGGGCGAGCGGCTCGCGGCACAGGAATCCGCCGATGGCGACGACGGGGGTGACGATCGCCCACAGGGTCCAGCCGCCGCGCACGGCGGAGCGCAGCGCTGCCGGATCCTCCGCGCCTCTGGCCCGTGCGACCAGCACGGTCATGCCCGACCCGGCGACGAGGATGACGCCGAGCAGCAGGTTCTCCAGGTTGGTGGCGACGGCCACCGCGGCGACGGACTCCGCGCCGAGCCTCGCGACCCAGACCATGTTGATGATCCCGGCGGTGACGCCCGCGAGCAGTTCGAAGTAGACCGGGTACGCCAGTGACACCAGCCTGCGCCGGTGCTCTGTCGCCTCCGCGCCTGTCTCCACGACTGACTCCACGACCGCTCCCCCTCTTTTCGCTGTACCCCGAATCGAGGCATAGCTAAAAGAGGTAGCATGCTCGCACGGAACGGGCAAGGGTCGGCTACGAGCGGGAAGGGGTTCGGCCGCGTGCTGGAGCTGTCGATTCTGGGTTTCCTCTACGAGGAGCCCCTGCACGGATACGAACTGAAGGCCCGCATCCAGGGCCTCAGCGGGCACATTCGCCCGGTCAGTGACGGCGCGCTCTACCCGGCCATCACCCGGCTGGTGAAGGCCGGGCTCGTCGAGCAGCGCACCGAGCCCGGAAGCGGTGCGGCGCCCCGGCGGATCCTCTCCCTCACCGAGGCGGGCCGCGCCGAACTCCAGGCCCGGCTCCGCCACCCCAAGGACGTCGAAATCACCGACGGGCAGCGCTTCTTCACGCTGCTCTCGTTCCTGCGCCACCTCCCCGATCGGGCGGAACAGGCCGCGGTCCTGCGCCGCCGGCAGGACTTCCTCGACACTCCGGCGAGCTTCTTCTACCGCGACGGCAAGCCGGTACGGGCCGAGGAGACGCCCGATCTGTTCCGTCAGGGCATGTTGCGCATCGCCCGCGCCACGGGCACCGAGGAGAAGGCATGGCTGGCCGAGGCGATCGCGGTCCTCGAAGGCTGAGACCGGCCGGTCCGGGGAGCGGAGCCGAAGCAGGTCGGTTCAGCGGTTCCCTCAGGCCAGGGAAAGCGCGGCTCCGTGCTCCTGGGGCGGGCGGGGACCATGGATCCTGCGCTCGTGGGCCCGGATCGGCACGTCGTTGATGCTTGCCTCGCGCCGGCGCATCAGGCCGTGGGCGTCGAACTCCCACAGCTCATTGCCGTAGGAGCGCCAGTGGCCGCCGGCCGCGTCCCGCCACTCGTACTGGAAGCGCACCGCGATGCGGTCGTCGCCGAAGGCCCACAGTTCCTTGCGCAGGGCGTAGTCGAGTTCCCGTTCCCACTTCGCGGTGAGAAAGGCGCGGATCTCGTCCCGGCCGGTCAGGAAGGTGTCGCGGTTGCGCCATACGGAGTCCGGTGTGTAGGCGAGCGCGACGCGGTCGGGGTCGCGCGTGTTCCACGCGTCCTCGGCCGCCTGCACCTTGGCCACGGCGTCCGCCGCGCTGAACGGCGGTACGGGAGGGCGGATCGGGGTGGTCGGCCGGTTCGGGGTGTCAGGGGAAGAGCTCACTGCGACCACCCCGAGTTCTCGATGACGGTCACGAAGTCGGTGCGTACGAATCCCGGCGAGAAGCGGGCGAGGACGTCGGCCTTGACGTTGCCGAACGCGGTGGCGGGCCGGTGCGCGATGCCCTCGGTGAACGCCTCCAGGATCCGGCGCTTGAAGTCCGGGCGCGGATGCGCGGCCACGACCGCGTCGCGCTGCTCCTGCGTGGTCTCGTCGAACCCGAGCCCCAGGACGTCGACTTCGACGCCCGCGGTGACCAGGGCCACCTCGGGCTCCATGTGGTACGGGATCTCCGGCGTCGTGTGCAGGGCGATCGCGGTCCATGCCGTGCGGGCGCGCTCGGGGGGCAGTCCGTGACGCGTCAGGAAGTCGCGGGCCGCGTCGGCTCCGTCGATCTCGAAGCGCTGTTCCGAGGTCGCGTACTTCTGGGTCAGCCCGAGATCGTGGAACAGCGCGGCCACGTAGAGGAGTTCCGGGTCGAAGTCCAGACCGCGCCGACGGCCGCGCAGGGCGCCGAAAAGGTAGACGCGGCGCGAATGGTCGTAGAGCAGCGCGCCCGCGGTGTCGCGGACCAGTTCCGTCGCCTCCCGGGCGAGCGCGCTGTCGGGGATCTCGATGTCGGCGATGCGTGTGCGTGGTGTGGTCACGGTCGGCTCCTGGTCGGTTGCTGGCCCGTTGCTGGACTGCTGTTGCGATGCCTTCAGGCTGCCGTCCGCGCGCGGGCCCGCACCATGTCCTTGTGGACGTGAACCCCACAGATATGGCCATGGCGTGGCGCTAGCCTGGGGAGATGAGCACTCGAGAGCGCCCCGTGCGTCGTCCTCTCCGTCGCCCTCTCCGCCGCCTCGTCTGTGTCCTCGCGTACGACGGTGTGCGGCTGCTCGACGTGACGGCTCCGCTGGAGGTGTTCAGCACGGCGGCCGACCTGGGGGCCCGCTACGAGGTGGTGCTGCTGTCCCCGCACGGCGGCCCCGTCACCACCTCGGCCGGGACCCGGCTGCTCACGGAGCCGGTCGACGGGCTCACGGGGCGGGTCCACACGTCGATCGTGCCCGGCTCCCCCGCTCTCCCCCGGCAGGTGCCGGACGGACTGATCGACGCGGTCCGCGCGCTCCACTCCGCGTCCTGGCGCACCGCGTCCGTGTGCACGGGTGCCTTCGCGCTCGCCGAGGCGGGACTGCTGCGCGACCGGCGCGCCACCACGCACTGGCGGCACACGGCGACGCTGGCACAGCGCCACCCCGGCGTCGAGGTCGACGCCGACGCCATCTTCGTGCGGGACGGGCGGATCTTCACCTCGGCGGGCGTGAGCGCGGGTCTCGACCTGGCCCTGGCTCTCGTCGAGGCCGACGAAGGGCCTGATCTGGCCCGCGAGGTGGCCCGCGACCTGGTTGTCTTCCTCCAGCGTCCGGGCGGGCAGTCCCAGTTCTCCGTGGCGACGCGCACCCCCGCGTCACGTCACGACGGCCTCACCGCGCTCCTCAGGTCGATCGACGCCGACCCCGCGGCCGACCACTCGCTGCCGGAACTCGCCCGCCGGGCGGGCCTCAGCAGCCGCCATCTCACCCGGCTCTTCCACGACGAGATCGGTGACACTCCGGGCGGCTACGTCGAGTCGGTCCGCCTGGAAGCCGCGCGGGCCCTGCTCGACGCGGGCGAGACGGTGACCGCGACAGCCCGCCTCAGCGGCCTGGGCAGCGACGAGACGCTGCGCCGGGTGTTCCTGCGCCATCTGGGAGTGACACCCTCGGCGTACCGCGCGCGGTTCCGTACGACAGGGCGCGGCGGGGCCGAGGGCGGTCGGGGCCGGCGCTCGGGGGATGCGGTCGACTGACGGGCTCCGTGGATGCGGAGAGAGGGGCCGGTGTTCGGTGGTGCGAGACAATGGAAGCAAGGCCCGACTGGTGCCATCCGGTCGCCGGCGCCCTGGTCAGGGAGGCAGCCATGGCTGAGACCCCGACCGGCGGCGAGGCCGCGCGCGAGGGCGCCGCATCCGCCGGCTGAGCCCGAGATCTCTGGAGGGACGCCATGTCGCACACCGCCCAATGGACCGCCCGCCTGCATCTGTCGGAGGAGGATCGCCGGACCGAGGTGCGGGTCGATCTCGACACCGGTTCGGCGCATCTCACGGGGAGCGGCACCGCCCGGTGCAACCCCATCGACACCGACGTCGCCGAGATCGGTGACGAACTGGCCGCCGCCCGCGCGCTGGAGCAGTTGGCCGCGCGGCTGAAGCGCAGCGCGTACCGCGACATGGAGGCGGCGGGGAATGTCCGTAAGTCGCGTGTCGCCCAGCTGGGATGGCCGGAGATGACCCGGTCCTAGCCGTGACCGAACCCCCGGGTCCACGGGCCCGGGGGTTTCCGTGCGCTTCCGCTCGACCTCTTGAATCTGCCCCCCAACTCCACTTGTCCGCAGGCAAGTTGAAGGGCCTGCGGAGAACCCCGCACCCGAAGGGACGCTGCCCGCCGCGACGGCAGGCGCTCTTGCGGGATTCCTATGGATCAGTCAATCTTTCGCCTGGCAGCCCGGGATGGCGAAGGGCGCGGCACTCTCAGCATTTATTTGTCATGCCTCTGTCATGTCGTCTGCCGTATCGATCGGTGTACGCCGGCCACCGGCCCCGCCAGAGGCCCGGCTCGGCACACCCCCCACAGCAACGCACCACCGATGAGGAGGACCCCTCACATGTTCGTGATGCGTGATCGGCGGCGCAGACGTGCCGCAGCCGGTGCCATAGCCGTAGCGGCCCTCGCGTTCGGCTCCCTCTCCGCCCTCCCGGCCCAGGCCGCCGGAACGTCCGCCGAAGGCGTCGTCCTGAACGCCGGCGCGAAGGGCACCGTGGCCAACAGCTACATCGTCACCCTGCGCGAGTCCGCCGCCCAGGCGGAGACCGCGAAGGGCCGGGCGGTGGCGACGAAGTTCGGCGCCAAGATCAAGCGGACCTACACGGCCGCGCTCAACGGCTACTCGGTCGAGCTCTCCCCCGCCCAGGCCAAGAAGCTGGCCGCCGACCCGGCCGTCGAGACCGTCAGCCAGAACCGGGTCTTCCACGTCGACGGCACGCAGCCCTCCCCGCCGTCCTGGGGCCTGGACCGGCTGGACCAGAAGGCCCTGCCGCTCAACCAGAGCTACACCTACCCGGACAGCGCGGGCCAGGGCGTCACGGCGTACATCATCGACACCGGCGTCCGCATCACCCACAGCGACTTCGGCGGCCGGGCCTCCTACGGCTACGACGCGATCGACAACGACAACACCGCGCAGGACGGGCACGGCCACGGCACCCACGTCGCCGGCACGGTCGCGGGCAACTCGTACGGCGTCGCCAAAAAGGCGAAGATCGTCGGCGTCCGCGTCCTCGACAACTCCGGCTCCGGGACCACCGACCAGGTCGTCGCCGGCATCGACTGGGTGACCCAGAACGCCGTCAAGCCCGCCGTCGCCAACATGAGCCTCGGCGGCGGCGTCGACACCGTCCTCGACGACGCCGTGCGCCGCTCGATCGCCTCCGGCGTCACCTACGCCGTCGCGGCCGGCAACGACGGCGCCGACGCGTCCAACTACTCGCCGGCCCGCGTCGCCGAAGCCATCACCGTCGGCGCCACCACGTCCTCCGACGCCCGCGCGAGCTACTCGAACTACGGCAGCATCCTGGACATCTTCGCCCCGGGCTCCTCCATCACGTCGTCCTGGAACACCAGCGACACGGCCACCAACACCATCTCCGGTACGTCGATGGCCACCCCTCACGTCGTCGGCGCCGCCGCCCTCTACCTGGGCGCCAACCCGACGGCCACCCCGTCGCAGGTCTCCTCGGCGCTCACCACGGCCGCCACCCCGAACGTGGTGACCAGCCCCGGCACCGGCTCGCCGAACAAGCTCCTGAACGTCGGCGACGGCGGCACCACACCGCCGCCCACCGGCGACCGCTTCGAGAACACCACGAGCTACGCGATCAACGACAACGCGACCGTGGAGTCCCCGATCACCGTCACCGGAGTCAGCGGCAACGCCCCCTCCACCCTCCAGGTGCCGGTCAACATCGTCCACACCTACATCGGTGACCTCCAGGTCCAGCTGATCGCTCCCGACGGGACGGCGTACACGCTGAAGGCCTTCGGCACCGGTGGCAGCGCGGACAACATCAACACCACGTACACCGTCAATGCCTCCTCCGAGGTCGCCAACGGCACGTGGAAGCTCCGGGTCACGGACAACGCGACCTACGACACCGGCCGGATCAGCTCCTGGGCACTGCAGTTCTGACGCCGAGGTTCTGACGCCAACGGATCGAGAGGGGCGGCCGTCTGCACGGCCGTCCCTCTTCTGTCTTCTGTCTTCTGTCGAGGCCGCGGAGGCCCCGGCCGCTATTGGCCATGCACCCGTCAGGCGGTACGGTCGGTTCGATATCGACGACGGTCGACGGAAGCCGGTGAGAGTCCGGCACGGTCGCGCCACTGTGTGCGGGAAGGTCCTCGGGCCTCTCGTGAGTCAGACCCGTGACGGTCGTCCAGTGCACCACCGAGACGGGACGCGAACTCCCGAAGGAGGCCCTGCCATGGCGCAGCACGTCGCCCAGCCGACCGCCGACACGCCTGCTCTTCCGGCCACACTGCCGCTGAGGACGATCGCCCCCTGGGCGGCGTTCTTCGGCATCCTGATGCTCGTCCTGCTGTATTTCGTCGGCGCCGAACAGGGCGCCACCTCCGTGTTCAGCGGCGCGGGGGTTCATGAGTGGGTGCACGACGCCCGCCATCTGCTCGGCTTCCCCTGCCACTGAACCCGTAGGGAAGCCGCGCGCTCATGAACTCGACCACCGTACGCAATCTGCTCGTTCGGGGCATGCTCGCCGGCCTGGCCGCCGGCGTGCTCGCCCTGGTCGTCGCCTACTGGCTCGGTGAGCCGAACGTCGACGGAGCCATCGCCTTCGAGGAGGCCCACACCGCACACGCACACGGCGGCGAGGAGGCCGAACTCGTCTCGCGGAGCCTGCAGTCGACCGCCGGTCTCGCCACCGGCATGCTCGTCTACGGCGTCGCCTTCGGCGGGATCGCCGCCCTGGCCTACTGTTTCGCGCTCGGTCGCGTGGGCCGTTTCGGCCCGCGTGCCACCGCGCTGCTGCTGTCCGGCAGCGCGCTCCTGGCCGTGTACGTCGTGCCGTACCTGAAGTACCCGGCCACCCCGCCCGCCGTCGGCAACCCCGACACCATCGGTCAGCGCACCACGCTGTTCTTCCTGATGATCGTGCTGAGTGTGCTTCTCGCGATCGGAGCGACGATTCTCGGGAAGCGGCTGGCGCCTCGCATCGGCGCCTACTACGCCACCGTCGCCGCGCTGCTGGGCTTCGCCGTCGTGGTCGGGATCGCCTACGCCGTGCTGCCCGCGGCCGACGGCGTGCCCGCGCACTTCCCGGCCACGCTGCTGTGGCGGTTCCGGCTCTCCGCGCTGGCCGTCCAGGTCACCTTGTGGAGCGGGTTCGGTCTCGTCTTCGGGGAGTTGGCCCAGCGGCTGCTCCGGCCGAAGGCCGCCGGGGCGGTTCCGGCCGGGAACTGACCGGCTCAGTCCGTACGTGGGGCCCGGCCGGTCGATCCGGTCGGGCCCAGCGGCTTTCCCATCTGTACGTTCCAGCGTCCGCCGCGCCCGCTGAGCTCGGTGACGGTCAACGGCGCCACGTCGCAGCGCCAGAACGCCGACGCGGGCGCGCCCAGGGCGTGTACGACGGCGGCTCGCACCACGTCCGGTTCGGCTACGGCCACCACGGGGCCGTCACCGGGTGCGGCTGTGTCGAACCATCGGGCCACGCGGGCGCACACGTCGGTCACCGACTCGCCGCCGCCGGGGGCGAACTCCGGGTCGCCGAGCCACCGGGCGACCGCCTCGGGCTCCGCCTCGGACACCTCGGCGAGCGTTCGGCCGCGCCAGGTTCCCCGGGCCGGTGGGGCCAGTTCGGCGGGTGCCGTGACGGAGCCGAGCCCCAGCGCCTCGGCGGTCTCGCGGCATCGCCGGCTGTCGGAGACGACCGCGCGGACGGGCGCGGGCAGCGCACCGGCCGCCGTCTCGGCAGCGGCCCGCCCGGCGGCGTCGAGGGGAGCGCCGTCGTCGAACCGGGCCTGCCGCAGCGCAGCGTTCATGCCGGGGGCGACGAACAGGACACGTCGGTTCATCGGGGGCTCCTGGCCGTACGAGGTGGAGGGGGCACGAAGGTACCTCTCGGGCCGGGCGAGGTCCTCTGCCCGGTCAGGTCGCGCAGCACGCTTCCGGGGCGCTGTCGGCGCTCTTGCCGAGGGTGTCGGCGTCGGCCTTGACGACGTAGACCTCCCACGGCTCCTTGCCCGGGCCGGTGACCCACACCTTGTCCTGGACGGCGTAGCAGCAGGAGGTGTCGTTCTCCTCGCGCGTCGCCAGGCCCGCGTCCGCGAGGCGTGTGGCGGCCGCGCCGACCTGCTCGGTGGTGGCGACTTCGACGCCGAGGTGGTCCAGGCGGGTGTCCTCGCCGCTCTCGCCCTCGATGAGGACGAGCTTGAGCGGGGGCTCGGCGAGGGCGAAGTTGGCGTAGCCCTCGCGTCGCTTGGCGGGCTCGGTGCCGAAGAGCGTGGAGTAGAAGGTGATCGAGGCTTCGAGATCGGCGACGCGCAGGGCGAGCTGGACACGGGACATGGCGGCCTCCCAAGGCTTGTTTCGACATCTGTCGATACAGTCGACCTTGGCATTGGATTGGATGACTGTCAACATAGAGGGATGTCGAAACAACCTGGTCTGCCGGTGCTCGGGCAGGACGACGCGGCGTGCTGTGCGCCGATGGTCCGTGAGCCGCTCGGCGAGGAGGCCGCGGCCGAGCTGTCGCGGATGTTCAAGGCGCTGTCGGACCCGATCCGGCTGCGCCTGCTGTCGTTGATCGCCTCCCACGAGGGTGGCGAGGCGTGCGTGTGCGACCTCATCGGTCCGTTCGACGTGTCGCAGCCGACGATCTCCCACCATCTGAAGGTGCTGCGGGAGGCCGGGCTGGTCGGCTCCGAGCGACGCGGGACCTGGGTGTACTACTGGGTCCTCCCCGAGGCCCTGACGAAGCTGTCCGGACTCCTCCAGATCCCCGCCGCTGCCGAGGCCTCGGCGTGAGCGTCCCGGCTCCGCTCCTGCGGCGGGCGACGGTCGAGGGGCTCGGTACGGCCGCGCTGGTCGCGGTGGTGGTCGGCTCCGGCATCCAGGCCACCGAGCTCACCCGCGACGTGGGCACGCAACTGCTGGCCAACTCCCTGGCCACCGTCTTCGGCCTCGGGGTGCTGATCGCTCTCCTCGGTCCGGTGTCCGGAGCGCACTTCAATCCGGCGGTCACGCTCGCCGCCTGGTGCACCGGCCGCCGCGGGGGCGGGGCGCTCACGCTGCGGGAGGTCGGCGCGTACATCCCGGCCCAGGTCGCGGGGGCGATCTCGGGCGCGGTGCTCGCCGACGCCATGTTCGGCAGGCCGCTGGTGCGGTTCTCCACCCACGACCGGTGGGCCGGGCATCTGTGGCTGGGCGAGGTCGTGGCCACCGCCGGGCTGGTCTGGCTCGTCCTCGGCCTGACCCGCACCGGCCGCGCGCACCTGGCGCCGCCGCTGGTCGCCTCGTACATCGGCGCGGCCTACTGGTTCACCTCCTCCACCAGCTTCGCCAACCCCGCCGTCACGGTCGGCCGGGCGTTCACCGACACCTTCGCCGGTATCGCCCCCGCCTCCGTGCTGCCGTTCCTGGCCGCGCAGTTGCTCGGTGCGGCCGCCGGTCTCGGCCTGGCCGCTCTCTGCTTCGGCCGTCCGGCCGCCGAGCACCAGGAGGAGGTCCCGGAAAAGGGTCCCCTCCCCCGCGGCGGACAGCGCGCCGCCGCTCCTGCCCGCTCCACCGAAGAAGGCGCCCTGACCCGATGACCACCCCCGTCGTACCCTCCGCCGTCCCCTCCGTGCTGTTCGTCTGCGTGCACAACGCCGGCCGCTCGCAGATGGCCGCCGCCTTCCTCACGCATCTCGGCGCCGGCCGGGTCCAGGTCCGCTCGGCCGGGTCCGCCCCCGCCGACTCGGTGAACCCGGCCGTGGTGGAGGCCATGCGGGAGGCCGGCATCGACCTCTCCGCCGAAGTCCCGAAGATCCTCACCACGGAGGCGGTGCAGGCCTCGGACGTGGTGATCACCATGGGGTGCGGCGACGCCTGCCCCTACTTCCCCGGCAAGCGATACCTGGACTGGCAGTTGGACGACCCCGCCGGGCAGGGGGTAGCGGCCGTCCGCCCGATCCGCGACGAGATCCGGCGGCGCGTCCGCGGCCTGCTCACGGAGCTCGGGATCGACGTCGAGCCCGTGGAGTGAAGGCGGTTCGCCGGCAAGCTGAACCGGCGGAAGCCGAGGTGAGGTTCCCGGTCGCGCCGCCGGCGGGCGGCGCGACCGGGGCGGCGCGGGTCAGCTGATCGGGCCGAAGATCTCGGTGCGGTCGAAGTCGGCGTCCATGCCGTCGAGCACCGCCCCGAGTTGCTTCTCCTCGTACTTGAAGTGCGTCTCCATGACCGCCTCGATCCCGTCCAGGTGGCGGTGCGCCACCTCCGGGTCGGTCGAGTCGGCCAACGCCTTCTGCAAGCCGCCGATGAGGTGCTCGATCATGTTGTGGTCCTGAGTCAGCTTCGCGACCACCGGCGCCAGGTCGGGTCGCGCCCGTACCAGTTCCGGGAAGAGCGAGCCGTCCTCGGCGCGGTGGTGGCCGGACAGGGCAGCGCAGAAGCCGTGGCAGAAGAGCAGCAGGTCGGTGGTGGCGTCGGCGGGGTCGCCGCCGTCCAGTCC
This sequence comes from Streptomyces sp. NPDC025806, assembly GCF_055558275.1. NCBI lineage: Bacteria > Bacillati > Actinomycetota > Actinomycetes > Kitasatosporales > Streptomycetaceae > Streptomyces > Streptomyces sp. NPDC025806. The sequence continues at coordinate 68,188 of NZ_JBVHMU010000023.1, read as the reverse complement.
CGCCCGCGCCAGCGCCAGCGCGGTGCGCAGCTTGCCGTGCACCCGCTGCAGTTCCGCGCCCCAGGCGGTGACACGGTCAGTCGGCAAGGACGCCCTCCTGCCGCAGCCAGGCCGCGCACGCGGTCGTCCAGGACGCGGTGTGCGGTTCGTGCGCGATGAACTGGTGGGGTGCGCCGCCGTACTCCACGCCGTCGGCGAGGCCGATGCCGTGGGTGCCGGCCGGGTAGACGTGCAGTTCCACCGGTACCGCGGCAGCCGCCAGCGCCCGGGTCCACTCCAGGGCGTTGGGCAGGCCCGGCGGGTCCTGAGCGGTGGCCCACACGAAGGTCGGGCACACCGACGCGTCCACGTGCTTGGCCGGGGACAGCTCGTCCTTGAGGGGGAGCAGGTCGCCGAGCAGGTTCGCGACCACGGGCGGCGGCAGCAGGTCGAGGTCGGCCAGCGCGTAGGCGAGGATCGCGAAGTCCGGTCGGGGCGGGTCGGTGACGCCTTCCTCGACGGACAGGACCTGGCCGGTCATGAGGAGGCCGGCGAGTTGGCCGCCCGCGCTCGATCCGATGACGCCGACGGGGCCGATGTCGAGGCCGTGGTCGCCCTTGCGGATGTGGTCCAAAGCGGCCCGGGCGTCTTCGAGCGGGGCCGGGAACCGGTCCGGCAGCAGCCGGTAGGAAAGGACGAAGGCGTGGATGCCGAGGCCGGACAGCCAGCGCGCATAACCTTCGCCTTCGTGGGGTGGCAGTTCGCGGAAGCCGCCGCCGGGAAGGACGAGGACCGCCGGCCGGGGGCCGGTGAATCGATCCTGCGCGGGGTAGAGCGTGATCTTCTGTGAAATCGGGGTGGGAATGGCCGGAGCCACCTTTCGATACGACGCCTCCATGCCTGACGATCTTCCGCCACCGGCACGCGACGCTGCCTGAGACTATAACCACCAAGTCCGGAGCGGCAGTTGCATCCGTTGACCTAGGTCATGGACATGAATATGATCTCCGGCGACATCGCGTGTCGGTCACCGGCTGGGTGAGGCATGGAGGTGTCGGGACATGCCTTCGGAGGCATTCCTTGTCAGTCGAGTTGAACCACACGATCGTCCACGCCCGGGACAACCGGGAATCCGCGGAATTCTTCGCGAAGCTGCTCCAGCTCGAGATCACCGCCGAGTGGGGCCCGTTCATCGCGGTCGGTCTGGGCAACGGCGTCACACTGGACTTCGCCACGATCCCCGCGGACAGCATCACACCCCAGCACTACGCCTTCTTGGTCTCCGAGGAGGAGTTCGACGCGGCGTACGCGCAGATCAGGCAGCGCGACATCGAGCATTACGCCGATCCTCACCGGAAGCGGCCCGGCGCGATCAACCACAACGACGGTGGCCGCGGCGTGTACTTCATGGACCCGTCCGGCCACGCCATGGAACTCATCACCGTGCCGTACGGCGGCTGGCCCTCGTAACCCATGCGCCCGCCGAGTCGGTGGGTGTCAGGCGGCACTCTTCACGTGGCGGACCAGCCACGTCAGCAGGGGGTCCAGGTCGGCCGTGACCGAGAGGACGCGGTCGGCCGCCTCGGGGGTGTGCAGCCATTCCTCGGCGCCGAGGGGGCGGGCCGCCGTCAGTGAGCGGTGCCGCAGGAGGTCCGTACGGGGATGGTCCGTCGGGTAGCCGCGCGGGGGGCGTTTCATCACGTCCCCGGAGATGTCGTAGCCCTTCTGGCGCAGGTCCTCGACGAGGGCGGACAGTTCCCGGCCGCTTCCCTCGGCGGCCACGGCCTTGCGGAACATGTCCACCTGGCCGGGGTCGGGGTACCACCAGGCGCCCTGGATCCACAGGCCGTCCAGGGAGAACCGGAGATTGATCTCGATCTTGCGGCCGAGCCGGATCACCGCGCTCTGGTTCTGCCACCACCAGGCGCCGGTCCGGTAGTGCCAGACGGAGAAGTCCTCGTACCGGGCGTCGGTGTCCGCGACCGCGTTGAGCAGGGCGATCATCGGCTGCCGCACCAGCCGCTCGCGGTCCGCGCGCCAGCGCTCGCGGGTCGCGTGGGTCGGCTCGCCCTGGAGCTGCCACAACACGTCCATGGCCTGCTCCGGCCAGCCGGTGAACTGTGTGCGCATGGGCGGAGGATAGCCCGGGAGGCGGTCGAACCGCCTGCGGGCTCATGTACGTGAGGTCAATGAGTACCGGTCGCGAGTCCTGTGCTCATTGACCTCACGTACATGAGCCCAGCTCGCCCGAGCCGGTCAGGTCGCCCGGCGCATCGGAACGACGGTGTGCTCGCCGGTGCACTTCTGGCTGAGGCGGTAGTACCTGATGTGCGCGAGGCGTTCGGACTCCTCGAGCCAGCCGGCTTCGACGACCTGACGCCGGGTGCGCGAGAACACGGTGGGCGACATGCCGACGAGCTTGGCCAGGTTGGCACCGGTCTCGATGACCGCGCCGGCGCGGTCGGTGGGGTGCATGGCTTGACATCCTCTCCGTCCTAAAGGACGGAGGTTCCCGTCTGGCTGCCGGATGCCCGGATCGCCTTCGGGTGGGTTCCTGATTCTTCGCGCTGTGCCGGGACGAGTCCCGGACTTACCCGCGCTCCGCAGGCTGATACCGCCAGTCCGGCGGCCTTGGCGACGTTGACCGCCGCGTTGATGTCCCGGTCAACGTCGGCCCCGCACGCGCCGCATGTCCATGTACGGATATGCAGAGGCTTGGGGCCGTCCTTGACGCCGCACTGCGAGCACACCTGCGAGGTGGGCTCGAAGCGGCCTATGCGGATGAAGGTGCGCCCGTACAGGGCGGCCTTGTACTCCAGCATCGCGGTGAACGCCGACCATCCGGCGTCGTGCACGGACTTCGCGAGGCGGGTGCGGGCGAGTCCCCTGACCGACAGGTCTTCCACTGCGATCGCTTGGTTCTCGCGAATCAGCTGGGTGGAGAGCTGGTGGTGGAACTCGCGCCGCACATCGGCGGTCCGTGCGTGGGCACGTGCAACCTTGATCCGGGCCTTCGCCCGGTTCTTCGACCCCTTCACCTTCCGGCTGAGATCTCGCTGTGCCTTCTTGAGCTTCTTCTCCGCCCGGCGCAGGAAACGCGGGCTGTCGATCTTGGTACCGTCCGAGAGGACCGCGAAGTGGGTCAGGCCGAGGTCGATGCCGACCACATGGTCCGTGGCAGGCAGCGCCTCAGGGTCGGTCTCGACCACGAAGCTCGCGAAGTACCGGCCCGCACTGTCCTTGACCACGGTCACCGTGGACGGCACCGACGGCAGGGATCGCGACCACTTCACGGCCAGGTCGCCGACCTTGGGCAGCCGCAGCTTTCCGCCGGCCGTGATCTTCCATCCGGCGTTCGCGGTGAAACGGACCGACTGCCGGGTGTCCTTGCGGGACTTGAACCGGGGCGGTCCCATCTTCGGGCGCTTGCCCTTCAGACCGTCGAAGTAGTTCTTGTAGGCCGTGTCCAGGTCCCGGAGGGTCTGCTGCAACACGACCGAAGACACCTCGGCGAGCCATCCCCGCTCGGGGGTCTTCTTCGACGCGGTGAGCCGCTTGGACAGCTCGCCCGACGGAATGAACGGCAACCCGGCGGCGCGGGCGGTCTCACGGGCGCGCAGCGCGTCGTTATAGACCACCCGAGCACACCCGAACGCCCTTGCCAGCGCCGAGCGCTGAGGACCGTTCGGATACAGACGGAACCCGTACCTGAGCTGCACGACCAGCACACTATCGGCCGCCGCTGACAACACCCGACTCCAGAAAGAACATATGCGGACTCCGGACAGGAGGTGGCCCCGCACGCGCGCGCGGTGCGGGGCCGGGCGCCTCTTCCCTGTCGTCGCCCTGGTGTCGACCGTAGGTGGCGGTCCGTCAGGGCGCATGTGCAGTGCCGCTGTTCGTGTGCCTCGGCGACACAGACGGGGGCGGTCAGCTTTCGGGGCTGGCTATGCGGGCCAGGATGATGCCGCCGACGATGAGGGTCAGGGCCGCTGTGCGGGCGAGGGTGACCGGGTCCCGGTTGATGACGATGCCCAGGGCGATGGCGCCGACGGCTCCGATGCCGGTGAAGACGGCGTACGCGGTGCCTACGGGGATGGTGCGCATCGCGAGGGTGAGGAGGTAGACCGCGCCGGCCGCGAGGGCGAAGCAGATCAGGGTGGGGACGGGGCGGGTGAAGTTCTGGGTCGGTTTGATGCTCTGGGACCAGCCGATCTCGACCGCTCCGGCCAGGGCCAGGAAGATCCAGTTCATGTCGTCGTCCTGGTGGCGAGTTCGCGGCCGAGGTCGCGGGCCGTCTTGAGGGCTTCGGCGAGGGAGGCCTCGTGGCGGTCGCGCAGGTCGGCCAGGTGGGGGTCGATGACGGCGTTCGCCAGTTCGGCGTGCAGGAACGTGACGTCGTCGATGGCGAAGTGGCCGGCGGCGAAGTCCTTCAGGTAGCGGGCCTGGTGGTCGAAGGCGGCCTTCGGGGCGCCGGGGAGGTAGGAGCCGCCGCGGGCGCTGGCCACGACGATCCTGCGTCCGGTGAGGGACATCCGGGGGAAGGTCACCTGGTCGATCCAGGCCTTCAGGGACGCGGGGACGCCGTAGTTGTACATCGGGGTGCCGATGAGGATGACGTCCGCCGCGACCAGCTCGTTCAGGAGGGGCTCGATCGTCCGCCAGGCGGTGGTCTGCTCCGGGGTGCGCGCCCCTTCGTGGAGGCGGTCGAGGGCGGTGATGCCGTCGGCGAGCAGGTTGTCGCAGATCTCGGTCCAGGCCTCGGTGAGGTGCGGGACCGGGTCGGCGGCGAGGTCGCGGTAGGTGACCGTGCCGTCGGCCTCGCGCCAGGCGTCGGCGAACGCGCCGCTGACCTCGCGGGAGAAGGAGCGGCGGCGGGCGCTGGCGTCGAGGTGCAGCAGGTGCGGCTGGCGTGTCATGGCGGGTCCTCCGGGCGACAGACTTCAACTTTAAGTGGACGCGGCGTCCGCTTCTGAGTTCAGACCATAGCGCTAAGTGGACGCAACGTCCACTTACTGGAGTAGGCTAGGTCCATGAGCGATCCGAGGATGCTGTTCGACGGAGGGGCGGACCGGTCCCCCGCACCGAAGGAGCGGGCGGACGCGGCGCGGAACCGGATGCGGGTCCTGGCGGCGGCGGCCCGGCTGTTCGCCGAGCGAGGGCCGCAGGACGTCGGCATGGAGGACATCGCGCGCGCCGCCGGCGTGGGCAAGGGCACGCTCTACCGCCGTTACCCCGACATCGCCTCCATCGCGGTGGCGCTGCTCGACGACCACGAGCGGGTGCTCCAGGAGAAGCTGATGCGGGGCGAGCCGCCGCTGGGGCCCGGCGCACCTCCCGACGAGCGGCTGGCCGCCTTCTACGAGGCGATGGTCGAACTCCTCGACCAGCACATCCACTTGGTCCTCGGCACGGAGACGGGACAGTCACGCTTCGCGACGGGGGCGTACGGGTTCTGGCGCGTGCATGTCGGGGCGCTGCTCGGCGAGGCCGGTGTCGAGAACCGGGAGGCGATGGTGGACCTGCTGCTCGCTCCCCTCGCGCCGGACGTCTTCCAGTTCCAGCGGGACCGGCTGGGGCTCGATGTCCGGCAGATCACCGCGGCGTTGAAGGCGCTGGGGCGCGGCGTCCTCGTCCCGCGCGGCTGAGCATCCGCTCCCCGGGCCCCGCTTCGTGCGGGGCGGCGCGGCTACTCGGCGTGCCGCGGAGGGATTCCGGCGCCGGTCGTGCTCAGCGCCCGGTAGAGGCGGTCCAGGTAGTCGTGCAGGCGCTGGGGCATGTCCGTCGCCTCCGGGGCGAGGGCCCACTGGAGTTGCAGGCCGTCCATGACCGCCAGGAGCTGCTGCGCCTCGGACTCGCAGTCGGTGCCGGGGCGCAGTTCGCCGCTGTCCACGCCACGGCGCAGGGACTGCGCGACGTCGGCGACGAGAGTGCGGTAGCGGCGGGTGAAGAAGTCGTGCGCCGGGTGGTCGGGGTCGCCCGATTCGCCGGCCAGGGCGTTGAACAGGCGGGTGCGGGCCGGGCGCCGACTGTTGAGTTCCGCGAGGGCGAGCAGTCCGTGGATCCAGTCGGCCACGCTCGCGTGGTCCTCGCCGAAGAACTGCTCGATGTCGCGCTCGTCGCTCGCTTCCAGCACCGAGACGAGGAGGGCTTCCTTGGTGCGGAAGTGGTGCAGCAGGCCGCCCTGGGTGATGCCGACGTCCTTGGCGATCCGGGCGAGCGAGGTCGCGTGATAGCCCCACTGGGCGAAGTGTTCGACGGCCGCGTCCAGGATGCGGGCGCGCCGTTCGTCGCCCACCGCGTAGGTGCCTCGTGCCGCTCCCCTGCCTGACCTGCGACCCGACGGCCCGTCCTTGACGTCCATGGGCTCAGCCTAGTCAGCCCGTACCGCCTCCCTTTTCTGTTTGTGGCCTGGGTCACAAATTCAAAACCTAGTACCTACTCGGTTTTCGTGGTTCGCTGTGGCCGCGCCCCGACGGGCAGCCAGATTCCTCCCTCTCCCTCCGCTCCTTCCTCCTCGCCGGCTGCCCGGCCCACGCGACGCGTGCTCACCCAGGAGTCCTGCCATGCCCACTCACGCCACGGCCGACGGTGCCCGGCCGACCTCCGCCGGCCCCCGGGGACGCGCGCCGGCTCGGCCGGCTGCTGCCGATGCTCACGCTCGGGAACGCCGCCCTGTACCTGGTCTATCTGGGTGCGGGGCAGGTGCTGCTGCCCGTACAGATCGAGCTCATCGACCCGGCGGGAAAGGTCGGCGCCCTGGGCTGGGTCTCCGGCGTCTCGGCCGTGTTCGCCACCCTGTTCAACCCGCTCGCCGGGGTGTTCTCGGACCGCTCACGCCGCCGCAACCCGTGGATCCTGGGCGGCGGGCTCGCCTCCTTCGCGACGCTCGCACTGCTCGGTCAGGCCCGCACGATCCTGCTGGTCACGATCGTCAGGACCGCGCGGCGGCCGAGGCCGTCACCCGCCGGTTCACCGAGCGGACGGGCGTACCCGCCACCGCGGCGGCCCTGCGGGATGTCAGCGACGCCCAGTTGCTCGCGTTCCAGGACGCGCTGGGCGCTCCTGGTCCCGAGGGCGGCGACGGCGGCGACGAGCTGCCCGGGCTGGACCTCGCGCCGTTCGCGGACGGTGACCTGGTGCCTGTGCCCGTGCCGGGCGCACTGGCCGATGCGGCGGTGCCGCTGCTGCTCGGCTTTACCGAGCACGAGTTGGCCGCACCGGGAGAGGACGGCGCGGCGGTGCCGGAGGGTGAACTGCGGTTCGTGCTGGGCGCGTTGGGGCTGGACGAGGAGAGGGCCGGGCGCTTCCTCGCCGAGCGCGCCGGTGCCGGCGTGGGGGGAGCCGTGACGGACCGGCTGTTCCGGGCCCCGGCGCTGGTGGCGGCGGAGGGGCGGGCCGAGCGGGGGCACCCGACCTGGCTGTACCAGTTCGAGTGGACCGGCACCGCTGACGGCCGCGGCGGGCAGGCCTACCACTGCACCGACCTGCCGTTCGTCTTCGACCTCCTCGGCGCCGAGGGCGTCGAGGCCGCGCTTGGGCCGCGCCCGCCGCAGGCTCTGGCCGACCGGATGCACGGCGCCTGGGTGGCGTTCGTCCGTGACCTGTCGCCGGGTGCGGACTGGCCTTCGTACGCCGATGCGCGTGCTGTCATGCGCTGGGGGTCCGAGCCGCGGGTGGAACGCGATCCTCTGCGGGGCGTACGGGAGATCTGGGCCGACTGACCCGGGGTCAGGTGCGGGAGGGCCGGTGTCAGTGGTGCTTGGCATGATCGACGGATGAGCGAATCGACATCGGTGACGCACCTGCTCGACGCCGACAACGCGTGGAGCGAGCGTGTACGGGACCGCCTGGTCAGCCTGCCGCCGGACCTGACCGAGCTGGTCTGCCACCTGGATACCGCCTCCGAGTTCTGGAACTGGCGGTACAAGGTGGACACGCCGTGGAAGCGCCGTACCAGGCAACTGCTCAAGGCGGACGGCGCCGAGGACCTGGTGCGGTACGCGGTCCGGGAGTTGGCCGCGGAGCGCTCCTTCCACGGGGCCGCCGAGGAGAACACCGTGATCCGGGAGCTGGGGCAGAGCCGGGCCGACTCCCCCGCCCGCGCGCTGGCGATCGGTTTCGCTCTCGCCGCGGGATGGATCCGGCAGGACCCGGGGCCGCTGGCCGCCGACCTCGCGCTGCTGGCTCGTAAGAACGTGCAGGCCATGGAGGTCTACTACAAAGTGGACGACGACCTCGCCGGTGCCGCGTTCGCCTCGCTCGGTGAGCTGCCCGGTCCGGCGGTCCTGGACGAGCTCTGGGACCTGCACTACTGGGTGCCGTCCGCCCGGCATCCGTACAAAGTGCTGGCCAAGGCGGTGAAGAAGTCCGCCGCCCGTCTCGGCGTCCCTCCGCACGAGGTGGCCGAACGCACCGTCCCCCGGCACGGTCTGGAGAAGGACGGGACGCTGACGATCGGCTGGATCGGCCGCGGCGCCCTGTGGTGGAACCTCGCGCTGGACGCCGTGATCAGCGTGCACGCGAGCGGGCAGGTGACCGTCGACTGGATCGACAAGGACGGCACCGCCACGCGCACCACCCACCCGTTCAGATCACCGACCGGCTACAAGGCGCGTACCTGGTCCGAGGACGTCGACGGCGTACGGCGTCAGGCCAAGCGCATCGAGACCACCCTCGCCGAGGAGCGTTCCCGTCTGCTCGCTCTGGCCGGCGAGGAGCGCACGTGGTGCTGGGACGACTGGCGGCGCTTCTACCGCGATCATCCGGTCACCGGGGTGGTCACACGGTCCCTGGACTGGGAGTACGAGGTGGCGGACGGTGAGGGCTTCCGTCCCCTCGATCCGGCCGCCGGTACCGAAGCCGACGCCGACGCCATGAAGCTTCCGTCCACGGCGCGGGTGCGGTTGCGGGCAACTGGCGCTGTGCCAGCGGGAGAAGGCTCCTCGTCAGACGGGCTGCGCGGCTGAGGCGGGGACGCTGTGCGCCTTGTCGGTCTTGGTGGCCTTGGCTGCCTGGTGTGCCTTGCCGGTCTCGCGGAGCATCAGCAGGGCGACGAGCGTGATGAACGCTGAGGTCAGGCCGTGGATGCCGAGTGCGGCGGCGACGGTGCCGTGGTGAGCGAGCACGTTGATCATGTCGCCGAACGGGGCGACGGCTTCCATCAGCAGAACCCAGCCCAGGGCGCGGCGGTGGCCCGTCAGCAGCAGGATGCCGATGACCAGGCCCATCGAGAACTCGCGGATGCCCTTCATGGTGAGGAAGCCGCCGCCGTCACCGGCGGGCCAGGTCGGCAGGCCGACGCCTGGAGTGGACGCCCCCGGGGCCAAAATGAAGGACAGTCCGAGGTAGAGGACGAACAGGACGCAGACGGTGGCCAGGACGGTGTTGACGGTCTTCAGTGACATCGTGCTTCTCCTTCGAGGTGCGGGCTTGAGTACGGGTGCGGGTGCGGGTGCGGCTTCGCGTCAGGCCTCGATCTGCTCGAAGATGTGCGGGTACGACACGACGTCGTCGGGGAACTCGGCGGCCAGGCGCTGGAACTCCGGGTTGCCGAACGCCCTGGCCAGCGCCTCGGTGGACTCCCAGACCGCGACGTTCATCAGCAGCTCGCTGCCCGCCGTCCCCCGGTGCATCTGCAGGGAGACGAATCCCGGCTGGGCCTTCATGAACTCGGCCTGCCTCTGGAAAAGGGCCAGGAACGAGTCGGTCTGCTCCTTCGGGACCAGGAAGGTGTTGGCCAGGACGACGGGCCCGGTCTTCTCCTGGAACTGCGCGAACATCGGCGTGTGCGGGTCGAGACTCTGCAGCTTGGCCATTTTCTGAACTCCCTGTCGGTATCGGGTTGTTGTTGATCGGCGGGTCGCGCAGTGGTGCTTGTTCGCTTGTTCAGACGAGGGCGGTGACGAGGAGGGTGAAGGCGGCGACGATGACCGCGACGCGGACGTAGTGGTAGCGGTCCCAGCGGTTCATCTGCTCCTTCCAGTCCGCGGGGCGGGTCTCAGGGGTCCACTTCTTACCCTGGTTGTTGATCGGGACGAGAAGCAGGATCGACATGATCACGCTGACGATCAGCAGGGCGGCGCCGGCGACGACCAGGCCCGTGCCCTCGTGGTGCCATCCCGCGACGGCCCAGATCGCGCAGAGGACGACCGAGCCGATGTACCAGAAGGGCATCAGCGCGCCGAGCATCCGGCCGCCGTGGGAGCGGGCCATCTGGTCGCTGTCGTCGGGGAGGGCGTCGAAGATGCGGTTCATGACGAAGGCGACGGAGAACTCGACCCCGACCATCAGTCCGACGGTCACGGTGGTGACGACCTCGAGTGCGGCGAGCATGCTGACCCCTCCAACTTTCTAGCGTTGCTAGCTGATGATGCAACGCTAGCTCTAATGTCGCTCGCTTGTCTAGCGCCGCTAGAAAACTGCCGTGGGGGACGTAATTACGTCGACAACGCCCTCCGGCCCCCGGCAAAGTGGCCGCCCGTGACAAGCAGTGAGCTGTGGACCCGTGCGACCGCCGAGCGCTACGACACCGAGGAGGCCGAGTTGTCCTCGGCCACCGCCCTCGCCCCGACCCTCGCCTTCCTCGCCGAGCTCGCCGGAGACGGCCGGGCCCTGGAGTTCGCCATCGGAACCGGACGCGTGGGCGTCCCGCTCCGGGAACGCGGCGTGCAGGTGGCGGGCATCGAACTGTCCGAGCACATGGCGGCGGTGCTGCGGCGCAAGGTCGACGACAACACGCTTCCGGTGACCATCGGCGACATGGCCACCACTGTCGTCCCCGGCGAGTTCGCCCTGGTCTACCTCGTCTACAACACCATCTCGAACCTGCTCACACAGGACGAGCAGGTCGAGTGCTTCCGCAACGCCGCGCGCCATCTGGCACCCGGCGGCCGCTTCGTCATCGAACTGGTCATGCCTCCCCTGAGGTTCCTGCCGCCCGGCCAGGTCGCGGTGCCGTTCGACGTCTCCGAGCGCCATCTCGGCTTCGACACCTTCGACCTGGTCGAGCAGGTTCTCGTCTCGCACCACTTCACCCGCGACGAGGACGGCCGCTACCGCCGCGACAACTCCCGACACCGCTACGCCTGGCCGGCCGAGCTCGACCTGATGGCGCGGCTCGCCGGTCTCGAGCTGGAACGCCGCGTCGCGGACTGGGACGGCACTCCCTTCACACAGGACTCCACGAAGCACATCTCCGTGTGGCGCAAGCCGGCCTGAGGCCGCGCCCGCTCACGGGCCCCCTCCGCCCACTCCCCCACTCCCCCACTCCCCCGCCCTCCCGAGCTCCGACTCCCGCAATACTTGAACTCTCAATGACTTCTGTGAGAGCCATCGAGAGCGTGAAACCCGAACCTGGAATCACGGCCCCTCGGCCCTTCTTCCAGGTGAAATCGCCTTCGCGGCAGGCTGCGTTCAGCGCCTTCCTCCCGGGGCCACTCCCCCGGCCGGACGCTCTGTCTGCCCGGCAAGCCGTCACCAGGACGCTCCGGTTACGGCCCCTCTGAGCCGCACCAGCCGTGAGCGGCTCAGAGCGGCCTGAGGGGATGGTGATCGGCTCGGCACGAGCTCGCCACCACCGGTGGATGCCAATGCGTCCGGGCGGGCACGGCCGAGCCCTCGGGAGGCTGCGTGCAGGCTGCGCCCCTATGGAACCGTCCCTCCAAAGCCAGCCGTCTCGCCCGCGCAGGGAAGCGGGTACGAACCCGGCGCCTCGGCGCCTGAAGAGGTCCGCGTGCGCCATGTCCTGGGGTTCGTCGCCGATCTCGACTTACCAGCGCAGCAGCTGACGTGCCCCTTTGGCCCGCCCCACCGCTTTGCCCTTCTGCTCGGCAAGATCACGCCGACGAGTTGGGCTGGACACGGCGATGCCGTCGCAGGGCGCGCTCCTGGACGGCCGGAGGCGCCGGTGAAGTCGGGACTTCGGGCCACACGGCCGAGGCATGAACGCCAAAGGGGTCGTCGCCGGACCACCCGCTTCAGGATCGGATGGTGAGGCCGTGCGCCTGGGTGCCTGGGTGCCTGAAGAACTCCTTCGTTCGATGCGATCGCCCTGCTGAGGGGCCATCGTGCACCGGCGGTCTCATCTCTGGCCGCTGGGAGCCGTCGTACGACAGCCAGCGAGCCGCCAACTGGCGGACGCCCCCTCAATCCTTCGCAGCGCTTCGCACGACGGTGCAGCGTAGCCGGCAGGGCTTCGGCACGCGGGCAGGCATGGTGCCATTGCCTCGGAGTTCAGAGCGGACTGCTCGCTGCCACGCGTGGCCGGCCAGGACCCATGGGGCAGGACCGGCCTGGCCTGCTCGTCTCACCGCATCAGTCCGAGTTGAACACCCTTGAGGCTAAGGACCACTGGTCCTCCTGAGGGAACCATCCCCAGGCCACGGAGCCGAACCCTGTGCCCACTCCCCCACTACACCTACCCCGAGCAGAGCAAATGGCTTGACCGGAAAGCCTCAACGACGACACTCATCCGACCCGACTCACCACCATGAGGTACAGGACAGATGGCGGAGATGCGTGCAGAGACTTCATCCCCCAGTGCCAGCAACCCTCCCCCACCCTGCGCTCCTCCTCACGGCACCACACCCGACTATCGGTGCCCCTCACCCCGCCAAGCCTGCACCCTCAGCACTTCGTGGATGCCGAGCGGAGCGCGGAGCGGCATGCCATGACCTTCACGCACTTGCGCCTCACACCGACCCGGTCGGCGTGCCTCCCCGCCTGGATCTCCCGGACTCCTGATGAGCCCTCATGCTCCGACTTCCTGGCGGGAACGTACCGCGAGCGTCCGCCCCTTGAGCGCCACAGTTCATTCCGCGACTCGCGCCACATGCATCCCATAGAGATCGGCCTCATTCGCTATCGATCCCTGGATCATGCTGGCCAATCGAACCGTCCTTACCTATACTCATCGCGCACGTTCTGAGCATAAAAACCGCCTCTGACCTGGGGAAACAAACATCACTGCAAACATCGAAGCAAGCTTGCACGCAAGCATGCTGCTGGGCGTTGCCGAACGCCTCTGCGCCTGCTGCATGACAGGCATGCCATCTTGCAGTGATGCGCATCAGACACAAGGCCTGATGCATCACCCTTCTTCTCATTGCCAGCCAGGCTTTGTTGCTCACGCGTCAACCCGCCTCTGTCCAAGCAGCAGGGCAAGTCAAGTTGCGAGCGTGCATGCAGGTCGGTGCGCCAGCGCAGCAACCGGCTCACCTGTCGACCGGCCTGCATGCCTGCTGAGCAACTCGCTCGTCTACCCGCCCGGCACTGTGCCCGCCGGTACGCCCGCCCATCAGCTGCCGCATCAACACACCGGTAAGCACCCGCGTCGGCATGCAGGCCTGCCCGGCCGTCGACGTGGACGTCGGACTCGTAGCGAACGTGGAAGCGTCTTGGTCGGCAGGCCTGTCGACCAGTTCCGCTGCGTGCCTGAAGGTGTGCTTGCCTGCCAAGAGTGCTGCCAGTGCGTGGGCTTGCCTACCCGTCAGGTGAGGTGCTTGCTTCCCTGTGAGCAGTGTCGTGCGGGTGCTGGCCAGCGGAGAGGCTGGTCCGCTGGTACGTCAGCAGGTCTGCTGCGCCACAGGAGTGCGAGCCGGTCCGCACGTACACCCGCTGATCAGCGAACGGCATGGCGGGTCTGCTGGCGCACCCGCCTGTTCAGCTACAGGCACCACCGTGGCACTGCCCGCTGGAGGGGCAGCGTGATGCCGGGCATGCCGGTGGGTAGGGGAGTGGGCTTGGTGGCCCGCAGGAGCGGCGGTCAGGTGATCAACCCGTTGCGGGGTTTGACCGCGAGCCCGGTGACTGGTGGGTTGCCTCGCCTGGATGGTGGCCGGCCGTCACGTCGGCCGGTGGGATCGCGGGGCGGTTTGCGTGCGGGTGGGGGAGTGGGCCTGCTCGGCTGATGGCGTGCCTGTTTGCCGACCGGTTGCGTAGCGGGCAAGTTGCGGTGTGGGATGCCGCACTGATGGGCCGCCAGGCTGGGGACTGGGTGGCGAAGCCTGTGGCTCGGCTTGATCTCTCATTGGCTGATGCGCGTGTTGCCGTATGCGGGCGAAGATCGTCCTGATAATGTGTGCAGCGCTTTGCGTCGCAACTTCACTGGAGGTGAACGGAACTGTGGGAGCGTCTGATGTGCTCACTGTCGTGTTCGTCGCTGGTGAGGAAGCATGGGGATCTGCTGGCAGGCCTGGTTGGCTTCAGGTGGAATCCCCTGCGGGGCAGCACACTTGAGCACCAACCGAGAACCCTTCGCCGACCTGCCTGAACGGGGTCGCGGAGGGGTCTGCCGGGCCTCGGAGAGGGCCTTCGTGGGGTACTCGGCACCAGGGTCGGTCTTCTTGGAGCGCAGGATCGTTCTGAGAGAACTTCCGGCCGGGCAAGGCCCCTCAAAAGGGGGCATATCCCACTCGTTTTCCAGCGTCCCTCACCCGTCTTCGGGCCTGAACCAGACTGAGAGGATCCATGTCCAGTCCCTTCGCGGCACCTGACAGCCGACTGAACCTGCCCCAGATCCCGTGGGGCTCGCTGTCGCACATCTTCATGTTCGGCAACGGCAAGGGCGGCGTGGGCAAGTCGTCCGTGTCGGCCAACGCGGCCGGCAAGGCGGCGCGCAGCGGTCTGCGTACGCTCATCATCGACTGCAACGCGCAGGGCAACATCGCGCGCGAGCTCGGCTACAAGCGGGCCGAGTGGAACGACGGGGGAGCGGGTCTCCTGGAGTCGCTGCGCACCGGCACGGCGCTCCGGCCGCAGCGCAACGTCCGCGAGAACCTGGACGTCGTGATGGGCGGCCCGGCGCTCGGTGACGAGTTCGGCATCTTCTTCCACACGCTGCTCGCGAAGGAAGGGCCGCACGCGTACCTGCGGCTGCTGATGTGCCTGCTGCCGATCGCGCACGAGTACCAGATCATCATTCTCGACACCCCGCCCGAGAACCCCTCGCTGCAGCGGCTCGCGCTGTCGACGGCGCGCTGGCTGGTGATCCCGGTCAAGAGCGACGGGGGAGCGGAGGACGGTCTGGCGCAGATCGGCCTGGAGTTCTCGTACGTGCGGTTCGTCAGTCAGCTCAATCCGCACCTGGAGCTGCTCGGCGTGCTGCTGTTCGACACCGGCCGCAAGTACACCGGCATCCACGCCGACGTGCGCCAGCAGGTGCAGAAGGTCCTCGGCGAAGAGGCCCACATGTTCAAGCACCTCATCGGGCACACGGAGTCGGTGGCCCGGCTCGTGCGCAAACGGGGTCTGCTCGTACAGGAGTTGGCCGACCGGCGCCGGGAGGGCGACCGCTCGGTCCCGGAGACCGTCGAGGGTCTGGTCGCCGACTATGAAGGATTCACCGAAGAGATGTTCGCTCGGGCACTCGAGCTGAGGAAGGACACAGCCGCATGACCCCGCCCAAGGGCAAGAAGCGCGTGGACGAGGACGTGGAAGAGCAGAGCATGTCCGACCAGGGTGTCGGCAATCTGTTCAGCGGAGGCGGTGGCGGCGGCGGTGGCACGCCCAGCGCCCTCGCCGGCTGGGCCACCCCGGCCCCCGCACAGGCGCAGCCGGTCGCTCCGGTGACGCCGATGCCCACGCCGGTGGCCGCCGCTCCCACGGTCATCCCGCAGCCGGCCCGTGAGGTCGTCCAGGAGCCCGAGCCGGAGCCGCTGGACGACGCGGACACCGCGAAGCCCGTCGGCTTCTACGTGTCGCAGAACGTGGCCGGGCGCTTCCGCAAGTACCGCAAGGCGAACGACGTCACGCACACCCAGATCGTGCTGATGGCCGTCGAGGCCGCGGCGGAGAAGGGGCTCGCGCAGGTCGTCGAGGACGCCCGGCGGGCGCCGAAGTTCCAGTCCAAGCTGTTCGCGGTCACGGTCAAGCCGGACGACACGGATCTGCGCGGCCTGGGCCCCGTACAGCTGCAGTACAAGCCGACCCGGACGCAGCGCGGGATCATCGACGGTCTGGTGAGGGAGTCCGGTCTGCCGGACCACACCAAGTTCCTCGCGATCGTCCTGGACCAGTACCTGCCGGGGCGCAGGGACGTCTGAGCCGGGCGGGGGAGTGGGGGAGTGGTGGCCCACGGCCGCCGCTCCCCGTCGCCGCTGAGTCGCCTCTGAACGGCCTCTGAGCCGCCGTTGATCCGAATCCGCGGCGGCCGCCCGTAGCATGTGGGCCAGCCGCCCCCGCCCGTTCGCACGAAAGGCCAGAACCATGCCGGACAGGAACCTCGAGTTCGGCAAGTACGGCGCCCAGGGCATCAAGGGGCACGAGGCCGTGGCGCGGCAGCTGGACCGGCTCGCCGGGTTCATCGCGACGCCCGTCACGGCCCGTCGTGGCCTCATGGCGCGCCTGCACTACCTGACCCGTACCCCGCACGCCCGCGCCGCGGCGCGGGACGCGGGGCTGACCGTCACGGACCGCACGCTGAAGGCGTGGCTCGACGGCAAGCGGCAGCCGACGGCGCGGAACCTGGAGCGGATCGACGCCGCGTACCTCACGGTGCGCCGGGCGAACGTCTCCCGGCACCTGCTGGCCCGGCTCAACCGTCAGGGCCGGGGCACGCGCGTGGAGTTCCATCCGCTCAACCAGTCGCAGGTGCCGCGCCCGCGCCAGCGCGTCATCGACTACCGCACCCTGAACGTGCGCCGCTGGGACCGGATCGTGGCGGCCTGGGCGGCCGGTGACGAGGGTGCGCTGGACGAGGCGTGGGTGAGCGACGTCGTCGTCGATCTGGGCTCTCAGTGGGGCGAGTACGAGTACGTGACCGCGATCGGGTTCGCCGCCTAGCCCCGCCCCGTCTCCGAGCGGCTCAGGTCCAGGTGGGGGCTAGGGCGTGTGTCGAAAGTCCCGTCGTCCGCCCGAAGGGCGGGCCCCGCGGTGTCCGGTGCGTGCGATCGCAAGGCGCCGGAGCGTCCTCATAGCGGAGCTATTAGGTCGTTTCGGCAACGCCGCGAGCGTGCGTGCCGGACACCGCGGGGCAGGCGGGACTTTCGACACACGCCCTAGGAGCGGGCGTACAGGCGGATGCGGTAGCGCAGGCCGGTCTTCGAGGTCTGCCAGTCGCGGTCCTCGGTGATCTTCCACTCCGGGCCCGGGACGGGGGCGTGGGTGTCGCCGTCCACGGTGGTGTCGACCTCGGTGACGGAGAGCCGTGTGGCGTGCGGCAGGGCGGCACGGTAGATCTCGCCGCCTCCCATGACCCATACAGGGCCGTTCGCGAGGGCGAGGGCCTCGGGGACCGATCCGGTGCGCTCGGCGCCCTCTGCGGCCCACTGAGGGTCCCTGGTGAGCACGATGTTGCGGCGGCCGGGGAGCGGGCGGAAGCGGGCGGGCAGCGAGTCCCAGGTCCGGCGGCCCATGATCACGGGCTGTCCGAGGGTGGTGGCCTTGAAGTGGGCCAGGTCCTCGGGGAGGTGCCAGGGGATCCCGTTGTCCGCGCCGATCACGCCGGCGGGCGTCTGGGCCCAGATGAGCCCGACGCCCGACACGCCGCCGGTGCCGTCCGTGCCGTTCATGGAATCCGTGCCGTTCGTGGTGCTCATACGGCGACCGGGGCCTTGATGCCGGGGTGATGCTGGTAGCCGACCACCTCGACGTCGGAGTAGGCGTAGTCGAAGATCGAGTCCGCCTTGTGCAGCTTCAGCTCGGGGAACGCGTACGGGGCGCGGGACAGCTGCTTGGTGACCTGCTCGACGTGGTTGTCGTAGATGTGGCAGTCGCCGCCGGTCCAGATGAAGTCGCCGGGCTCGAGGCCGGTCTGCTGGGCCACCATGTACGTCAGCAGGGCGTAGCTGGCGATGTTGAACGGGACGCCCAGGAACAGGTCCGCGCTGCGCTGGTAGAGCTGGCAGGAGAGCTTGCCGTCGGCGACGTAGAACTGGAAGAAGGCGTGGCACGGGGCGAGCGCCATCTTGTCGAGCTCGCCGACGTTCCAGGCCGACACGATCATGCGGCGGGAGTCCGGGTCGTCGCGCAGCGTGTCGAGGACCTGGCTGATCTGGTCGATGTGCCGGCCGTCGGGCGTGGGCCAGGAGCGCCACTGGACGCCGTAGACGGGGCCGAGCTCGCCGTTCTCGTCGGCCCACTCGTCCCAGATGCTGACGCCGTTCTCCTGGAGCCAGCCGACGTTCGAGTCTCCGCGCAGGAACCACAGCAGCTCGTACACGATCGACTTGAGGTGCACCTTCTTGGTGGTGACCAGGGGGAATCCCTGCGCAAGGTCGTAGCGCAGTTGGTGCCCGAAGACACTCCGGGTACCGGTGCCCGTCCGGTCGGCCTTGGCCGTCCCCGACGTGAGCACAAGCTTCAACAGGTCTTCGTACTGAGTGTCCACCACGGTCGAAAGCCTAGTCGCCCGCGAGGAGTGTCTCGGCCAGCCGGCTGCCAGGGGGCGGGGGAGTGGGGGAGTGGGGGGCGAGACAGAGGCAGCGACCCAAGCGACCGAAGCGACTCTGAGGTCAGAACCACAAAAAGCGAGCACAGCAGAAGCAGCGGCCGGGGCGGGCTCGTCGTCCCGTGCTAGCTGTTTTTCACTAGCGTTCCTACAGTCGCTGCCTTCGGTCGCTGTTCCGAGTCCTTCAGTCGCTGCCCTTGAGTCGCTCTTGAGTCGCTGCGGAGCTTCAGTCGCTGCCCTCTGAGGGCGTTTTCGGGGACAGCGACTGAAGAACAGCTACTGAGCGACTCTTCGGTCGCTGTTCAGTCGCTGGAAGAAAGCCCAGCTCAGACGAGGGACGGGCGCGAGATAGCGACTGAAGCGACTCAACATCCGGGTATATCAGGAAGCTAGCGTGCGCGTGTGTGCGTCATATATAGAGGCCTTGAGTCGCTTCAGTCGCTGTTTTGGGTTTTCCAGGGCTGTGACCTGCGGTTTTCTGAAGCGACTGAAACAGCGACCGAAGAGCTTCAGTCGCTGCGTGTGTTTCTTCAGTCGCTGACGGTGCGGAGAAGGCGCGGAAAGGGGTCCACCGACACGGCCGAGGGCGGCTCTTTGCCTGTGCTCCACGGCCTGACCGGGGACGTTCGCTAGTCTGTGTCCGTCGTTGAGTCGCTTCGGTCGCTGATAGGGGATGTGGATGCCTTCTGAGCTGCGTTCTCCTCGCAGCGACTCACGCCGGTTCGTCTCTGATCCCTCAGTGTCCGAGCTGCCGTGGGCCACGGCCCGCTGGTGCGCCCGCCGGGGCTGGCCGGTCCATCCGCTGGCTCCCGGACGCAAGACCCCCGCGGGCAACTGCGAGAACTGCCGGAACTCCGCCCACGCGCCCGCGGACTGCGCCTGTCTGTCGCTGGGTCGCTGGTGCCACGGGTTCCACGCAGCCACGCTCGACCAGCGCCGCATCCAGCAGTGGTGGACGCAGCACCCCGACTTCGGGGTCGGCGTCGCCTGCGGTCCGGCCGGCCTGGTCGTCATCGACATCGACGCCCACCCGGCACCCGCCCCGAGCCGGGACCGGATCCTGCCGGGCATCCCGATCGCCGACCACGTGGACCTGACGGGACTTGCGACCGGATTCCACTCGCTGGGCGTGCTGGCCGCTCTGCGGGGCCACCAGAGCCCGGCCGAGGACACCGGCACGCTGCGCGTGCGCACGCCGTCGGGCGGCCTGCACGTCTGGTACCGGGCCGAGGACAACCGGCGCTGGCAGTGCTCCACCGGCTCCAGCACCGGGCGCGCCCTCGCCTGGCAGGTCGACGTCAGGGCCCACGGGGGTTACATCATCGCTCCGGGCACCACCACGCACGCGGGCACCTACACGGCCGTCGGCGAGACCAGGGAGCCCGCCCCGCTGCCGCTGTGGCTGGCCCAGGAACTCGAACGCACCGGGCACCTGCCCGCGGCCAACATCCCCGCGCCCCGGCCCGTACCGCCACGGGCGCAGCAGGCCGTGCTCGCCGCCGGGGGAGGCCGCGCCCGCACGGGCAGCACGCTCACCTCGGTGCTGGCCCCGGTCGCCGCCTGCGGGCAGGTCTCCGAGGGCGCGGGCTTCTCCGACGTCCTCAACCGGGCCGCGTTCACCCTGGGCGGTCTCGTCGCGGCCGGCCGGCTCTCCCGCGAGGAAGCCGAACGCACCCTGCGGGAAACCGCCTCAGCGGCCCGTCCAGGGCAGGAGAGGCGCTCCGAGCAGATCATTGCCAGTGGCCTCGCCGCAGGCCTCCTGAAGCCCCTCTACGCCGCTGGAGGACGCCCGTGACGTCTCCCGGCAACGAGACCCTCTTCGACTTCGACCCCGCAGCCGTCGCCGCCCAGATCCGCAACCAGGGAGGCGTGCCCCTGCCCGCCCAGGCCGATGGTTCCCCCACGGCGAACACCGAGGCGACCGCCGCCGGGCTGCTGCCCGACACCCTCACCGACCGCGGCAACGCCAAACTGTTCGTGAAGCTCTACGCCAACGACTACCGGCACGTCCCGGGCATCGGCTGGTACCGCTGGGACACGACCCGCTGGCAGATCGACGAGGACGACACCGTCCTGTGGGCCGCCGGCGACCTGGCGGAGAACATCGCCACGCACGACGCCCGGGGAGTGTTCACGACCACCGCCCTGCAGCAGCACCGCCGCCGCGCCCTGTCCACGACCGGCATCAACGCGATGCTCACCCAGGCCAAGTCGGCGCCCGGCATCGTGCTCAACGCCGCCCGCCTGGACGCCGATCCGTACGCCCTGTGCACCCCGGACGGCATCGTCGACCTGCGCACCGGCCTGATCAAGACGCCCGACCCGGACAAGGACTTCCACTCCCGCTCCACGAGCGTCGGCCCGCACCACGGCAACCCTCCGCGCTGGAACCGGTTCCTCAGCGACACCTTCGGCGACGACGCCGAGGGCCGGGAGATGATCGACTTCCTTCAGCTGATGCTGGGCTACTCCGTCACCGGGGACGTCGGCGGCCAGGTGCTGCCGTTCCTGTTCGGCGCCGGCAAGAACGGCAAGTCCGTCCTCCTCGACGTCCTCATGAAGCTGCTCGGCGACTACGCGGACGCCGCCCCGCCCGGCTTCCTCATGTCCCGCCCCTACGAGGGCCACCCCACCGACCTCGCCGAGCTGCACGGACGCCGCGTCATCGTGTGCAGCGAGGTCAAGCACGGCGACAAGTTCGACGAGGCCCGGGTCAAGCTCCTCACCGGCGGCGACCGGATCAAGGCCCGGCGGATGCGGCAGGACTTCTTCAGCTTCCAGCCCACCCACAAGCTCTGGCTCCTGGGCAACCACCGCCCCGAGGTCGGCACCGGCGGCTTCGCGTTCTGGCGTCGTATGCGGCTGATCCCGTTCGAGCGGGTCGTCTCGGACGAGCGGAAGATCGACAACCTCGCCGACATCCTCGTCACCGAGGAAGGCCCCGGAATTCTCGGCTGGTTGATCGACGGGGCGCGCCGCTACCTGGGCGGCGAGAAGGACCTCACCGGGCCCGAACGCGTCCGGATCGCCACGACCGCGTACGCCGAGACCGAGGACCACACGGGACGCTTCTTCGAGGAGTGCTGCAGCCTCGCTCCCGAACTGCGCGCGGAGCAGGCGGGACTCTACGCCGCGTACAAGACGTGGTGCCACAATGAGGGTGCGCCCGCCATGTCCTCTCGCGCGTTCGCGGCGCGCGCCCGCGAACTGGCCGGACTCGCCTCGCCCAAGGAGATGATCCTGTCCAACCAGCGCAAGTACTACCCGGGCATCGGACTGCTCACTGACGAGGAGAGGGAAGCCACCGCATGAGCTCCCTGATCACCGAGGACGAGATCAGCCACGAGCAGGAGCTGGTCTGGCTCGAGGACGTCAGCTCGCTGGACTACGTACGTCAGAGCCTGGACCGGCTCTCCAGCCGGCGCGGCAAGCCCGCCTACCACCGCGACGGACGCATGGTCGGCTACGCGGTCCTCGGCCCCAAGGCGAAGGCCTCCCGCTCCTCGGGCACCTTCCGCCGCCGCGTCTTCTGGCTGCTCCCGCACGACCGCGACACCGATCCCGAGGGTCTCTACGCGACCGGCGCGCCCGCCGAGGCCGTCGATCCCGGGACCATCGCCGCCCGCGTCAAGGGCTACAAGACCGAGCGGTCCGAGGGCGGGCCGCCGTCCGCGGCGATGCGCGAGATCGGGACGCAACTGCCGCTGTAGCGGCGTCGCTGGACGGCAGGTGCATCTTCGACCGAGAGTCGCTTGAGTCGCTGTACAGGGCGCGGGGGCAAGCGATCGGATCGGTAAAAGCGCAGGTCAGGCCAGTGATTGAAGGGGCGACGGCATCAGCGACCGAAAGGTTGCGGCCATCGGCGCTCGGGTGCAGGCGGCATACATCTATCGGTCCCTGAGTCGCTTCAGTCGCTGCGGCCTTCTGTTCTCCCCTCTCTGACCTGCGGCTTTCGGCGCTCGAAGGTGAACGGCCTGCTCCTGCGCGGTGGTGGGGGAGCGTCGAGAAATGGCCAAAGGTTGCTGGACCGTCACCGTTCAAGCTTTTCCCATCGCGCTCGTGTGTCTCATCCGCTTCGCTAATGTGTCCGAGCCGTTGGGGCTTTCGTCGCTGCATGGGGGTGCACATGGCGTTCGACCACGCCGTCGACGCGGACGCGAGTGGCTCATGACGCAGGGGGACCGTTCCGAGGTTTCGGCCGGGGCGCCCTTACGAGAGAGCTCCGCGACTGCGGGTCTGCTGCCCGAGACACTGACCGACCGCGGCAGCGCCAAGCTGTTCGTGAGCAGGCACGCGCGCGACTACCGCTATGTGCCGGAGCTCGGCTGGTACTGCTGGAACGGCACCCGGTGGCACGCGGACGAGAACGACACCGTCTTATGGGCGGCGGGCGATCTCGCGGAATCCCTGGCCGACCACGATCCGCGCGGGGTGTTCACCGCGCAGGCGCTGCTCGAGCACCGTCGGCACGCACTGAGCACCCTCGGCATGAACGCTATGCTCGTCCAGGCCAGGACCGCGCCCGGGATGGTGCTCAATGCGGCCCGTCTGGACGCCGATCCGTACGTGCTGTGCACGCCGGACGGGATCGTGGACCTGCGCACCGGCCTGATCAGGACGCCCGACCCGGACAAGGACTTCCACTCCCGCTCCACGAAGGTGGCCCCGGCGTCCATGCCGACGCCCCTGTGGGACCGCTTCGTCGAGGACACCTTCGGTGCGGACGCCGAGGGCCGGGAGATGATCGACTTCCTTCAGCTGATGCTGGGCTACTCCGTCACCGGGGACGTCGGCGGCCAGGTGCTGCCGTTCCTCGTCGGCGGCGGCAAGAACGGCAAGTCCGTCCTCCTCGATGTGGTGATCAGGCTGCTGGGGGACTACGCGGACGCGGCGCCGCCGGGCTTCCTGATGGCCCGCCCCTACGAGAGTCATCCCACCGATCTCGCCGAGCTGCACGGACGCCGCGTCATCGTGTGCAGTGAAATCAAGCCGGGCGACCGGTTTGATGAGGCTCGGGTGAAGCTGCTGACGGGCGGGGACCGGATCAAGGCGAGGCGGATGCGGCAGGACTTCTTCAGCTTCCAGCCCACGCACAAACTGTGGCTGTTGGGCAACCACCGGCCCGAGGTGGGGACGGGTGGCTTCGCGTTCTGGCGTCGTATGCGGCTGATCCCGTTCGAGCGGGTCGTCTCGGACGAGCGGAAGATCGACAATCTCGCGGATGTCCTGGTGACCGAGGAAGGCCCGGGGATCCTGGGCTGGTTGATCGACGGGGCGCGCCGCTATCTGGGCGGGGAGAAGGACCTCACGGGGCCCGAGCGGGTGCGGATCGCGACGACCGCGTACGCCGAGACCGAGGACCACACGGGACGCTTCTTCGAGGAGTGCTGCAGCCTCGCTCCCGAACTGCGCGCAGAGCAGGCAGGGTTGTACGCCGTCTACAAGACGTGGTGCCGCGACGAGGGAGCGCAGCCCGTGTCCGCACGTGCCTTCGCGCTCCGGGTCCGAGAGGTGCTCGGGCTGGAGTCACCGCGCGCGATGATCCTTTCCAACCAGCGCAAGTACTACCCGGGCCTCGCACTGGCGGCCGGCGAGGAGCGACGGTGAGCTCTCTGATCACCCAGGACGAGATCAGTCACGAGCAGGAGCTGGTCTGGCTCGAGGACGTCAGCTCGCTGGACTACGTGCGCCAGAGCCTGGACCGGGTCCCCAGCCGGTGCGGCAGGCCCGCCTACCACCGCGACGGGCGCATGGTCGGCTACGCGCTGCTGGGGCCCGGGACCAAGTCCTCCCGCGCGTCGGGCACCTTCCGCCGCCGCGTCTTCTGGCTGCTGCCCCACGACCGCGACACCGACCCCGACGGCCTCTACAACACGGGCGCTCCGGCCGAGGCCGTCGACCCCCGCACCCTCGCGCCCCGTGCGAAGGGGTGCAAGACCGAGCGCTCCGAGGGCGGGCCGCCGTCCTCGGCCATGCGCGCGCTGGGGATCACGCTCCCGATCTAGGGCGTGTCTCATGCGCTTTCGGCCGGGGCCGGCGTGACCCATTCGACGAACTGGACGATCACGCCGTTGGGGTCGGTGATCTGGAAGAGGCGCTCGCCCCAGGCCTCCTCGCGCAGCGGCATGGTGATCTCCACGCCCGCGGCGCGCAGCCGCTTCTCCTCCACGTCGATGTCGGTGCCGGTGAAGGCGAGGATCAGGCCCGAGGCGTGCTGGTCGCGCTGGTCGGCGGGCAGGACTTCGGTGCCGCGGGCCAGCAGGACGACGTCGACCGCCGCGTCCTCGTGGGTCAGCGACGCGAAGCCCTCCGCGGCGGCCTGCTCGGAGTAGCCGAGGTGGGTGGTGAAGAAGTGCTGGGAGGCGGCGACGTCGGCGACGGTGAGGGAGACGGTGGAGGTGGTGATCTGCAAGGCGGTTCTCCTCGGACGGGGGTAAATTTACGACGGTGGTAAAGTTAGCCCGAGTCCTCGGGGGTGTCAACATAAAAATACGTCGAGGGTAAGATTCCGTCATGACCACTGAGAGCACGGCGCCCGCGCAGCCGTCCGCGCCCCCCGCCGGCCTGCGGGAATCCAAGAAGCAGGAGACCCGCCGGCTCATCTCCGACCACGCCACCCGGCTGTTCATCGCCCAGGGCTTCGAGCGGACGACCATCGCGGAGGTCGCCGCGGCGGCCCGCGTCGCCAAGAAGACGGTGACGAACTACTTCGCGCGCAAGGAAGACCTGGTCCTGGACCACCAGGAGGCGTTCGTCGCGTCCCTCGCACACACGGTCGCGGCGCGGCAGAGCGGCGAGTCCGCCCTCGCGTCCCTGCGCCGCGCCTTCGTCGCCGCGGCCGAGGCCGCCGACCCGGTCTCGGGCTTCTCCGGACCGGACTTCGCCCGCATGATCGACGACAGCCCCACCCTCACCGCCTGCCTGCGCGCCCTCCACGACCAGCGCGAAGAAGCACTGGCCCGGGAGCTCGCCGCAGCCGTCGGCGCCCCGGCCGACGACATCGGCGTACGCACCGCCGCCGGACTCCTCGGCGCGGTCCACCGCATCCTCTTCCAGCGCATCCAGCACCTCACGCTCGCCGGACACCCCGACGAGGAGATCGCGGCGACCGTCACCGCCGAGGCGGCCACCGCCTTCGACATGCTCGAACCCGCCCTCGGCCACTACGCGACCGCCTGAACCCACCCGGCGGCCCACCGCCCCTCCAGGGGCGGTCGAGCGGGACACGGCACCGTCGGAGCAGCGCGCGGAACCGCGCGCGGACCGCCCGTCCGCCGGAAGGAAGTCCGCCCATGGCCGCTACTCCGTGGAACGCGAGGTTCGAGGCGATACTGCGGCAGAATCTGCCCGGCCTCGGTACCGACGTCGTGCCCGCCGCCGACCTCCCCATGCAGGCCTACGGCCTCGACTCCCTGGCCCTCATGGGGATGATCAAACAGCTCGAGTCCGCGTACGGAATCAGCCTCGTCGGCCAGGTCGCCGTTCCCGTGAGCAGCCTGACGGCAGGTCACCTGTGGGGGATCGTCTCCGCCGCCACGGACCCCGTCTGGGACCACGGCCGTGCGCCCTCGGCCGGAGCGCCGGGGATGAGCACGGCGCCCTGGGCCGTGGCCTGAGGGACCCGTCCCGGCCTCTGCCCGCTACGTCCCGACAGCCCCCGCCGGAGCGCTCACAGCGCCCTGGCGGGGGCTTCGTCGACCCCGGTCATGTTCGGCGCCACACCCCATCCGCTCAGGTCGCGGTGGTGCGCCAGCCAGGTGGACCCCAGGTCCACGAGATCGGCGGCGGGGACCAGCACCGTGTGCGCGGCGCCGACCTGGCCCTCGACGGTCAGGCCGCAGCGCACGGCCTCCGCGCCGATGGCCTCGTAGTCGCCCTCGTACATGACGAGTTGCCGGCTCGGCTCCCAGTGGGTGGCGCCCGAGGACGGGGAGCGGGGGATGTCCATGCGATGGCTGCGCCGGCCCGGATACGGCGTCAGGTGCTCGGACAGGTGCAGCAGCGTGCACTTGTCCCAGCCGACGCCGAGCATCAGCACCTTCGCGCCCACGCCGCACAGGGCCGCCAGCGGGCTTTCGGAGCCCATGCCGAAGGGCAGGGCGTGCCGGGCGACGACCGCGTCGGCCCGCGGGCCGACGGCCGCGAACGAGTACAGCGGATGCGTGGAGCGCCGTGCGCCGGGCAACGACCGTACGAGCTCCGGGAGTTTGCCCAGCCGGGGCTGGGCGGGATGCAGGTCCGGGTCGAAGGCGACCATCGACGCGCGCACGGTGGGCCACCAACCGCGCGGGACGGGACGCTGCACCCAGGTGCCGGGGTCGGTGAGGTATGTCGTGAAGGTCGGGACGACGAGGGTGCCCTCCGCGCCCACCGCGTCGCGCAGCGCCTGGACCAGCGCCACGCCGCCCCCGGTCGTCCAGCCGACCGCGCTGATGGAGGCGTGGACCATCAGGGTGTCCCCGGGCCGTACACCGCCCGCGCGCAGGCCCGCGAGGAGTTCGGCGCGGCTGTAGGGCCCGGGGGTGTCCGGGGTGGCGGCGGGGTGCAGCATCAGCGGATCCGTTCGCTAGTCGGCGGCCAGTGCGGGCTGGGCGGCGGGTACGAGGGGCCGGTTCCGGGCACCGTGCACGGCCGGGCCCACCAGGACGGCCGCGAGGGCGAACAGGGCGGCGGCGAAGGCCCAGCCCAGCCCCGAACCGCCGGAGATGAACGCGGTGAGCAGCATCGGGCCGACGATCGACTGGATGCCGTGGTGCAGCTGGAAGGCGCCCAGGTACTCGCCGCGCCGCTCGGGCGGGGCGAGCGCGACGCCGAGGCCGAACGACGCGCCGGCGTGCCAGAGCTCGGCCGCCGTCATCGCGAGGAAGGCCGCGCACACCAGGAGGGCGGCGGCCCACGCCGAGAGGTGCCCGCTCGGTACGAGCAGCAGGCACGCCACAGCCGCCGCGAGGCCGGCGCGACGGGCGACGCGGGTCGCGCCGGCCGCGTCCTCGGTGCCGCGGGCCGCGCGCACCTGCAGCAGGACGCACAGCACGGTGTTGACCCCGATGAGCAGGGGAGTGAGCAGCGTGGGCAGCCCGGTGCCCACGACGATCCACAGCGGGATGGCGACGGCCAGGACCGAGTCGTGCAGGGACAGCACGGCGTTCACCGCGACGACCCGCAGGAACGGCAGGTCGCGCAGCGCGGCGAACCGGCCGCCGGCCGGCGGGGCGGGGCGGGCCGAACCGCTGGGCAGCCCGCGCACCAGGACGCCGGCGACGACGAAGGTCACGGCGTTGACCAGCGGGAACAGGTGCAGCGCCGCGTGCGAGCCGAGGCCCAGGAGGACCGCGGCCGCCAGGGTGCCCAGTCCCATGCAGGCGTTGCCGACGGAGCGGATGACGGCGCGGGCGTGCGCGCGGCCCTCGTCCGGCACCAGGTCGGCGATCAGCGACGTGAAGGAGGGGCCGGTGCCGAACTGCAGGGCGCCGATCGCCACGGACAGGATCACGAACTGCCAGGCGGCGTGGACCAGCGGGAGCACGAGGTACCCGGCGCCGAGCAGGACGAGCAGCCACGAGAGCAGGGGGCGGGCGCCGACCCGGTCGGCCAGGATGCCGAAGAGCACCGAGGCGAGCAGACCGGTGAGTCCGGCGGCCGACAGGGCGAGTCCGATCTGAGCGGCGGTCAGGCCGGTGACCTGGGTCAGATAGACGGCCGACCCCGACATGTACATACCGACGCCGACGCCGTCGACGCCGTGCAGGACGGCGAGCCGGCGGGCCGGACCGTTCAGTTCACGCAGGGAAGATCGCATCGGTACGCTCCGCTGGGGTGCTCGGACGGTGCTTCGGCGGTGTCTCACACGGTGCGCAGCACCGAGTAGAGGAGCTGGTCGTGCCAGCCGCCCGCGCGCCACTGGGCTCTGCGGACGCGGCCCTCGAAGGAGAACCCGGCCTTCTCGGCGGCCCGTTGTTCGGCGACGTTGTCGGGGTCGGTGGTGACCTGGATCCGTTCGGCACGGGTGTGGGCGAAGAGGTAGTCCACGAGCAGGCGCTGCGCCTCGGTGCCGATGCCGCGGCCACGGTCGCCGGGGAAGAGCCCGATGGCGATCTCCCAGCAGGCGGAGGTGTCGACCCGCCCCCACGCCCTGCGGAACCACTCGACCCGTCCGACCAGGACGTCGTCGCTGGTCACGGAGAGCATGTTCTCGTCGCCGGCCAGCAGGCCGCGCTCCTCGTGCAGCCTGCGCAGGCGCACCGAGGGGGTGTGGCCGAACCACTGGTAGGGGCCCGGCCCGTGAGGGCCGGCGAACTCGACGTCGAAGCGGTCGAGATCGCCGGCCCTCACGGGACGCAGGTCCACGGTCATCCGAGGTGCTCGGACTTGACGCGGACGGCCTGCTTGAGCACCTGGTCCAGGTCCGCGTCGCGCAGCGTGCGGGCCACCAGGGACTTCAGCCGGTCGATGCGCTCGTGCAGCGTCAACTGGTGGTGGTTCTCGGTCAGTTCGGCGTACTCCGGCTGGTCGAGGAGGTCGGCCAGGAAGACGTTGGCGAGGTCCTTCGTGGTCGGTTCCTCGATCGTGATCGCGATGTGGATGGAGTTCTCCAGGCGCGCGGTCGCCGAGTGCGGGGTGCCGTGCGGCATGTACAGGACGTCGCCGGGACGGAGCGTGACCTCCACGCGGCGGTCGAAGGGGATGACGCCGCCGGTGTAGCGGTCGGAGTCGCTGATGCTGGACTCGTCCAGGCGGCCGACCACCCAGTCCTTGACGCCGGCGACCTGGAGAACCAGGACGTGCGAGCCGTCCATGTGGGCGGCGATCGCGGTCTTGCCGGGCGGGCTGAGGAAGACGAACGACTCCAGCTCGGCCCGGAAGTGCGGCTCCAGCGCCGAGACCAGCGCGCGCAGCCGCGGGTGCCAGTGCTCGGGCTGGCTGAACTTGAACGTGCCGCCCGCGGCGAAGTCCGCCTTGATCTGCTCGGGGTTGATGTACCCCTGCACCTGCTGGCCGACGATGGTGCGCGAGCGGGTCATGTCGGAGATGGCCGAGCGCACCCCCTCGTCGAACGAGGTGAAGTACGGGCGGATCAGCAGCCCGCAGTCGACCTCGTCCCACATCTCCTGCTCGGTGATCAGACCGGTCAGATCGGCCGAGGCGCGGAAGACGGCGGGCTGTTGGCCCCAGTGGTCACGGAAGAAGGTCTCCGTGTCGCCGACCAGGTCCTGCAACGTGATGCTCATCCGGTCACCTCCCGCTGGGGCCTCAGGGCGGCGTGCGCCCAGGTGTCGTCGTCGAGAGCGGCGGCGCCGGCCAGCAGGGCCTCGCGCACCTTGAGGGTCCGCTCCTCGAGCGTGGTGGCGTGGAAGCGGTGGGCGAGCTCCCAGTCGTGCTCCAGGACGTGCTTGCCGAGGGCCTCGAGAAGGTCGTCGGGCGTCGGCTCGGCCAGCGTGAAGGTCAGGTGGAGCGAGTCGCCGTCGCGGGCGATCGCGTCGTGCGGCCAGCCGTGCGGCAGGTACAGCACGTCACCGGGCTCGAGCACGAAGGTGTGGCTGGGGCGGTCGGCGTCGACGTCCAGACCGGCGCTGCTGCGCACCTGGCCGTCCTCGGCGTACAGCTGCCATTCCTTGCGGCCCTCGAGCTGCACGGCCACGACGTGGGAGGCGTCGCGGTGCGGCAGCATGCCGCGGCTCTCCGGGGGAGTCCAGAACACGTACGAGGCCACGGCCACCGGGGCGATCGCCTCGAACTGTTCGACCAGTTCACGGACGGGCCGGTGCCAGTCGGAGAGCTGGTTGAGCTTGAGCGTGCCGCCCTGCGACATCAGCCGGCGGATCGCCGCCGCGTCGGCGAAACCCGGCCGCTTGTGGCCGATGACATCGCGCGCGGTGGTGTACGCGCTCTCCGGGGGCACGGCCCCGTGGCGCAGCACCGAGAAGTAGGGCCAGCGCAGCAGGCTGGCTTCGAGCTTGTCCTCGATGAAGGCGGAGGACAGGTAGTCCGCGGGGTTCACCGCACCGCGGAAGATCTTGAATTCCTTGTTCCACGCGTCGGCGAATACTCCCTCGCCGCGCAGCACATCTACGAGCGACATGTGCGACCCGACCCCCTGGCTCGGCTTCTTGGGTGGCCCGGCGCCGGGCGGGATGAAGGCATCGTGTCCCGCCCGGCGCCCGAGTCTGACCGGCGTGTCAGGCGTTGGAGATCTGGTTCATGATCGTCTTGGGGGAGTCGAAGAGGTCGGCCTCCTCCTCGGCGCTGAGGTTCGTCTGCGCGAGCTCCTCCAGGTTGTCCGCGTTGTCGATGGCGTTCTTGGTGTCGCGAATGCCCATTTCAGCCTCCAAGGCCAGCGGTTCCACCGCGGTGTGCGGTGGGGCTGACGGAAGCCTGGGACGTCCGCCTCGCGTGAGTCTGGAGTCTCTGTGGATCCGGACGGCAGGCATCCGGCTCCACCGATGCTCCAGCGCCCGGCGAGCGGCGTACCGCATCCTGCGCGTACCAGGAGACCGCACAGACGAGCAGGGGACGCGATGTCACAGGCGCGGCTGCGAAGAGCGACGCAGGCAGAGGTCCGGGACATGGTGCTCGCGTCCCTGCGTACGCGCCGGCCTCAGGTCCTGCTGGTCAAGGGCGGCGTCGGTGGCGGCAAGACCGCGCTCCTCGGCGAGGTGGCGCGACAGGCGCGGGGGACCGGCGCCCGCGTGCTCAGGACCCGCGGCCCCCGGGCCGATCTGCGCGAACTCACCGACACGCGGCCGACGGTGCTGTGCGTCGACGACGTCCACCTGGCCGATCCGCCGGCCTTGGGCCACCTGCGCGCACTCGCGGTCCGCACCTCCCGCGCCCCGCTGGTCATGGTCGTCACCGCGCCCTCGTACGGCACGCGCTGGGAGGAACTGTTCACCGAGCCGGTGCTGCGCCGCCCGTACGTGCACGGCGTGCAGTTGAAGCTGCTCCGTGTCAACGACGTGGAACGGACCCTCGCGGACCGGGGGCTCGTGGCCGGGCCGGAGCTGCCCCGAGCGGCGGCACGCCTGCACCGGCTCAGCGGCGGCAGTCCGCTGCTCCTGCGGTCCCTGCTGGAGGAGGACGCCGCGTTCCGGCAGCCTTCCTGCGACGGGCCGTTCGCCCGGGCGGTCACCGACTGCCTGCGGCGCAGCGGCCCCGAGGCCGTCCAGACCGCGCGCGCTCTCGCCGTCCTCGGTGACCATCCGGGCCGCGGCAGACTCCTGGGCGCGCTGGTGGGCGGGGGCGCGCCCGACGCGCTGACCGGGCTGGCCGCCCTGCGGGTGTGCGGGCTCCTCGACGGCCTGGGCCGCAGGGAACCGGCGGTGCGTTCCGCCACCTTGGCCGACATGGGCGCCGCGGACCGGGCGAGGCTGCGGCTGCGCGCCGCGCACGCGCTGCGTGCGGCACAGGCGCCGTCGGTCGAGGTCGCCGCCCCGCTGCTCGCCCTGGTGGCCGACGGCGTGCCCGCCCGGCTGGGCGGCGCGGACCAGGAGCTCATGGAACGCACCGCACAGGACCTGCTCGAGCACGCGCGCGTACTGCGTGAGCGGGGCGAGGCGGCCCGCGGCGTCGAGTTGCTGCGGGCGGCCCGCCGGCTGAGCCCGCGCGTCGGCAGCGCCGCCCCGCTCGTGCGCAGACGGACCGCGGAACCGGCGTGGTGACGGTCGGCGCACCCGGCGACCAGAGCGTTCACTCTCATTCATTGCAACGTGCACAGCAGCGCTCGTTGCGTTAAATCGCAAATCATTGCAACGATTTGAAGTGGTTGACCTGTGAAAACAATGAATGCGTGCAACGAGTCTGTTGCCTTAAATCTAAATGCAACGTAGCGTTTCCATCATCAGAAACAGCGGGCGGATGATGGAGCTCGCACAGAGGAGAAGGAGAGAACCATGCAGAAGTTCGCCACCCCCGCCCCGGTCTCGACCGTCCTGGACATCCCCGCCGGCCGCATCCAGCTCATCGCCGCCGACCGCGCCGACACCATCGTCGAGGTCCTGCCCGCCGACTCCTCCAAGAGCCGCGACGTGAAGGCCGCCGAGCAGGTCGAGGTCGCCTACGACAACGGCGTCCTGCGCGTCGCCGCCCGCGAGGCCAACCGCGTCCTCGGCAACTCCGGCTCGGTCGAGGTCACCGTCCAGCTGCCCGTCGGCTCCCGCGTCGAGGCCAAGACGGCCAGCGGCGACTTCCGCGGCGTCGGACGCCTCGGCGACGTCACCTTCGAGGGCGCCCAGGGCTCGGTCAAGATCGACGAGGCCGCGAGCGCGCGCCTCACCCTCGCCGCCGGTGACATCACCCTCGGCCGTGTGAACGGCAACGCCGAACTCACCACGCAGAAGGGCGACCTGACCGTCACCGACGCGGTCGCCGGCACCCTCACCCTGCGCACCGAGCAGGGCGACATCGACGTCACCGCCGCCGCCGGAACCTCCGCCGCCCTCGACGCCGGCACCACCTACGGCCGCGTCACCAACAGCCTGAACAACACCCAGGGCGCCGACGCCGCACTCACCGTCCGCGCCACGACCGCCCACGGCGACATCACCGCCCGCAGCCTCTGACCGGCCGCGGCCAGGAGAATAGAAGGAGCAACGCTCATGACGAACTTGGCTGTCGCCGCGCGCGGTCTGCGCAAGTCCTACGGTGACAAGGTGGTGCTCGACGGCATCGACCTGTCGGTGCCCGAGGGAACGATCTTCTCCCTGCTCGGCCCGAACGGCGCGGGCAAGACCACCGCCGTCAAGATCCTCTCCACGCTGATCGGCGCCGACGGCGGCCAGGCGCACATCGCCGGCCACGACATCGCCTCCCAGGCACAGAACGTGCGCGCGGCGATCGGGGTCACCGGCCAGTTCTCCGCCGTGGACGGACTGATCACCGGCGAGGAGAACATGCTCCTCATGGCCGACCTGCAGCACCTCTCCAAGAGCGAGGGCCGCCGGGTCACCGCCGAACTCCTGGAGCGTTTCGACCTGGTGGAGGCGTCCAAGAAGCCCGCGTCCACCTACTCCGGCGGCATGAAGCGCCGCCTCGACATCGCCATGACGCTGGTGGGCGACCCGCGCATCATCTTCCTCGACGAGCCGACCACCGGTCTCGACCCGCGCTCGCGCCACAACATGTGGCAGATCATCCGCGAGCTCGTCACCGGCGGCGTCACCGTCTTCCTCACCACCCAGTACCTGGAGGAGGCCGACGAACTCGCCGACCGCATCGCGGTGCTGAACAACGGCAAGATCGCCGCGGAGGGAACGGCCGACGAGCTCAAGCGGCTGATCCCGGGCGGCCACGTCCGGCTCCGCTTCACCGACCCGACCGCCTACCGCAGCGCCGCCTCGGCCCTCGACGCGGCCACCCGCGACGACGACGCCCTCTCGCTCCAGGTCCCCAGCGACGGCAGCCAGCGCGCCCTGCGCTCCGTCCTCGACCGGCTCGACCTCGCCGGCGTCGAGGCCGACGAACTGACCGTGCACACCCCCGACCTCGACGACGTCTTCTTCGCCCTCACCGACACCACCGAGACCGCCGATGCCCCGGCCCGTACCGACCAGAAGATGGAGGCTGCGCGATGAGCTCCCTGTCCCTCGCCGTCCGTGACTCGTCCACGATGCTGCGCCGCAACCTCCTGCACGCCCGGCGCTACCCCTCGCTCACCCTGAACCTGCTGCTCACGCCGATCATGCTGCTCCTGCTGTTCGTCTACATCTTCGGCGGAGCACTGAGCGGCGGCGCCGGCCGCGACGCGTACATCGCGTACATCGTCCCCGGCATCCTGGTGATGACGATCGGGTCGACCGTCATCGGCACGGCGGTCTCCGTCTCCAACGACATGACCGAGGGCATCATCGCCCGCTTCCGCACCATGGCCATCCACCGCGGATCCGTCCTCGTCGGGCACGTCATCGGCAGCGTCTTCCAGTCGGTGGCCAGCGTGGTCCTCGTCGGGCTCGTCGGCATCGCGATGGGCTTCCGCTCCTCCGGCGCGGGCGTCCTGGAGTGGCTCGCCGCCTTCGGTTTGCTGGTGCTCTTCTCGCTGGCGCTCACCTGGATCGCCGTCGGCATGGGCCTCGTCAGCCCCAACGCCGAGGCGGCCAGCAACAACGCGATGCCGCTGATCCTGCTGCCCATGATCTCCAGCGCCTTCGTGCCGCTCGGCTCGATGCCCGGCTGGTTCCAGCCGATCGCCGAGTACCAGCCCTTCACCCCGGCCATCGAGACCCTGCGCGGGCTGCTCCTCGGCACCGACATCGGGCACAACGGCTGGCTCGCCGTTGCCTGGAGCATCGGCCTCGCGGTCCTCGGGTACTTCTGGTCCACCTCGACGTTCAACAAGGACCCGAAGTAACCACCGCTCCACAGCGGGCTCCTGGCCCGCAGTCGTCCAAGGACAGGGCGGCGTGCACCGACCTCGCGTCGGAGCACGCCGCCCTGTCGTCGTGTCACGGGGGAGACCCCGCTCAGTCCACCCGTCCCGTCAGGGTCGAGGAGAAGACGCTCTGTCCGTCCTGGCGCCCGACGACCTCCACCGTCATCGTGTTGCCGCCCTCGGAGATCACCTGATCGACGTCGATCCAGCAGGGGCGGTCGAGTTCGACGTAGCGCCAGAAGCTGTTGGCCGCGCTCACCGGGGTGAAGGACCGCGGGCCGACGAGGGAGCAGGCCGCCTGCCGGGCCCCCTCCATCAGGACCATGCCGGGCACGTGGTCGGCGCTGTGGTCGAACAGGGTCGGATGGCGCAGATCGGGCGTCAGCAGCCAGCGGCGGGGCTGCTCCGTGTTCGTGAGCACCACGTCCACCGCGTTGAAGCGTCCGACCGCCGCCGGCGCGAGCGGGGAGTCCTCCACGGCGATGGCGGTGTCGGCCGCGTCGATCGGGCCGACCGTGCGCTTGGACCGTATCCGCTCGTAGACGGCGGGCGGCAGCGGACCGTAGTGGATGCCGGCGTGCGCCACCAGATGACCGTCGCGGTACAGGGACAGATCCATGCGGATCTCGCTGACCTCCTTGCCCCGGCGGTTCAGCTCGGTGCAGGTCGCCTCCATGACCAGGTCGGTCGGGCACGCGGCGATGTCCATGTGGGCCGGGTCCGTGGTGTAGCTGAGGTTCCACATCACGAACGGATGGCCCAGGGGCACCCCGAGCTCGGTGTGGGCCATGTAGATGCAGGCCTGCCGGAACGTCTCCGCGGCGAGCATCGGGTCGTACCGCGTGCCGGCGGCGTTGGTGAAGTACGTGTGCGCCCGCGGCCATTGACCGGTGAGGACGAAGCGTAATCCGTCTCGGGCGGTGCAGTCCGTCAGAAAGACCTCGGCGAGGCTGGCTCTGTGGACGTATTCCTTGGGGACTGTAGTGGTGAGCCGTCTGGGCACCTCGGCGCCACCAGTAGCAGTCACGTGCATGACGTCCCCCGTCTCGAAGCACCGTCGCTTGGTGGGCTATAAGATACGGACCTACCGGTTTTCTTGGAGGGGCGATAGGCAAAATCTTTCCCAAGCGAAAGATGGCGCGGAGTCCCTATTTCGGGCGAAAGTGAGCGGCTCCGCGCTCCGTGTCCTCCAGATGGACAGGCGGGGCGCGCGAGACGGATGTCAGGCAAAACCAACTGTGCGGTTTCAACTCCGGAGCCTGCGGGCCCCGTCGGCGTGAGGAAGACCAGATGAGTCACAGTCACCTGCTGAGCACACTCCGGTTGGCCGCGGTCAACATCGACGGCGTTCTGCTCGACGACACGTTCACCCCTGTCATCCACCGCATGGCCGCGGCCCACGGCGCCGCCTACACGGCCGAACTCGAACAGTCCGTCCTCTCCCAGCCCCGGCAAACGGCCGCCCGCGCACTCAAGGAGGCCATCGGCTACCAGGGCAGCCCCAGAGAGCTGCTCCACGCCTACTTCGCCGAGCGCGAGCGCTATTTGTGCGAGCACCCCATGGGGCTCGTCGACGGCGCGACGGAGCTGCTGAGCCGGCTGCGCGCCGCCGGCCTGCG
This sequence comes from Streptomyces sp. NPDC025806, assembly GCF_055558275.1. NCBI lineage: Bacteria > Bacillati > Actinomycetota > Actinomycetes > Kitasatosporales > Streptomycetaceae > Streptomyces > Streptomyces sp. NPDC025806. The sequence goes on along the minus strand of NZ_JBVHMU010000023.1, from coordinate 31,842 downwards.
GATCGTCTGCTACGGCGGCCTGGACCGCGGCCACTTCGACCGGTATCTCGGCGAGTTGGCCGCCTGGTTCGCCGGACCCGGGTACGTCTGCACGAACGACTTCCGCCCGGGCATCCAGGAGATCGTCCGCGACACCTTCGGCATAGAACTCCACGAGGCCGTCTTCATCGACGACGTGGCTCGGGTGGCACAGAAGGCCAAGGAGCTGGGCGTGCCCTTCATCGGTCACCCCAGCCGCTACCCGGGCAGCTTCCAGCGCACCCTCATGCGGCGCGCGGGCGTCCGCCACCTCGTCGGCACGCTGCACGACATCGACGAGATGCTGCTGCGCACCGTGGACGCGGAGTCCGCCCGCGGCGCCTGCTGGGCAGGCGGGACGGAGCTGGCTGCCGCGGGCGTCGGCCGGGTCGAGGTCCGACTGTGACGAGTGTGGCGGATCCGCTGGCCGGGAAGGTCGTGCTCATCACCGGGGCGAGCAGCGGCATCGGGGCCGGCGCGGCCCGGGTGTTCGCGGGCCAGGGCGCGACCGTGGTCCTCGCGGCACGCCGGGCGGACCGTCTCCGCGATGTCGTCGCCGAGCTGAACGATGCGGGTGCCGAAGCGAGTTGCAGGCCGGTGGACGTGCGCAGCGACGACGAGGTCCGACGCCTGGTGGAGTTCGTCGTCGCGCGACACGGTCGGCTTGACGCGGCCTTCAACAACGCCGGCGCGGCGCTGCCCAGGTCCCCGCTGCACCTGATGGACGACGCCTCCTACGACCTCGTCATGGAGACGAACGTGCGGGGCGTGTGGAACTGCCTGCGCCATGAGCTGACGGCGATGATCGCCGGTGGCGCGGGGGGCTCGATCGTCAACACCAGCAGCGTCGGCGGCCTGGTGGCGTCCTCGACAGGTGCGCCCTACATCGCGTCCAAGCACGCGGTCATCGGGCTCACCCGGGCCGCGGCCGTGGAGTACGCGGAGCACGGGATACGGGTCAACGCCATCGCGCCGGGCCTGACCCGCTCGGAGATGACCGACCAGTGGTTCGCCCAGAGTCCGGGCGCGCGGGAGCGGGCGCACCGCTCCGCCCCGCAGGCGCGAGCCGCCGACGCGGAGGAGGTCGCGCAGGCGGCCGCCTGGCTGTGCAGCGACAGGGCGAGCTTCGTGACAGGGGCCACGCTCCCGGTGGACGGCGGCCGGACCGCCTGGTGACGGGGACCGGCCTGACGGAAGCACTTGTTCCGTTCCTCGGGCGGAGATGTGGAGTCCTTGTGTCCGTTCCCTCTACACGGAGATCTGGCGGCGAGTGAATATGCGAGAACGGGTAAGGTAACTGACGGTTCGGTTTTTTTCTCATGGAAGGTGGTCCCTATGGCACAGCAAGAGCGTGCGGTACGGACCCGTCGTGCTGTTATCGAGGCCGCGTCCGCCGTTTTCGCCGAGCGGGGGTACGCGGGCGCGACGATCGCCGAGATCCTCGAACGGGCGGGGGTCACGAAGGGCGCGCTGTACTTCCACTTCGACTCCAAGGAGTCACTGGCCCGCGGTGTGCTCGAGTCCCAGACTGCCCACGACTACCTGGCGCCCGGCGACATGAAGCTGCAGGAGTGGGTGGATCTGTGCATGACGCTGGCGGTCCGGGTGCCCCAGGAGGTTCTCCTGCTGGCCGGTATCCGGCTGTCCGCCGATGTGCAGGGACGGGCGCTGTTCGGCAGTGCCTGGCCCGCGTGGATCGAGGTGATCCGGGACAAGGTCGCCGAGGCGAAGGAGCGGGGCGAGGTGCTGCAGCACATCGACCCGCAGCAGACGGCTGAGCTGTTCGTCGGGGCCTGGATCGGGTTGCAGGCCGTGTCAGAGGTCGAATCCGGTTACAAGGACCTCGATCGGCGCATCTCGGTGCTCTTCAACCACATACTCCCGGCGATCGCCACCCCTGCCGCACTGATCAAACTGGACATCGCCCCCGACAGGGGAGTGCGGGTCCTCAAGGAACTCGAAGCGAGCCAGACGCCGGCCGTCGGCGTCTGACGCTCCCGCCGCGGTCTGCGGCAGAGGCGATCCCTCTGCGCCGTGCCGCGCTTCATCTCTCCGGCGGGCCCCGAGTGGCCGGCCGTCGCACGCTTCCCCCACCGCGCGAAGTCCCGCGCACCCGGCCCGCGAGGCCTTCCCCCACCTAAAACAAACCAGACATGCGGTTTTCAAGGTCGGGTAGATGGGGTTATGCTCCCCGAGTCTTCCCGAGTGTGCGTGCGAAGGATGCGGGACTCGGAGGCGAGTGTCGCGTCTGAACTGGGGATACCCCGACGAGTATGGCCCGTTCGCTGCACCGCGAGGGCTCGACGTCCGCTAGGAAATACCGCACGGGCGGTCTGTTTGGAGGCAATGGTGATGGTCAGGCAGGCCCGGGCGGCACGCACGCGCGCGGCCCTGATCTGTGCGGCGGCAGAGTCCTTCGCCGACGACGGGTACGTCTTGGCCTCGTTGCCCGTGATCAGCGAGCGCGCAGGCGTCAGCAAGGGCGCCCTGCACTTCCACTTCGCCAACAAGGACGCGCTGGCCGCCGAGGTGGAGAGCGAGGCCGCGGCGCGGGTCGCCGAGCTGGTGGAGCAGTCCCGGGCGGCGACCGGCGCGAGCTTGCAGTCGCTCGTCGATGCCTGCTCCCGCCTGGTGGTGGCCCTGGCGGACGACCCGGTGGTCCGCGCCGGCTTCCGGCTGAACGCGGACCCGTCCCGCAAGAACGGCTCCGAGCTGCTGCGCTGGTGGCACGAGCAGGTACGGGAACTGGTGGCCGCGGCGCAGGAGTCCGGCGAGATCGAGCGGGACCTGTCCGTGGAGGCCGTCTCGACGCTGGTCGTCACCGCCACGGTCGGGTTCGGGGCGCTCGGGGAGGCCGACCGCGGGTGGCTCTCCGCGGGTCGGGTCTCGATGTTCTGGTCCTTCCTTGCCCCGCGCCTGGCGGCCTCGTCGGCGTCGCCTGCCGTGCCGCGGCTTCCTGCGCAGTAAAACAAGGTAAAAACAGTCCGTACGGTCTGCAAATCCAGGTCCGGGTGCTGACGTGGCCCAGGCTTCTGATCAGGGATTCTCTCAACTCCTGAGATTTTCAAGGGCCTTGACGGAGGGGTAGGGGGAGAGTTCTCGCGGATTGACAAACCGTCCGTGCTGTTTTTTACTCAAGCACTAGAGCAACGCTCCATGCAGGGGCGGCAGTCGACGGGGAGACAGCGTGGACATCGACGTACTCGGCACACTCGCCGTGCGGGAACAGGGAGTCTCGGTCACGCCCACGGCGCCCAAGCCGCGCCAGGTTCTCGCACTGCTCGCCCTCAACGCGGACCAGGTGGTGCCCGTCAGCACGCTGACCGAGGAGCTGTGGGGCGCCGAACCGCCGCGCAGCGCCCGCCCCACCCTGCAGACCTACATCCTTCAGCTGCGCGAACTGATCGGCTCGGCGCTCGAGCAGAGCGAGGGCGCGGGCGGACGCACCGCCAAGGACGTGCTGATGACCGTGCCGGGCGGCTATCTGCTCCGCAGAGGCGAAGGCACCAGCGACGTACGGGAGTTCGAGCGGCTCGCCGGAGCCGGATACCGGGCCATGGACGCCGAGGACCACCCGGAGGCCGCGCGCCGGCTGCGGGAGGCGCTCGCCCTGTGGACCGGGCCCGCCCTCGCCGACGTCCAGGCCGGTGCCCATCTGGAGCCGCAGATCAAGCAGCTCGAGGAGAGCCGGCTCTGTGCCCTGGACCAGCGCATCGAGGCCGACCTCAGGCTCGGCCGGCACCGCGGCCTGCTGGCCGAACTGACCGTGCTCGTCAGCAGGTACCCGACCCACGAGGCCCTGTGCGGCCAGTACATGCTGGCCCTGCACCGGTCCGGGCGCCGGGGCGAGGCGCTCAACGCCTACCAGCGGCTGCGGACGACCCTGGTGCGCACCCTCGGTCTTGAGCCCTCGGCCGAACTCGCCAAGCTGCAGCGCGCCATCCTGGTGTCCGGCCCCGCCGGGGTCGCCGCACCCGCCGCCGTGTCCGAGCCCACCGGAATGTCCGCCGTCCGGGCCTGACCCGGACCGGCCGACCGGTAGGTCAGCCCACGCTCGAGCGTCGCTCCAGCCGAGCGGCACAGCCTGGGCGCATCTGCGCACATTGGGAGGAGGGCCCTCATGCCGACGCTCGCGTCGTCGCAGCGTGTGCGCTCCGCCCGGCACACCGTGCCCGTGGAAGCTCCTGCCTCGGTCGTCTACGGCATGCTGGCCGACGCCCCTCGCTGGCCCGTGTTCCTGCCCACGTGCGTGCACGCCGAACGCATGAGCTTCGACGGCACGACCGAGCACCTGTGGGTGTGGGACGTGCGGGACGGGCAGGTCCGCACGTCACGGATGCGGCGCGTGATGAGCCCGTCCGCACGGACCGTCGACTTCGAGGAGTCCCTGGGCGAGAAGCCCCCGGGCCCGGGGTCCGCCGTCGCCCGGGGGACCTGGAGCGTGGAACCCGAGGACGCGGGCCGTTCGTCCCTGACGCTCCGGTACGAGGAACAGGCCCCGGGCCTGAACAGGACGCCCGACGCACTCGACGCGGACGTACTCCTGCGGCTCGACCGGGTCCGGGAGGCCGCCGAACAGTGGGACCGGCTGGACGAACTGCTCCTGTCCTTCGAGAACAGCATGCGCGTGGACGGCCCGCCCGAACTGGTCTACGACTTCCTGTACCGCATGGAGGACTGGGCCGACCTGATCCCGCACATCGACGCGGCCAGCGTCACCGAGGACCCTCCGGGCGTCCAGGTCACCGCGTTCGACCGGGTCACCCCCTTCGGCCTGACCGTCACCGGTGAAGCCGTACGGCTGTGCTTCCCGCACGCGGGACGCATCGTCTACAAGGAGACGAAGACGCCCGAACTCATCGCGGCCCACACCGGCGAATGGTCTCTCGAGCCGGACGCGTCGGGAGTCACCGTGCTCTCCGCCCACAAGGTGCTGCTGCGGGAGGAAGCCGTCGTGCCGGTCCTGGGCGGCGAGGCCGGCCCGGCGGACGCCCGGCTGTACGCGCGGGAGTGGCTGGACCGCGCCGACCAGGAGGCCCTGCGCCTGGCCAAATGGCATGCGGAGAGCCCTGTACGACGGTTGCGATGACGACGGTTGCGATGACGACCATCGAGGACGAGGAGGAGCCCATGGCGACCTTCACGACGATCCGCGCCGCCGCGGAGTCGCCGGTGGCCGACACGCTGCGCACCATGCGGCTGGAAGCCCTGCTCGGCGACCCCGACGACCCTGCGAATCCGTACGGGCGCACCTCGCTCGCGGCCTCGCCGGGAACCCGGCCCGAAGCCCCCGCCGAACTGTTCGCCGAGGTCCTTCCCGAACCGGACCGCCTGCGGGACTTCGGAGCCGAGCGACTGGTCCGCGTGCTCAGGCCGTTGCCGCGCCGGGACCTGGGCCTCGCGCACACCTGGGCGCTGCGGCCGCTGCTCGACGCCGCGAACCGTCCGGCACCGGGCGTCGCGGCGCTGCTCGGCCCCGCGGCGCTGAGCGCGGCGACCGGCGGCGTCCTGCTCACCGCGGCCCGCCTCGTCGACGCCCTCGCGCCGCACGAACCGAGCGTGCGGCAGTGGCGGCCCACGCTGGCGGCCGTGTTCACGGACCTGCTGGCCTGCGAATGCCTGACCGCCGTGGCCCTGCGCTGCACGAGCCCTGCCGACGAGGCGCCGTCCCTGCCCGCCACGGCCGCCGCGTACCTCGTTCCGCAGCTCATCGGAGAGCTGCTGGGCGATCTCGAACTCGTGCTGAACGAGAGCGGGTTCGGACCGGAGAGCACCGAGCACCAGACCCTCGCCGCACTACGGGCGCACCGGGCCGCCGCGGGCGTCGACTGGCCGGCCGCCGCCCGCCGGCAGGCGGAACTCGTCCGCACGCTGTCCCGTCAGGACGGATCGGGCGGACCGGGACCGGCCACCCCGGTCCCCGGACTGTTCTCCCTCGAACTCGCGGACCCGGAGCCCACGGACACGGACCCGGACGCCGACTCCGGGGCGTGGTGCGTGCGCACGCTCCGGGCCGTCCTGCCGGCCCCGGACGCACCGCACGCCGGAGCCGACAGCGACGATCCGACCGCTGCCGCGCTCGCCCGCGTGACCCGCCGCCTGGCGACCGAGCAGCGAGCGGTGCGCGCGGCCTGCCGCGCCGCCGGGACGGCGAACCCGGCGGACCCGGCCGCACGGTCGCTGGCCGACCGGTCCGCCACGCTGCTGCTGGCCGCCGCCGTACTGGGCGTGTCCCGTGCCGCCACCGGATTTCTCGCCGGCCCCGACTGGCCGCTGCTCGCACTCGAACGCGTGGGCCAGCGCCTCGGTGTGCCGCTGCCCTCGCACGCCGTCGACCCGCGGCCCAGGGCGTGGGCGGAGCTCGCCCACCGAGCGAGGCAGGGCGTCGACTGCGACCTGCGCGCCACGAAACTGCTGTGGTGAGCGCCCGGATGGACGACCGACACGACCGTGCGCAGACGCGCACCGCGGCGCCGCCCGTGCACGTGCCCGGGCCCGACACCCCGTGGGACGACGTGCACGAGCGGGCCCACGACACCGGCCGCGTCGTCGTGCACACCACCTGGGGCGAATGGCTGACCCCCGCCCTGCTCGACCCCGGGCTGCGCGCGCTCCTCGGACGGGACTGGCCGCGCTACCGGCAGGGCCCCACCGCGCCCGGCCGCTTCGCCTTCGCGGTGTCGCGCCTGGTCATCAAGTACACGGCCGCGGCGGTCCTCGACGTCGCGCCGGACTCCCTCGACATCGCCTACCAGCCGGGCGGCCGCCCCGTCCTGCGCGGCTTCGGCGAGGAACTGAGACTGAGCCTCGCCCATACCGAGGAACTCATCGTCGTCGCCGTCAGCCGGAACGGACCCGTCGGCGTGGACACCGAATCGGTCACCCGCGAGGCCTCCTACGACCTGCTGCGCAAGCACGTGTGCACGCCCGAGGAGGCCGCGTCGCTCGACGCGCTGCCCGACGACGAGCGCACGGCGCGGTTCCTGCGCCTGTGGACGCTGAAGGAGGCGTACACCAAGGCGCTCGGGCAGGGGATGCGGCGCAGCTTCAGCGCCGTGGGATTCCGCTGGGACAGCCAGGGGCGGCCCGTCCTCGCCGAGGACTCCGAGCCCGTCCGAGCGTGGTCGTTCGCCACCCACGTGGTCCAGGACCGGTACCTGGTGAGCGAGGCGCATCAGCGGGTCGCGGTCGAGCCCGGCTCGCGGACCGCTCCGGACCGGCTCGTGAACTCCGGCCCGCCACCTGCGCAAACCGTAATGTTTCCGGGGCCGGGACGCCCCGGACGACGATGAGGAGCCTCGTACCGCAGCGGACGTACCGACATGACCAGGAGGGGAGGGGGCCGGTCGTGGAATCCGTCGCCCCGGCCCGTGCGGTGGACAGCGCATGAGCGGCCGTCACTCGCCCGCCGCCGCCCTGGCCGCCGTGCTCCACGAGCCCGACGTGGCGGTGCCCGGCGCCCCTGTGGTGTTCGAGCTGTGCGGTCCGATGGCCGCCGCGAGCGCCGAGGCGGTCGCCGCTCGCCTCGCCCTGCGCCATCCCACGCACGCGGTGTGCCTCGACGACGACGGCACCGGCCGGTACGCGGTGCGCCTGGCCCCGGCCGACGGCGGGACCCGAGAGCCCGACGAGCCGGTGACCGCGGAGCTGCTGGCCGACCTGCTGCTGCCGCCGACCGCCGACACGGTGCCGGTCACAGGACAGCAGCGCGACATCCTGCTCGCGGCGGTCCGGGCGCCGGGCGCCGGGGGCCGGCACATCGAGCAGCTCTTCTGGAACTGGTCCGGCCCCCTGGACACCGCCCTGTTCGCCGCGTCCTGGCAGTCCGTCGCCGATCGCGAGATCGTCCTGCGCGCCTCCTTCGACTGGACCGCGCAGCCCCGCATGGTGCTGCACGACCACGCGCCCGTGGAGGTCGTCCGTCACGGTCCCGCTTCGATCGGCTGGGACGACCTGCTGCGGCAGGAACGGACGCGCGGCTTCGCGCTGCACCGACCCGAACTGCTGAGGGTGTCCCTGCTCGACCGTCCGGCGCACCCCTCACGAGCCGGCCGGGCCGCGACCCGGGTGCTGCTGAACTATCACCGAGCCCTGCTGGACGAACGCGGCGCACACCTTCTGGTGCGGGAGTTCTACCGCGCCTACCTCGCCGGTGGCGTCGTCCCCGGGGGCGAGCGCCGCCCCGACATCCGTGACCACGCCGCCTGGCTCGCGGGCCGGAGCACCGAGCAGGCACGCGCGTTCTGGACCGGATCGACGCCCCGCGCCGCCACGAGCCCCGGGCGCCCCGGCGGGCCCTCCGGACAGACCGGCCCCGGCCGTGTGCAGAGCGGCCTGCGTCCCTGGCAGACCGCCCGGCTCAGATCGTGGGCCGCACAGCGCGGGGCGGGGGAGAGCAGCGCGCTGCACGTCGTCTGGGCCCTGCTGCTCTACCGGGCGGCCGGTGTGCGCGGGCCCGCCCCGATCGGTTTCGGCGTGCACTTCTCCGGCCGCGACCTGCCTCTGCCGGACGCGGCCACGGTGCCCGGCCTGCTGGGCAGTTCCCTGCCGATGACGGTCACCGTCGATCCCGCGGCCACGGTGGAGAAACTGCTGCGGCAGGTACGGGACGCCGCGCTCGACCTGAGCTCCTACGCCTGGGTCACCCCCGACCAGATCCGGCGCTGGAGCGGCCGGGACGACGACATGCGGCTGACCGACACCGTCGTACGGTTCGACAGCAGGCCCGAGCTGCCGCCGGCACTGCTGTCCGAACTGGCCGCCCGGCACATCGAGGTGGACCTGCCGCACAGCGCCGGCGGGGACACGAGTCTGCCCCTGACGCTGGTCGCGCAGCACGACGAGTCGGACGGGCTGCTGCTGACCGCCACCTACGACCGCGCCGAACTGTCCGACGCCGACGCGTCCCTGACGCTGTCCCAGTGCATGCACCTGCTGCGCTGCCTGCCGGAACGGTCGAGCGGGGAGACCACCGTGGACCAGATGCTCGCCCTGCTGGACAGCGACGCGACACCCCGGACCGTACGGCGTCCGCCCGCGCCCCGGGGCACCGCGTCGGCGGTGCTGCGCTCCGGCGACCGGACCGCCGACGTCATCTGTCTCGTCACCGTCCCCGGTGTGCCGGACGGGGTGAACAAGACGCTGGCCGGCCTGTACGACGGGCCGGAACGCATCGTGTCCCTCGCGCTCGACGAACCGGTGAGCACCCTGCCGTCCGCACTGGGTGAACTGCTGGGGCCCCGGCAGCGGCTGGTGATCTGCGGGTGCGGGCCCGCCGCCCCCGTCGCGTACGCCATAGGCCGCGCCGCGACGGCACGGTCCGACGCCGCGACGAGCGTGATCATGACGGGGGTCGGCGACGCCGAGGAGAGCGCACGTGCGCTGGCCGGGGCCCTGCGTTCCCTGCGGGCCAGGAGCATGTGACCGCCGCGGGACGGGTCCGGGGACGGCCGGTGCCGACCGGCTCGAGCGTGACGAGAGCGTTCGTCCAGCGCGCTGCCCGACGATGCCGGTGACGCTGGAGGAGGCGGTCCCATGAGCGAAGTCGACCAGGGCGAGCCGGACCTGCGGATCGAGCGTGGCCGGGCCGACCCCGAGGAACTGGCGGCGCTCATGGCCGTCCTGGTCGCCCTGCGCGGTGGTGAGCCGGCCGAGCGCGAGCACGAGCGGGGGCCCGCGCGGCAGTGGAGGAGGCCCGATGACTACAAGGCGCCCTACGGCTGGCGTTGACGGAACACCCCGTCGCGCGGAGAGCGACCCGACGCCATGGCACTGACCAGGGAACCGACTCCGGGCATGCGGGGGCGTGTGGCGGAGCTGCACGCGATCCGTGAGCAGGCTCTGGCCGGGCCGAGCGAGAAGGCGACCGAGGCGCAGCATGCCAAGGGCAAGCTGACGGCGCGGGAGCGGATCGCGCTGCTGCTGGACGAGGGTTCGTTCAACGAGGTCGAGCAGCTGCGCCGGCACCGGGCGGTCGGCTTCGGTCTGGAGGCGAAGAAGCCGTTCACGGACGGTGTGATCACCGGCTGGGGCACGGTCGAGGGCCGCACGGTGTTCGTGTACGCGCACGACTTTCGGATCTTCGGCGGCGCGCTGGGCGAGGCCCACGCGACGAAGATCCACAAGATCATGGACATGGCCATCGCGGCCGGTGCCCCGCTGGTCTCCCTGAACGACGGCGCGGGCGCCCGTATCCAGGAGGGCGTCTCCGCGCTCGCCGGGTACGGCGGCATCTTCCAGCGCAACACCCGCGCCTCGGGCGTCATCCCGCAGATCTCGGTGATGCTCGGCCCGTGCGCCGGCGGCGCCGCGTACTCGCCCGCGCTGACGGACTTCGTGTTCATGGTCCGTGAGACCTCGCAGATGTTCATCACGGGCCCGGACGTGGTCAAGGCCGTGACCGGCGAGGAGATCACGCAGAACGGTCTGGGCGGCGCGGACGTGCACGCCGAGACCTCGGGCGTCTCCCACTTCGTCTACGACGACGAGGAGATCTGTATCGCGGAGGTGCGCTACCTCCTGTCGATGCTCCCGCAGAACAACCGGGAAGCACCGCCCCGGACGGCCACGGGTGATCCGGCCGGACGGCGTACCGAGGCACTGCTGGACCTGGTGCCGGCCGACGGCAGCCGCCCGTACGACATGACCGAGGTCATCGAGGAACTCGTCGACGACGGCGACTTCTTCGAGGTCCACGAGCGCTGGGCCCACAACGTCATCTGCGCCCTCGCCCGTCTCGACGGTCAGGTCGTGGGCATCGTCGCCAACCAGCCCCAGACCCTCGCGGGTGTGCTCGACATCCAGGCCAGCGAAAAGGCCGCCCGCTTCGTCCAGACCTGCGACGCCTTCAACATCCCCATCGTGACGCTTCTCGACGTCCCCGGCTTCCTCCCGGGCGTCGACCAGGAGCACGGCGGGATCATCCGGCACGGAGCGAAACTGCTCTACGCGTACTGCAACGCCACCGTGCCCCGCGTGTCCATCGTGCTCAGGAAGGCGTACGGAGGCGCCTACATCGTCATGGACTCCCAGTCCATCGGCGCGGACCTCACCTACGCGTGGCCCACGAACGAGATCGCGGTGATGGGCGCGGAGGGCGCGGCCAACGTGGTCTTCCGCCGGCAGATCGCGGACGCCGAGGACCCCGAGGCCATGCGGGCCCGCATGGTCAAGGAGTACAAGTCCGAGCTCATGCACCCGTACTACGCGGCCGAGCGCGGACTGGTCGACGACGTCATCGACCCCGCCGAGACCCGCGAGGTCCTCATCACGTCCCTGGCGATGCTCCGCACCAAGCACGCCGACCTGCCCGACAGGAAACACGGCAACCCGCCGCAGTGAGCACCCGGGCCGGTGCGCGGGACCGGCCCCCTCCGCTCGGGCTCCAGGAAGGCTCCAGGATCCGTATGGGGCGTGCGGGTTACCTGGAACGGTCATGACCGTGCGCCCGGGACCACCGTCCGGGCGGCGCGGTGTGTCCGGAGTCGGGAGCGGTGCCAGCTCGTCCGCACGTGTCCGTGCCCCGGAGATCGACACCGACCAGGAGGCGTCCACCATGACCAGCGAGCCGCGGACCGCGCGGCACGAGGCACTCGCCGGTTCCGAAGCCGACGCCCTGACCGGGGTGACGCGGGAACTCGCCGCCGTGCTGCGTGTCGATCCCGACCGGATCGCACCGGACCAGCGCTTCCAGGTCCTGGGCCTGGACTCCATTCGCACCGCCGAACTCGTGGCGGCCGTCAACGCCCGCTTCGGCACCGGGATCGCGGCCGCGGCCCTCTACGACCACCCGACACCGGCCGCCCTCGCCCGGCACGTCCGCGCCGAGAGCGCCGTCGCCCCGCTCACCGCCCTCCCGCCCGCCGCGGCCGGCTCCGGGACAGAGGTACGCGAGGCACTGCGCGGACAACTGGCGGGCATCCTGCGCTGCGACCCCGCGCGGATCGACCCGGACGCGCCCTTCCACCTGCTCGGCCTGGACTCCATCCTCACCGCCGAGTTCGTGGCCGCCATCAACGACGCCTACGGCCTGACCGAGCGCCCCGTAACGGTCTACGACCATCCGCACCTCACGGCGATGGCGGAACACATCGCCTCGGCCGCGGGCACTCCCCGGCCCCCGATGCCCCCCGCCCCGCGCACCGTCGCACCGGCACGGCCCGTGATGACCGCGGACGAGGTGAACGCCCTGCTCGACGCCGTGCGCGCCGACATGCTCACCGTCGACGAGGCCGCGGCACTGCTCGCCTCCCGCCCCGCCTGACGAGGACACGCATGGACACCAGGGAGATCCTGACCCGGTTCAAGAGCGGATCCCTGCCCCGGGACCAGGTGGTGAGCATGCTGACCCTGGACCTGCCGACCGCCACCACGCCCGAGGCACCCGTACCCGTGCCCCTGCCCGTACCGGCCGCCGTGACCGAACCGGTGGACCGTACGGAACGCGGGCCCGCCGCCGGCCTGTACGCGATCACGGCCGTGCACGGTCGCTTCCCGCGATCCGACGGACTCGAGGCGTTCTGGCGCACCGCGATGGGCGGGGCCGGAGCGGCGGAGCGCTGCCTGCGACTGGAGGGCGCCGAGGCGTTCGACCCCGACTTCTTCGGCCTGGCCCGAGGCACCGCGGCCGGACTCTCCCCGCAGGAAAGGCTGCTCGTCGAGACCGTCTGGCAGACGCTGGAAGGCGCCGGGTACGCGGGCGCCCGGCTCGACGCCCTCGCCACCCCCGACGGCGAGCCGCGTGCCGTCGGCGTCTACGTCGCCCACGGCGCCGCCGACGGGAAGGCCTGCCGAGGCGCCCTGTCCGGACGGCTGTCCACGCTGCTCGACCTGCGGGGACCGAGCCAGTGCCTCGACAGCGGAGCGACCTCCTTCCTCGGCGCACTGCATCTGGCCCTCGCCGCGCTGCGCGCCGGCGATTGCGCCGCCGCCCTCGTCGCCGCCGTCGAGGTGCGCCGCCGCCCCGGCTGGTGCGAACCCGACGTGTCGGACGGTGTGGGCGCCGTCCTGATCAGGCCGCTCGACCCGGCCAGGGCCGCCGGTGACACCGTCCACGCGGTGATCCGCGCCAGTGCCGTCGCCCACGCCGGACGGTCGGCGGCTGCGGACGCCGACGCCCGACTCGCCCGGCGCGCCCAGGCGGCGGCGGGCCTCGACGCGGCCACCGTCCCCCTGTGCGAGACGGCGCTCACGGCCGGCGCCGCGGGAGCGGCCACCGGACTCGCGGCCCTCGTCCGGGCCGTGCTCCAGCTGAACCACGGCACCCTCCTGCCCGTGACCGCCGGCGCGGACGCCGCCCCCTGGCCCCGGCCGCGCGAGCGCGATGGCAGCGAACTGCCGCGCCGCGCCGCCGTGACGGTCCGCGACGAGCACGGCGCCGCCGCCCATCTGATCCTGGAGGAGGACAGCGCGCACCCGGCCGCACCGCTCCCGCTCCGCGCGGACGACCCGCACGCGCCCGAACTCATCCTGATCTCGGCGCCCACCCCCCGGCACCTGAGCGCCACCGCACGCCTCCTCGCCGACCGGCTGACCCACGACGAGAACGCCGCGCCGTCGCTCCCGCTGGCCGCGCTCGCCCATGAACTGCGGGTCGGCCGCGCCACCATGGACTGCCGGCTGGCCGTGACCGTGCACGACACCGGAGAACTGCGCGACGTGCTCCGGGAGTTCGCCGACGCGGAAGGACGCGACGGCCAGGAGAGCGGGCGCGTCGCGACGGTCGACCTGCGCGACCGCCGGGGGCAGACCCTTCTCACCGAGGAACTCGACGAGACGAGGCAGTACCTGAGAGCCCTGTGGCGGGGCCGCCACCTGGCGGCGCTCACCCGGCTGTGGCTCGCCGGAATCGACGTGACCTGCGGCGACGCCCCCGGAACGCATGCCCCGGTGGCTCTGCCCGGCACGGCGATGCTCCGCCGTCCGGTGGGTACCGGCCCCGCGGCGAGTGGTGACCCTGCCCCATGACCGCGACCACGGCCGAAGTCCCGTACGCCCCCGGGCCCGCCCCCTTCGCGCAGGACACCGCACCGGTGAAGGTGTGGCTGTGCCCGAACGACGACCTCGCACCCGAGCTGGCGAGCGTGCTGACCCGGCACTGGCTCGACGACCAGGAACAGGAGACCGCGCGGCGGTTCCTCTTCGACCGCGACCGCAGGCAGTACCTCGTCGCCCACGCCCTGGTGCGCCGGGCCCTGGCCCTGGAGGCCGGTCTCGGCGAGGCCGAACTCGTCATCTGGCGCTCCCAGCGCGGACGCCCCTTCCTCCAGCCGATGCCCGGAGGGCTGCCCCGCGGCGGCACGCACCTGGACTTCAACCTGTCGCACGCGAGCGGCTACAACCTGCTCGGCGTCGTCCGCAGGCACCGCATCGGCGTGGACGTCGAACTCCTCGACCGTGACGCGCAGGCCCTCAGGACCATCACGACGACCTTCGCGCCCGAGGAGCAGGAGTGGATCGCGCAGGCCGCACCGGGGCGGACCCGCGACCGGCGGGTGCTGCGGCTGTGGACCCTCAAGGAGGCCTACTCCAAGGCGCGCGGGCTCGGACTCGGGCTTCCCTTCGACGAGTTCGTGTTCACCCTGGCCGACGACCGGGGTGTCACCGGCTTCCGTCCGCCGGCCGACGACCCCTTCACCCGCTGGCGCTTCGTGGAGCTGGAACCGGTGCCCGACGTCCTCGCCGCCGTGGCCGTCCCGGCCGACGAGCACCCGCCGCCCCAGCTCCAGCTCTACAGCGGCTTCCCCTGGGGGAGGGACACTCCGCAGCTCATCACCCTGCCCGATCCGGTCGGAGCCGCGTCCTGACGGACGACGACTTGAGGGCGGCTAGAGGGAAAACGCGCGGGACGGCCGTCCCGGCTAGCGTGCTCCAGGGGCATTCTTCCGGTCGTCGGGCCGGGGTGCGGACCAGGAACTCGACGAGGGTGGAGGACGCCGTGCAGATCAAGATTCTGGGTCCGCTGAGTGCCGAGTTCGACGGGAACTCGATCGTTCCCACGGCCGGCAAGCCCCGTCAGGTGCTGTCTCTCCTGGCGCTGTACCCGGGACGCGTGATGCCGGTGCCCACCCTCATGGAGGAACTGTGGGACACCGAGCTGCCGGCCAGCGCCCTGACCACCCTGCAGACCTACATCCTGCAACTGCGCCGCAGGCTCGGCACGGCCATGGGGACGGGCAGCCCGGCGGGCGCCCGGGACGTCCTGGCCACCCGGCACGGCGGATACCTGCTCCAGATCGACGAGGACTGCGTCGACGTGTTCGCGTACGAGAAGCTCGTGCGCGAGGGGCAGACCGCGTTCTCCCGCGGTGACGACGAGGTGTCCGCGGACCGGTTCCGCGCCGCTCTCGACCTGTGGACCGGGGCGCCGCTGGTGGACGTGAAGGCGGGGCCGGTGCTCGACATCGAGATCAGACGCCTGCGGGAGAGCCGCCTGGTCACCGTGGAGCGCCGGATCGACGCCGACCTGCGGCTCGGACGCCATGCGCAGCTGCTGGCCGAACTCGCGGACCTGACGGTACGTCACCCGCATCACGAGGGGCTGCACTCGCAGGCCATGCTGGCGCTGTACCGGTCGGGCCGGCAGGCGGCCGCGCTCGCCACGTACCGCAGGCTCCAGGCGGGCCTGGTCGAGGAACTGGGCGTCGAGCCCTCGCCGCAACTGCAGCGCATGCACCAGGCGATGCTGTCGGTCGACCCCCAGCTGGAGGTGCTGGCGGGGCCGCGCAACACCTCTACCTTCGATCTGTTCGCGGCGGCCTGAGCCGTACGCGCCGTACCGGCCAGCCCACGTCCTCGTCCTCCAGCCCGAGGAGCCGTACGAGGCGGATCGGGCCCCGTGACCTGCGGCAGTGCACGAGCGCAGCACGGCTGGCAGGAACCGAGTGCTTCATGGGCGACTCCCGGAGAGGCTCGGCGGCACGCCGGCGCCGACGACTTGACGCTGGAGATCCTCCCCGGAATCACTGGACATGCGCTGGAGGCTTGCTGGAGACGTGCGAGAGGAGCACGCGAGAGACGCACGAGACGTGAGACAGAGCCGGTGCACGGTCCTGGCAAAAGATTGCCCGGCTGTTGCCAGCGGTTCTAGGCTCGACTCGGCTCGTCGGCCCGTACCCGTTCGTGGCCGTCCTCGCCCGCTCCTGTCCGCGCGTTCATCCGAGGGAAGCGTCCTATGCTCCGACAGCCCGGGTTCGGCCAGCGCCTGAAGAAGATGCGTCTCGCACAGGGCCTCTCCCAGACCGCCCTCGCCGGTGACGGCATGTCCACCGGGTACCTCTCCCGCCTGGAGTCGGGCGCCCGCCAGCCCACCGAGCGGGCCGTCGCCCACCTCGCCGCCCGACTCGGGGTGGAGCCCGCCGACTTCGAGGAACCCGCGGGCGGCTCCCTCGCCCACGCGCTCAGCCTCGCCGTCTCCACCGGCGCCGGCGACGCCATCGACACGCTGCGGGACGCCCTCGCGGCGGAGGGGCACGAGTCTCCCGTGCTGCGCTGGCAGGCGCTGTGGCAACTGGCCGAGCAGCGCCGCCTGGAGATCGACCACGTGGGGGAGCGGGAGTACCTGGAGGAACTGGTCCGGCTCGGCGACGACGTGGGCCTGGCCGAACTGCGCGTGCGGGGCCTGACCCGGCTCGCGCGCTGTCAGCGCGCGCTCGGCGAGATCGCCGCCGCCCTGGACACCGCCGTGGCGGCCCATCACCTGGCGCGGGACAACGACCTCAGGGTCGAGGACCGGGCCGCGGTCCTGATGGCGCTGACCTCCGTGGAGACCGAGGCCGGCCGGCTGCCGGACGCCCGCGCGCACGCCGACGAACTCGCCGCCCTCGTCGAAGGCCGCTCGGACACCCTGTGGGCCGAGTCCATGTGGAGCGCGGCGGCCATCCGCACCCGCCAGGGCGACTACCTGGGCGCGCAGCTCTGGCTGGAGAAGGCGCTCGACGGACTGCCCAGCAGCGAGAACCTGGTCCTGTGGGTCCGCCTCCGGCTCGCCGCGGGCCGCCTGTACCTGCAGAAGACCCCGCCCGACCCCGACGCGGCCGAACGCGTCGCCGCCGAGGCGGGCCAGGCCCTCGCCCTGGTCGGCACCGACGGCCTGCGCCAGCAACTGGCCTCGCTCAAGGCCGACATCGCGTTCCTCGCCGGACGCTACGACGACGCCCGTGCGGTGCTCGACGACCTCGCCGGCCAGCAACTGCTGATGACCCACCGGGACCAGGTCCGGCTCGACATCCTCCGCCAGCAGCTGCGCGTCCTGAACGGTGACCCCGGCGGCGTGGACGGACTGCGGACGCTCGCCGAACAGGCGCACGCCGACGCCAACATCGACCTCGCCGCGGACATCTGGCGCATCCTCGCCAAAGCGCTCACCGAACTCCAGCAGGACTCGACCCCGTCTGCATCCGTGGCCGCCACGCTCGGTGCCAAAACACCGACCACGTAGACGGAGACACGCGCATGAAGAACTCGCGCACGACAGCGGGCATCGCGGCGGCCGCCGCCCTTGCGGCCGGCCTCGTCCTCACGGGCACCGGCACGGCCGCCGCCGAGCAGCAGACGACCGAGCGCATCACGTCGCAGGCGCAGCTCCAGGAGAGCCTGCGCCAGGCCGTCGCCCTGGAGCGGGAGAACGGGTCGGCGCCGCTGGCGGCCCAGTCCAAGGGCATGGCGATCGGCGAGTCCGTTCTTCCCTGCTGAAGGAGACCGCGATGACCGCCACCGACCAGGCAACCGACGGCACGGCCCGTGACGGCGCCGCGTGGTGCCCGAGCGGCTCCGCCCACGCACCGGAGTCCCTGGTGCTGGGCGTCCGTTCCGGGGCGGACGGGCAGGTGACCTACCTGGCCGATCCCGTCCCGGCGTCCGCCGCGCTCGCGATGGTCCCCGAGGACATCGAACCCCGCAGGGTCCTGCGGTTCGCCTCGCACTGCGTCTCCGCGTGCGTCAACCGGCGCGGAGACGACTGCACGCTCATCGAGCGGGTCGTGGCGGCCTACCCCGAGGAGAGCACCGGCGGCGTCCCGCGGTGCCATCTGCGGTCGGACTGCAAGTGGTGGGGGCAGGCCGGGGTCGCGGCCTGCCGCCGGTGCCCCGCCGTCGCCACCCGCCACCACGCCGACGACGAACTGTCCACGCTGGTTGCCGACCCGGCCACCAGCCTCGGCGACATCGACGCCCACTTCGCCCGCACCTCCTGAGGCCGCGCGGGGCACGACCGGGCGTCACGCCTCACCCCTGACCCGTCCCGTGCCGCACCCGGCGCGGGACGGGTCAGCGCGTGGCGGCCACCGCCGGCTGCTCGACCACCACCGTCTGCGGCGCGGGCGCGTCGGGCCGGCCCGTCGTCAGGGCGCGCACCTGCCGGCTGCACAGCGCCGCTGCGGTCACCAGCACGATCAGCGCGGCCCCCGCGAGCAGCGTGGCGCGCACCCCGAAGTGCCCGGCGACCGGCCCCGCGGCCATCTCGCCCAGGGGCAGCGCCACGAACGAACCGAGCGCGTCGTAGGAGTACACGCGGGCCAGCCGGTCCTCCGGGATGTTCTCCTGGAGCGACACGTCCCAGGCCACGCCGAACTGCTCCAGGGCGGCGCCGTTCGCGAACATCGCGACGCTCAGCAGCAGCGCGCCCGGCGCCTCGGCGAGCACCACCAGGGGCAGCGACTCCACCGCCACCAGCGCCACCCCGATGAGCAGCGCGTGCCGGGCCCGGGACCGCGCGGCGAGCAGACCGCCGGCGACCGCCCCCGCCATCTGCGCGGCCAGCACCGCGCCCCACGCACCGCGCCCGAACGTGTCGTCGGCGACCATCGGCCCCAGCACCTGCACACCGCCCGCGATCACCGCGTTGACCACCATGAACTGCGCGACGACGATCCACACCCAGCGGCGTGCGGTGAACTCCTTCCAGCCCTCCCGCAGTTCCCGCAGCGGGCGGGCCCGCTCGGCCGGAGCGGTACGCACCTCCCGCGGAAGCCGTACGCCGAAGAAGCACACGGCGGCACCGACGAACGCCACGGCGTTGCCGAGCAGCCCCCACCCGGGGCCGAACACCGCGGCGACGACACCCGCGAGCGAGGATCCGGCGATCGCACCGAGGTTGGTGCCCATCCGCATCACGGCGTTCGCCGGACGGATCAGATCGCCCGGCACGGTCTGCGGGGTGAGCGCCGCCGAGGCCGGCAGGGACAGGGCCGCGAGCGCGCCGTTGAGGACGCTGAGCAGCACGAGCAGCGGAATGGACGTGGCGTCCAGGAGCACGGTCACGGCGATGGCGGCCTGGACCGCCGACGCGCCGAGCGCCGAACCCTGCAGGACCAGGGTGCGCCGCACGCGGTCCGCCACGACGCCGCCGAGGAGCAGCAGCGCGACGTTGGCCAGGGAGCGCGCCCCCACCACGATGCCCAGGTCGGTGGCCCGGCCTGTGGCGTCCAGGACCGCGAAGGCCAGGGCGACCGGGGCCATCGCGTTGGCGAAGTACACCAGCAGGCGTCCCGCCGCCAGCTGCCGGAACGGCCGGTGCCTCAAGGGCGCCCAGGACCGCCCGCCGTCCGGGGCGTCCGCCGCGCTGTCCGTGTCGTTCATGGTGTCGTGCGCTCCGTTCAGGCCGCCGCGGACGAGGCGTCCGCAGCCGTGGGGGTGTCCGTGTTCGTGTCCGGTGCGGGGCGCACAGTGAAGTGCACCCGCGCCACCGTGATGCCGAGGTCCTGCACCGCGTACGGGCAGAAGTAGTACGCCTGCGGGGTCGCGCCCGCTGCCACCTGGAGCGTGAACGGGGCGTGCACCCGCTCGCCCGGCGCCGTGGCCTCCACGCGCCGCAGCACGGGGCCGACCTTCGCGTCCAGGTAGACCGGCAGCACGATGCCGAGATTGACGGTGCCGGCCCGCCGCGCGACCGCCTCGACGACCACGTCGAGGGTGCCGCCCGCGGCGACGTCCTCCGGCGCCTTCACCCGCAGATCGACCGCGTCGGCCAGGGAGTTGGCCACATCGCCGCAGCGGGCGCACACCACCTGCACGGTGTCGGTGACGGCCGGCACCCTGCCCTGCCGCCGGTAGGCCCGCAGGCCGCGCCCGCACGCGCACGGCGTGTCCAGGTCGTACGGCGCGAGGGCGACGCTGCGCTCGCCGAAGTAGGTCGGGAACTGCAGCAGCGGGTCGTCGTGGTGCTTGGCGAGGCGGTGGGCCAGGGCCAGGTCGAGGGACTTGGTCTCCTGGGCGAGCGCCGTCGCGGAGGCGTTCGCCTCGGGCGCCGAGAGGGCCACGGTGCGCACCACGTCGTGCAGCAGGGTGTCCGCCAGCGACCGCAGCCGGGGCCGCAGCGGATGGTCCGCGTCGAGCAGTCCGCTGTCGAGGAACCCTGTCAGCCGGCCGCCGAGCGTGTGCAGGTCGAGGGCGTTCTCCTCCGACTGCTCCGCCTCCGGCGCGGGGGCGTCCGCCCCGGACGACTCCAGGCCCACCTGGGCGAACGACGGGTAGGGGTTGATGTCGCGCAGCGCCTCGTTCACGGTCGACGCCAGATTGCCGGACCGGTCCGCGCCGGCCAGCCAGGCCAGATTCTCCGGACGCTGCCCGTCGCACGCGGTGAGCGTGGCGAGCACCGTCTGCGCCGGACCGTCCAGGGCGTTCAGCAGGATCAGGTACTTGGGGTCGTACATCGCGTGCCCGGCCAGGGCGCCGCTGAAGCAGTTGGCGAGCACCAGCTCGGCGGCACGGATGCCGCGCGCCGGGATCAGCTTGTCCATGGGCTTGGTGCAGCCCAGGCCGTAGGCGCACTTGGGGCCGGCGGCGCCGGGAGCGGCCGCGACCGGGCTTGCCCCGCACAGCGTGAACTGGCCCAGATTCAGCTGGTCGTCCTTGCCGTTGCCGTGGAACAGCACCCGCCGCCACACGCGGCCCAGCGCCAGCTCCTTGACGTCCAGCCGGCGCACGTCCGGCGCGCCGCACCACACGTCCGCGCCCGGCACCGGATCGGCGGCGTCCAGCTCGGACACCACACCGACCTCCGCGCCCGCCGTCACCTGCGCGAACTGCTTGGCCACCACCCAGCTCAGGCTCTGCGCGTCGCGCCCGGTCAGCAGGAACAGCGCCCGCCCTGCGGCATGAGCGGCGTCGATCAGGTGCTGCACGTCGTCGCCGCGCAGCCGTGCGTACGTGCCCATCAGCAGCACCGAGCCCTCGGCGGGCAGTTCGGCCGGGTCCTCGACCCAGTGACGGGCCAGCGGCCGGGCGAGCTCCAGCAGCGCGCCGGGCAGCGTGTCGTCCAGCAGCACGGCGGTGTCCGCCGGGCGGGGGGTGCGGCGGCCCGCGTACACCTGCTCGGCCAGGGAGATCCCGTCGAGCAGGTCCGCGCGCCCGCCGGTCCACACCGGCAGCGGGCCGTCCGGCGTGCCCACCGCCCGTGCGTAGGCGTCGAGTTCGTCGTACGCGGCGAAGACCGGGGCCTGCGGGTTCGCCGTCCGCGTGCCGGCGCTCATGACCCGGCCTGCCCGGTCGTCGCGTCGGGGCCGTCGACCTTCAGCTCGAAGTGGCGCAGCACCGCGTGCATCCGCTCCTCCACCTCGTCGGCGGTGGCGCCCTCGACGTGGACGTAGCCGGTGGAGGCGTGCGAGGCGCGCGGCGGGTCGAGGACGTCACCGACGGCGGCGGTCAGATGGGCGCCGATGACGCCCGGCAGGCGCAGCAGCTCCTCCTCGGAGCTGAGGTGCACGACCCGGCCCGGCCGCGTGGGCAGCAGCAGGTCGCCCACGGCACGGTCGCTGGCGTAGCGCGGCAGCGGCACCCGGTCCAGGTAGGTGTCGAGGACGACGTGGAGGAAGTCGAACCCGTAGGCCAGGCCGTGGTTCATCGGAACCTCGCAGCCGCTGAGGCGGGCCGCGACCTCGCTCATCACGAACCGGCCGTCCTCGGTGAGGAAGAACTCGCCGTGCAGATAGCCGTGCGGGATCTGCAGCCCGTCGGTGAGCTGCTGCGCCAGCTCCCGCGCGTCCACGGGGATCTCCTCGCTCGGCGCGTACGTGATGTTGGCATTGATCTTGCCGTCGAGGACCTCCAGGATCGGCACCGGGTTCTTCGACAGGTACGCGTCCAGGACCACACCGCGCGCGATCACCGCACAGAGCTGGAACTCGCGCCCCTTGATGTACTCCTCCGCCATCCACTCCAGGTCCGGGTCGAGCGCGGGGACGTCGGCGAGGCCGGCGGCGGTGTCGATGCGGTAGGTGCCGATGCACGAGTCGGCGTCGACCGGCTTGAGGATGACCGGCCAGCCGTGCGCGTCACCGAACGCGATCACGTCCTCCTTGGCGGTGACCCGGCGGTACGCGGCGTGCGGGATGCCCAGCTCGGCGTACCGGTCCTTCATGGTCGCCTTGTCGCGCACCCAGCCGACCTGCTCCTGGCTCAGGTGCGGCAGACCGACCAGCTCCGCGAACCGCTGGGCGTCCGCCTGGAGCGCCTCGTTGGGGTTGCAGAAGAAGCCGGGCACCGGCAGGCCGGGCGTGCCCTTCATCCAGCGCAGGTAGCGGGCCGCCTCGTCCTGGAGCGGCGCGGACGTGTCCAGCGTGAACGTCGGCACCTGGGCGGTGCGCTCGACGTAGTCCTCGGTCAGCGGGACGGAGTCGAAGCGCAGGAGGACGACGTCCACGTCGTCCCGGTCCAGGACGTGGTCGGTGAAGGTGGCGCGGCGGCTCTCGACCAGCAGGACGGTGGGGCGGGCGGTCGTGGTGGCACCGGTGGCGACGGGCTCGGCGGTGATGACGCTCATGGGAGGTACTCCAAGTCTGGTGTGAGGCGGGTCCGGTGGGCCGGGGCGGGGTTCAGCCGATGACGCGGGTCGAGCCGTCGAGGCGGCCGGGGCGGGTGCGGCGCAGGTCGCGCACGAGGTTGACCCGCTTGAGCCAGCGGTCGCCGCCGTCGAACCCGGCGCGGAAGGCGCGCCGGCCGTGCACCACGTTGCGGTTGTCGACGAAGCAGACGGCGCCGGTCGGCACGACGACGTCGGTGAGGTTGCCGTCGAGGTGGGCGACGAGGGCGGCCAGCGCCTCGGCGGCCTCGGCGTCGCCGTCCTGCGCGCGGAAGAAGTCCCGGTCGATGCGGAGCACCGGCTGGTCGGTGGCCCCTTCCAGGACCGGCACCGGCTCCGGCACGAAGGCGCCCTCGGCGAACTCGTGGGCGGAGTCGGGCAGGGCGATGAAGCGGGGCTCGGCGAGCACCCGGCGCAGCCCCTCCGGCAGTCGGCGCACGTCGACGTGCGCGACGGTCGTGGGGACCGAGGCAGTGTTGCGCAGGGCGAACAGGCCCACCCAGTCGGCCCGGTACGGCGAGAACGCGTCCTCGGTGTGCCAGGCCAGCTCCAGCGCGCTGGACGCGGAGATCAGGCTGTTCTCGTACCCCTTGCTCGGCAGGATGTCGGTGACCAGGCGGCCCGCCTGCTGGGTGGACCAGCCGGTGATGTCGCCCAGGAGGGCGGAGTAGAGCACCAGCAGGCAGCCGTACACCTGGCTCGCCTCCGTGTCCGCCTCGCTCCAGTGGCCCGGGGTGGAGCCGAGTGCCGCCTGGTCGACGACGTTGCCGCGGATGATCGTGGCGTGCGTGGTCTCGTCGCGCCGGGCCGCGTTCAGATGGCGGCGCACCGCCACCGGCAGATCGTGGGCGAGCACCGGTGCCTCGTCGAGGAAGCGGGCGTCGTCGGACGCCTTGTACGTCGCCAGGCACTCCGCCGCCAGAGCGTGGGCCGCGCGGGCTTCCCGCGGGGTCAGGTCGAGCACGTGGTGGCGGGCGTCGGTGCCGGCGTCGGCCGGGGTCGTGGGTGCGGGAGCCAGGGTGGGGGCGGTCACGGTGTCCTCCGGGACGGATCGGTGCGGATGGTGGACGGCGGCGGTCACAGGGAGTCGCTGGGTGCGGTGTCGAGGTGGTCGAGGCACAGCTCGTACAGGTCCTCGGCGTGGGTCTCGTGCCAGCCCTCGGGGGCCGGGACCGAGGCGGGCCACAGGGAGTTGTGGCCGGCGGCGTCGGTCAGGACGACGAAGGTGGCGAACTCGTCCGCGAACGGGTCGTCGTCGGCCGGGTGGTCGAGCACCCTCAGGTCGCCCCCGGCGTCCAGGGACGCGGCGCGGTTGGTGCGCCACATCCGGGCGGTGGTCCCGGCCGGGGCGAACGGGTCGGGCAGGAACCGCTCCCCGGTCGGCGCGGGCGCCCCGGCGTAGCCCTGGGCCACACCCGCGCCCGCGATGTACAGCGCGCCTTCCTCGCCGGGACCGACGGGACGCAGGTCGGCGTCGAGGACGTAGGCGCGGTAGCCGGCGGCGGGCCGGGCGGGGCCGGAACCGGACTGCTCCACGACCAGGCGGCCTTCCGCCCAGCCGCCGCTGACCGCGAGCGCGGAACCCTCGGCGCGGGCCAGGGCGA
Organism: Streptomyces sp. NPDC025806; assembly: GCF_055558275.1. NCBI lineage: Bacteria > Bacillati > Actinomycetota > Actinomycetes > Kitasatosporales > Streptomycetaceae > Streptomyces > Streptomyces sp. NPDC025806. Next base: position 7,425 of record NZ_JBVHMU010000023.1, on the reverse strand, counting down.
GCAGCGCGCACAGGGTCTCGTCGGCGCCGCCGAGGATCGTGCGGACGTCCCGGCGGCGCAGCCAGCCGAGCACCTCGTGCGGGACGGCCCGGGTGAGGGAGGCGTCCGGCACGTGCAGGCGGGAGCCCGCGGCCAGCGCTCCGAGCAGACCGAGCGCGGCGTCCCCGTCCGGGTAGCCGTGCACCAGCCAAGCGGTGTCGTCGGCGCCGCTCAGTGTCGCCGCGGCGATCGGGCCGGTGCCGACGAGAACCGTGCCGTCGTCGCTCGGCATCAGCAGGACCGCGTCGTCCGCGGTGAGCGGGCGGGTCCGGTCCGCGTCGGTGATCGGCCAGTACCCGCCGGCCGGCGCCGGCGCGGACTCGTCGCGTACGAGGCGGGCCGCACCGGGGACGGCGGGCAGCAGCAGGTCGGCGTTCTCGTCGAGCAGCAGCACCACCGGCCGCAGGCTGCCGGACAGTTCGGGGGCCGGTCGGTGCGGGTCGGCCGGCAGCAGGGCCGCGCCCGTCTTGGCGACGGCCAGCGCGGCCACCGCGAAGGCGGTCGGGGAGGACAGCGCGGTCAGCACCGACGTGCCCGGGCCCGCCCGGTGGTCGATGAGCGCGTGCGCCAGCAGGTCGGCGCGGGAGTCCAGTTCGCCGTAGGTCAGTCCGGGCAGGGCGATCGCCTCGGGGTCGCGGGCCACCTGGGCGGCGAAGAGCGACGCCACGTCGCCGTCGGGCAGGGCGGCGTCGGTGCCCGCCCAGGTGCCGGGCTCGTCGGCGGAGCCGGACAGCCGCAGCCGGCCGATCGCCAGCTCCGGGTTGTCGAGGGCGGCCTCCAGCAGGGCGGTGAACTGCTCGGCGAGCGAGGCGGCCGTCGCGCTGTCGACGGCGCCGAGGCGGTGGGCCGCGGTGAGCCGGATGCCCGCGCAGCCGCCCGTGGCGGTCTGCCGTTCCGTCAGCGTGAGGCCGAGGTCGGCCTGGGGGACCGGCGGTTCGCCGAGCTCGGGCTCGACGGTGAGACCGGCCGCCTCGAAGCGGCCGTCCGCCTCCTGGAGGACCGTGAGGGCGACACCGCCGGGCAGCGCCAGCGGGCTCGCGGCGTCGCGGTAGGCCGCCAGATCCGCCTCCCGCACCCGGCGCAGCAGGGCCGCGAACCCCGGGTCGCCCGAGGCGTCCACCGACAGGGCCAGGGTGCGCCCGTAGGGGCCGACGGCGGCGCGCAGTGCCGCCCCGTCGCGGGCCGGTACGGGGGCGGCGACGGTGACGCCGGAGTCGGCGCCGAGCCGGGTCAGCAGGGCGGTGAGCGCGGTGTGCGCCACCATGAACACGGTCGCGCCGTGCTCGGCGGCGAACTCCGTCAGCCGCGTGTGCAGGTGCTCGTCGAGCTCGGCCGTCACCGTGCCGTGGGCGGACTCGTCCGACGGCGTGGCACCCGGCAGTGCGGTGGGCGCGAGGTCGCCGTGCTGCGCGCGGGGCGTGGCGTCGAGGGCGGCGGGGGAGCGGTGCGGGGCGTCGCCGGTGGCACGGGCGCCGTAGGCCCGGGCCAGTTCGGCCGCCAGCGGCAGGTGCGACCACGGGTCGACCGAGGCGCTGGGCAGGGTCAGTTCGAGCAGGTGGTCGTCGGCGGCCAGGGCCCGCAGCCGGGTGCCGGCCGAACCGAGGCGGGAGTGGCGCAGCACGGGGTGGCGGTTGCCGAGGTCGGCGAGGGCCTGGTCCAGGGCGCGCTCGTGCAGGGCGCCGCGCAGCCGCAGCGGGAGCAGCGTGCTCGTGTCCTGCGCGCCGACGGGTCCGGCGGCGGCCGGTCCGTCGCCGAGCAGTGCGGCGAACGCGGCCGGGGTCGGCGCGTCGTACAGGGCGCGGCTGCCCGGGTCCGCGCCCAGCTTCGCGCGGGCCTTGGACAGCAGCCGGGCGGCGGCCAGCGAGTGCCCGCCGATGAGGAAGAAGTCGGAGTCGGCGTGCACGCGGGACCGCGGCATCCCCAGGACCTCGGCGAACAGGTCGCGGACGATCTCCTGGAGCGGGGTGCCCGGCTGGGTGCCCGCCTGCTCGGAGGCGAACGAGGGAGCGGGCAGCGCCTTGCGGTCGACCTTGCCGTTCGCGTTCAGCGGCAGTGCCTCGTGCAGCAGGAGAGCGGACGGGATCATGTAGTCCGGCAGGCGCTCCTGCAGGTAGCCGTGCAGCGCGACCTCCAGGTCGACGGTGCGGTCGAAGGCGTTGGGCGTGTTCGCACCGGCGTCGATGTCGATGACCGGGGCCGCGTGCACGCCGGTGAGCGGCCCGGCCGGCACCTGGTCCGGGTCGACGAAGACGATGTCGAGCAGTTCGGCGCTCTGCCCCGACCAGGTCGGCAGCGCCAGGTAGCCGAGGCGTTCGCCGGCGGCGCACAGCTCCTCGGGGTCCGGGGCCGGTCCGGCGGCGAGCGGCGCGGCTGCCTCCAGCTCGCCGAGCGCGGTGAACTCCTCGTGCACCCGGAGGTTGGGCACCGCGGACAGCCGCAGCGCGGCCGGGCGGCCGGCGCCGAGCCGGGCGCCGGCCTCGGCGGCGGAGGAGACGTCCTGTCCCCAGCGCAGCACCGGCGCGTCCGCGAGGTCGGCGGTCGGCTCGGCGGTCCACAGGACCGCCTCGTAGCGGTAGCGGGTCAGTTCGTTGTGGTGGACGCCCCGCTTGGCACGGACGTCGACGGCACGCACAGCGGGCAGTTCGCGGGCCAGCGCGTCGAACAGGGAGGGGGAGAGGAGGAGTTCCGTCTCCAGCTGCACGCGCTGCTCGATGTTGCGCAGGATCGTCTCGCGGGGGTGGTCGTCTGCGCCGGGCGAGGCCAGCTCGATGCCGGTCTGGAAGCAGCGGGCGAGGTCCAGGTTGCGCAGGTCGCCCAGGAGGAGCGCGCCGCCCGGAGCCAGCAGGGGCAGCGCCCGCTCGATCACCGTCCGCAGGTAGGCGAGGCTCGGGAAGTACTGGATCACCGAGTTGATGACGATCGCGTCGAAGCGGCCGGTGGGCAGCCCCGTGGTGTCCTCGGCGCTCTGGCAGCGCAGCCGCACCTTTTGCGCGAGGTCGGGGTCGGCGCCGGTCTGGGCGGTGAGCGCGGCGATGACGCGGTCGGAGAAGTCGGTGCCCCAGTACTCCTCGCACTCCGGGTCGCGGGCCAGTTCGCCCATCAGCAGGCCGGTCCCGACGCCGATCTCCAGGACCCGGCGCCGGGGCAGTTCACGGATCCGCTCCAGCGTGGCGCCCTGCCACTCGCGCATCTGGTCGAGCGGGATCGGCAGGGCGTCGTAACTGCTGTTCCAGCCCGCGAAGTCGGTGCCGAGCGCGACCGATCCCGCGTCGTCGTACAGGGCCTCGTAGATCTCCTTCCACTCGGTGACCTGCGCGTCGGGCTCCGCCGCGGACGCCGTCGGCGCCGCGGGCACCAGGTGGCCGACGAGGCGCTTGTCGCCGTCAGGTGTCTCGTGCAGCGACACCGCGGCGGCGGACACGCCCGGGTGAGAGGCGAGGTGGGACTCGATCTCACCGAGCTCGATCCGGAAGCCGCGCAGTTTGATCTGGTCGTCGACGCGTCCCACGAACTCCAGCGCGCCGTCCTCCCGCAGCAGCACGAGGTCGCCGGTGCGGTAGAGCAGGCCGTCGCCGCCGGTGAAGCGGTCCTCGACGAAGCGCTGCGCCGTCAGGTCGGGGCGGTCCAGGTATCCGGTGGCCAGGCCGGGGCCGCCGAGCAGGAGTTCACCGGTACCGCCGGCCGGCACCTGGTGGCCGTCGCGGTCCACGACGGCGGACGTGGTGGCGCCGATGGGCCGCCCGATCGGGATGGTCCGCGCGCCCTCGGCGGGCTCGGTGACCTCGTGCCAGGTGGCGAACGTCGTGGTCTCGGTCGGCCCGTACACGTGCAGCAGCCGCTGGGGGGCGCCCGCCGCGAACACCTCGCGCACCCGGCGCGGGTCGCAGGCCTCGCCGCCGAACAGCACCGCGCGCAGCGGGGCGAACGCGGCCGGCCGCTCCCGGGCGATCAGGTTGAACAGGGCGGTCGTCAGGAAGATCACGGAGATGCCGTGCGCCCGGGCGGCCTCCTCGAAGCGGCCAGGGTCCACGACGGTCTCCTTGGACAGACCCACCAGTCGGGCGCCGGCGGCGAGCGTCGTCCAGATCTCGAAGGTGACGGCGTCGAAGGCCGGGTTGGCGGCCTGGGCGACGACATCGTCCGCGTCCAGCCGCAGGTAGTCGTGGGAGCGTACGAAGTCGAGCACGGCCCGGTGCGGGACGACGACGCCCTTGGGCGTGCCGGTGGTCCCGGAGGTGTAGCAGACGTAGCAGGCGTCGTCCGGCCCCGCCGCCGGCGCGGGCAGCGTGTCCGGGAGCGCGGCGATCGTGGCGGCCTCGGCGTCCAGGTCGACGAGCTCCGCGTCGAGCCCCGCGTACTCCTGCGGGTCGGCGCTCTGCGTCAGGACGGCGCGGGCCGAGCTGTCGCTCACGATGAGCCGGCGGCGCTCGGCGGGGTTGGCCGGGTCGACGGGCACGTAGGCGGCGCCGGTCCGCACGACGGCGAGGAACGCGACCACCATGGCCGGGCCCGGCCGCAGCGCGGTGACCACGCGGTCGCCGGGGCGTACGCCGCGGGCGGTCAGGTGGGCGGCGAGACGGTTGGCGGTCTCGCTCAACTCGCGGTAGGTGAGCGAGACTTCGCCGCCACCGTCGCCCGGGTAGGTGACCGCGGTCGCGGCGGGCTGGTCGCGGACGTGCTGCTCGACGAGATCGGAGACCGACAGGACCGACATCACTTTGCTCCTAACGACGCGTCTTCCGGGTTGGCAACTTCTTGCCAGAAGCTTGGCAACCCCCCTTCGAGGGCTCGTCTCGAAGCGCTTGAGCGCTGGTGGAGTCGCAGGTGGGAGCGGGCGCGACCGGGGTGCGGGAGCCGCGCGCCGTGGCAGAACCCCGGAAAAGCCGAAACCCCCGCTGCGGCACAGGGCCGGCGGGGGCTTCTCGGTGACGAGGCTCGTCCAGAACTGACGGGGCCTCAGACAGCGGCGATGGTGGCGGGGGCGATGGGGTGGCCGATGTCGTCGGTGGTGGAGGCCGGGGCGATGGGGTGGCCGATGTCGTCGGTGGTGGAGGCCGGGGCGATGGGGTGGCCGATGTCGTCGGTGGTGGAGGCCGGGGCCACGGGGTGGCCGATGTCGTCGGTGGTGGAAGCCGGAGCGACGGGGTGGCCGATGTCGTCCGTGGTGGAAGCCGGAGCGACGGGGTGGCCGATGTCGTCCGTGGTCGAGGCCGGGGCGACCGGGTAGCCGATGTCGTCGGTGGAAGCCGGGGCGACCGGGTGGCCGATGTCGTCCGCGAGGCTCACCGAGGTGTTCGTGCGGACCAGGGTGTCCGCGGTGGCGGCGGCGACTCCGACGCCGGCGAACGCGGTGGCGGCGAGGGCAGCGGCGGTGGTGGCGATGCGGGCGATGCGGTTCATGGCTGACTCCTCTGTGACAACTTCTCCGGTGCCGTTTGGCAACCTGTTGCCAAGAAGATTGGCAACCTGACCTCGTGAATTCCTCGCGAATGGGTGGACATTCGGTCAAGAAAGACACCAGAACCCCTCCGGGAAGAGGCGAGAGCCATCTGAGGAGCATGCACAAAGCCCACTTGGCCTGCGGAAACACCCCAACTCCGAGGGTTCGGAGCCGATTTGGCAAATCTGGGCAACCGCTGGAGAAAAAACCGAGGCCGATCCGAGGCCCACGCTTCCGGGCGCTCCGAATGTACCGATTCCGGCGCTTTCACTAGAGCGCCGCCGGAGCGCATGTTGCCAACTCCCCGAACCTGTTGGCAAGGTATTGCCAACTCATCAGGCAAGAGATTGCCACATGGAACGGGGGGAGGCCCCGGACATGAACACGACGTCCCACGGCGATGTGAGAGTTCATCTGGACCCGGCCGGCTCGGGCCCGATGCCCGCCGCCGCCCGCGCGGCCCTCATCGAGTGGACACGGCACGAGGACCGTCACGGTCCGCACGAACTGGAGGAGTACCTCGGCGACGGCGTGCGCGACGAACTCGACGCACGACTGGCCGCACTGCTGCACGCACCGGCCGGCGACATCGTCCTGTCCACCGGCGCGGCCGACACGTTCGCCGCCCTGGTGACGCGCCTGCCGCTCGGCCCGGGCGACCGCATCTGGACGACGCCGTACGAAGGCGTCGCCAACCTCACCACGCTGTTCGCCCTGCGCGACCGCACCCGTTGCGGACTGGACGTCGTGCCGCTGCGCCCCGACGGCGATCTGGACCTGGACTGGATGGCCGAGCACATCGGGAACGACGTCGCGCTGGTCTCGGTGACCCACGTCCCGTCCGGCTGCGGCATCGTCAACCCGGTCGAGGAGATCGGCGGCATCCTCGCCCCGTACCGCGGCCTGTACGCCGTCGACTCCTCGTACGCCGTGGGCCAGCTCCCCGTCGACGTCTCCCGTATCGCGTGCGACCTGCTGACCGCCGACGGCTGGCGCTTCCTGCGCGGGCCGCAGTCCATCGGGTTCGCCTACACCGCACGGAGGTTGTGGCAGGCGCTGGCCCCGCACGGTGCCGTCGCCGCGTCACCCCACGGCGCGGCCGTCGTCGCCCTGAACGCCGCACTGGCCGAACGCCGGGCGAGCGTCCTCGACCCGAGCCTGGCCACCGGGCTGCGTGCCGAGGTCGAGAAGGCGTCGGGCACCGAGCTGCTCGTCCCCGGCCGGATCCAGTCCAACATCCTGACCTTCCGGCACGACCGGCTGCCCGCCGCGCAGGTCCGGCGGCAACTGGCGGCCCGAGGCATCGTCGTACGCAAGACCGTCGGCCAGGAGAACCCGCTCCTTCTGCCCGGCCGCGACCTCACCACCGCCCTGCGCGCCTCCGTGTACGAGGACCACTCGGCACAGGACATCGCCCTGTTCGGCGAGGCGCTGCGCGACGTCCTGGCGCAGGAACGGACGCCTACGGAGGTCAGGACCCGTCCGCGGGCGGTCGCCCCACGGCGTGCGGTACGTCATCTGCGGCCGGTGCCCGGCACGCTCCTCGAGTCGCCGGCATGACGCCCGCCACCCGGCCGGTCAGGGCTGTGCGCGCCCGCACGCCCTGACCGCCCCGGGCTGATCGTCTCCCGCTCCGGCGGCGCCATAGCGGAGTGCCCGAAGCTTGCCGCACCACGTGTCTGCGCGACCAGGCCGGGCTTCCGGGAGGCGGAACTGATGGAACGCGAGAGAAAGACCGAGTCCGGACTGCCCATCGAGCCGATGTACGGCCCGTCGGATCTGGAGAACTGGGATCCGGGCGTGGAGCTGGGGGAGCCCGGCGCGTACCCGTTCACGCGTGGTGTGTACCCCTCGATGTACACGGGGCGGCCGTGGACGATGCGCCAGTACGCGGGGTTCGGTACCGCCAGCGAGTCCAACGCCCGTTACAAGCAGCTGATCGCGAA
>NZ_JBVHMU010000022.1:0-102220 GCF_055558275.1 Streptomyces sp. NPDC025806 | reverse complement strand
ACGTACTGGATCGCCGGCTTGTCCACCACCGGGAGCATCTCCTTGGGAGTCGCCTTGGTGGCGGGCAGGAACCGGGTGCCGAGGCCCGCGGCCGGGATGACAGCCTTGGTGATCCTGGTGTGCGAGTCAGTCATGCCCGTCACCCTATCCGGCGACTATGGGCGGAATCTGTGGGTCCGCTTTGATAGTCCCTCTATGCGTGGATAAAGAGAGGTTTGCGAACCGCACATGAGTCAGCCCATGAGCCGGCCACCGAGTGACCCGCGTGGCGCCCACCCTGACAAGCACACGTTGCGACGAGAGCTCCTCGCGGTGAGGAGAGCGTTGACGGTGGATGACGTGCGGGAGACGGAGACGGTTCTCACCCGCCGCGCCCTGGAGCTGGAGGCGCTCGCCTCGGCCCGCACGGTCGCCGCGTACGTCTCCGTCGGCGGTGAGCCCGGCACCGGCGCCCTCCTGGACGCCCTGCGGGCCCGCGGCACCCGCGTCCTGCTGCCCGTGCTGCTCGCCGACAACGACCTCGACTGGGGCGCCTACGACGGACCCGGCTCGCTGGCCCGCGTCGAGCACGCGGGCAAGATGGCCCTCCTGGAGCCCGCGGGGCCGCGGCTCGGTCCCGACGCCGTCCTGGACGCCGACGTGGTCCTGCTGCCCGGCCTCGCCGTGGACGCGCGCGGGAAGCGGCTCGGCCGGGGCGGAGGCTCGTACGACCGCGTCCTGGCCCGCCTGGAGGCGGCCGGCGTCCGGCCCGACCTCGTGGTGCTGCTCTACGACCGCGAGGTCCTCGACGAGGTGCCCACGGAGGAGCACGACAAGGCGGTGGACGCGGTCGTGACGCCTTCAGGGGCGCGGCGCTTCACGTGAACGCGCGCTTCGCATGAACGCGCGCTTCGCATGAACGCGCGCTTCGCATGAACGCGCGCTTCGCATGAACGCCGAAGGGGCCCCACGCACGCGTGGGGCCCCTTCTTCACCTGACTACCTTCACCTGGCTACTTGTTCACCTGGCTACTTCTTCAGGACGAGCGTGTCCGAGGTGTCGTCCTCGACCGCCTTGTCCGTGAAGCGCCACGGCAGCAGCTCGCCGTCGATCCACTTCTGTGTCTGGTCCGTGTAGTGCGAGCTGAAGGTGTGGCCGGAGGCACCGGTCAGGTTGATCCACTTCGACTTGTCGAAGTCCTCCAGGTTCACCACCATGCGCATCGACGGCACCCAGCTGACGCCGTAGCCGCCCGCCGCGTTCCAGCCGGTCGCGTTCACGGCCGCCTCGCCGCCGCCGAGCTTCCAGGGGCCGCGGTTGAGCACGTACTGGAGCCAGCCGGGGCCCGCCGTGCCGAGCGTCTGGTTCTTGAGCTCCAGCTGGTGCAGCCGGCCCCAGCTCCAGGTGTCGATGTCCTTGCCCAGCTTGGCCGTCAGGTCCCAGCGGGCGTCCTCCATGGCGCGGGCGAACAGCTCGTCGCGGGTCGCGGTCGCCGCGTCGGTGCGCGTCTTCGGAGCCTGCCACCAGGCGTTGTTCTCGTCCTTGAGGATGTTCCGCACGACCTGGAACCAGCGGTCGCCGCCGTCCGGCTGCGCCGAGTCCGCGTCCCGCTGGCCGCACTCGCGCACCCGGCGGTCGTCGTCGGCCGGGCCGGTGTTGTCGACCGGGGCGACGCTCAGGCACTGGCCCTTGACGCGCAGCTCCTTGGGGAGCTTGTTGCCGAAGGCGAGCTTCAGGACATTGCGCCACACCGAGTTGAAGTAGGCGGCCGCCGCGGAGTCCGGGTTCTGGGTGTAGTCCCAGTTCTCCAGGAGCTCCTGCGCCTCGCGGACGTACTTGTCCTTGACGTCGATCTTCAGCAGGTAGGGCACCAGCAGCTTCGCGATCTCGCTGCTGTTGTCCATCTGCATGGTGCGCATGTCGTCGGTGGAGATCTTGCCGCCGCCGTCGATCTTCGACTTGATCAGGTCGGTGATGCGCTGGCTGCGCGTGCCGTAACCCCAGTCCGTCGTCAGCGTGTACGGGTAGTCCTTGCCGACGACCGCCTGGTTGGCGGTGACGATGTAGCCGCGCTTCGGGTCGTACTCGTAGGGCAGCTCGTCCTGCTTGATGAAGCCGGTCCAGCGGTACTTGGGGTCCCAGCCCGGCGAGGGCAGCGAGCCGTCGCCCTCGCCGCGGGTCGGGATGCGGCCGGGCAGCTGGTAGCCGATGTGGCCCTCGGTGTCGGCGTACGTGAGGTTCTGCGAGGGCACCTGGAAGTCGGCGGCGGCCTTGCGGAACTCGGTCCAGTCCGAGGCGCGGTCGATGCCGAAGACGGCGTCCATGGTGTTGCCCGCGTCCAGGGCGGTCCAGCGCAGCGCGATGCCGTAGCCGTCGCCGCGGTCGGGGGCCGTGGTGCCGACGGGGGCCTTCTTGCCGACCTTGACGAGCTCGTCGTTGCGGTCGGAGACCAGCGGGCCGTTGTTCGTCTCGCGGATGGTGATCGTCTTGTCGTCGCCGCCGGCGACCTTGATGACCTCCTTGCGCGTCTTGAAGGCCACCGTCTTGCCGCCGTACAGGTAGCCGTCGCCGCTGAACTTCTCCAGGTAGAGGTCGGTGACGTCGGCGCCCGAGTTCGTCAGGCCCCAGGCGATGTCCTGGTTGTGGCCGATGACCACGCCCGGCATGCCGGCGAAGGTGTAGCCCGCCACGTCGTACCGGCACTTGGCCGAAAGGCTCGTGCAGTGCAGGCCCATCTGGTACCAGACGGACGGCAGTTGCGGCGCGAGGTGCGGGTCGTTGGCGAGCAGCGGCTTACCGGTGATCGTGTGGTCGCCGGAGACGACCCAGGAGTTGGAGCCGATGCCGTTGCCGCTCGGGCCGAGGCCCGCGGAGTCGGGGATCTGGTCCAGGACGTCCGCGAGGCCGCCCAGCTGGCTCTCGAGCCCGCCGGTGCCCTCGGGGGCCTGCGCGCCGCCGGTGAGGCCCGTACCGGCCCCCTGGCCGCCTCCGGAGCCCTGCCGGCCCGCGCCCGTGGACGCCTGGTCGTACGTGCCCGTGGCGTCGTTGTAGCCGCCCTCCTGCACGATCGGCTTGTTCCGGTCGTACGGGTAGGCCGGGTACAGGTCGGCGATCTGCTTCTTGTCGAGGCGGCTCGTCATCAGCGAGCGGTCGATCTCGTCCTGCATGTTGCCGCGCAGGTCCCAGGCCATGGCCTTGAGCCAGGCCACGGAGTCGACCGGCGTCCACTTCTGCGGCTTGTAGTCGTTCTCGAAGCCGAGCGCCACGTACTCCGCGGAGATCTCCTTGGCGCTCTTGCCCGCCAGGTAGGCGTTGACCCCCTTGGCGTACGCCTGGAGGTACTTCTTCGTCTCCGGCGCGAGCTTGGAGTCGTACTCCTCCTGCGCGACCCGGTGCCAGCCCAGCGTCCGCAGGAACTCATCGGTCTTGACCTGGCCCTTGCCGAACATCTCGGAGAGCCGACCGGAGGTCGTATGGCGGCGCACGTCCATCTCGTAGAAGCGGTCCTGCGCCTGCACGAAGCCCTGCGCCATGAACAGGTCCTCGTCCGAGGAGGCGTAGACCTGCGGGATGCCGTGGCCGTCCCGCTTGACCTGCACCGGCCCGTCGAGGCCGTCGATCCTGACGGAGCCCGTCGTCTGCGGCAGAGAGGCGCGCACACTGTCGACGCCCCAGTACGCGCCGTACCCGATGCCCGCGAGAACGGCCAACACCAGGACGATCACGATCAGTCGGGCTCGGCGCCCCTTCTTCCTGCCGGTCTGGCCGCCGGAAGAGGCATTACTGGAGGAGGGCATCGCGATCCTTGCTGTCCTTCGCGGGCTGCTGGCTGGAGCAACCATACGAGCAGCGCGATCCGGGCCCGGACGCGGAGTCACGAAGGAGCCATCCACGAGGTCCGCGACGACGGCCCGACCATCAAGGAACCGTTAACGATTAGGTAAGGTAACGAAGTAACTCCCCCCACATCGACCCCTGCGAAGCACCTCGCGGAAGGAACGGCCCCTGACTGTCGACCACCTCAACCAGCTCCTGCTCGTCAGCGCTCTCGTGCTGCTCATCGCGGTCGCCGCGGTACGCATCTCCTCGCGCAGCGGGCTGCCCAGCCTGCTCCTGTACCTCGGCATCGGCATCGCCATGGGTCAGGACGGCATCGGCAACGTCTCCTTCAGCAACGCCGAACTGACCCAGGTCATCGGGTACGCGGCGCTCGTCGTGATCCTGGCCGAGGGCGGTCTGGGCACGAAGTGGAAGGAGATCAGACCGGCGCTCCCGGCGGCGGCGGCGCTGTCGCTCGTGGGTGTCGCGGTGAGCGTGGGGGTCACGGCCGCCGGCGCGCACTACCTGGTGGGCCTGGAATGGCGACAGTCCCTGATCATCGGCGCGGTGGTGTCCTCCACGGACGCGGCGGCCGTCTTCTCCGTCCTGCGCAAGGTGCCGCTGCCCGCGCGGGTGACGGGCGTCCTGGAGGCCGAGTCCGGCTTCAACGACGCCCCTGTGGTCATCCTCGTCGTCGCGTTCTCCGCCGCGGGGCCCGTCGAGCACTGGTACCACCTGGTCGGCGAGATCGCCCTGGAGCTGACCATCGGCGCCGCGATCGGCCTCGCCGTCGGCTGGCTCGGCTCCTACGGGCTGCGCCATGTCGCGCTGCCCGCCTCCGGCCTCTATCCGATCGCCGTGATGGCCATCGCCACCACCGCCTACGCGGCGGGCGCCCTGGCCCACGGCAGCGGCTTCCTCGCCGTCTACCTGGCCGCCATGGTGATGGGCAACGCCAAGCTGCCGCACTGGCCCGCCACCCGCGGTTTCGCCGAGGGGCTCGGCTGGATCGCGCAGATCGGCATGTTCGTCCTGCTCGGCCTGCTCGTCACGCCGCACGAGCTCGCCGACGACATCGTGCCCGCCCTGGTCATCGGTCTCGTGCTCACCATGGTCGCGCGCCCCCTGGAGGTCGTCCTCAGCCTGGCGCCGTTCCGGATGCCCTGGCAGGAGAAGGCCCTCATGTCGTGGGCCGGACTGCGCGGCGCGGTGCCCATCATCCTGGCGACGATCCCGATGGTGACCGGCGTCGCCGACAGCCGCCGCATCTTCAACATCGTCTTCGTCCTGGTCGTCGTCTACACCCTGATCCAGGGCCCCACGCTGCCCTGGCTGGCCCGCAAGCTGCGGCTCGGCGACTCCGCGGAGGCCGCCGACCTCGGCATCGAATCGGCGCCCCTGGAGCGGCTGCGCGGCCACCTGCTGTCCATTTCCGTCCCCGAGGGCTCCCGGATGCACGGTGTGGAGGTCGGAGAGCTGCGGCTGCCCAAGGGCGCCGCCGTCACCCTCGTCGTCCGGGACGCCGCCTCCTTCGTGCCGGCCCCCACCACGGTGCTGCGGCAGGGCGACGAGCTCCTCGTGGTCGCCACCGACCCGGTGCGGGACGCCGCCGAGGCGCGTCTGCGGGCCGTCGCCCACGGCGGCAAGCTCGCCGGCTGGCTGGGCACGGGAGGCGGGACCGCCCGGTAGCATGGGGGCACACACCATGTACCACCGACTCTGCCTGACGTAGAGCCGGCGCGACCGCAAAGCGGCCGCGGTCCCCTTGCAGCACCCGCGCCCGGCCCCGCAGCCCGGCGCCCCGCTCCTGCACGGCCCAGGGCCTCTCCTGGCGCGGACCGCAGTATCACTCGGTTCCCGGCGCACGAGGACGGCTCTCGGTGCCCCACGCCCCGACCGGGCGGCGGGGCACTACCAGGCGGCAGAAAGGCGACGGCCGTGCCACAGAAGGCCACGGTCACCGACACCACCGGCAAGCGCCCGGGCTACGGACAACTGCTGCGCACCCGCGGCGCCTGGACGTTTCTGCTCCCCGGCTTCGCGGCCCGCCAGCCGTTCGCGATGCTGACCATCTCGATCGTGCTGCTCGTCCAGCACACCACCGGCTCCTACGGCACGGCGGGCGCCGTGTCCGCGACGACCGGTGTCTCCATGGCGCTGTTCGCGCCCTACAGCGGCAAGCTCGCCGACCGGTTCGGCCAGCGCGCCGTGCTGCTCCCCGGCGTCCTGGTGCACTCCGCGTCCGGCGCGACCCTGACGGCCCTCGCGCTGTCCGGGGCGCCCACGTGGACGCTGTTCCTGGCCGCGGTGCCCACGGGCGCCTCCACGCCGCAGATCGGCCCCATGGTGCGGGCCCGCTGGGGCGTGCGCCTTCAGGGCTCGCCCCTGATGCAGACCGCGGCAGCCTTCGAGTCCGTCACCGACGAGTTCACCTTCGTGCTCGGCCCGCTCTTCGCGACCGCCCTGTGCACGGGCGTCGACCCGGCCGCGGGCCTGCTCACCGAGGCCGCCCTCACCCTGGTCGGCGGCCTCCTCTTCGCCGCCCAGAAGGGCACCCAGCCGCCCGTGAGCGCCCTCGCGGGCCACGCGCGCGTGGAGCACGCCTCCGCCCTGCGCGTGCCCGGCGTACGCGTGCTGATCGTCACGTTCCTCGGCATCGGCGCCGTCTTCGGCGGCATGCAGGTCTCGCTCGCCGCCTACTCGGAGTCCATCGGCGAGCCCGGCATGAACGGCGTCCTGTACGGGATCTTCGCCGCGGGCAACATGCTCTCGGGCATCGTCTGCGGCGCCGTCGCCTGGAAGGCCGCCCCGCAGCGCCGCCTCCTGGTCTCCTACACGGCGCTCGCCCTGATGGCGTCCGGCCTGTGGGCGGCCCAGTCCGTGGTGCTGCTCGCCGGGCTCGGCCTGCTGGTCGGCGTGTGCATCGCGCCCGCCCTGATCACCGGCTACACGCTCGTCGAGAAGATCGTCCCCGCGGGCTCCCGCACCGAGGCCTTCACCTGGCTGACCGGAGCGGTCGCGCTGGGCCAGGCCGCGGCCGTCACGGTCGCCGGACAGCTGGAGGACCGCTTCTGGGACGGAGCGGGATTCCTGGTGCCCATGGGCGGCACGCTGCTCGCCCTGGCGGTCATGTTCCTGCTGCGTACGCGGCTCGTCCCGCCGTCCGTCGGGCGCACCGTGGCACGTGGTGTCGGTCACCGAGTGCCGGTGACGGTGGACTGATCCCGAGGAATAGGCCACTATAGAGCGTCGTTAGCACTCATTGAGTGAGAGTGCCAGGAGGAAGACACAGTGCCGACTTACCAGTACCAGTGCACCGAGTGCGGCGAGGGCCTCGAGGCGGTGCAGAAGTTCACCGACGACGCCCTGACCGAGTGCCCGAACTGCGGTGGCCGCCTGAAGAAGGTGTTCTCGGCCGTCGGCATCGTCTTCAAGGGCTCCGGCTTCTACCGCAACGACAGCCGCGGCTCCTCGTCGAGCAGCAGCCCGGCGGCGTCGTCGTCGAAGCCGGCCTCCACGACGTCGACCTCTTCGTCGTCGTCCTCGGAGTCCAAGTCGTCCTCGACGGCCTCCTCCGGTTCGTCGAGCTCGTCGAGCTCCTCGTCCGCGGCCTGACGCGGACCCACGTCTTACGAGACCCTGTCGTCCCCGGACGGCAGGGTCTTCGGCGTCGCGCCCTTGGTTAGTGTGCTGACCATGGCGACGAACGCGAACACCACCACCGGGGCCGAGATCGGCGTGATCGGCGGCTCCGGCTTCTACTCCTTCCTGGACGACGTGACCGAGATCCAGGTGGACACCCCTTACGGGCCGCCCAGCGACTCGCTCTTCCTCGGCGAGGTCGCCGGCCGCCGCGTCGCCTTCCTGCCCCGGCACGGCCGCGGCCACCACCTGCCGCCGCACCGGATCAACTACCGGGCGAACCTGTGGGCGCTGCGCTCGGTCGGTGTGCGCCAGGTGCTCGGGCCGTGCGCGGTGGGTGGCCTGGTGCCGGAGTACGGGCCGGGCACGCTGCTGATCCCGGACCAGTTCGTGGACCGTACGAAGTCCCGGGTGCAGAGCTACTTCGACGGGCTGCCGCTGCCCGACGGGACCGTGCCGAACGTCGTGCACGTCTCGCCGGCCGACCCGTACTGCCCGGCCGGGCGCCGGGTGGCGGTGGAGGCGGCCCGCGGCAAGGGCTGGGAGCCGGTGGACGGCGGGACCCTCGTCGTGGTCGAGGGCCCGCGCTTCTCGACCCGCGCCGAGTCGCGCTGGCACGCCTCGATGGGCTGGTCCGTGGTCGGCATGACCGGGCACCCCGAGGCGATGCTCGCCCGTGAGCTGGAGCTCTGCTACACCTCGCTGACCCTGGTCACGGACCTGGACGCGGGCGCCGAGAGCGGCGAGGGCGTCTCGCACGACGAGGTGCTCAAGGTGTTCGCGGCGAACGTGGACCGGCTGCGGACCATGCTCTTCGACGCGGTCGCGGGGCTGCCGGCGACGGAGGAGCGGGACTGTCTGTGCGTCGGGGCGCTCGGCGGCATGGACCCGGGGATCCAGCTGCCGTGAGCTGCCGTCCGGCCCCCCGGGGTCGGTGAACTTCACGTTCGAGTGAGGGAGTTGTCCACAACCGGCCGGTAGCGCACGGGGCCCGGCGGGATCCTTCGCCGGAGCGGATCGTGGTCGGCGAGACGGAAGCGATGTCGCGCTGTCCGTCCGACCCGACCCGAACCGATCCGCAGGCGGTGACCACCGTGTCCGCAGCAGCACCTGGCCCCTACGGGCTCAGCACTCCCCCACCCGCGCCCACACCCACTCCCCCGACGTCCGAGGTGCCGTCCTTCCCTCCCGTGCGCGTACGCGGCGGACGACTGCGCGCCGGTCGCGGCGGACCGCGCCGGGGCCGGCCGCTCCTGGCCGCCGGGCTCACCCTGACCGCGGCGGCGCTGGTCGCCGCCGTGCCCTCGTCCGGCGCGGGGGACGGGCCCGAGCGGGCGCAGGCCCCGCCGCCCCGGGCCGCGCACGGCCCTGCGCGGCACCCCGCCGTGACGGTGTCGGCTCCCGTGCGGATCGCGGACGCGGCGGCCGTACGGCTGCTGCGGCCGGGCGACCGGGTCGACGTGGTCGCGGCGCGGACGGACGGGAAGCCCGGTGCACGGGTCCTCGCGTCGGGCGCCCGGGTGGCGTCCGTACCCGACGCATTTTCGGGCGAAACCCCGGACGGGGGCGGGGCGTTGGTGGTGCTGAAGGTGGAGCGCCCTGTCGCCACGCGGCTCGCGGGAGCGGGAGCCGTCTCCAGGCTGGCGGTGACGGTCTGGTGACCGGATTCCCGTCAAGTCCCCCGATCGAGTTACCTGATTGGACAGGTCTGACCCGAACTGTCGTAGGTTGCGGGGGCGTTTGCACCACAACCTGGACATGTGAAGAGAGGCCTTCTGGTGAGCGAGAAGAAGCAGCCGGGCGTGTGGGAAGGCTTCAAAGCCTTCCTGATGCGCGGCAATGTGATCGACCTGGCGGTCGCGGTCGTGATCGGCGCGGCGTTCACCAACATCGTGAACGCGGTGGTCAAGGGTGTGATCAACCCGATCGTCGGCGCGTTCGGCACGTCCGACCTGGACAACTACAAGTCCTGCCTGAAGGGCGACTGCACCGGCGAGGGCGGGATCGAGATCCTCTGGGGTACCGTCCTCAGCGCCACGCTCAGCTTCCTCATCACGGCGGCCGTCGTGTACTTCCTGATGGTGCTGCCCATGGCGAAGTACCTGGCCCGCAAGGCCAACATCGACGCGGCGAAGGAAGGCACCCACGAGGTGATCGAGGTGTCCGAGCTGGAGGTCCTCAAGGAGATCCGCGACGCCCTCGTGGCGCAGCGCGGCTCGGGTCACTCCGAGTCGTAGCGGCTCTTCAGAGGTGGTGGGGCGGCTTCTCGTCGAGGAACCGGGCCAGGTCGGCGGCGCTGTTGTCACCGGCGGCCGGCCGTTCGCCCCACCCCCGGTCCGTGTCGTCGGAGGACTGCGCCGACAGCGGATCGTCGAAGATCAGCGCGGCCTTGGGGTCGCGCGGCTCGGGGGCGGGCTTCGGGGTGTCGCTCATGGCTCCAGGGTACGTCGCGGGCCCGGACCGCGACCGGCCCTGCTCCTCTCGGCGCGACCGGCCGGTGGGGCCGGTTCAGCTCGGGGACCCGGCGCCCTTGCGGGCGGGGAACCACAGGGCGGCGATCGCGATCATCACCGCGTACGGGGTGCCGGTGTCCTGGACGGCGAAGCCCGGCCGGATCAGGGGCACGACCAGGACCAGCGTGGACAGCGCGATGAGGCGGCGCTGTCCGATCCGCGGGCCGAGGCCGACGAAGGTCCCGCAGGCCCCTTCCGACCCGCGCGGCCGGAGGGCGGAAGAAACCCAGCGGGGACCAACGGTCGTGGTACGCAGGGCACATGACGACGGAATCGACGACGGGCGGCGGGCCGGCCCGCAACGACGCACTGACCGACGTGCCCGGCCTGCGCGTGGGACACGCCACGCGGCGCGGCGACGGGTGGCTGACCGGGACGACGGTCGTGCTCGCGCCCGAGGGCGGTGCGGTCACCGCGGTCGACGTACGCGGTGGCGGCCCCGGCACCCGGGAGACGGACGCGCTCGACCCGCGCAATCTGGTGCAGCGGATCGAGGCGGTGGTGCTCACCGGCGGCAGCGCGTTCGGGCTCGACTCGGCGTCGGGTGTGGTGGCGTGGCTGGAGGAGCAGGGACGCGGGGTGCCGGTGGGCGGGCCCGGGCAGGTCGTGCCGGTGGTGCCGGCGGCCTGCGTCTTCGATCTCGGCCGGGGCGGCGACTGGCGGGCCCGGCCGGACGCGGCGACGGGCCGGGCCGCCGTGGAGGCCGCGGCGGCGAGCCCGGCCGGTGCCCCGGTGGCCGAGGGCAGCGTGGGCGCGGGCACGGGGACGCTCGTGGGCGGGCTGCGCGGTGGCGTCGGGACGGCGTCCGTGGTGCTCGGTTCCGGGATCACGGTCGCGGCGCTGGTGGTGGCCAACGCGGCGGGCTCGGCGGTGGATCCGGGGACGGGGGCGCTGTACGGGGAGTTCTTCGCGGGGCGCGGGCCGGTGACGTATCCGGACGCGGCGGTGCACGCGGCGGCGGGCGAGCGGCTGGCGGCGGCGCGTGCGGCGAACGGGCCGGCGCCGCTCACCGAGCCGGGTCCGGAGTCCGGCCCGGAGTCCGGGCCGGCCACGCTGAACACGACGCTGGCCGTCGTCGCCACGGACGCGGACCTGACCCGGGCGCAGGCGCAGAAGGTGGCGGGGACCGCGCACGACGGGATCGCGCGGGCGGTGCGGCCGGTCCATCTGCTGAACGACGGCGACACGGTGTTCGCCCTCGCGACCGGGGAGCGGCCGTTGGACGCGGAGAATCCGCTCGCGCTCAACGAGATCCTCGCGGCGGGGGCGGATCTGGTGACCCGGGCGATCGTGCGGGCCGTGCGGGCGGCGGAGTCGGTGCACGGCGCCGGTGACGGTGGCGGTGGTGGTGACCGGGATGGTGGCGGTGACCGGGATGGCGGTGCCGGGCGCGTGTTCCTGTCGTACTCGGAGCTCTACGGCTGAGGGGCTTCTCGGGCGGGGTTCTCGTGACAGAGTCCGCGCTTTGTCACAGGCCTGTCCCTGTGGCTGCCTTCACAGGAAGCGGAAGGAACCTCTCCGGTCGTCTCGTGCTCTCTCCACACACCGGATCAACGAGATGAACCACACGAACAGGAGCAGGCCGTGAGAAGGCAGAACATAGTCACCGTATGCGCCGCCGTCGCCGTCGGTGCACTGGCCCTCACGGCCTGCGGAGGCAGCGCGAAGGCCGACAACGACACGGACGGCAAGGGCGGCGACCCGAAGGGCGCGCCGCGCATCACGATCTCGGCGAAGGACGGCTCCACGGGGGCGTCCATCAACGCGACCGGGGTCAAGGTCAGCGGCGGGAAGCTGACCACGGTGAAGATGACGACGTCGGCGGACGGCGCCGAGGTCCCCGGCACGATCAGCGGCGACGGGGCGACCTGGAAGCCCAAGGAGCAGCTGGAGCGCGGCACCAAGTACCGGATCTCCGCGACCGCGAAGGACGCGGGGGGCGAGACGGCCGCCGCCAACTCCATCTTCACCACGGTCTCCAACGACAGCAGCTTCATCGGCACCTACACCCCGGACAACGGGACGACGGTCGGCGTCGGCATGCCGGTCTCGTTCACCTTCGACAAGGTGATCACGAACAAGAAGGCCGTGCAGTCGGGCATCAAGGTGACGTCCAGCAGCGGGCAGCAGGTGGTCGGTCACTGGTTCGGCGAGCAGCGGCTCGACTTCCGGCCCGAGGAGTACTGGAAGGCCGGCTCCAAGGTCACCATGAAGATCGACCTCGACGGGGTCGAGGGGGCCAACGGCATC
This sequence comes from Streptomyces sp. NPDC025806, assembly GCF_055558275.1. Lineage (NCBI taxonomy): Bacteria > Bacillati > Actinomycetota > Actinomycetes > Kitasatosporales > Streptomycetaceae > Streptomyces > Streptomyces sp. NPDC025806. Next base: position 90,016 of record NZ_JBVHMU010000022.1, on the reverse strand, counting down.
CACGGCGTGCAGAAGAAGACGGTCACCTTCACCGTCGGCCGCTCCCAGGTCGCCACCGTCGACGCGAACACGCAGAAGATGACCGTGGTCCGCGACGGCCAGACCCTCAAGACGGTCCCGGTCTCCACCGGCAGCGCCGACCACCCCACCTACAACGGCCAGATGGTCATCTCCGAGAAGTTCGTGCAGACGCGGATGAACGGGTCGACGGTCGGCTTCGGCGGCGAGTACGACATCGCCGACGTGCCGCACGCGATGCGTCTGTCGCAGTCCGGCACGTTCATCCACGGCAACTACTGGAGCTCGCCCGGCATCTTCGGCGCGCAGGGCACCAGCCACGGCTGCGTCGGCATGCAGGACGTGCGGGGCGCGGGCGGCGACACCACCGCCAAGTGGTTCTTCGACAACTCGCTCGTCGGTGACGTCGTCGTCGTGAAGAACTCCCACGACAAGACGATCTCCCCGGACAACGGCCTCAACGGCTGGAACATGCCGTGGAGCGAGTGGACGGCCGGCAGCGCCGCCTGACCCACGACGCAGGGGGAAGACCAGGGGCCGCGCGGGAACCTCCCGCGCGGCCCCTGCGTTGTGCAGGCAGGATTCCCAAATCCCGCTCCGCGTTTGCCATTTCAGAGGCCGATGTCCGAGCGAGGGGCTACGGTATGCACCCACAAGGTGACACGAAGCAATCCCGGGAGGTGCCTTGAGCGTTCCGTACGACCATGTGCCCGACCCTCTGTCCGACCTCGCGTCGCACACGTCGCCCGACGGGCAGCTCAGCGGCCTGCTCGGGCGCGCGCTCAACTCCTTCGAGCTCCCCGACGACATCCTGGCCCGTCTCGACAGCGCCCTCGCCTACGACAGCACCCTGCACTCCGCGCACCACAGCGCCGGCCTGCACCGGGAGACGTACCGGCACACCTGGCTGCTCGCCGACGGCAGCCCGCTCACCCTCTGGGAGCTCGTCCACAACACGGGGCGGGACCGCATGCCCCAGCACGAGGTCTACGTCACCGAGGACGAGTTGCATCTGGCGACCGGCCGGCTGCCGCTGCCCCCGGAGTCCGCGCCGGACTTCGCCCTCCAGACGCCGGTGCTCCCGCTCCGGCTCCCGGCGGTCGCGCCGCGCGGCCACAGTTTCGGCCCGGCCGACCCGGACAGCTCCGTCGACCACGCCCGCCGGCTGCTGCGCCGCGCGGAGAACCCGGACGCGGCGACCCGGCCCGGTCCCGGCACGGCCCGGCTGCTGCGCGACGCGTGCGCGCACGAGATCACTCAGGCGTTCGGCCGCAGACTCAGCCAGGGGTTCGCGCTGTACGAGCACGCGTTCCTGCTGCGGGACGGCTGCGAGGTCAGCCTCTGGGAGGTCGAGCACACGGCGACGCGGGACGGCCGGCACATGTGCGAGGTCTATCTGACGCAGGACGCGGCCCGCGCCGCGATCGAGCACCGCGCGGCGGACCGGGTCCGGCTCAGCGGCGGCTGAACTGCCGCACGAGCCCGGCGAACGCGTCCTGTTCGTCGGCCGTGAGCGGCACCGATTCCAGGGCGGGCGCCTGCGACTGGGCGGGCAGCGCGCCCATCGGCAGGCGCGCGGGGCCCCGGGGGGCGAAGGCGACGGTGCGGACGAGCCGCACCAGACCGACCACCCAGGCGACCGTCAGGACCGCGAGGATCGCGAGGCCCACCTGCTGAAGGATCGACACGTGCTCAGGCATACGGCCCAGTGAACACCACAGTCCGGGACTTTGGTCCCGGACCGTGACGTATATCGCAGGAACGGACAGTTCGGCCACGGACGTTCAGATCCGCCCGCCGGCCGGGAACGGACCGTTCGGCCTGCCTCCTACTGGCCCATGACGTACTTCACCGTCGGACCGGTCGTCCAGCCGCCGTCCACGGCCAGCTCCGCGCCGGTCACGTAGGAGGAGTCGTCGGAGAGCAGGAAGACGATGGCCTTGGCGATCTCGTCGGCCTCGCCGACGCGGCCCATCGGGGTGTTCGGGTAGTTGCCCTCGCCCTGCTGGATGCCGACCTGGGCGGTCATCGGGGTGTAGGTCATGCCGGGGTGGACGGAGTTCACGCGGATGCGGGCCGTGCCCTGCTCGACCGCCGCGATCTTCGTCAGGCCGCGCACGCCCCACTTCGAGGCGCCGTAGGAGCCGGTGAGCGCGAGGCCCATCAGACCGGCCGCCGAGGAGATGTTGACGATGGAGCCGCCGCCGGCCTCCTTCATCGCGGGCACGACGGTCTTCATACCGGCGAAGACGCCGACGAGGTTGACGTCGAGGACCTTGCGGAAGCGCTCGACGCTCTCCGTCTCGAAGGGCATGCCGGTGGAGATGCCGGCGTTGTTCACCAGACCGTCGACCCGGCCGAACTCGGCGGCGGTGTAGGCGACGGCGGCCTGCCACTCCTCCTCGGAGGTGACGTCGAGGTGGACGTAACGGGCCTGGTCGCCGAGCTCGGTGGCGAGGGCCTTGCCCTCGTCGTCGAGGACGTCACCGATCACCACGTTGCCCCCGGCGGCGACGACGGTCCTGGCGACCTCGCCGCCGATGCCGCGGGCTCCGCCCGTGATGATGACGGTCTTGCCGGTGAGGTTGTTCATCTGTGGCTCCACTTCGTCACGGCTCCATCGCCGCTGGGCTGGAATCGACGGCGCCGTCCAGCGCCGAGAGGCAGGTGAGGGCCAGGGCCGCGGGCCCGTCGGGTCCGGCCGCGGGCGCGTCCGAGGCCGCCCAGGTCTCCACCGCGACCCGCACCGCCGTGGAGGCGACACCGGCGGCGAGCCGCAGGTCGAGCCCGTCGGGGTCGGCGCCGGTGCGCTCCGCGAGGATCGCGCGCAGCGTCGTCTCGGACACCCGGCTGGTGTCGGCCCACACCGCGCGCAGCGCGGGCGACTCGTCGGCCATCCGCAGCAGGGCGCGGATCCACTCGAGCGAGGCCGCGTTCGCCGGGTCGTCCGCGGTGAGGGCGCGCTCGACGGCGTGCCGCAGCGCCTGCGGTACGGGGAGTCCGGCCGGGGCCTCCCGGACGGCCTCGGCCCACAGTTGGGCTCCGGCGGCGAAGAGCGGGGCGACCGACTCTTCCTTCGTCGGGAAGTAGCGGTAGAAGGTGCGCGGGGCGATGCCGGCGCCGCGGGCGATGTCCTCGGCGCGGGTGGCCCGCAGGCCGCGCTCGGTGAAGAGCTCGGCGGCGGTGCGGGCGATGTCCAGCCGGGTGGCGGCTTTGCGCCGCTCGGTCAGCGATGCCGGCGCGGCGTCCGCCGCACCCTGCGCCGAACCCGTACCGCCCGGTCCCCCGCCATCTGAGACGCCTGCCACACCTGCCATGAAGTCATGGTATGCCTGTGTGTCACAATGTGCCACTGGCGCAAAAGTGATGTTCGGATCACGGTCGGTGATCGCGTCCGGTGATCGCGTGCGGCGATCTCACGCGACGTTCACGTGCGTCGATGGCTTCGGCAAATCCAAGAGACCCGAGCGGGGCGAGTGCGGTGCGGCGGCGGCAGTTCCTGATTCAGACGGCAGGCCTGACCGGGGCGGGTGCCCTGGCCATGAGCGGCTGCGGCGGCTCCGACGACAGCGGTGACGACGGCGACGGCGTGACCCTCAACCTCATGGTGGCGAGCTACGACAAGAGCGTCGGCGCCTCCATCGGCGACCAGTGGGACACCGTCGCCAAGGCGTTCGAGAAGAAGAACCCGAAGATCAAGATCGAGATCGAGCGGATCCCCTTCCTCAAGCTCGACAGCGTCATCGCCCGCCGGGTCAAGGACGGCCGCGCCCCCGACATCGCGCTGAGCAACATCTTCGCGCCGTACGCCGAACCCGGCGACCTGTACGCGGTCGAGGACCTCTTCGACGTGCCGACGCAGGCCGACTTCATCTCCTCGTTCGCCGACGCGGGCAAGTCCGGCTACGTCCAGTACGGCATCCCGATCTTCGCCAGCACCCCCCGCCTCTTCTACAACACCGCGCTGTTCGAGCGGGCCGGCGTCGACGGGCCGCCCGGGTCCTGGGCCGAACTCCTCGCCACCGCCAAGGCGTTGAAGGCCTCCGGCGTCCCCACCCCGTACGCGCTGCAGTTCGGCCCCGAGGCCTCGGAGGACGAACTGCTGGCCTGGCTGGTCGCGGGCGGCGGCGGCTACTCCCAGCTCGGCGGCTACGACTTCGGCTCCGCCGAGAACCAGGCGACCCTGACCTGGCTGCGCGACGAGCTCGTCAAGCCCGGCCTCGCGGGCGCCGACCCGGCGAAGCTCACCCGCACCGCGGCCTACGCCGAGTTCATGAAGGGCCGGGTCGGCATGCTGATCGCCCACCCCGTGCTGCTCGGCGCGGCCGCCAAGGCACGGCTGCCGTACGCCACCGCCCCGTTCCCCAAGCGGGCCGGGGACGGGGCGGCGGCGCCGGTCGGGCTCAACGCCTGGATGCTCGTGTTCAAGGCGCGGGGCCACGCCAAGGAGGCCGGCGCCTTCCTCACCCACCTCTACGGCCAGGAGACCGCCGCCCCGAAGGGCGCCGCGACGCAGACCCTGCCGGTGACCATCTCGGGCTCGCAGCACCTGCGCAACGACAAGTCCCAGCAGGCGCTGTGGCCGTTCGTCGACCAGATGCCGAACGCGGAGTTCCACCCGGTGGGGCTGCGGTCCTGGCCCACGGTCCGCAGCGAGATACGGGAGCGGATCGCGCGGGCGGTCGGGCCCACGGGGGTGCCGGCGGACGTGCTGGAGGCGTTGGACCAGGTGGCCCGGTCCAACGCCTAGCCCCTCCGGGGGGGCGCGGGTCTTCGCTCGCCGCGGGTCAGCCGATGAGTTCGCCGGTGCGGGTCTCGTCGTGGCTGGTCGCGCCGTTCCCCGCGCCCCTGGGAGCTGCGGCTTCGCCGCTCGCTCCCTCCGCCTCCTCCGACGACGCCTGCGGCGCTCGCTTCGGCAGGGCGAACATCAGGAGGAAGATTCCTCCGAGGATGACGGCCGCCCAGACGAGGGCGTTGCGGAAGCCGTCGATGAACGCCGCGTTGCCCGCGCCCTGCGCGAAGTGGTCCTCCACCACGTTGAAGAAGACGACGGAGACCAGGCTCAGACCCAGCGCGTTGCCCATCTGCATCACGGTGTTGATGAGGCCGGAGGCCGAGCCGGCATGCTCGCGCGGCACCTCGGACAGCACCGCGTCGGTGAGCGGCGCCACGATCAGGCCCATGCCGACACCCATCACGACCAGCGGCAGCGCCATCTGCCAGGAGGCGATCCCGAGACCGTAGCGCCCGGCCTCGAAGACGTAGATCAGGACGCCCGCGGCCATGGTCAGCGCGCCGGCCTGAAGGACCTTGCGGCCGAACCGGGGCACCAGCTTCTGCACCGACATGCCGGCCGCGACGGACACGGCGATCGAGAACGGGACACCGGTCAGGCCGGCCCGCAGCGCGCTCCAGCCGAGGCCCAGCTGCATGTAGAGGGTCCAGGTCAGGAAGAAGATGCCGGTGGTGATGCCGAAGACCGTCTGCACGGCGATGCCCGCCGCGAAGCTCTTCACCCGGAACAGCGACAGCTCGATCAGCGGCGAACCGTCCCGCCGCGTCTTCGCCTTCTCGTACGCGATCAGCACCGCGACGATCACGACGGACGCCGCCATCATCACGTAGCCCCAGACCGGCCAGTCGTTCTCGCGGCCCTGGGTCAGCGGGTAGACGAGCGCCAGCATCGCGAGGGTGACCAGGACGACGCCGACCAGGTCCAGCTTGAGGGCCGTCGGGGCCTTGGACTCGGTGATGACGCGCGAGCCGAGGATCAGGGCGGCGATGCCGACCGGCAGGTTGATCAGGAAGATCGGGCGCCACTCCAGGCCCGCGATGTTCCACTCCGTCAGGAGCGCGCCGAGCAGCGGGCCCGACACCGCGCCGAGGCCGACGATCGCGCCGAACAGGCCGAAGACCTTGCCGCGCTCGTGCGCCGGGAAGGTGGCGTGGACGATCGACAGGACCTGCGGCACCATCATCGCCGCCATGCCGCCCTGCAGGATGCGCGAGGCGACCAGCATCTCCGGGTTCGCCGCGAAGCCGCACAGCGCCGAGGCGAAGGTGAAGCCCGTGATCCCGAGCAGGAACAGCCGCTTGCGGCCGAAGATGTCGCCGAGCCGCCCGCCGGTGATGAGCAGGGCGGCGAACGCGAGCGCGTATCCGGCGGTGATCCACTGGATCTGGCCGGTCGTGGCGCCCTCGTCGGCCTTGATGGTCGGCAGGGCGATGTTGACGATCGTGACGTCGACGAGGTCCATGAAGGCCGCCGTCATCACGATGGCCAGGGCGAACCAGCGCCTGCGGTCGGCTGGCCCGGAGGCGTCTGTGGTGGTGCCGGCAGCGGCAGCGGTTGAGGTCATGGGAAGAAAGTAGAAGGTATGTAGGTCAGGTCATGTCCTACTGGGGGAGCATTCTGTGAACATGACGAAGACGAGCTCCTCCACCGACACCCCGGCCCGGTTGCTCCAACTCCTCTCGCTCCTGCAGACGCCGCGCGAGTGGCCCGGCGGCGAACTCGCCGACCGGCTCCGCGTCTCGCGCCGCACCGTGCGCCGCGACATCGACCGGCTGCGCGAACTCGGCTACCCGGTGCAGGCCACCATGGGCGCCGACGGCGGCTACCGGCTCGTCGCCGGCAAGGCGCTGCCTCCGCTGGTGCTCGACGACGAGGAGGCCGTCGCCATCGCGGTCGGGCTGCGGGCCGGGGCGGGGCACGCCGTCGAAGGGGTCGAGGAGGCGTCGGTGCGGGCCCTCGCCAAGCTGGAGCAGGTGCTGCCGTCGCGGCTGCGGCACCGTGTCTCCACCCTCCAGGCCGCCACGATCCCGCTGACCTCGGGCGACGGGGCGACGATCGCGCCCGAGACTCTCACCGTGATCGCGTCCGCGGCGGCCGGTTCGGAGCGGCTGCGCTTCCGCTACCGGGCCGCCGACGGCACCGAGACCCGGCGCCTGGCCGAGCCGTACCGGCTCGTGTCGACGGGGCGCCGCTGGTACCTCGTCGCGTTCGACCTGGACCGCGCGGACTGGCGCACGTTCCGCGTCGACCGGGTGTCGGAGCCGTTCGCGACCGGGGCGCGGTTCGCTCCGCGGGAGGTGCCGGAGGGGGATGCGGCGCGGTACGTCCAGCGGTCCGTGTCGTCGGCGCGGGGGGCGGTGGCGGGCGGGGACTACGAGCTGGACGTCGAGTTCCTCGCACCGGCCGAGGTCGTCGCGACACGGGTCCCCTCCTGGGTGGGCGAGCCGATGCCCTTGCCGGGCGGGGAGGGGTGCGTGCTGCGGGGGCGGGTCTCCGAGTCGGTGGAGTGGATGGCGGTGCGCTTGGCGATGACGGGGGTGGAGTTCCGGGTACGAGGGCCCGAGCCTCTCGTCTCGGCGGTACGGGAGCTTGGGGAGCGGGTGCGCTCCGCGGTGCCGGGGTAGGTCATTGCGCTCCGGGGTGCCGCGGTAGGTCGTACGCGCGGCTGCGGGCCGGTGGGGCTTCTCGCGCAGTTCCCCGCGCCCCTGAAATGCAGGCGCTGCGCGTCGCATTTCCCCGATCAAGGTGCGGGGCGCCTTTCATCTGGGGAAGGCGCGGCGAAGCCGCATGCCTTCCAGGGGCGCGGGGAACTGCGCGACCAGCCCCCACCGGCCCGCGGACGGGCGACGAGGCCGCACACGGCAGACGCTGAACCGGGGGCACGCAAGAACGGGCGGCGCCCTGAAGGCGCCGCCCGTCCCGCACTCCCCCGGAGGCCTACGCCGCCGCGTCGAACCCCGTGTCCCGAGCCAACTTCTTCAGCTCCAACAGCGCATGCTTCTCGATCTGCCGGATCCGCTCACGGGTCAGGCCATGCTCCTTGCCGACCTCCGTGAGGGTCCGCTCACGCCCGTCGTCGATCCCGTACCGCATCTTGATGATGGACGCCGTGCGCTGGTCGAGCCGCCCGATGAGATCGTCCAGCTCCTCGCTGCGCAGCAGCGTGAGCACGGACTGCTCCGGCGACACCGCGGACGTGTCCTCCAGCAGATCGCCGAACTGCGTCTCGCCCTCGTCGTCCACCGACATGTTCAGCGAGACCGGGTCGCGGGCCCAGTCGAGCACATCGGTGACCCGCTCCGGCGTCGTCTTGTCGAGCTCGGCGGCGATCTCCGCGGGCTCGGGCTCGCGCCCGTGCTCCCGGTTGAACTCGCGCTGCACGCGGCGGATGCGGCCCAGCTCCTCGACCAGGTGGACGGGGAGGCGGATCGTGCGGGACTGGTCGGCTATGGAACGCGTGATGGCCTGGCGGATCCACCACGTGGCGTACGTGGAGAACTTGAAGCCCTTGCGGTAGTCGAACTTCTCGACCGCGCGGACCAGGCCCGCGTTCCCCTCCTGGATCAGGTCGAGCAGGGGAAGGCCGGCGCGCGGATAGCGGCGGGCGACCGCGACGACCAGGCGCAGGTTCGACCGGATGAAGATGTCCTTGGCCTTCTCCGACTCGGCGACCAGCGCCTCCAGCTCCTCGCGGGTCGCCTTGCCGGCGGCCGCGCTGTCCTCGACCTCTCCGTCGAGGATCTGCTGGGCGTAGACACCCGCCTCGATGGTCTGGGACAGCTCGACTTCCTTGGCGGCGTCGAGCAGCGGTGTACGCGCGATCTCGTCGAGGTACATACCGACCAGGTCGCGGTCGGCGATCTCCCCGCCTACGGCGCGAACACTGCGTGCCGCATCAGTCTCGCCGGACGCGGCGGACTTACGACGGGCTACGGCACGGGTTGCCATGCGTGCTCCCTTGCGATGGTGGGTCGGCTGGGCAGGACCGCTGGTCCACCCTCCCGGGCTGACCGGCATCCGAAGGAAACAACGACTGGAATCCGGACAGAATTCCCAAGCCGCCCCATCTTTTTTCTGATCATGCAGTACCCTGTCGCGCCACACCGCGCGAGAAGGAGCCCCGGGATGCCGTCGGAGTCCACAGAGGTGCAGGTCAGCCGGGGGACCGAGGGAGACCTCAGTGCCCTCACGGACCTCTACAACCACTACGTGCGCGAGACGCCGATCACCTTCGACACGGCCGTCTTCACTCCGGAGGAGCGACGTCCCTGGCTGCTCTCCCACCTCGAAGACGCCAGGTACCCACTCCTGGTTGCCCGCGCACACGATTCCGGCCGGATCCTCGGATACGCGACGGCGAGCCCGTTCCGCCCGAAGGCCGCGTACGCCACCTCCGTGGAGACCACCGTGTACTGCGCGCCGGACGCGGGCGGGCGCGGCATCGGCACCCTTCTCTACGAGGCGCTGTTCGCCGCGCTCGCCGGGCAGGACGTCCACCGCGCCTACGCGGGCGTCACCCAGCCGAACGAGGCCTCCGCCCGCCTCCACACCCGCTTCGGCTTCCGCCCCGTCGGCACGTACCGGGAGGTCGGCCGGAAGTTCGGGCGGTACTGGGACGTCGCTTGGTACGAGAAGGACCTCGGTCAGAGGGACGAGCCGGACTACGACCAGGACTAGACCCCGCGGCCGATCCGCCGCGCCGCGGGCCGCCCTACCGTGCCGCCATGGACACCATCCACGACACCACTGGCACCCTCGACGAAGCGCTCCAGCGACTGCACACCACCGGTCCGGAGTTCGACGGCTGGCTCAGCAACCATGGGCCGATGGCCGTGGAGTCCCTCGTACGCGGCGGGCAGGCGCCCCACGTGCACCGCTGGCTCGACGCGTACTCCGAGCGGCTCGACGCGATGCCCGCGCCGGGCGACCCGATCCGCTCCGACGACTGGCAGGGCGCCCTCGGCGACCCCAAGCGCCTCGCCGACTGGATCGTCTTCTTCGAGCGGGCCGTCACCGAGCGGCCCTGGCGCGACGTCCTCGCCGAGTGGTGGCCCCGGCTGCTGCCCGGCATCGCGGCGGGCGCCACGCACCCCGTGATCCGGGTGGGCCACGCCGTACGCACCCTGCTCGCCGACCCCGCCGACGCGAGCGCCCCGCGCCTCGCGGAGCTCGCGCACGGGCTCGGCTACTGGGCTGCCCGGCACCAGCCGCTGCCGCCGCTCACCGCGCTGCCCTCCGTGCCGGACGCCGCGGGGGCGCTCGACGCGGTGCCGCGGATCGAGGACCAGACGGGCGGGATCCGGGCGCGGTTCACCCGGCTCACGGCGTTCCCGGCGTGGACGGAGGCGGGGCCGGTCGACCCGGACGCGGCGCGGGAGCGGCTCGGGGAGCTGGTCGGGGCGGCCGTGCGCATGTACGGGACGCATGCGTCGGGGTCTCCGGTGATGCTCGTGCACGCGGCGACCGCGCCGAACGCGGTGCTGCGGACGCTGCCCGCGCTGCCCCGCGAGCTGTGGGCCGGGTCGCTCGACGCGGCCTGGGCGGCGAGTGCGGCGGTGACGTCCGTCTACGCGCCGCGTACGCCCGCGCCCGCGCCGGTCGTGCCCGGGGCCGGTCCCGGGGAGGTCTTCGCGCGCGCCGCCGCGCACGGCAACGACCATGCGATCAAGTTCGCCGACACGGCCTTGGAGGTCGGCGGCGACCAGGCGCTGGCCGCCGCCCAACTCGCCCTCGACCTGATCGAGCCCGCCTGATCACCGTCGGAGGCCACAGGTAATCGGTGGCTGGTCGCGCAGTTCCCCGCGCCCCTGAAATGCAGACCCTCCGGGTCGCATTTCCCCGAGGAGGCGCAGCTTCCTTAGGGGCGCGGGGAACTGCGCGAGAAGCCCCACCGGGCGGCACCCGCCGACGAGACCTCAGCCGAACTGGACCGACCGCTTCGCCAGACCCATCCAGAACCCGTCGATCACCGAGCGCTGAGCGCTGAGCTCACCCCCCGCATCGGCGACGCCCATCGTGACGAACAGCGGAGCGAAGTGCTCGGTCCGCGGATGCGCCAGCGCCCCCGCGGGCGCCTTGTGCGTGAAGTCCAGCAGCGCGTCCACGTCCCCCGCGTCGAGCGCCCGGTGCCCCCAGTCGTCGAACTCGACCGACCAGGACGGGATGCCGCCCTGCCGCAGCGCCGCGAGATTGTGCGTGAAGAACCCGGAGCCGACGATCAGGACGCCCTCGTCCCGCAGCGGGGCGAGCCGCCGGCCGATGTCCATGAGCTTCTGCGGGTCGAGCGTCGGCATGGAGATCTGGAGGACCGGGATGTCGGCGTCGGGGTACATCTCGACGAGCGGCACGTACGCCCCGTGGTCCAGGCCCCGGTCGGGCACGTCCTGCACGGGGATGCCGGGGGCCCGCAGCAGCTTGCGTACGGATTCGGCCAGTTCCGGCGCGCCCGGAGCCGCGTACTGGACCTGGTAGTAGTGCTCGGGGAAGCCCCAGAAGTCGTAGACGAGCGGAATCGTCTCGGTCGCGCCGAGGGCGAGCGGGGCCTCCTCCCAGTGTGCGGAGACCATCAGGATCGCCTTGGGGCGCGGCAGATCTGCGGACCAGGACGCGAGCTGGCCGGTCCACAGGGCGTCGTCGGCGAGCGGCGGCGCGCCGTGGGAGAGATACAGCGCGGGCATGCGCTCCGGCGCGGGTGCGGTCACGACAGCCTCCAGCGGGTCAGAAAGTTTGAAGTTTCAAGTGTCCTCGTCGCTGCCAAAAGTAATCGTTGTTTGTTTAACATTCAAGAAGGAAGCTTGGGGTGAGTCCGGGCAAGGGAGACGATGGAGTCATGGAGAGCGCAGAGCCGCAGTGGCTGACCGACGACGAGCAGCGCACCTGGCGTGCGTACCTGCATGCCACCACGCTCCTCGAGGATCACCTCGACCGGCAACTGCAGCGCGACGCGAAGATGCCGCACATCTACTTCGGCCTGCTCGTCACCCTCAGCGAGGCCCCGCACCGCCGGCTGCGGATGACCGAGCTGGCCATCCGGTCCAAGATCACCCGCTCCCGCCTCTCGCACGCGATCGCCCGCCTGGAGAAGAACGGGTGGGTGCGGCGCGAGGACTGCCCCTCGGACAAGCGCGGTCAGTTCGCGGTACTCACGGACGAGGGCCTTGGCGTGCTGCGGCGCAGCGCGCCGGGGCATGTCTCGACGGTCCGCCAGGCCCTCTTCGAGCGACTCTCCCCCGAACAGCAGAAGTCCCTCGGCGAGATCATGCGGATCGTCGCCGAGGGACTTCAGCCGAAGGAGGCCGGGGCGGACCTCCCCTGGCTCAGGTAGGGCCGGTCGCTCCGGGGGTCAGTGGGCGACCACCGGGATCTTGACCTCGTCGGCCACCCCGTCCTCGCCCGCCGTGTCACCGGAGGCCGCGGCGGGGCCGCTGCCCGGGACGCCGGTGTTGATCAGCGAGAAGGCGATCGTCGCGGAGACGACGAGGATGCCGACCGCCCACCAGATGGCGTGGGTGTAGCCGTTCACCATGGCCTGCGCCTGGAGCAGCTGCGCGTTGCGGGCGCCGGCCGCGTGCTCCGCCACGTAGGCGGCGGTGGCCGAGGCGGCGATCGTGTTCAGCAGGGCCGTGCCGATGGCGCCGCCGACCTGCTGCGAGGTGTTGACCATCGCGGAGGCGACTCCCGCGTCGCGCGCCTCGACGCCGATCGTGGCGAGCGACATGGCGGGCATGAACGCCGTACCCATGCCGAGGCCGAGCAGCAGCTGGGCGGGCAGGATCAGACCGGCGTACGAGGAGTCGACGGACAGCTGGGTCAGGAGCAGCATGCCGAGCGCCGCGACGAGGAAGCCGGGGCCCATCAGCAGGCGCGGGCGGACCCGCGTCATCAGGCGGGCGCCGATCTGCGTGGAGCCCGTGATCATGCCGGCGATCATCGGCAGGAACGCGAAGCCCGTCTTGACCGGCGAGAAGCCCTTCACGACCTGGAGGTAGTAGGTCAGGAAGAGGAACAGGCCGAACATCGCGATGACGGCGAGGCCGAGCGAGGCGTAGACACCGCCGCGGTTGCGGTCGGCGACGACGCGCAGCGGCAGCAGCGGGTGCTTGACCCTGGCCTCGACGGCGACGAAGGCGAGCAGCAGGACCGCGGAGCCGACGAACATGCCGACGGTCGTCACGTCGGACCAGCCCGCGGACTCGGCGCGGGTGAAGCCGTAGACGAGGGCGACGAGACCGAGCGTGGACAGGACGACGCCCGGGAGGTCGAGCGGCGAGCGGTTGCGCGTACCGGCCGGCTCACGGATGACGAAGTACGCGCCGGCGGCGGCGACGATCGCGAAGGGGATGTTGACGAAGAACGTCCAGCGCCAGTTCAGGTACTCGGTGAGGAAGCCGCCGAGGATCAGGCCGACGGCGCCACCGCCACCGGCGATCGCGCCGTAGATGCCGAACGCCTTCGCGCGCTCCTTGGCGTCGGTGAACATGACGGCCAGGAGGGAGAGGGCGGCCGGGGCGAGCAGCGCGCCGAAGGCACCCTGGAGGGCGCGGGCGCCGAACATCATGGCCTCGTTCTGCGCGGCGCCGCCGAGCGCGGAGGCGAGGGCGAAGCCGAGCAGACCGGTCACGAAGGTCCGCTTGCGGCCCCACAGGTCGGCGATGCGGCCACCGAACAGGAGCAGCCCGCCGAACGCGAGGGCGTAGGCGGTGATGACCCACTGCTTGTTGCCGTCGGTGATGCCGAGGTCGGTCTGGGCGGCAGGCAGGGCGATGTTCACGATGGTGGCGTCGAGCACCACCATGAGCTGGGCGAGCGCGATGAAGACGAGGGCCTTCCAGCGGCGCGCGTCGCCGTCGGGAGAAGCCGTTTTCGGCAAGGGGGTACCCACAGCGGGACTCCAAAGGTCAGAGGCAAGTCGCGAATAAGGGCGAAAAATCGGGTGGCCGCGGGAGGGCCGGTCGGGGGTCGCTCGTGCGGAACGGCCGGGCTAGTCCTGGCGGAGCGCCTCCAAGGTCGCGGCCTCACCCGGGAGTTCCGAGCGGGCGGGCGTCATCAGGCCGTCCAGGAACAGCTGCAGATGACGGTGGACGAAGCGGTCGAAGTCCATGCAGCCGGTGCCGGGCAGCGGCCGGGTGAGCTGGGACAGGGCGACCATCAGGTCGCCGACGCCGACGTCGGTGCGCAGCTGCCCGGTCGCGCGGGCCCGCGCGATGAGGGTCTCCACGGCGACGGTGAGCCGGCCGCGGGCGGCGACGAGGTCGGGGTGGTCGTGTTCGAAGGTGGCGTGGAGGATCGGACACAGGGCGCCGATGCGTTCGTCGGCGGCGGCGTGCACGAAGACGCGCAGCGCGCCGAAGGCGTCGGTCTCGCCCGCCTCCTCGGCGGCGAGCCCCTGTTCGGCGTGGGCGCTGATGCGGTCGGTGACGGTGAGGACGACGTGGCGCATCAGCTCGCCGCGGTCCTTGAAGTTCCGGTAGAGCGTGGCGTTGCCGACGCCCGCGCGGCGGGCGACCTCGTCGAGGGGAAGCTCGGTGCCGTGCTCGACGATCAGCTCGACCGCGGCGGCGACGATCCGCTCCCGGTTGCGCACGGCGTCGGCCCGCGGACGGGGGGCGCGGCGCTGCGGCTGGTCGGTCACGGTGGTCACGGCGTTCTCCTTGATCCGGTCTGATTCGGTCTGATTCGGTCCGGTGCTGCGAGGGGTGAAGCAAGTGGGGAATCCGTCCCCGCTTAGCCCTACGCACTCCTAAACGGGGAAACCCTCCCCGGTTATTTCCCGCCTTCGATGTGACCTGGGTCACGTACACCCTCGTCCAGAAACCCACGATCGGCGCACCCAGCGCGCGGCCCGCCCCACCCGGACACAGGGTGATCGAAACGGACCCGAGCGTGAAGGCGGATCGGATGCGGCAGCGGCGGATAGGCGGGGGCCGGCGTGGTGCGATGCTCGCCGGGGCCACGGCGGTGGCTCTCGCGGTGACCATGACCGCGAGCACCGGACGGCTCCTCGACAGCTCGCCCACCGCGGCCGGCCCGACCGCCCTGGCGCGGGCCACCTCCCTCGGCCCCTGCATGATCCGGGGCGCACTCGGCGTCCAGATGTCCGAGGGCGTACCCACGTCCGCCGGCTACGCCCGTTCGACCGGCACCGTCCGCGCCCTCAACCTCATGGTCGACTTCCCCGACGCGCACGGGCAGGGCAGCGCGATGGCCCGGTACGGGGAGTTCTTCCCGCAGACCAGCGACTGGTTCCGCACCGGCTCCTACGGCAAGCTCGACTACCGCTCCGAGACCCCGGTCAAGCACTGGCTGCGCATGCCCAAGACGTTCAAGGCCTACGGGATAGAGCGCGGCGCCCCCTTCGAACCGGGCTACCGCAAGCTCGTCAAGGACATCGCGGCAGCCGCCGACCCGGACGTCGACTTCAGCAAGTACGACATCGTCAACATCCTCGTCACCCCGAACGCGGGCCCCTCCGCGCTCGACACTGTGCTGTCCGTGACCTTCGCCGGGAACCCCGACGCGCCCGTCGCCGACGGCGTGCCCCTCGCCAACGCGTCCTTCATCTACTCCCGCCAGGACGACGGCTCCGGCTCCTACGCCGAGACCGGCTACCGGGTGCTGCCGCACGAGAACGGGCACACCTTCGGGCTGCCCGACCTCTACACCCAGGACGGCGGCGGGTCCGTCGGCCACTGGGACATCATGAGCGAGGACTGGGGCGTCGGGAACGACCTGCTCGGCTGGCACAAGTGGAAGCTCGGCTGGCTCGACGACGCGCAGATCGGCTGCGCCTCGCAGGCCGGCACGACGGAGCACCTGCTGTCGCCGCTGGGCCGGGCCGCGGGCGGCGGCACCAAGCTCGTCTTCGTCCCCCTCACCGAGAAGACCGGGTACGCGGTCGAGGTCCGCACCCAGGAGGGCAACGACGAGGCCGTCTGCCGTCCCGGCGTGCTCGTCTACAAGGTCGACGCCGACGTGGACACCGGGCACGGGCCGATCACCGTGGAGGACGCCACCCCCGACAGCGGCGGCTGCACCCGCCGCCCCAATGTCCACGCGGAACTCTCCGACGCGACGTTCCGCCCCGGCGAGGTCTTCAAGGACACGAAGACCGGGGTCCGGATCTCGGTCGGCGGAGCGGACGCCTCCGGCAACTACCGGGTCTACGTCACCCGGCGCTAGATCCTGGGGCTCGTCGTCGGCTGCGGGCCGGTGGGGCTTCTCGCGCAGTTCCCCGCGCCCCTGAAATGCAGACCCTTCGGGTCGCATTTCCCCGATGAGGCGCAGCCTCGTCAGGGGCGCGGGGAACTGCGCGACCAGCCCCCACCGAACCCGCACCCGACGACGAAAGGCCCGGACCTACGGCGAGGGAGGCCAGCTCTCGCGCAGGGCACGCTTCAGCACCTTCCCCGTAGCGTTACGCGGCAACGCATCCCCCCGCACAACAATCCGCACCGGCACCTTGAACGCCGCCAGCCTCCGCCCCGCGAACTCCCGCAGCGCCGAAGCTTCGAGCCCACCCCGCACCCGGACCACCGCCGCGACCTCCTCCCCCAGCACCGGATGCGGCACCCCGAACACGGCCGCCTCCAGCACATCGGGATGCGCGTACAGCGCCGTCTCCACCTCGACGCAGTACACGTTCTCCCCGCCCCGGATCACCATGTCCTTGATCCGGTCGACGATCCGCACCCGGCCGTCGTCCGCGAGCACCGCCAGATCCCCCGTACGGAACCACCCGTCCGCCGTGATGGCCGCCGCGCTCGCCTCCGGGTCCTCCCAGTACCCCCTGACCATGGACTGCCCGCGCAGCCACAGCTCGCCCACCTCCCCGTCCGCGAGGGACTCCCCCGCGGGCCCGGCGATCCGCACCTCCACCGCCGGCGCGGGCCGCCCCACACTGTCCGGCTCCTTGCGGTACTGCTCCCCGAACGTGGCCGTGACCGCGCCGAGCGTCTCGGTGAGCCCGTACGCGTTGGCGGGCTCGACCCGGTCCCCGTAGCGGGCGGTGAGCCGTTCCACGAGCTGGGGCGGGGCCGGGGCGCCCCCGGTGCTGACGGAGGTGAGCGTGGGCAGGTCGTCGTCCAGCTCGGCGGCGCGTTCGAGGAGCTGGAGCGCGGTCGTGGGCACGCCGCCGAACCCGGTGACGCCGTGCTCCCGCACCAGCCGCACGGCCACGTCCGGGTCCCACTTGCGCAGCAGCACCAGCGTCCCGCCGACCGCCATCGCCCGGAAGAACCCGGTGAACGCCGCGACGTGGAAGAACGGGAAGGTCAGCATCCCGATCTGGGCGGGCCCCTGTCCCGGCACGAGCCCACGCCGCAGCGCCGAGAGGGCGGAGAAGTACAGCGCGTTGGCAATGGCACCCGTCTGCGCGTGGTGCGTGGCGACGGCGCCCTTGGGCCGGCCGGTGGTGCCGGAGGTGTAGAGGAGGGTGGCGTCCTGCTCCGGGAGCACGTCCACGTCCGGCGGCCCGAGCAGCGGATCGGCGGCGGGCAGCTCCTCGTACCGCTCGACGCGAGGCCCGTCGACGACGAGCCCCTCCCCGTGGCACACCAGCGTCCACGGCGGCGCGGCGGCCGTGTCCAGCCAGGGCCGGACCCGCTCGTAGCGCTCCCCGTCGACGATCAGCACGCCGGGCCGGCAGTCGTCGAGGGCGTACGCGCACTCGTCGGCGGTCCACCAGGCGTTCAGCGGGACGGCGACCAGCCCGGCGAGCTGGGCGGCCCAGAAGGCGGTCTGCCACTCGGGGTGGTTGCGCATGGCGATCACGGCACGGTCGCCGGGCCGCAGCCCGTAGCCCTCGTCCGGATCGAGGAAGCGGCGGGCGAGGGCCGACGCGGCGGCGAAGAACTCGCCGTACGTCGTCCGCCCGTCCTCCGTGATCAGGAACGGAGTGTCGCCGTACGCCCAGGTCGTCTCGGCGAACTCCCGCAGGGTGCGCGGCCCTCCGGCGTACACGAGGCGCCCGTCCGCGCCGCGCTCGACGCAGAAGGGGGCGCCCGGAGCGGTCAGCAGCGCGTCCAGGGAATCCATGCCGGGACGCTACGCGGCCGGTCCCGGCGCCCGTCAAGACGCGCGTCGGCCCCGCCGGGCGCACCGGACGCGCAGGGGGCGCGCACTGGGTCTTTCGGCCCCGACAGACAGGGACATCAGGGGACGAACGCAGTGACCAATGGCACCCCGAAAGGCCCTCCCCCGGCCACCCCCGCCCCCGTACTTTTGAGGAATGTCCCCTCTCGCCCGGGTGAGCGAGGCGTACGGCCCACGCTTCGCCGAATTCGCCTTCGAGCCCGCCTTCACGGCCGCCGTCGACCAGCACGTGTCGGCGCTCCGCGACCGCCTGGAGGCCACCGGCGCGGCCCTCGAACCGCCGGCGCCCGACGCCGAGCTCCTCTCCGACTACGCGCTGGGGTTCCTCGACGCCCTCGACGAGACGGACTGGCGCGAGCCGGTCGGCCACGACTACGCGGTGTGCCGCCTCACCGCCATCAGCTGGCTGGTGAAGCGGCACGACCTGCTGAACGGAGACCGTTCAGCCGCTTGCTGAACTCGGCCGCTCACTGCCCTCGGCCGCTGGTCGAACTCAACCGCTCGTCGAACCACCGGCCCGGGGGTCGGTGCGCTCCCGCTCCTGCACGGGCTGGTGGGTGAGCGCGTCCTCGCGACCCGCCTGGTACGCCCCGGTGCTGCCGACGCCGCGCGCCTTCGCGGTCTCCTCCTCGGCCTTGTTCAGCCACCGCTCCCAGCGCTGGCGCATCGGGCCGATGAGCCCGCCGCCGACGCCGACGATCATGATGCCCGCGGCAGCCGCGAGAGCCGCGTAGAGGACCGGCTGCGTGACGGTCGTCGCGATCCCGGCCTGGCCGAGCGCGGCGATCACGCCGAGGGCCACGATGCAGGCCCACACGATGGTCCCGACGGTCTTCCCGTACGAGACGGAGGACAGGGCGTTGGTGACGATGTCCCGGACGACGTTCGCGACGGCCATGGCCACCACGACCAGCACGATCGCGACGATGCCGCGCGGGATCCAGGCGACGATGCCGTTGAGCATCGTGGAGACGGGGTTGCTGCCGAAGACCCCGAAGCCGAGCTGGAGCGTGATCAGCAGCAGGGCGTAGTACACGACCTTGCAGACGATCCCGGTGGTGTCGTACTTCGACCCTTCGAGCATCTTGGCCGCGCCGGCCTTCTCGGCGAGCTTCTCCGAGCCGACCTTGCGCAGGACCCGGTCCAGGACGCGGGCGATCATCTTGGACACGAACCAGCCGATGGCCAGGACGACCAGGAAGCCGATCAGCTTCGGCACGAACTGGGCGACCTTCGACCAGGCGTCGTTGAGGCCGCCGGTGAAGTCGACGGCGAGTGCGTTCGGGAACGGGGTCATGAGTGGACCTCCACTCAGTAGGCCGGTGGGCCGGACTCACCCGACCCTCGCCGACAGACGTGCCCCCCTCGTTTACCTCGCCCTTCCGGAATAGCACGCCCCCCGCCCCCCGGCCTCCCGAGATGCCGTCGGCGCCCGCTGTCCGCGTGACGCCTCAGACGGCCACGGCCTCGGCGCGCTCCGGCTCGGCCATGTCGCCCTCGGTGGCCCGGCGCCGGCCGCGCAGGTCCGCGAGGACGACGAGTGCGATGCCGACGACCACCCACACGGCCAGGGTCAGCGCGGGCCTGGCCGCGCCCGTCCCGTCGAAGAAACCGTTGGCGCGCAGGAGGCTGCCGGAGGCTCCCGGCGGCAGCAGCTGGCCCAGCAGGGCCCAGCCGGCGGGCAGCCAGTGCGGGCCGGTGGCCAGGCCGGAGAGCGGATTGCCCAGCAGCATCATCACCGCGCCGCCGATCCCGAGCCCCACTCCGCCGAACAGCGCCTGGAGGCCGATGACGACGGAGGCGAGGGCGGCCATGCCGAGCGCCATGCCGGCGGCGGTGAGCGCGTAGTCGCCGTCGAGGGTCCCGGTGCCGTACTGGAGGAAGGCGGCGACGGAGGCGCCGGCCACGACCGCGAAGGCGAGGACGCCGACCAGCCGGGCCCGCAGTCCGCGGTGTCCGGGGAAGACCCGCCCGAGGATCACGGCCGGGAAGATCCCGCCGAAGATCATCGGAAGGAGCGCGGCGGTGAGCCCGGCCCCGCGCGGGTCGTCGGCGGTGAACGGCACCAGGTCGTGGACCGTCAGCTCGGCGTGCTGCTGCGCCGCGAGCTGCGTACCGAGGGCGGTGAGGGCGCCGGTGGCGGAGGGGCCGCCGGCGGTGGCGGTGTAGAGCTCGATGCCGCCGGGGGTGACGGCGAGGCCGCCCGCGAGGTCGCGATCCCGGATCGCGGAGCGGAGCTGCTCGGGCCCGTCGTAGACACGGACGTCCCACGCGTCGCCCGCCAGCTTCTGTTCCAGGACCCGCGTGACCTGCTGCGGTCCGGTGACACCGACGGGCACGTCGTGCGGGCCGCCCTTGGCGGACGGGAGGGCGAAGGCGCAGAGCATCACGGTGACGAGGGCGGTCAGCCCGAGGACGACGACGATCAGCCGCCGGACGGTGCCGCCCGGAGTCTCGTCCGTGGTCGTGGGCGTGGTCGTGGTCGTGGTCATGAGGATCGCTTCCTTGCGTACGGCCCGGTCGCGGGCGAAGGATGCCGGGGCGGTGCACGGCGCGCGACGACAGGCGACGGATCACCCGTCACCGATGCTCGCCTGATACTCGATTACAGGGTACATTGTGTCATGTGTCAAACACCGATGACTCGTCCTCGCCTCAGCCCCCCGTCCCGCCGGAGATCACCGACGCCGCACTGCGCGTGGCGGCGTCCCGCGGCGTCCCCGTGGCCGACGTGACCCTCCGCGAGATCGCCCAGGAAGCGGACATCTCCCGCAGCACGCTCATGCGCCGGCTGGGCGGCACGCGCAGCGCCCTCGAAGAAGCCCTGCGCGCGGCGGGCATCGAACCGGGCACGCAGAAGCCCGTGCGGGAGCGCGCGATCGACGCCGCGGCCACGCTGATCAGCGAGCAGGGTCTCGTCATGGTGACGTTCGAGCGGGTCGCGGCGGCGGCCGGCTGCTCGGTCCACAGCCTGTACGCGGCGTTCGGCGGCCGCGACGAGCTGCTCCACGCCGTCTTCGAGCGCTACAGCCCCGTCGTCGACGTGGAGGAACTCCTGAAGGGCCCGCGCGCCGATCTGGAGACCACGGTCCGTCGCGTGTACGGACTCTTCGTGACGGCCCTCGACCGGGAGCCCCGCGTCCTGGCCGCCTTCTTCGCCGAGGTCTTCGCCCGCCCGGGAGCGGACCCCGGCATCCACGCCCTCTTCCAGCGGATCTTCCCCCGCATGCTGGGCGCCGTCGGCGCCTGGCTCGACGACGAGGTCGCCGCGGGCCGCGTCCGCGACCTGCCCCGCATCCTCCTCATCCAGCAGATGACCAGCCCGGTCGTCCTCCACTATCTGCTGCGCCCGTCGTTCGCCCAGCTCCCGGACGTCGAACTCCCACCCCAGCAGGTGGCGATCGAGACCTTCACCCAGACCTTCCTCCGAGCGGTCCGCACGGACTGACCCCCGCCCGATCCACCCCCTCACTCCATCCCGCCCCACCACCCCGATCCGCTAGGCTGTCCCCGCGCCTTCGTAGCTCAGGGGATAGAGCACCGCTCTCCTAAAGCGGGTGTCGCAGGTTCGAATCCTGCCGGGGGCACCAGCGCAAAGGCCACCTACCGATCTTGGTAGGTGGCCTTTGACATCCAGGTTCGACATCACCGCGGGTGATCACTGCCGACCGCGACACTTCCTGAGCAGCCGATCCATGTGAGCAGCTGCTTGCCGCATCCGGTGCCGGCGCAGTGGCGCGATGCAGAGGCCCGGGAGCGGGACGACTCGACGACGGCGGCTCTTCGGATCGTCGTCGTAGAGGACCTCGGGAGTGACTGGCCCTTGTAGCACGTTGCTCGACATGCTCACCTTATGAAGTGACTTACGGCTGGAGTAGACGTTCGCTCGTGCTGCTCTTCGCGGTCTCGGCGGGAGTTCCGGTGGTACTCGTCCTCGGAGCCGTCACGGGGTGGAGCCATTCGGTGGTTGGCGCACCGACCTGGGTGTCGTGGGTGATCGCGGCTCTGGCGGTCTTCATCGGTTTGCCGCTTGCCTGGCTTTCCACCCCGCTGGGTACCAGAAGCACGACGAATCTCCTGCTCAAGGCCTACCGCCGCGATGGCCTGGAGTACATCGAGCAGCAGTATCTGTCCAAGTTGACGCCTCACAGGGCCGGACTTCAGCTGTTCAACCTCGCGCTCGCCCTTGATCACGCGGGCGATCAAGATGGCGCCCTTGTGGTCTACCGGCACGCGGCGGACTGCGGATCTCCGCCGGCCATGGCGAATCTGGCGTATTGGCTGAGCCGACGTGGTGAGGAAGACGAGGCTCGTGAGTGGTTACGCCGCGCAGTGGAGGCCGGATACACGCGGGTTGCGCCGGAAGCGGGGGAACGGTGAGCAGGAGACGCGTCCTCTGTCGGAATCAGTCGTTGCGTCGTGTGGGCAGCGGCAAACGCATGACCTGCCGTTTGATCACCTCGCCCGCTCGACACTCCACCGCGGCAGTCGTTCGAAGAAGGTGACGGCCTCCTCGCGCCAGCGCGAGCGCCAACCCGCGGCGACCGCTGACGCCTCATCGGCGCGGCGGTTCATGGCCGTCTGCATACGGGCCGGCACGCCCCGGCGCTCCCCGATCTCCCGGACCGCCGCGAGGGTCTCCGGTGAGCAGTTCGGGTCGCCGAGCGCGGCCCGCAACACGCGGCGCTCGGCGTCGTCGGAGGCCGCCAGCAGGGCGTGGACGGCGTAGCTGTGTCTGCCGTCGCGCAGGTCGGTGCCGATCGGCTTGCCCAGGGTGGCCGCGTCGCCGAACAGGTCCAGGTAGTCGTCACGCATCTGCCCGCAGATGCCCACCGCCCGCGCGTACGCGCGCAGCTCCTTCTCGAAGCGCGCGGGCTCCTCGCCCGCGGCCAGGAGGCCGAGTTGCAGGGGTGCGAGGACCGAGTAGCGGGCCGACTTGTAGTCGGCCACGCAGTGCAGGACCTCTTCGTCCGGTGCGGCGGCGAAGTCGCGTTCCAGGTCGATGATCTGGCCCAGGAACGTGTCGGCCGCCGCCCGCGTCTGGACCTGGATCATGGCCTGCCGCACCGCCATGGGCACCGGCGCCTCCAGCAGCACCCGCTGCGACAGGGCGAGGGCCAGGTCGCCCGCGAGCACGGTCAGGCCCAGGGCCGTCTGCGGGTGGTCGGGGAACCGCGCGCGGTAGGCGTAGTAGGTGGAGGGGCCGCCGCGGCGGACGGGGCTGTCGTCGATGAGGTCGTCGTGCACCAGACCGTGGGTCTGCAGCAGCTCGATGCTCAGTGCGGCGGCGTCCAGCCCTTCGACCGGCTCGTCCGTCACCAGACGCGCCGCCTCGTGCAGCACGACGACCCTCATCCTCTTTCCGCCCCGGAGGGACAACTCCCGCAGCAGGCGCAGGCATTCGGGGGCGAACCGGCTGAAGGACGGGGCGTCCAGTCGGGCGCCCACCCCGTCGAAGTACTCCTCGAAGAGTGTGTCGAACCGGTGCGTGTATCCGGCGGCACGTTCGAGGATCTGCTGGGTCATGGCGCGTTCTTCCTGGTCGGGATCGCTCGGGTCGGTCGGGGGCCCGCCAGTAGACGTGCCGGGGGGAAGCGGGGCGCGCGTCGGTGGTGCCCCTGGGCCCGGCGCCTACTTTCTCGTCTTTTCTCGACAGTAAGAACACTGGATGCTCACATTCCGGCGCAGAATGATCGTCGGCGGCGTCAGACGCCGTCTCCGCCGGCCGGTCGAGGGGGGCTGCCGGCGTGAACTCACAGGACACAGAGGGGGTTTCCGCCATGCGCGGATCCAGACGCATGCTGAGTGCCACGTTCGCCGCGGCGCTCGGTTCCTTAGTTCTGGCGATACCGGGGACGGCCCCGGCGTACGCGGCGACGGGTGTGTCGCTGCCGCTGTACCAACTCGCCGACATGAAGGTCGACGGGAGTCACCAGAAGATCTTCCTCAGCATGCCGGCCGGCGCCGACGGCCGGGTCGTGGTGTCGGACTACGACGGGAAGAGCACATGGCTGGGCGGCCTGCCCGGGGCCGGCGGGCTGGCGCTCTCGCCCGACGAACAGACCTTGTACGTGGCCGCGCGGGACATCGACACCATCGTGGCGTACGACACCGTGACGCTGACGGAGACCGCGCGGTACCACGTGGGGGACGGCATCGCCCCGTGGGGCGTGGCGGTCGCGGGCGGGAAGCTGTGGTTCGGCTACGGCACCGGCGGCGACCTCGGGTCGATCGACATCGGCGCCGCCGAGCCGGTCGTCGCACTGGGGCTGGACAGTTCGCTGGACTTCGGGGCGGAGCTCGTCGCCTCCCCCGCCGACCCGAACGTGCTGGTGGTCGGCACCGGTGACCCCAACCGCAACACCCTCACGGTGTACGACGTGAGCAGCGGCTCACCCGTGATGACCAAGCGACGGGTGCTGTCCGGGACCGAGATGAACGGTCTGCGCGACATCGACGTGACACCGGACGGCCGTTCGATCCTGACCGCCGCCCTCATCTCGCCCGGGTACCGGGCCTTCCGCCTGGACGATCTGTCGGACGTGGCGACGCATGCCGCTCCGTCCCCGGCCTCGCCCGTGGCCGTCGCCGCCGGACCCGACGGCACCGTGGCGGGGGCCACGCAGAACACGAGCGCCGACGTACCGGACGTGTCCGTCTACGCTCCGCAGGCCTCGGCCCCGCTGACCTCGGTCGAGGTGGGCGCCGCCACGCAGACCCCGGTGGTCCGGGGCCTGGCCTGGGCGCCCGACGGGAGCCGGCTCTTCGCCGTGACGAACGAGAGCGGGGTCATGGGGCTCCGGTTCCACTCCCTCCCGGTCTCCACGCCGGTGCAGACGAGCCTCGACCTCGTCGCTCCGGCGACCAGCAGGAAGGGCCGGACGCTCACCCTCACCGGCACGCTGTCCCCCGGCATCGCTCCCGGAGCCACGGTCACGGTGACCCGTCACGACGCCGCCAACCCTGAGGGCGTCTCCCTGGGCTCCGTACCGGTGGCGGCCGACGGCACCTTCACGGCGACCGACACCCCGGCCAGGCCCGGCGAGGTCCGCTACGTCGTGACGTACACAGGCGACCGTTGGCACACGGCCTCCTCCGCGGAGGCGACGGTGGAGATCACCCGTAGCTGATCCCCCACGGGCAGGCATCACGTATGTCGTCGTGGCCCGGTGCGCGGCACCGGGTCACGACAGCGGCTATGGCTTGACCGGGGCCACATCGAAGAGGTGTGAGCAGATGGTCCAGCGGGCCGGGACGAGGGCCGCGTGGTAGGAGCCCGGGGGATAGATCCTCAGGTAGGTGCCGGTGCGCAGGCAGGGGCCGCCCAGGGGGCCGTTCGTCGTCCGGATCACCGCGGAGGCGGAGTGGGCGGGGGCGAGCGTGACCGTGGAGTAGTGCTCCCCGGTGTGGCGGGCGGCCGGGCCGATCTGACGGTGGGCCGTGTCGAGGGCGCTGACGCCCGGGTAGCCGCGCAGGGAGCAGCTGGTGATGCTGGTGTTCGTGAACCGGATGGTCCAGTAGAGCGAGCCCGCCGCGCCTTCCTTGCGCCCCATGGAGAGGTAGAGGTCGCCCAGTGCGCAGGTCCGCGGGCCGGCCGAGGTCGGGGCCGCGGCCGGTGAACTGCTCGACGCGGCTCCCGCGGCTCCCAGGCCGGCGAGGACAGCCGTCAGTGCGACGGCCGTGACGCGGGACGGGAGGTGAGATGTGGAGCGGAACATGGCATGTACGCCTCCATCACTCGAAGTGACCGACCCCGACAGCAAGGGGTCACCTTCTTAGACGGTTCCCCCGGGCCCGATGGTTGCGCAAATCGGCATCAAACGACACCCACCTTTTTGTGGGTACTTGTCGCCTCCGCCGCGCCGGGAGAGCCTGATCTCGGCCGGGAACGAGGACGGGGAGGAGGACGGGGAGGAGGACCAGGGTCCGGAGTCCGGAGTCCGGGGTCAGGGCGCGGGACGGTCGGCGGCGAGTCGGTCCAGGCGGCGGTGGCCCCAGTCGGACAGGGGGGCCAGTGCCTTGGAGAGTTCGAGGCCGGACTCGGTGAGCGAGTAGACGGTCTTCGGGGGCACCACGTCGTACACCTCCCGGTGGACGAGTCCGTCCGACTCCATCTCGCGCAGGGTCTGGGTCAGCACCTTCTCGCTGATCCGCGGGACCTTGCGGCGCAGCTCGCCGGGGCGGTGCGGGCCGGCCTCCAGCAGCCACAGCAGCAGCGTCTTCCACTTGCCGTCGATGGCGGCGACCGCCACGGCCACCCCGCAGACACCGGGATCGTCGACCCGGACGCGTGTCATCTCCTCGCTCCTCCCCGCCCGTCGACCCGGTTCGCCTTTCTCGGCTTCGCCTTTCTCACCCTACGTACAAGGGAGTTCCGTCATGTCTTCTTCCCTCGTGTCCACCGCCGTCACGGTGATCGGGCTGGGCCCGATGGGCCGTGCGCTGGCCGGCGCGTTCGTGGCCGCCGGCGTGCGCACCACCGTGTGGAACCGCACCCCGGGCCGGGACCGCGAGCTCCTCGGACGCGGGGCGATCGGAGCTGCCAGCGCCGCGGAGGCGGTCGCGGCGAGTCCGCTCACCGTGGTGTGCCTGGTGAACTACGACGCCACGGACGCGGTGCTGCGCCAGGACGCCGTCACCGCCGCGCTCAAGGGCCGCACCCTGGTGAACCTGACCGCCGACACCCCGGACCGGGCCAGGGACACCGGGCGCTGGGCCGACGAGCACGGCATCCGCTACGTCGACGGGGCCATCATGACGCCGACGCCCACGATCGGTACGCCTCAGGCGGTCCTGCTCTTCAGCGGCAGCGAGGAGCTGTACC
Organism: Streptomyces sp. NPDC025806; assembly: GCF_055558275.1. Taxonomy (NCBI): domain Bacteria; kingdom Bacillati; phylum Actinomycetota; class Actinomycetes; order Kitasatosporales; family Streptomycetaceae; genus Streptomyces; species Streptomyces sp. NPDC025806. The sequence goes on along the minus strand of NZ_JBVHMU010000022.1, from coordinate 63,290 downwards.
GCGAACACCGGCAGGTGCTCGACGTCCTGGGCGGCGATCACACCCACCTCGGCGAGGACATCGGACGCGCCGCGGCCTACGACATCGCGTTGCTCGACATCTTCTGGACCGCGATGACCGGCTACACGCACGCCTTGGCCCTGGCGCGGGCGGAGGGCGTCTCGCCGCGTCAACTGGCCCCGTTCGCACAGGGGATCGGCGCGATCCTGCCAGCGATCTTCCAGGGGACGGCCGAGGACATCGAGGACGGCGGCTACTCGGGCGAAGGCAATCCGCTGACCTCCGCGGTGTCGACGATGGCCCACGTCGTGCACGCCGCCGAGGCCCACGGCATCGACACCGGTGTGATGCGCGCCGCCGAGGGTCTGGCCCGCCGCACGGTGGCACTGGGCCACGGCGCGGACGGGTTCTCCCGGATCGCGGAGGTCCTGACCCGCCGCTAGCCCCGGCCGGGGCCCGCCTGACCGTGCCGGGCGAAGATCTCGCGCAGCGCGAGCAGGTCCGCTTCCTTCTCCTTCTCGTCCTCGTACTGCCCGTCCTCGTCCCGCTGCGCCGCGACGGACTCCGGGGTGAAGTCCTGGCCGAGGAGGTAACCGTCCAGGCAGTAGTCGAAGCCGGACTCGGTCAACAGGTCCAGGCCCTCGGCCTGACAGTGCTTCGCCAGCCCGTCGGCCACGTACCAGCGCGTGCCGTCGTACCAGAAGACGCCGCCCGCGTAGTGAATGCTCCGGCCGGTCGCGGAGTCCGTCAGGTTCAGCGACTCGTAGTTCTCGGGCTGGTCGCGGACCAGGACGACGAGGTCCTCGGGGACGCCTTCGTAGAGGGACTCCTGAAGGGCGTAGTCCCCCTCGGCGTACAGGTTCAGGTCCGTCTCGTGGTCGAAGGTCAGCAGCAGCACACGGCCGTCCTCCGCGAAGTACCAGACCGCGGACTGGCCTCCCCCGTCGTTCCAGGCCAGCCGCCGCGCACCGGCCACCGCCACCGGCGCGACCTCGGCCAGCTCGTCCATCACAGCCGCCCGCCGCCGCACCTCCGGAAGGGGCGTCGCGGCCAGGGCATCCCACATCGCGTTCATTCCCGCAGCGTAACCACGGGGTACGACAAGGCGCCGGTCAGGAATCCGGGTGCGCCTGCCGCCACGCCTCAGAGCAGGTCCCGCCAGAAGGGGACCGTGGCCCGCGGACCGCACTTCTCGGCGTCGGCGTCGGCGGTGTCGCGGAGCGGCACGCCGAACTCCCTGCGTACGTAATCGAGCAGGTCATCCCCGTAGTAGATGATGTCGGTCTGCCACATGGACAGTACGGGGTGGCCCTGGCCGCCCCGGATCGCGGGGAGGTACCGGTGGCCGTACACGGGGGCCATGACCGGCACCTCGGCCAGGTGGCGCCGCGCGCGGGCCAGCGCCTCCGCGCGGTCGTCGGGGCGCTCGCCCCAGGCCTCGTGCCAGAACACGTTGTGCTCGACGTCGAAGAGGACTCCGTCGACCGGCCAGGCGAGGCGTTCCCGTAGGTCGTCCGGACTGCCGTCACGCCAATCCGGCCAGGGGCCGTCGCCGGGCACAGAGTCGTTGACCGGAAGGCCCGCCGCCAGGAATGCGCGGTGGTCGTCCGCGAACGCGAACGCGTACTCCCGCTCGATGCGCGCGAACTCCGCGTCTGTCAGCCCTGGTTCGACCCGGACGAGACCGGCCTGCGCCAGGCAACTCGCCGCCTCTGCCCCCAGGCGTGCTCCCTCGTCACCGGTCATCTCCGCACGATACCCGTCACGCGCCTCACACCCGCGCGCCGTCGAGCACCTCCGCTGCCGCCGCGCGCAGGCCCTTCACCGCCTGGTAGGCGAGGTGCTCGTGGTGGGCGGCCAGGGTCGTGTCCGTGTTCCGTCGGGTGGTGTCGCCCGCGCGGGCGTCGCGGGCCATGCGGCGGACGACCTGCGCGAGATCGTCCGCCGCGTGCACCGTGCGGTACAGCGCCTCCGCCACCGAACGCGGGCCTTCGAGGAGGACGAACTCGGCCGCTCGGTGGACGGCGCGCGCCCGGTCGGCGAAGTGCTCAAGGCGCTCCTCGATCTGCCGCGGGTCAGGGCGGTCGCCGCGCAGTGCCTCGCGCACCGCGTCCAGGGCGACATCGCGGTCGTACACCGCCGCCAGGTAGGTCGCGTACGCCTCCCGGCGGTGCTGCCGGCGGGCCTGGTCGAACTGGGCGCGCGCCGCCGCGCGTCCCGTGACCAGCGCGGAGCCGAGGGTGGCGAGCGAGCCCGCGGCGGCGCCGAGCAGTGCGGCCAGTCCAGCGTCCATGGGCTCATTTTGCCTACGGGCGAGGAGAGTTGGGCGGGGGCTGGCAGACTCGCCTCATGGGACTTGATCAGGAACTGGTCGACGCCGCGCTCGCGCTCATGGACCGGCGCTGGCCCGCCGGGGAGCCCGGTGGGGCCGCCGCCGTACGGGTCGCCGACGGCGGGATCCTCACCAGCGTCGGGCTCGACAACATGCACGGGTCCGTCGCCCTCTGCCAGGAGACCGGCGCGTTCATCCAGGCCTACACCCTGGACCGGGCCGTCACCGCCTCTGTCTGTGTCTGCCGGGACCTGGAGCACGGACGGGTGTTGATCCTGCCGCCCTGCGGGGTGTGCCAGGAGCGGCTCGCGCTCTGGGGGCCGGAGGTGGAGGTCGCCGTACCGCATGCGGGCGATCCCACCCGCTGGGAGGGCCGGACGCTCGCCGAGCTGCAGCCGCACTACTGGGCCGCGCAGTTCCACGACGGCAAGTGGCCTTCGTACGCGCAGCACTCCGAGTAGCGATGTCCGTGGGGGTGGCTTGATCGAGTGGTCCTACTCGTCAGGAACCTCAGATCTCACGCAAATCTTCCCGCGCCTCGTTGCTGACCTGGCCGGACGCTGTCAGGGTCGGCGGCGGTTCCCTCGCCGTTGATCTTCGGAGGCTTCACTGATGATGGCTGTCCGTCACAGCGCGGGCGCCGCCGCCTGCGCGGCCGCGCTCCTGCTCCCCGTACTGAGTCCCCCCGCGAGTGCCGACACCGGCCGGCCGGAGGCGAGCCCTCCGGCCAAGCAGGCCGTCGCCACCGGCAGCGGTGGCGCGGTGTCCAGTGTGAACCCGTACGCCTCTCAGGCCGGGCTCGACGTGCTCCGCAAGGGGGGCAACGCCGTCGACGCGGCGGTCGCCACGGCCGCCGCGCTCGGGGTCGTCGAGCCGTACTCGGCGGGGATCGGGGGCGGCGGGTACTTCGTGTACTACGACGCCGCGAGCCGGACCGTGAAGACGATCGACGGGCGGGAGACGGGGCCGGCACGGATGCGGCCGGACGCGTTCCTGGACCCGGCGACCGGGAAGCCGCTGCCGTTCGACGAGGTCGTCAACTCGGGTCTGTCCGTGGGCGTTCCGGGCACTCCGGCGACCTGGCAGAAGGCGCTGGACGACTGGGGCACCGTCCCCCTGAAGCAGGCGCTGCGGCCCGCGACGCGGATCGCGGAGCGGGGGTTCGTGGTCAACGACGAGTTCCGCGCGCAGACCGCGATGAACGAGAAGCGGTTCCGTGACTTCAGCTCGACGGCCGAACTCTTCCTGCCGCACGGCGAGTTGCCCGTCGTGGGCTCCCGGTTCCGGAACCCCGATCTGGCCCGCACCTATCGGCAGCTCGCCCGCGAGGGCGCCGGCGCCATGAACGGCGGGGCCGTCGGGCGGGACGTGGTGCGGACGGTGCAGCATCCGCCGGTCGCCGAGGGCTCGACGCGTCACGTGCGGCCCGGGTCCATGGAGCTCTCGGACCTCGCGGACTACCGCGCGATCCCGCGTACCCCGACCCACACCACGTACCGCGGCTCCGACGTGTACTCCATGGCGCCTTCGTCGTCCGGCGGCACCACGGTCGGTGAGGCTCTGAACATCCTGGAGAACTACGACCTGTCGGCCGGCGGTCGGACCCAGGCACTGCACCACTACCTGGAGGCGAGCCGGATCGCGTTCGCGGACCGCAACCGGTGGGTGGGCGACCCGGCGTTCTCCGACGTGCCGACGGCGGGGCTGCTGTCCAAGGAGTTCGCCAAGGACCGGGCCTGCCTGATCCGTCCCGACCAGGCGCTGACCAGCCCGCTCGCACCCGGCGACCCGAGCGCCCCGCACGGCTCCGGCTGCGTGCGCGGCACCGGCGCCCAGGAGCCGCACGAGGGGCCCTCGACCACGCACCTCGTGGCGTCCGACCGCTGGGGCAACGTCGTCTCGTACACCCTGACCATCGAGCAGACCGGCGGATCCGCGATCACGGTGCCGGGGCGCGGGTTCCTGCTCAACAACGAGCTCTCCGACTTCGACTTCGCGCCGCTGACCCCGGGCGTCCCGGACCCGAACCTGCCCGGTCCCGGCAAGCGACCGCGCAGCAGCATGTCCCCGACGATCGTCCTGCGCGACGGTGAGCCGCAGCTCGCGGTGGGGTCGCCGGGCGGCGCCACCATCATCACGACCGTGCTGCAGACCCTGGTCAACCGCATCGACCTCGGGATGTCCCTGCCCGAGGCGGTGGCCGCGCCCCGCATCTCGCAGCGCAACCGCGCGACGACGGAGGCCGAGCCGGCGTTCCTCGACTCGCCGGAGGCCCCCGCTCTGGAGGCCCTGGGGCACCACTTCGTGCTCGCCCCGGAGGCGTTCACGCCGTCGCCCGAGATCGGGGCGGTCGCGGCGCTGGAGTTCGGCCCGCACGGCTCGGTGACGGCGGTCGCGGAGCCGGAGCGGCGCGGTGGCGGCTCGGCGATGGTGGTGCGCGAGCAGCGGTGAGGGACGGCGGCCGGGCGCGCGCATCCAGCGCGCCCGGGTGTCCGTCAGCGCGCCCGGCCGTCCTTCAGCGGGCCTGGCGCCATTGGATTCAGTGCGCCGGGCGCCGGCCCCAGCCCCGTACGGCGCCGGTCATCGCGTTGATCACCGCAGTGACCAGCGCGGTCCCGGCCAGCGCCCCCACGATCAGCATGGTCACGCCGACCAGGAAGAGCCCGCTGGCGTCGTCCGACCAGTCGTAGCCGGCGGCGACCGCCAAGCCGGCGGTCGTGCCGATGACGAAGGCCCTCGCATGGCCGCGCAGGGTCGCCCAGCAGGCCGGGACCAGCAGGGTCAGGACCAGGCCGACGACCTGCCAGGCCTCGTACGGGCCCGACACCGAGCCGTCGGGGTGCACGTCGCGCGTCTGGTCCCAGCCGAGCCAGACGGCCCACCCGGCCGCCGCGCAGCCGGCCAGGGCGAGAGTCACGAGCGCCGAGCGGCGCCCGGCGGAGGAAGAGGATCTGCTGCTCATGTCCTCAGGATCGCGGGCGCGGCCGGGCCGCAACAGCGCGCTCGTACTCAGTTCGGCTTGGGTACGCGACTCAGGAGCGCGGCGAGCCGGGGCAGTTGCTCCGGGTCCTCCAGCGCGGAGCCGACCGCGACGACCCGCGCCCCGGCGGCCAGGTACGCGGACGCGTTCTCGGCGTCGATGCCGCCCGTCGCGACGAACGGCACCTCGGGGAACGGGCCCCGCATCGCCCGGAACCAGCCGGTCCCGAGCACGCTCGCCGGGAACGCCTTCAGCCAGTCGAGGCCGAGGGCCCGCGCGGCCTGGACGTCGGTGGGCGTGGCGACCCCGGGCAGATGCGGCAGCCCGGCCTCCACGCTGGCTCGCGCCACCCCCGCGTCGAGGCCCGGCGCGACCGTGAACGCGGCGCCGGCCGCCACCGCCCGCGCCAGCCGCTCCGCCGACGTGACCGTGCCCGCGCCGACCGGCTTGCCGCGCTCGGCACCGGCCGCGACGACCTCGGCGAGGACCCGTCCGGCCGCCTCGTCCTGCACCGGCACCTCGACGCACTCGATGCCCAGCTCCCAGGCACGGACGGCGAGTTCGACGGTGCGGCCGGCGGGCATCCCGCGCAGGATCGCCATCACCGGCACCCCGGCGAACAGTTCCTCGAACGACGGATTCAGGGGCGCCATCCCAGCTCCTCGGAGATCGTCGCGGCGGTGGACAGCAGATCCGGCAGGACACCGGCCTCCAGTGCGGGCAGGTCGGCGCGCGCCTTGAGCGCCGTGACGGAGACGGCGCCGACGACCGCGCCGCCGCTGTCCCGTACGGGCGCGGCGAGGCAGTTCACGTAGTCCTCGTACTCGCCGTCGTCGACGGCCCAGCCCCGGTCCCGCGTCGCGTCGAGCACCGCGCGGTAGGCGGCCGGGTCGGTGATCGTCGTCGGGGTGTGCGGGGCGAAGTCGCAGGACGCGGTGAGGATCGCGGCGGCCCGTTCGGGCGGCAGACACGCGAGGATCGCCTTCGCGACTCCGGCGGTGTGCAGGGTCACGGGGCGGCCGATCTCGGCGTAGAGACGGATGCCGTCGACCGGGTCGATCTTGTCGGCGTAGACGATCCGGTCGTCCTCCAGCGCGGCGAGGTGCACGGTGTGGCCGGTGCGGGCGCCGAGCCCGCGCAGATGCTCGCGGGCCACGTCGGTCAGCCCGAACTGCTCCTCGGCCAGCCGCGCGAGGCCCGTGAGGCGCAGGCCGATCCCGTACCGGCCGTCGGGCAGGCGGCGTGCGAGCCCGCCGTCGGTGAGGGACTCCAGGAGGCGCAGCGCGGTCGAGCGGTGCACGCCGAGGTGCTCGCCGACCTGCGACTGGGTGCGGGGTTCGCGGGCGACGAACTCCAGGATGTCGATGGCCCGCCGGACCGTCTGCGACACGGTGTCACTCTCCTTCCGCGTCGGCGAACAGCGCGCCGGTGGCCGGTACGTAGTCCTCGACGCTGCTCAGCGTGCGGGCGGCCAAGCGGTGGCCGAGGGCGAGGCGGGCGGGTGCGGGCAGCTCGCGGAGCAGGCCGCTCAGGTAGCCCGCGGCGAACGCGTCCCCCGCGCCGACGGCCTCGACGACCGCCACGGCGGGCGCGGGCACGAACTCCCGTGCCTCACCCGCGAGTTCCGTCGCCCCGACCGCACCGTCCTTGACCACGAGGATGCCGCGCGGGGCGAGGTGGTCGCGGATGTCCCGCGCCGTGGGGGTGCCCCACAGGGTCTCCGCCTCGTCGCGGCCGACCAGGACGACATCGGCCCGGCGGGCGAGCGCGAGCAGTTCCGCCGCGGCGGCCCCGGGTGAACTCCACAGCGCGGGGCGGTGGTTGACGTCGAAGGAGATCCGGGTTCCGGCCGCCCGCGCCCGGTCCATGAGCGCCGCCACGAGCGCGGCGCACCCCTCGGACAGGGCCGGGGTGATGCCGGTCAGGTGCAGGAGTTGTACGCCCGTGAGGTCGACGGCGTCGGCGTCGGCGGCCGTCATCCGGGAGGCGGCCGAGCCCGCGCGGTAGTAGTGGACGCGGGTGCCGCCGTCGGGCGCGGGGTCCTTGAAGTAGACGCCGGTCGGGGCGGAGGGGTCGGTGCGCACGCCGGTGACGTCGACGCCGCGTGCCGCGACGGCGGTGCGGATCCGCCGCCCGAAGGGGTCGTCGCCGACCCGGCTCCGCCACGCGGTGCGGTGACCGAGGTCGGCGAGGTACTGGGCGACGGTGGACTCGGCGCCCGCGACCGCGAGGCGGGCCGTGACACCGCGTTCGAGGCCGCCGCCGTCGACGGGCGTGACCTGCGCCATCGTCTCGCCGACGCAGAGCACCTCCGGTGGGTGCGGGTGCATGGGCGGCGGGTGCATGGGCGACCCCTTCCTCGTAGCGCTCCGTCCGGTCCGGCCGACCGTAACAAGCCTCGCGCAACAGGCGTGCACATGCTGCAACACGCACCATTTCCGCTGGTCAGGTCACCTGCACGGGGAATCTCGGGTGCGTCCGGGCGGTGGAGTCGCCATCATGCGGGCATGCCCTCAGCGCTCGTGAACACGATCAAGCCCGGCACCTTCTCCTCCGTCCCGCAGCCGACCCTGCCCACCGCCGACGGAACGCTCCTGCTCCGCCCGGCCGAGCTGTCCGACGCGGACGCCGTCCACGCCGCGTTCCAGGACCCGGCGCTCCAGTTCTGGCACGCCCGCACGATGGACTCCCGCGACGAGGCGCTCGAATGGATCGAGGAGGTCCGGCGCGGCTGGCGCGAGGAGACCGCCGCGCAGTGGATCGTGGCGCGGGCCGCCGACGGCGCCCCGCTCGGCCGGATGGCGCTGCGCGCGATGGACCTCGTGGAGGGCGTCGCGGAGATCGGCTACTGGATGCTGCCCGAGGCCCGCGGCCAGGGAGCCGCCCCCAGGACCCTGACCACGCTGACGGACTGGGCCCTGGCGGCCGGCTTCCACCGCATCGACCTCCTGCACTCCACCCGCAACGAGCCGTCCTGCCGGGTCGCAGAGAAGGCCGGCTACGCACTGGAGGGCACCCGGCGCAGCTCCGCACTGCACACCGACGGCTGGCACGACATGCACGTCCACGTCCGCATCCAGGACACGCGGGCCTAGAGTCCACCCGGGGTCCCGCCCGGGCCCCGCCTATGCGGCCTGGGCGAGGACCAGCGCCGCGACCACCGGGGCCGCGTACACGAGCGGGAACGCCAGGTGCGAGAACCAGCGGGCCCGCGCCACCGCGATCACGGCCCCGGCGAAGTACAGGATCAGCCCGATCGCGGCGGCCGTGCCGAGCGCGGGGACGGCGAGCCCGGCGAGCAGGCCCAGCGCGCCGGCGGCCTTCGCGGTGCCCAGCCACGGCATCCAGCCGGCCGGGATCCCGTAGTCGGCGATCGGCTTGACCACCCAGGGCGCGCGGGTGAAGACGGACACGGCGGAGAAGCCGACCAGGACGGCGGCGAACATGGTGACGACGACATGGGCGACGGACATCAGGCACTCCTCGGTTCGGGCCCCCGCTGCGGGAACCTCACCCCCTCGACCCGCCGCACCGCACGGATGTGACAGCCCCCCGCGTGTGATGCCCGTCACATGCCAGGGGGGCGAGAAGTGACTACTGGAGTTCCTCCGGGCACGGGGTGCCGCGGGGGATCTTGACCGGGGCCGCCAGGCGGTAGGTGCCGGCGCGGGGGGCGAGGAGTTCGGTCCAGCGGTCGCCGGAGGCGTCCTCCTCGGCCTCCATGAGGCAGCCGTGCGCGTTCGTGTACTTCTTCGGCAGGCTGTCGTCCCGCTCCCGGGCCCGCTTCGACGCCTCCGTCTCCTGCGGCCTGCCGAGACTGTCGCCGTTCTCGTCGACGACGGACAGCCACGGCGAGTACAGGACGCGGATGAGGATCCGGCCCGGCTCGGTGACCTCGATGGTCAGCTCGCTCTGCTCGGCGGCGTCGACCACCGCGTTCGGTTCGGCCATCGGAGTGGGGTCGGTGACGGCGAACAGCTGCCAGTTCGCGTCGCCCCACACCTGGCGCAGATACGGCAGGCCGCGCAGCACCAGCTCCTGCTCGCGCTCGCCGCCGTCCCCGTCGGGCTCGCCCTTGGGCAGCACCACGTAGTGCACGGCCCAGCGCTCCAGCCAGTCGTGGTAGTTCGCCGCGTTCAGGGTGTCGTCGTAGAAGAGCGGGTTGCGCTTCATGTCGGCCTGGCGGGTCCAGCCGCGCGCCAGGTTCACGTACGGGGCGAGCGCGGAGGCCTCGCGGTGCGAGCGGGCCGGGACGACCTCGACGCGGCCACGCTCGGCCTTGACCTCCTGCAGTTCGTTGACGAGCGGGGCCAGTTCGCGGGCCCAGGAGGCGGCCGGGGTGGTGTGGACGACGTCGTCGACGGACTTGAAGCCGACCCACACGTTCATGCCGACGCACGTGACGACGATGACGTACCACTTGCGGGAACGCGGCACGGTGAACGGCAGCGCGGCGAGCAGCGCGACCCCGGCGAACAGCATCGGGAGCCGCGTGATGTTCGACCCGATCTGCGAGCTGATCAGCCAGACGAGCAGCACGGAGAGGCTGTAGACGGCGGAGGTGATCCGGACCGTCACCCACTCCTTGGGCACCAGCAGGTAGCAGAGCACGCCGTACACGAGCGGCAGCAGCGCCGACCAGAACGACATCGGCTGGGTGCCGGAGAACGGGAACAGCCAGGCCGAGAGCCCGACCACGGCGGCCGGCGCGAGCCCGAGCGCGTACGCGCCGGGGCGCCGCTTCTGCAGGAACAGGGCCACCGCGACGAGGCCCACGAACAGTCCGGCGACCGGCGAGCAGGCCGTCGCGAGCCCGGCCAGCGGCGCGGCGACGGCGGCTTTCGCCCAGCGCCGGTAGCGCCAGCGGTACGGCCAGCAGAACACGGCGGCGACCGCGGCGAGGCCGAACGTCATGCCGAGCCCGAAGGTGACGCGGCCCGACGCCGCGTTGCACAGCAGGGCGAAGACACCGGCGAGCGCGGGCCACAGCGGGCGCGCGACGACCCGCGTCCGGATGAGGATCATCGTCAGCAGCGCCGCGGACAGCGTCCCCGCGATCATCATCGTCGTCCGCACGCCGAGCACGGACATCAGATACGGGGACACCACGCTGTACGACACCGGGTGCATGCCGCCGTACCAGGCGAGGTTGTACGCGGAGTCGGGGTGCCGGCCGACGAACTCGGCCCAGGCGTCCTGCGCGGCGAGGTCACCGCCACTGTTCGCAAACGTGAAGAACCACAGGAGGTGGAGCGCGGCGGCGACCGCCGTGGCGACCAGCACGGGGTGCCGCTCGGCCCGGCGCGGCCAGGCGCGGACACCGGAGTCGGAGTCCTGTGCCCCGGGAGGCCCTATTCGGACGCGGCCCGCGTCCGTGCCGGGGTCGTCGTCGGTGCGCGTCGGCTCCGCTGTGGCCACTGCTGACACTCCCGTACGTTCCGTCGTCGTCACCGATCCCGCCGACCGAGGGAACGTCCGCGCCCCGGTCTCGCGACGCTAGCACGCGGCCCGCGCGCGGGCGCCGAGAAGGCCGGGCGCGACGCGCGCCCGGCCTTCCGCAGCCGTACCCCCGGGGCTAGGAGACGCGCTTGATCTTCGCGCCGAAGCCCGGTTCGGCCAGGTCGCTCTGGAGAGCGACCGGGACCTCGACGGCGTCGTTCTTTCCGTCACCGACGCTGAGCACGCCGACCACCGTGCCGGCCTTCGCCGTGTGCGGGATCTCCTTGCCCTTCTGCGCGTCCAGCTGAAGCTTGACCGTCAGGCCCGACCAGCCGACCGCGGAGACGTCCTTCGTCGCGACGACCGGGGTCGTGCCGCCGAGGCCGTCGTCGACCTGGCCGACGACATCGCCCTTCTTGACGATCTTCTTGGCGGTCAGCGCCTCCTGGCCGGACTCGATGAGGCCGCGGACCACGCCGGTGACCTCGTCGATGTTGGCCACGCCGGGCTTGCCGAACTGGCCGAGGGCGGCGCCGATGATCACCTGGCGCTTCCCGTCGACCTCCTTCTCCGCGGCGAACAGGATGTTGCCGCCGGCCGCGGTGGTCGTGCCGGTCTTGATGCCGATCGCGACGGTCGGGACCAGGCCGAAGAAGTTGTTCTGCTTGTCGCCGTTGAGGTCCATGTAGCTGGGCTGGCGGGCGATCTCGCGGAACGCCGCGTTCTCCATCGCGGCGCGGCCCAGCTTCACCAGGTCCTCGGCGGTCGAGACGGTCGTCTTGTCCAGGCCGCTGGGGTCCGTGTAGTGGGTGTTCTTCATCCCCAGCTCCTTCGCGGTCTTGTTCATCTTCTCGACGAACGCGTCCTCGGAGGAGCTGCCGGTGTCCCAGCGGGCGAGCAGCTTCGCGATGTTGTTGGCGGACGGCAGCATGACCGCCTGCAGCGCCTCGTACTCGGAGATCTTCTGGCCCTCGGTGACCTTGACCACCGACTCGTTCTCCGCCTTGCCGGTCTCGTAGTGCTTCTGCGCGGTGGCGTCGACGGGGATCTTCGGGCCCTTGTCGCCGCCGGCCTCGATCGGGTGGTCGCGCAGGATCAGGTAGACCGTCATGACCTTGGCGATGGAGGCGATCGGTACGGGCTTCTGGTCGCCGGAGGTGCCGAACGTGCCGATGCCGTTGACGTCCATCGCGGCCTGGCCCTGGGTGGGCCACGGCACGCTGGGCTTGCCGCCCTCGAACGTCACCATCTCCTGCGCGGTGAGCGCCAGGGTCGGGGCCGGGAGGGGGCGGACGGCCTGCACGATCGCAAACGCGACGATGAGCAGGATGACCAGCGGGGTCCAGATCTTGACGCGGCGCACGGCGGTGCGGACGCCGGTCTCCGGGGGCGGCGGTGTGTTCGTCAGCTCGGCCAGGAGGTCCAGCGGGGGCTTCGGGGGAAGCGGCTGCTGGGTCGTGCGCTCCGGGGTGTCCGGCTCGGGCACGGGGGCCGGTTCGTCCCGCTTCAGCGGTACGAACCTGCTGGTGCGCTCGGACGCGGACTCGGGGGTCGGCTGAGGCTTGGCCGTGGGTGCCTTCGCGGCGGGCGCGGGGTCCTTCGCGGCCGGCGACTTCAGCATGGTCGTCGGCTGGTCCACCTTCGGCGGGGCGACGGCCTTGAACACGGCGGTGGCCTGATCGAGGGCGGGCTTGCCCTCGGCCTTCGACTTGCCGTCGTCCTTCGGCCCGGCGGGCTTGTCGTCGGCCTTGTCCTCGGGCTCGGCCTTCGGCCCGGCGTCCGCCTTCGGACCGACGGGCTTGTCGTCGACCTCGGACTTCGGCTCCGCGTCGGCCTTCGGCGCGGCGGGCTTGTCCTCGGGCTCGGTCTTCGGCGCGGCGGACTTGTCCTCGGCCTTCGGCGGGACGACGGTCTTGAAGACGGCGGTGGCCTGGTCGACGGCAGGCTTGTCGTCGACCTCGGCCTCCGGCTCCGCGTCGGCCTCCGGCTCGGCAGGCCTGTCCTCGGCCTTCGGCTCTACGTCCGCCTCCGGCTCGGCAGGCTTGTCCTCGGCCTTCAGCTCTACGTCCGCCTCCGGCTCCGCCGGCTTGTCCTCGGCCTTGGCCTCCGGCGCGGCGGGCTCGGCCTCCGGCTCAGCAGGCTTCTCCTCGGCCTCGGGCTCGGCGTCGGCCTTCGGCTCCGCGTCCGGCGTCGGCTCGGGCTCGGGCTCGGCGTCGGCCGGCTTGGGCTCCTCGTCCGCGGCGTCCGTCGACTCGGCCTCCGGGGCGTCGGCGGCGTCCTCGGACGGCTCCGCCTCCTCATCGCCCTCGGCGTCCGCCTTCACGGGCTCGGCGCCCTCCGGGGCGTCGGCAGCGGCGCCCTCGGACGCGTCCTCGGAGGCCTCCTCCGACGGTTCCTCGCGGGCCGAAGGGACCGGAGGCGCGTCGGAGGAGACCCAGGCGGCCACGGCGGCCCGGAGCCGCGCGTCACCCGCCGCCTCCGCCTCCGGCTCCGCCGGTTCCACCGAGTCCGGCTCCGGCTCCGCGTCCGCGGAACCGGCGGAGCCCTCGGTCACGTCCCGGGCGGAGAACACCGCCGTCGCCTGATCCACGCCCGCCGGCGCCACGGGCTTCTCCCGCGAACGCGCCACCGCAAGGCGCGGGTCCTCGCCCGGCGTCTGCTGCTCCGACTTGTCGGGGGTCCCCGCCACCGATGCCTCCTCGACCGCTCACCACTTAGCGCCGGACAGTCCAGCCCTGTCCGAACCATGTACCAGTGTCCTGTGCTGGGGGCTTGACCCCCCGGGTAGACGAGAACGACATACCTACTGGTTCCCGCCCAAACTCCCCACGCGCTCTCGACAGACCAATGTGAGAGGGGTCACCCTGTCATTCATCCACGCGGGGAGGCATGGATGGGCAAGAGCCGCAGAACGATTCCGGAGGAGCTTCTGTTGCTCGCTCTGGACCCGGCCACGGGTACCACAGCGCAGCCGCAGTCGCTCGACCTCGGTCTGGCCGGTGCACAGCTAGTAGAGCTGGCGCTGGCCGGACGGATAGCCCCAGACGGGGATCGTATCGCCGTGGTGGTGCCACGGCCGACTGGAGATCCGACACTGGACTGCGCGTTGGAGTTGCTGCGAAGGCGCGGCGCTCCGGTGCGGGCGGTCCACTGGATCGGCGGGCCCCGCCTCGGGCTGCGCCAGACGTATCTCTCGCATCTGGAGCGGTGCGGCATGGTGCATGCCGTGGCGGGCCAGATGTGCGGGGTGCTGCCGACGACTCGCTACCAGGCGACGGACACGGCCATCAGCCGGGAGATCAGGACCCGGCTGGACTCGGCGATCCGTACCGGCGTACCGCCGGACCCACGGACCGCGGCGCTCGCCGCACTGGCCCACGCGGTCGGTCTCGGCAAGCACCTGTACCCGGGCAACGAGGGACGATCGTCCCGCTCCCGGCTGCGGGACCTGATCAGGCACGACCCCATGGGCGGTCTCGTGGCGCACGCCGTGATGGACGTCCAGAACGGCGCGGCCGCGCAGCCACGCCGTTCGCCCGCCACCGCGGCGGGCCGGGGAGCACCGGAGCCGGCCAGGGGTGTTCCGATGCAGCCGCGCCACGGGTCCATGGCACGCGCCGTGGCCCACTAGGCGAGGGCCCGCACCAAAGGCACCGAAGGCACCGCAAGAACAACAGTCACCACATGCACAACAGGCACCGCCGCACCGACGCACGACACATCCGCACACCAGCGCCGCACCTCAGTCCCCAGGACCGGTTCGGGAGCCGCTGTACCGCGCGGGGTGATGGACCGGCCGTCCGGACGACGACCCGGCCCATCGCCCCGCGCGTTCGCGTTCGCACCGCGTATCGCACGCCGGTCCGCCACATATCCGTCATTCCCCAGCGCCGGGACGGACCGAAGTGGCAATCTGCTGAGCAGCAGATACGCAAAGTATGCGGAACAACGAAATGCACGCAGCCGGAGGTGCACGTCCCGTGGCGTCCAACGTCAATCCCACCGTAAGGCGACGCCGACTGGGCCAGGAGCTGCGCCGGCTCCGTGAGCTCAAGGGCATGACCGCCGAAGAGGTCGCCGAGCGCCTGCTGGTGTCGCAGTCGAAGATCAGCCGCCTGGAGAACGGGCGGCGCAGCATCAGCCAGCGCGACGTGCGCGACCTGTGCGGGGTCTACGAGGTCGAGGACCACCGGATCGTGGACTCGCTGATGCAGATGGCCAAGGACTCGCGCCAGCAGGGCTGGTGGCACTCCTTCGGCGACATCCCGTACTCGGTCTACATCGGCCTGGAGACGGACGCGGCGAGCCTGCGCATCTACGACCCGCAGGTCGTGCCGGGCCTGCTGCAGACCCGCGGCTACGCGGAGGCGCTCATCAACGGCGCGCTTCCAGAAACGGTTTCCCAGGACATCGAGAAGCGCGTCCAGGTCCGCATGCGCCGCCAGGAGCGCATCCAGGCCCCGGAGAATCCGCTGCGTCTGTGGACGGTCCTCGACGAGGCCGCGCTGCGCCGCACCGTGGGCGGCAAGAACATCATGCGCGAGCAGCTGGAGCACCTGGTCGAGCAGTCGCAGCTGCCGCACGTCACGGTGCAGGTGATTCCGTTCGACATGGGGGCACACCCGGGGCTGAACGGCCAGTACGCGATTCTGGAGTTCCCGGACGCCGCGGATTCCAGCGTCGTCTACATCGAGGGCGTCACCAGTGATCTTTATCTGGAGAAGGCCAATGACGTGCAGAAATACAGCGTCATGTACGAGCATCTCCGGGCACAGGCGCTGAATGTGGATCAATCGCGACAGTTCATCTCCGACATCGCGAAGGAGTACGCGCGATAGCCGGTTCTTCCAAGACTTCGGGGCAAAGGCGCCGCACGGTACACCTTCGCCTCGGAGAAATGGAAGTCCCTCATGGAATATGCCATCCGGTCGGGTGAACGGCCACTTCACGCGGGTCAGTTGGCGAGTAGCGTCGATCACGCCATCAGGACAACTTCCTTGGCGAGAACCGCTCTGGACCTCCAGGCGGGGATGCAATTCGACCACTGTCTGAACCGTCTGAACCGGAGCAAAACATGGCAATCCAGCAGGGCGCCGCGGAATCCTGGATCAAGTCCTCGTATTCCACGGGGAACGGCGCGTGTGTCGAGGTCAAGTCACCGGTGGTGCACGCGATCGCGGTCCGGGACTCGAAGGTCACCGAAGGCCCCATGATCGGTTTCACGCCCGAGACCTGGAACGCGTTCGTGCACCAGGTGAGCACGGGGTCGTTCTGACCCGGAGGTGCAACGGCACGACCTCACATCTGCACCACTGTTGAAGCCCTCTCGACTGGCCCGCCGTCCTGGCCGAGGGGGCTTTGCCGTGTCTCCGGACCCCGTACCTCCGGACCCCGCGCCTGCGCCACGGCTCCCGTCAGCGCAGCTGGTCCACGTACCGGTCCGTCCCCGGCACCGTCGGCACGAACGGCGCCATGAGCTCGACCCGCGCCCCGAGCCCCGCCTGGGCCACCTCCTCGCCGAGCCCCGTGAAGTGCTCCTCCCAGCACGCACGCGGGTCCTGCTCCAGGAACCAGAGCAGGGTCAGTCGGGTGTCGACGCCCTCGACCTGCTTCACGTAGGTCATGCGGTCGCCCGGCAGCGGGGTGGGCCGGAAGAGCGTGACCATCGCGGCCGGTGATCCGGCGACGGCCCGCGGCAGGTGTGTGGAGCGGAGCCACTCGACGAGTTCGGCGCGCCGCTCGGGGCTCTCGACGTCGATGACCTCCACGACGAGGCCCGCGTAGGGGTGGTCGAGGGCGTGGAAGTCGCGGGGGCCCGCGGCTCCGTCCCGGTAGACGGTCGCCTCGTGGTCCTGGAACGCGGTGAAGACGTGGGTGCGGTCCTGGTAGACGCGGCCGTCGCGGTTGAGCCGCTTGTTGATGCCGACGGTCCACTTCATGTGGTCGGCGTAGCGGCCCTCGGTGATCCAGTACGTGGAGATGTAGCAGCCCGCGGTGACCGGTTCGGCGACGGCCGACTTCTCCGGGTAGCGCAGTTGCTGGAGGTCGCGGGTGGCGACCCAGCGGCGGCCGGAGTACATCCACGGCATGGCCATCGCGCCGGCGTAGTAGTGGTCGTCCTCGTACCAGCGGTTGTACGCGTACTCGTGTCCCGGGTGCGGCTCGACCATGGTGATCAGCGCGTGCCCCGGGCGCACCCCGTACGGGCCGACGGCCGCCAGTTCCGCATAGGTCTCGCTGTGGGTGTCCACGCCCTCGCTCATGCCGTTCCCCTTTTGCCGTGAGGGTTCCGTCCTGCGTCCGACGCCCCTACTCTGACGCTCCGTCAGATAGAGCGCCAGAGTCGGGAGGCAACCGATGACGACGGGATCCAGCGGACCGGGCGGCATGCTCGCGGGGAAGACCGTGATCGTGTCCGGGGTCGGGGCCGGGCTCGGCCACCAGGTCGCGGCGGCGGTGCTGCGCGACGGCGGCAACGCGGTGCTCGGCGCCCGTACGGAGGCGAATCTCGCCAAGGCGGCGGCCGAGCTCGACCCCGAGGGCGCCAGGACCGCGTACCGGTCGACGGACATCGGCGACGAGGCGCAGTGCGAGGCACTGGTGGCGCTGGCGCGCGAGCGGTTCGGCGGGGTGGACGCGGTGGTTCATGTCGCCGCCTGGGACAGCCACTTCGGGGGCCTGGAGGACGCCGACTTCGACACCTGGCGCCAGGTCGTCGACGTGAACCTGATCGGCACCCTGCGCATGACCCGGGCCTGCCTGCCCGCACTGAAGGAGCACGGCGGCTCGGTGGTCATCATCGGCACACAGTCCTCCGTGGCCGCCCCGACCCAGGTGCGCCAGGCGGCGTACGCGGCGTCCAAGGGCGCGCTGACGAGCGCGATGTACTCGCTGGCCCGGGAGCTGGGCCCGCACCGGATCCGGGTCAACACGGTGCTGCCGGGCTGGATGTGGGGGCCGCCGGTGCAGGCCTACGTGCAGTTCGCGGCGCAGACCGAGGGCGTGCCGGAGGAGGAGGTGCTCGGCCGGCTGACCGAGCGGATGGCGCTGCCGGAACTCGCCACGGACGGCGATGTGGCGGACGCGGCGGCGTTCCTCGCGTCCGACCGGTCCCGCGCCATCACCGGCCAGCAACTCCTGGTGAACGCGGGCGAACTCATGCGCTGACGACCGCCTCACCTTCAGATCTTCCGCGACCGCACGGGACCCGCATCCCGTGCGGTCGTTCGCGTTCGCGCGAAGAACCCACTGACACTGACGAAGTGCCCGCTCATGGTGTGGCCCGCGTCACGGACGGGACAACGCCCCGCAAGGTCATGAAAACGCAAAATCGTTCGCTTTACTGATCCCTGTTCACATCCATGACCGCCGGAAGCCTTGACCGGCCCCCGCGGCGGGCGGTTCAATCCCCCCACGTCCCCACTCCCGCAAGGGGGACGCCGCTGAAACGGACGCACCACGGACGCACTGACGAAGAGCCGACACGTTCGACACGTTCACAAGGCGGACCCCCTGGAGGGGAGACATGAACAGTCTCGACTGGGCCGTGCTCATCGGCTACTTCGGCGTGATGGTCGCGATCGGCGTCTGGTCCCACAAACGCGTGGACGACGTCTCGGACTTCTTCACGGCCGGCGGAAAGATGCCCTGGTGGCTGTCCGGCATCTCGCACCACATGTCCGGCTACAGCGCCGTCATGTTCACCGGCTACGCCGGCATCGCGTACACGTACGGCGTGACGTCCTTCGTCACCTGGTCCTTCCCCATCGCGCTCGGCATCGCCATCGGCTCCCGCCTGTTCGCACCCCGCATCAACCGGCTGCGCTCGCGTCTGCACGTCGCCTCGCCGCTCGAGTACCTCAAGAACCGCTACAACCTGCCCACCCAGCAGGCGCTCGCCTGGTCCGGCATGCTCCTGAAGATCGTCGACGTGGGCGCGAAGTGGGCGGCCATCGCCACGCTCCTGTCCGTCTTCACCGGCGTCTCCCTCAACCAGGGCATCCTCATCACCGGCGTCATCACCGCCGTCTACTGCACGATCGGCGGCCTGTGGGCGGACGCCCTCACCGAACTCGGCCAGTTCGTCATCCAACTGCTCGCCGGCGTCGCCATGTTCATCGCCGTTGTCAGCAAACTGGGCCCGCACGGCGGCTTCTTCGGCGTCTGGGACGAGCCCGCGCTCGCCGGTCACGGCAAGCCGCTGGTCGGCCAGTACGGCGCCGTGTTCCTGCTCGCGTTCCTCTTCATCAAGCTCTTCGAGTACAACGGCGGCATGCTCAACCAGGCCCAGCGCTACATGGCGACGGCCTCCCCCAAGGAAGCCGCCCGCTCCGCGCGCCTGTCCGCCGCGCTCTGGCTGGTCTGGCCCGTGGTCCTCTTCTTCCCCATGTGGATGTCGCCGCTCCTGGTGCACTCCCAGAAGCCCGACGGCTCCGACTCCTACGCCCTCATGACCGAGCAACTGCTGCCCCACGGCCTGCTCGGCCTGGTCGTCGTCGGCTTCTTCTCGCACACCATGGCCATGTGCTCTTCCGACGCCAACGCCATCGCCGCCGTCTTCACCCGTGACGTGGCCCCGGCGCTCTCCGCGAAGGCCCGCGCCTGGAACTCCCGGAAGGGCCTGATCGCGGCGCGCGTCACGACGGTCGTCTTCCTCGGCCTGTCCATGGCCGTCGCCACCCAGGTCAACTCCCCCACGTTCAAGGACATCATCACCGTCGTCATCAAGTGGGTGGCCGGACTGATGGGCCCCATCGCGATCCCGATGATGCTCGGCCTGCTCCGCACCTTCCGCCGCTCCGGTCCGACCGCGGCCCTCACCAGCTGGGGTCTCGGCCTGCTCGCCTTCTGGCTGGTCAACTACCCCATCAACTGGAGCGTCGAGGGCGGCGTCCCCCTGGAGTACCAGGTCTCGATCCCGCTGGCCGTCTCGCTCGTCCTCTACATCGTCATCGGCTACGTGAAACCGGAGGACACCCCCGAGCGCGACGCGATCATCGAACGCATCAACACCGACGACGACGGCCCCGGCACGGCGGGCGCCGCCACGATCCCGGCCCAGGCGGACGCGGCCGGAGCGGCGGACGGCGCCCCGCGCGGCTGACCGCACGGAACGCGCCATCCTCGTACACCTTCGCAAAGGGCGCACATACCGCCGAACCCCCGCAAGGGCTCCCGGGGCAGGACCGGGCCCACAGACATCAGCACGCAACTGTCACGCAAGCGAACGGAGGCGGTCGCGCTCGGTCGATTACAGTGCTGACATCCGTGGCCGAGGTCGAGGGGAGGGCCGATGGGCGCACCGCCCACCGCCGCGGCCGTGTGGGGCCGCGCCGAACAGCAGGACTTCCGCAGCCGGGTGCGAGGCGCCCTGCTCGGCGGGGCGCTCGGCGACACCCTCGGCGCGCCGCTCGACGAGTCGTCGGGCGGCGACACCGCGCCGGGCGACACGGTCGGCACCCAGCTCGTGCCCGCGTACGGGCGCGTCGGCGCGGTCACGGCCGCCACCCAGCTGTCCCTGTTCACCGTCGACGGGCTGATCCGCGCCCAGGTGCGGCGCGACGCCGGCGCCTGGCACCCGCCCACCGACGTGCACAAGGCCTATCTGCGCTGGGCCGCCACCCAGCGCGACTGGGGCCCCGACGAGCGGCGCAAGGAGGACGGCTGGCTGGCCCGCGAGGAGTGGCTGTACTCCCGGCGCGGCGCCGCCCAGTCCCTGCTGCTCGGGCTCGGCAACGACGTCATGGGCACCCTGGACCGGCCCAAGAACCCGGAGGACGCCGGGCCCGAGGCGGTGGCCCGCTCGGCGCCGTTCGGGCTGCTCGTCGGCTGGGAGCCGCAGCTCGTCATCCAGCTCGCCGTCGAGTGCGCCGTCCACACGCACGGCGCGCCCGAGGCGTACCTCGCGGCGGGCGCGCACGCCGTGATCGTGCACGCCGTGGCGCGCGGCGACTCGCTCGACGCGGCGGTGCAGCGGGCCCTCGCCCTGCTCGCGGCCCGGCCCGGCCACCAGCCGGTCACGGACGCGCTCCAGCACGCCCTCGGCGCCGTCCGGCAGGGCCTGCCGACGGGAGCCCGCGTCATGGAACTGGTCGACGACGGCAACGCCGCGGGGGTCCTCGCCGCCGCCGTCTACTGCGCACTGGTCGGCGAGGACGTCCGGCACGGGCTGCGGCTCGCCGTGCACCACGGCGGCCCATCCGCTCAGGTCGGCGCCGTGTGCGGGGCGCTGCTCGGGGCGCTGCACGGCGAGACGGCGCTGCCGCCGGCCTGGATCATCGAGCTGGAGGGCCGGCCCACGATCCTGGAGCTGGCCGACGACTTCTCCATGGAGATGACCCAGGGCCCCGCCCTGCACGGGCCCTCGGGCTCCTCCCCCGGCTGGCTGGCTCGGTACCCGCGGGCCTGAGCAAAGCTTTCTCCGGGACGCCGGCCCGCCCCCGGGTCAGTCCTCCAGAACCGGCAGCAGCTCCGGCAGATGCCCGTCCGACGCGGCGGCCGCCCGCACCCGCTCCTCAGGGACCTCCCCGTACAGCGTCGTGCGCGGCTTCGCCGGGCGGCCCGCCGCCGAGGCGACCGCGACGAGGTCCTCGACCGACTTGTACGAGCCGTACGAGGACCCGGCCATCCGCGAGATCGTCTCCTCCATCAGCGTCCCGCCCAGGTCGTTCGCCCCGGAGCGGAGCATCTCGGCGGCGCCCTCCGTGCCGAGCTTGACCCAGCTGGTCTGGATGTTGGGGATGTGCGGGTGCAGCAGGATCCGGGCCATGGCGGTGACCGCGCGGTTGTCGCGGGTGGTCGGGCCGGGGCGCGCGATGCCGGCCAGGTAGACCGGCGCGTTCGTGTGGATGAACGGCAGCGTCACGAACTCCGTGAAGCCGCCCGTCTCCTGTTGGATGGAGGCCAGGGTCCGCAGGTGCCCGAGCCAGTGGCGGGGCTGGTCCACATGCCCGTACATCATCGTGGAGCTGGACCGGATGCCCAGCTCGTGGGCCGTCTTGACGACCTCGATCCAGGTGGCCGTCGGCAGCTTGCCCTTGGTGAGGACCCAGCGGACCTCGTCGTCGAGGATCTCGGCGGCCGTGCCCGGGATCGAGTCCAGGCCCGCCTCCTTCGCGGCGGTCAGCCACTCACGGATCGACAGGCCCGTGCGGGTCGCGCCGTTGACGACCTCCATCGGCGAGAACGCGTGCACGTGCATGCCCGGCACCCGCTCCTTGACCGCCTTCGCGATGTCGAAGTACGCGGTGCCGGGCAGGTCCGGGTGGATGCCGCCCTGCATGCAGACCTCGACCGCGCCGACGTCCCACGCCTGCTGCGCCCGGTCGGCGACCTGGTCGAGGGAGAGCGTGTACGCGTCGGCGTCGGTGCGGCGCTGGGCGAAGGCGCAGAAGCGGCAGCCGGTGTAGCAGACGTTCGTGAAGTTGATGTTCCGCGTGACGATGTACGTGACGTCGTCGCCGACGACCGACTTGCGGATGTCGTCGGCGATGCCGCACAGGGCGTCGAGCGCGGGCCCGTCCGCGTGCAGCAGCGCGAGCGCCTCGTCGTCGGTGAGCCGCGTCGGGTCGTCGGCGGCCTGCTTCAGGGCGGCGCGCACGTCGGCGTCGATGCGGGACGGGACCATGCCGGGCGCCGCCTGCTCGCGCAGCGCCTCCCAGTCCCCGTACACCTCGTCGAAGTCGTCCCGGCGGTCGGCGGTGCGGCCCTCGGTGTCGATGGTGCGGTGCAGGTCGGTACGGCCGCTCGCCGCGACGTACCCCTCGTCCGGCTCCTGCCACGGCCGGCCCACGACGGGCGCGTCCGCGACCGCGAGCCCCGTCTGCGGGTCGGCGAGCGCGCGGACGTGCGGCAGCAGCCGCGGGTCCAGCCACGGTTCGCCGCGCGTCACGAACTCCGGGTACACACAGAGCCGTTCGCGCAGCTCGAAGCCGGCCTCCCGGGACTGCGCGGCGAGTTCCTCCAGGCGCGGCCACGGCTTCTCGGGGTTCACGTGGTCGATGGTCACCGGGGAGACGCCGCCCCAGTCGTCGATGCCGGCCGCGATCAGCCGCGTGTACTCGCCGTCGACGAGGTTCGGCGGGGCCTGGAGGTTGCCGGACGGGCCCATGATGTGGCGGGCGACGGCCACGGTGGCGACCAGGTCGTCGAGTTCGGCGTCCGGCATGCCGCGCATCGCCGTGTCCGGCTTGGCGCGGAAGTTCTGGATGATCAGTTCCTGGACGCCGTGGTACGAGCGGGCGACGCGGCGCAGCGCGAACAGCGACTCGGCGCGCTCCTCGTACGTCTCCCCGATCCCGATGAGCAGCCCACTGGTGAACGGCACCGACGAACGCCCCGCGTCCTCCAACACCCGCAACCGCACGGCCGGTTCCTTGTCCGGGGAGCCGTAGTGCGGCATGCCGGGCTCGGACCAGAGCCGCTCGGCGGTCGTCTCCAGCATCATGCCCATGCTCGGCGCGACGGGCTTGAGCCGCTGGAAGTCGGTCCAGGACAGGACCCCGGGGTTGAGGTGCGGGAGCAGGCCCGTCTCCTCCAGGATCCGGATGGATATCGCGCGGACGTACGCGATGGTGTCGTCATAGCCGTGCGCGTCGAGCCACTCGCGCGCCTCGGGCCAGCGGTCCTCCGGCTTGTCGCCGAGGGTGATCAGGGCTTCCTTGCAGCCGAGTGCGGCGCCCTTGCGCGCGACGTCGAGGACCTCGTCCGGGGACATGAACATCCCGTGCCCGTCCCGGCGCAGCTTGCCCGGGACGGTGACGAACGTGCAGTAGTGGCACTTGTCCCGGCACAGCCGGGTCAGCGGAATGAACACGCTCTTCGAGTACGTGATGACGCCCGGCCGGCCCGCGGCCTCCAGGCCCGCGTCGCGCACCCGGGCGGCGGACGCCGTGAGGTCGTCCAGGTCCGCGCCGCGCGCCTGAAGGAGCACGGCGGCCTCCGTGACGTCCAGCGCGACCCCGTCCCTGGCCCTTCTCAGCGCGCGACGCATGGCGTTGGCGGTGGGCACGCTCGGCGAAGACTGATCACTCATGGGCCGAGCATACGAGCGAGCAGGTAAGTGTTCGATAGTGCGTCGGGGCGCGAAAGGCCCTAGGCGGCCGGCCGCACGTACTCCTGGTAGGCGTCGAGCCTGCGCAGCACGGTCGCCTCGTCGCCGGGCGGCAGTTGCAGCACGACCTCCTCGACGCCCTGTTCCGCGTAGTGCGCGAGCTTGCCCGGGTTGGGATGCACCGCGTACGGCACGATCTGGAGGGCCGCCGGGTCGCGGCCCGCGTCCTGCCAGCGGGCCCGCAGTTCGGGCAGCGTCCGGCTCAGGCCGCCGCCCCCGAGCGGCATCCAGCCGTCCGCGTACGCGCAGATGTGCTCGTAGAGCTTGGGACCGGCCGCGCCGCCGACCAGGGTGCGGGGTGCGCCGCCCCGCACCGGCTTGGGGTGGGCGTGGCTGGCGCGTACTGCGCCGGTGAACTCCCCCGCGTACGCGGTCGGTTCTCCGGCCCACAGGGCCCGCATCAGGCCCATCCGGTCCCGGACCAGTTCGCGCCGCGTCGCCCACTCCACGCCGTGGTCGGCGGCCTCCTCCTTGTTCCAGCCGAAGCCGACGCCGAGCGTGAGGCGGCCGCCGCTGAGGTGGTCGAGGGTGGCGGCCTGCTTGGCGAGGTCGATCGGGTCGTGCTGGGCGACGAGCGTGATGCCGGTGCCGAGCGTGATCCGTTCGGTGACGGCGGCGGCCTGGGCGAGGGCGACGAACGGGTCGAAGGTGCGGGTGTACTCGCGGGGCAGTTCGTCGTCGGGGCCCCCGCCCGGGTACGGGCTCGTGCGCTCGACCGGGATGTGGGTGTGTTCGGGCACGTAGAGCCCGGCGAAGCCGCGCTGTTCGAGCTCACGGGCGAGGCGCACGGGCGTGATGGTCTCGTCGGTCAGGAAGATCGTGGTCGAGATCCGCATGCGGCATTCCTAACGCCGGGCCCGCGCGGAGTCCAGCAGCCGTCGCCGGGACTTGTCCGGCAATTACCTTCCCTTGCCGGGAAGTTCACGGCTCAATGCCAGGGTCGCACCCGTCACCCCCGACTCACCGTCGACCCCTTGGGGAGCCGCCCTATGTGCACCGACGACAGCCGCCACGGACCGGGCAGACGGGCGTTGCTCGTGACCGGGGCCGCCACCGCCCTTACCCTCGGCACCATGAGCTTCGCCAGCGCCGCCGAGGGCTCGCAGAGTACGCAGACGCTCACGGGCACGCTGCCGCCGGGCGCCCCCGACTTCGTCTACCTGCCCGTGGAAGTGCCGCCCGGGACCCGCGAGATCCGCGTCGCGTACACGTACACGAAGGCGACGGTCCCGGCCGGCACGCAGAACAACGCCCTGGACATCGGGCTCTTCGACGAGCGCGGCACGGAGCTGGGCGGGGAGGGGTTCCGCGGCTGGTCGGGCGGGGCCCGCACGGAGTTCTTCGTACGGGCCGACGACGCGACGCCGGGCTATGTCCCCGGTCCGGTCCGCGCGGGCACCTGGCACATCGCGCTCGGCCCGTACACCGTCGCGCCCGACGGGCTGCCGTACACGGTGACGGTGACCCTGACCCACGGCGAACAGGGCCGCACCCCGCGCCCCACGTACCCGCCGGAGCGGGCGCGCGGGCGGGGCCGCGCCTGGTACCGGGGCGACTGCCACCTCCACTCCTGGCACTCGGACGGGCGACGCACCCCGGCGGAGATCGGCGCCCTGGCCCGCGCGGCCGGGCTCGACTTCATCAACACCTCGGACCACAACACGCACACCTCGCACGCGCACTGGGCGGACGTGGCGGGCGACGACCTGCTGGTGATGCTCGGCGAGGAGATCACGACCCGCAACGGTCACGTCGTCGCCCTCGGCACCGACCCCGGCACCTTCGTCGACTGGCGCTACCGGGCCCGCGACAACCGTTTCGGCCACTACGCGGACCGGATCCGCCGCGCGGGCGGCCTCGTCGTCCCCGCGCACCCGCACGCGACGTGCATCGGCTGCGCCTGGAAGTTCGGCCTGAACGACGCGGACGCGGTCGAGGTCTGGAACGGGCCCTACACCCCCGACGACGAGGTCTCCCTGGCCGACTGGGACAACACCCTGGTCGCCTACGCCCGCCGGGGCTCCGCGCGCTGGCTCCCCGCGATGGGCAACAGCGACGCCCACCGCGACCCCGACCGGATCGGCGGCCCCCAGACGGTGGTCCTGGCCGACGACCTGACCCGCACGGCGATCCAGGAGGGCCTGCGCGCGGGCCGCTCGTACGTCGCCGAGTCCAAGGACGTGTCCCTGACCTTCACGGCGACGGGCGGCAAGGGCGAGTCGGCGGGCATCGGCGAACGCCTCCGGGTCCCGGCGGACACCCCCGTCACGGTGACCCTGGAGGCGAAGGGCGCCCCCGGCTGCACCCTCCACCTCGTGACGGACCAGGGCACCCTGTACACCTCGGCCCCCCTGCCCGCCTCCGGCGAGGGCTCGGCGACCTGGCACACGACCCCGTCCTACGCGGCCTACGTACGGGCCGAACTCCGCCACACCCCCGCGATCCCAGGCCTCCCGGGCCCCCTGGCAGCCTTCACGAACCCGGTGTTCCTGGGAGCCTGACCCCAATCCCGGCCGCGCCCCTGAGGCGCACGAAGTGCGCATCTCAGGGGCGCGGGGAACTGCGCGACCAGCCACGACGGCGCGGCAGTCGGGAACGAGCCTCGGCCCCTACGGCGCGTGGCCGATCCCCGGCTAAGGCGTCACCGCCGTAGGGGCTGAGCATCATCGCCGCGTGCGCCACCGTCGTGGTTGCTCGCGCAGTTCCCCGCGCCCCTGGAGATCTCCATCGGGCGGTCACCCATCGGGGAAATGCGACGCGAAGCGTCTGCATTTCAGGGGCGCGGGGAACTGCGCGACCAGCCCCCACCGGCCCGCAGCCGGTGACGGGACCAGCAGGCCCCGCCCTGCGAGACAGACCCGAGCCCGCTCAGGGCGGACTACTCCGAAACCACCAGCACCGGCGTCTGCCGGTTCAGGATTTCGCCGCGGAAGAAGGCCGGGCTCCGGCGCCCCATGACCAGCATGATGACGACCCCGACGAGCAGCAGGCCGACGCCGATCACGAAGACGGAGCCGACGCCGAGGACCGAGGAGCCGCTGCCGTACGCCGGGTTCCACATGTCTACGAGGGTCTTGACGAAGACGGCCGTCAGGAGGACGCCGCCGAGGAGCGGGAACAGTCCCTTGAAGGCGAGGTCGCGGAAGGACCCGGTGAGCTCGCGCCGGAAGTACCAGGCGCAGGCGAACGCGGTCAGCGCGTAGTAGAAGCAGATCATGAGCCCGAGCGCGTAGATCGTGTCGACGAGGACGTGCTCGGAGACCAGCGTCATGACGGTGTAGAAGACGGCGGTGGCGACGCCCGCGGTGACGGTGGCGCGGCCGGGCGTCTTGAAGCGCGGGTGGACCCGGGCGTAGGACGCCGGGAGTGCCTCGTACGTGGACATGGCGAGGACCGTGCGCGCGACCGGGATGAAGGTCGTCTGGAGGCTGGCCGCCGCCGAGGCGAGCACGGCGAGGAAGAGCAGGATGCCGAGGGCGGGCCCCATGACGGGCCCGGCGAGCGCGGCGAAGACGTTGTCGGAGGTGTCGGGGTTGGCGAGCCCGAGCCCCTTGCCGCCGGAGCCGACGATCATCTGGGCGGCGATGCCGGTGGCGAGGTAGGAGCCGACGAGGACGACCATCGCGATGAGCGCGGCGCGCCCGGGCGTCTTCTCGCTGCCGATGGTCTCCTCGTTGGCGGTGAGACAGGTGTCCCAGCCCCAGTACATGAAGATCGACAGGGAGAGCCCGGCGGTGAACGCGCCGAAGGACTGCACGGCGAACGGGTTCATCCAGGACCAGGAGAAGTCCGCCGAGGTCGGGAAGCCGGCGGAGCCGGCCTGGGAGATCGCCATGACGACGAAGACGGCGAGGACGACGAGCTGGAGTCCGACCAGCGTGTACTGGACGCCCTTGGTGGCGGTCATCCCGCGGTAGCTGATCGCGGTCGCGGCGGCGATCAGCGTGAGGCACGTGACGATGTGGACAGCTTTGTTGCCGTCGAGCGCGGCGATGGAGTCGTTGTTGGTGATCTCGCCGGCGAGGAGCCAGAAGTACGAGGTGGCGACGCCGGCCAGGTTCGACAGGACGATGATCGTCGCGATGACGAGGCCCCAGCCGCACATCCAGCCGACGCGCGGTCCGAACGCCTTCACGGTCCAGGTGAAGGAGGTGCCGCAGTCCGGCATGACCTTGTTGAGCTCGCGGTACGCGAAGGCGACGAGCAGCATCGGCAGGAAGCCCGCGAGGAAGACGGCGGGCATCTGGAGCCCGACCTCGCCGGCGGTGGAGCCCAGCGTCGAGGTGAGGCAGTAGACGGGCGCGACGGTGGAGACGCCGATCACGGCGCTGCCGAGGAGTCCTACGGAGTTCCCGCCGAGGCCCTTGCCCCCACCGGCGGCGGCCGCGGCCGCGGGGGTGTCTGCGGCCCGCGACGTCGAGGGCCCTG
This sequence comes from Streptomyces sp. NPDC025806, assembly GCF_055558275.1. NCBI lineage: Bacteria > Bacillati > Actinomycetota > Actinomycetes > Kitasatosporales > Streptomycetaceae > Streptomyces > Streptomyces sp. NPDC025806. Next base: position 35,000 of record NZ_JBVHMU010000022.1, on the reverse strand, counting down.
CGTCCAACTGAGTCATGAACAGGACGTTAAATCCTGCGATTTCCACATTTGAGCCGTTTGCTCCCCATTGACCTTCATGGGAATCAATGGCTCACGCAGCCTAATGCATTCACTCGCATAACCATGACCATGCGAACGCCATCGGATCAAAGGCGAACCCGGCCGCGCGCCCGAGTTCGGGAATCGCAGCCGGGTCCGTTTTGCCCGTTCGAAAAATTTCCGTGCGAACTACATCACTCCCCGCGGGAGCCCGACTCACCCGACACCCGACTCACCCGGGCCAGACGATCGACTGCAGCTCGCTGTACGCGTGCAGCGCGTACGAGCCGACGTCCCGCCCGACCCCGCTCTTCTTGAAGCCGCCGAACGGCGCCTCCATGTTCCGGGCGATCGTGTTCACGCCGACCCCGCCGGCCCGCAGCCGCCGCGCGACCCGGAACGCCTTCGCGACGTCGCCGGACCACACGTAGTCGATGAGCCCGTAGTCGCTGTCGTCCGCGAGCGCCACCGCCTCGTCCTCGTCGCCGTCGAACGGCACGACCGCCACGACCGGGCCGAAGATCTCCTCCCGGACGACCCGCATGTCGTTGGTGCAGTCCGCGAGCAGCGTCGGCGCGACGTAGAACCCGGTGCCGAGCCCGTCACCGTCGGGCCGCTCACCGCCCGCGACGACCGTGGCGCCCTCCTTGCGGCCGAGCTCCACGTACGACTCGACGCGGTCGCGGTGCGCGGCGGAGATGACGGGCCCGACGACCGTGCCCTTCACCCGCGGGTCGCCGACCTTCATGAAGCCGATGTAGCCGCGCAGCTTCTCCACGAACGCGTCGTACACCGACCGGTGCACGAGCGCCCGGGTCGGGGCCGTGCAGATCTGCCCGCTGTAGAAGGCGTACGTGGTGCCGATCCCGGCGACGGCCGCGTCCAGGTCCACGTCGCCGAAGACGATGGCCGCGCCCTTGCCGCCCAGCTCCATCAGCTGCCGCTTCATGGACCGGCCGCACACCTCGCCGATCGCCTGCCCGACGGCGGTGGAGCCGGTGAAGCTGACCATGTCGACCTCGGGCGCCTCGACGGCGGCCTGCCCGACCTCGGCGGCGGACCCGCTGACGACATTGACGACGCCCGGCGGCACCCCGGCCTCCTCCAGGGCCGCCGCCATCCGGAACACGGACAGCGGGTCCTGCGGGGCCGGCTTCACGACGACGGTGTTGCCCATGGCGAGCGCGGGCGCGACCTTGCCCGCCGGGTTCGCCCACGGGTTGTTGTACGAGGTGATGCAGGTGACGACGCCGACCGGCCGACGCAGGGCGAGCGCCCCCACGACGCCCGCCTTGCCCATCGGCCCCGCCTCGTTGATCTGCGGCGGCAGCCCCTGCTCGACCGGCTCCAGGGCCCCCTTGGCGTAGCGCCGGAACCGGGCCACGCCGACCGCGACCTGCATGCCCCGCGCGGTCGCGGAGGTGGCCCCGCTCTCGGCCTGGGCCAGTTCGGCGTTCGCGGCGAAGTCGCGCTGCATGAGGTCGGCGGCGCGGTCGAGGATCGCGGCGCGCTCCTCGGGCCGGGTCCGCGACCACGGCCCGAAGGCGTCCGCGGCGGCCCGCGCCGCGTCCCGCACCTGCTCCTTCGACGCCTCCGGCGCGGGCCCGACGACCTGCTCGCTCGCCGGGTCGATCACGTCGTAGTGCCCGCCGCCCGGCTCGACCCACTCGCCGCCGACGAACAATCTGCCTTCCGTGTAAGTCACTTGGTGCTCACCGTCCGTGTGTCCTGTCCGGAGCGCAGCACCTTGCCGGGCACGGCGCCGCTCACCACGTCGTCACGTATGGCCTCGACGCCGTTGACCCACACGGCGTTGATGCCGAGGGCCTTGGAGTCCAGGCGGGGGCTGTCGCCGGGCAGGTCGTGTACCAGGGTGGCCTTGCCCGCGTCGATGGCCTCCGGGTCGAAGAGGACGAGGTCGGCGTGCCAGCCCTCCTGGATCCGCCCGCGCTCGCGCAGCCCGAACAGCTGGGCCGGGTCGTCGGTCAGCATCTTCACGGCCTGCTCCAGCCCGACGAGCTTGCGCCCGCGCAGACAGTCCCCGAGGAAGCGGGTCGTGTACGGGGCGCCGCACATCCGGTCCAGGTGGGCACCGGCATCCGACCCGCCGAGCATGACGTCCTCGTGCTGCCAGGTCTCGGCGCGCAGCGCCCAGGAGTCCGGGTCGTTGTCGGTCGGCATCGGCCACAGGACCGTACGGAGCCGGTCGGCCGCGCAGATCTCGACGAGGCACTCGAAGGGCTCCTGGCCGCGCTCGGCGGCGATGTCCTTCACGACCCGCCCGGTGAGGCCCTCGTTGGCCTCGGAGTACGTGTCCCCGATGACGTACCGCCCGAAGTGCGCGAGCCGCCGGAAGACGCCGGCCTCCTTGCTGTCGGCGCGGCGCAGCATCTCGGCGCGCACGTCGGGGTCGCGGAGCTTGGCGATCCGCTCGTCGACCGGGAGCCCGAGGATCTCGCCCCAGCCGGGTATGAGGTTCAGTGCGCAGAAGGTGCCGAGCGACATGTTCATCGGCGTGAGGATCGGCATGGTCAGGGCGACGATCCGGCCGCCCGCCTTCCGGGCCCGTTCGCTCGGCACGAGCTGGCGGGGTACGCGCTCGGGGACGGCGGCGTCGATGGTGAGCACGTTCCAGTTGAGCGGCCGGCCGGCCGCCGCGCTCATCTCGACGAAGAGATCGATCTCGTCGTCGTCGAACTGGTCGAGGCACCCGGCGACGATCGCCTCCAGCTGCGTCCCCTCGTGCTCACCGACGGCCCCGCTGAGCGCGAGCAGTTCGGCGGGCAGCGCGTGCCGCGAGGCGACGGGCGCGCCGTCACCGTCGGAGTGCGTGGACGACTGCGTGGTGGAGAGCCCCCAGGCCCCGGCGTCCATGGCCTGATGGAACAGCTCCAGCATCTGCTCCATCTGTTCCGCGCTGGGCTGGCCGCCCACCGCGTCGGCCCCCATCACGTAGCGGCGCAGCGCGCAGTGCCCGACCATGAACCCGGCGTTGACGGCGATCCGCCCGTCGAGCGCGTCGAGGTACTCCCCGAACGAGTTCCAGGTCCACGGCGCGCCCTCCTCCAGGGCGACCAGGGACATGCCCTCGACCTTGGACATCATGCGCCGCGTGTAGTCGGCGTCCTCGGGCCGCGCGGGGTTCAGCGGGGCGAGCGTGAACCCGCAGTTGCCGCCCGCGACCGTGGTCACCCCGTGGTTGAGGGAGGGCGTGGCGTACGGGTCCCAGAACAGCTGCGCGTCGTAGTGGGTGTGCGGGTCGACGAACCCCGGCGCGAGCACGAGCCCCGAGGCGTCCTCGCTGCGCCTGGCCTCCTCGGTGACCTGCCCCGGCTCGGCGATGACGGCGATCCGTCCGTCACGGATGCCGACGTCGGCGACGTAGGCGGGCGCACCGGTGCCGTCGACGACGGTGGCCCCCTTGATGAGGTGATCGAGCATGCCTGTGCTCCCAGATGTCATCGGTACTGGACGACGTCCCCCTGTCACGGGGCTCCGCCCCGGACCCCGCTCCTCAAACGCCGGAGGGGCTGAATGTGCAGGCCCCGGCCTTCCTGTCCGGGAGGAGGAAGGCCGGGGCAGCTCAGCGGATCAGGCCCCGGACTGATTCCGGAACCGCGTAGTCCGGTGCACCGGATCCGTGTCGATCTTCGGAATGACGTGCTCACCGATGAGCTTGATCGAGTTCAGCGTGTCCTCGTGCGAGATCCCGATGGGCAACCCGAACGACAGCTGGTCCGCACCCGCCTGCTCCCACCGCTTGCACTGCTGGAGCACCTCGTCCGGGTCACCGCAGATCATGAGCTCCTCGGCGATGAGGAGTTCGATGATCTCCCGGTTGTACTCGGGCAGCACCTCCGGCCACTCGGGGATGCCCTCGGGCCGCGGGAAGGTGTCGTGGTAGCGGAAGACCAGCGACTGGAGGTAGTTGAGCCCGCCGTTGACGGCGATGTCGACGGCCTTGTCGTGGGTCTCGGCGCAGATCGCGGTCGAGGTCACCATGACGTTGTCGTTGACGAAGTCACCGATCGGCTCGGCGTCCTGGATGGCGGTCTTGTACTGCTCCAGGACCCACTCCATGTCGGAGACCTTCTGCACGCTGAAGCCGAGGACGCCGAGGCCCTTCTTGGCCGCCATCGCGTACGAGGCCGGGGACCCGGCGGCGTACCACATGCCGGGGTGCGACTTCCCGTGCGGCTTGGGGAAGATCTTGCGCGGCGGGAGCGACCAGTGCTTGCCCTGGAACCCGACGTACTCGTCCTGGAGCCACATCTTCGGGAACTCGGCGATGGTCTCTTCCCAGATCTCCTTGGTGTAGTTCATGTCCGTCACACCGGGGAAGAAGCCGAGGATCTCGTGCGAGCCGGCGCCGCGCCCGCTGCCGAACTCGAACCGCCCCTCGCTGAGGTGGTCCATCATGGCCACCTTCTCGGCGACCTTCACGGGGTGGTTGACCTGGGCCAGCGGGTTGAAGATGCCGGACCCGAGGTGGATGCGCTCGGTCGCGTGCGCCAGGTACCCGAGAAACACGTCGTTCGCCGAGAGGTGCGAGTACTCCTCCAGGAAGTGGTGCTCGGACGCCCAGGCGTACTTGAAGCCGGACTTGTCAGCCTGGATGACGTACTCGGTCTCGTTCATGAGCGCGCGGTGCTCGGCGGTCGGGTCAGTCAGCGCCTGCTTGCCCACGTATCCCTGTACAAAGAGCCCGAATTCCAAGGAGGTTCACCGTCCTCGTCAGTTTCTGACGAACCGTCAGATTGGATGCCATGACTGTTCCACCGGAGCCTGGGGCCGTCAATACCTGACGCAACGTCAGCTACGGCACCGAGGCGCCCTCACAGGACGCTGACGCCCGCCAGCCAGCCGCCGTCGATCACGAACGGCTGCCCGGTGATGTACGCCGAGTCCTCCTCGGCCGTGAGGAAGAGCGCGAGCCGCGCGACCTCCTCGGGCTTGCCGACCCGGCCGAGCGGCACGAGCTTGCGGTACAGCTCGTCGAGCGCCTCGGCGGCCTCCTCCGTGTTCGCGGTGGGGTCGAGCTGCGACGGGTTGCTCATGGCGGTGTCGATCGCGCCGGGGCACACGGCGTTGACCCGGATCTTCTTCGCGGCCAGCTCCAGCGCGGCCACCCGCGTGAGCCCCACGATGGCGTGCTTGGTGGCGGTGTACGCGCCGACGTACGCCATGCCTGTCACACCCGTGTAGGAGGCGGTGTTGACGATGGTCCCGCCGCCCGCGGCCTCGATGACCGGCGCGACGGTCTTGATCCCCAGAAAAGCGCCCACCTGATTGACGTTCACGATCTGCTGGAACTCGTCCAGCGGGGTGGACGTCAGCTCGTTGAAGCGCAGGATGCCGGCGTTGTTGACCAGCCCGTCGACCTTGCCGAAGGCGCCGGTGGCGGCCTCCACGGCGGCCTGCCACTCCTCCTCGCGGCTCACGTCGAGATGGACGTAGACCGCGCCGCTCCCGATGTCCTTGGCGACGGCCTCGCCCTGGTCGTCGAGCACGTCGGCGATGACGACCTTCGCGCCCTCGGCGGCGAACAGCCGGGCCTCCTTCTCGCCCTGTCCGCGGGCCGCGCCGGTGATGAGTACGACGCGCCCGTCAAGCTTTCCCATGGTCGATCTCCTTCGCTCGGGCCCTGCTGGGTCAGTTGAGGTGCGGGGCGACCTCGGCGGCGAACGCCGCGATCTGGTCGACGAGCTCGTCGCTGCCGCGGCTGCGGAAGCGGACCTGGATCTGGTCGACGCCCATCGCGGCGTACGCGCGCAGCGACTCGGCGAGCGCGTCCGGGGCGCCGGACAGCGTGCGGCGCCCGACGGCCCACGCGGGCTCGCCCACATAGAGGGGTTCGGCGATGGCGCCGACGGTCAGCGGGGCCTCGATCCCGGCCTCCGCGCGCAGCCGGCGCAGCGTGGCGATCTTCTCGGGCAGCTGGTCGCGCGGGTCGCCCTGCGGCAGCCAGCCGTCCCCCTTGAGCGCGGCCCGCCGCACGGCCGGCACGGAGGACCCGCCGACCCAGACCGGCACCCGGCGCTGCGCGGGCCGTGGCCGCTGACCTAGCCCCTCGAACGCGAACAGCTCCCCCTTGTGCTCCGGGAACTCCTCGGGCCCCAGCGCCGCCTTCAGCGCGTCCACGGTCTCGTCGAGCACGGCCCCGCGCCGCGCGAAGTCCACCCCGAGCGCCTCGAACTCCTCCTGCACGTGCCCGGCCCCGACCCCGAGCACGAGCCGCCCGCCGCTGAGGTGGTCGAGGGTGGCGTACTGCTTGGCGGAGACGAGCGGATGCCGCAGCCCCACGATGGCCACGTGACTGAGCAGCCGCACCCGCTCGGTGGCGGCGGCCAGATAGGCGAGCGTCGCGACGGGGTCGTACCAGGTGGTCGACATCGCGTCGGCGAGCCGGTGCGGGATGGCGACGTGATCGCAGCACGCGACGTAGTCGAACCCGCCGGCCTCGGCGGCCCGGGCGACGGCGACAAGTTCGTCCACCCCCGCCGCCGCCTCCCACGATTCGGCGTACATGGTGCTCTGGGACTGGATCGGGAGCTGTATCCCGTACACGAGTGGCGCCATGAGTACCTACCCCTGACCGTAGCGACCGCGATCTGACGAACCGTCACATCGTGATACCTGACGCGTCGTCAGACAAGGGTCCGGGCAACACCGCGCCCCTGAACGCCGTCCGAAGGGCGGCATTCAGGGGCGCGGGGCTGTATTCGATCTGCGACCACGCGGGCGCGACCCCTGGGGCGCACGAAGTGCGCCTTCAGGGGCGCGGGGAACTGCGCGAGCAACCACGACGGCGCAGCAGTCGGCACCCCTCGGCACCCGCAACGGCGCACCGCCGGGGCGCACGAAGTGCGCATCTCAGGGGCGCGGGGCTGTGCATATCTGCGGCTCCGCCGCGGGGGCGCGACAAGCCCCGCACCCCTGGGGCGCACGAAGTGCGCCTTCAGGGGCGCGGGGAACTGCGCGAGCAACCACGACGGCGCAGCAGTCGGCAACCCCTCAGCAACCCCCAACGGCGCGGAGCCCTACGGCACCCAAAGCCCCTCCGGACTCAGCCCCAACAGATCAATCGCGTTACCCCGCACGATCCGCTCGACAACCCCCGCCTCCAGATGCCCCATCTGCGCCTCCCCGACCTCCTTCGACTTCGGCCAGGTCGAGTCGGAGTGCGGATAGTCCGTCTCGTAGAGCACGTTCTCCAGCCCGATCGCATCGAGGTTCTTCAACCCGAACGCGTCATCGAAGAAGCACCCGAAGACATGCTCGGCGAAGTACTCGCTGGGCCGCTTGCGGACCTTGTCCGCGACCCCGCCCCACCCCCGGTTCTCCTCCCACACCACATCCGCCCGTTCGAGGATGTACGGGATCCACCCGATCTGCCCCTCGGCGTACATGATCTTGAGGTTCGGGAAGCGCTCGAACTTGCCGCTCATCAGCCAGTCGACCATCGAGAAGCAGCAGTTGGCGAAGGTGATGGTGGAGCCGACGGCCGGCGGCGCGTCCGGCGAGGTGGACGGCATCTTGCTGCTGGACCCGATGTGCATGGCGATGACGGTCCCGGTCTCGTCGCACGCGGCGAGGAACGGATCCCACGCGTCACCGTGGATCGACGGCAGCCCGAGGTGCGGCGGAATCTCGGAGAACGCGACGGCCCGCACCCCGCGAGCGGCATTGCGCCGCACCTCCGCGGCGGCCAGCTCCGCGTCCCACAGCGGCACGAGCGTGAGCGGGATGAGCCGCCCGCGAGCGTCGGGCCCGCACCACTCCTCGACCATCCAGTCGTTGTACGCCCGCACCCCGAGCAGCCCGAGCTCCCGGTCGGAGGCCTCCGTGAACGTCTGCCCGCAGAAGCGCGGGAAGGTGGGGAAGCACAGGGCGGACTGCACGTGGTTGACGTCCATGTCCGCGAGCCGCTCGGGCACGCTGAACGACCCCGGCCGCATCTGCTCGTACGTGATGACCTCGAGCTTGATCTCGTCGCGGTCGTAGCCGACGGCCGTGTCGAGCCGGGTCAGCGGGCGGTGCAGGTCCTCGTAGACCCACCAGTCACCGATGGGCCCGTCGTCCCCGGGCGCGCCCATGACCGGCGCGAACTTGCCGCCCAGGAAGGTCATCTCCTTGAGCGGCGCGCGGACGATACGGGGTCCGACGTCGGCGTACTTCTTCGGAAGCCGGTCGGACCAGACGGTCGGCGGCTCCACCGTGTGGTCGTCGACGGAGATGATGAGCGGGAAGTCGGTGGGTATCCGGTCGTTCTGGGCGATTGCGCTCTCCGAGGTCTCCATGGGCTCACGGTAGCGCCGATCTGACGATCCGTCAGCTATCGATTCGGGGCGCACATGCGTGAGATGTCTGTGGTGACTGCCGTCCACGGCTGACGTAACGGTCATGAACAAGGCAAACTGGCGGGGTCGTCCCCGACACGCGCTTCGGCGCGCCGACTGGACGACGCGAACGGCAGATGTAACGGGGTTGGCGCGGCGGCAGGGGGTCGGCGACGATGGACGGTGTACCGCGGGTTCCGGAGCAGCGACGGTCCGGCACACCCGGTGACACCTCGTGGCCCGAGACGGAGGAAGCGTTGGAGCCGGAGCCCGGCGCCGGCGCACCGGACGTTCCGGAGCCGCTCCGCTTCAGCGTGCTCGGACCCGTGCGCGCCTGGCGCGGCGGCGAGCCGCTCGCCACCGGTTCCCCGCAGCAGCGCGCGCTCCTGGCCGCGCTCCTGCTCCGCGAGGGCCGCACCGCCACCGCCGGCGAACTCATCGACGCCGTCTGGGGCGACGAGTCCCCGCAGCAGGCCCTCGCCGCGCTCCGTACGTACGCCTCCCGACTGCGCAAGATCCTCGACCCCGGCGTCCTGGTCAGCGAGTCCGGCGGCTACGCGATCCGCTCCCTCAGCGGCGACGCGCTCGACCTCACCGCCGCCGAGTCCCTGTGGACCGACGCGGAGAAGGCCCGGCACGCGGGCGACCTCTGCCAGGCCCGCGCCCTGCTCAGCAAGGCGCTGGGCCTGTGGGACGGCGAGCCCCTCGCCAACGTCCCCGGACCGTACGCCGAGACCCAGCGCACCCGCCTGGAGGAGTGGCGCCTCCAACTCCTCGAAGCCCGCCTCGACATGGACCTCGAACAGGGCTGCCACGCCGAGGCCGTCTCCGAACTGACGGCCCTCACGGCCGCCCACCCTCTCCGCGAGCGCCTCCGCGAACTCCTCATGCTCGCCCTGTACCGCTCCGGGCGGCAGGCCGAGGCCCTCGCCGTCTACGCGGACACGCGCCGCCTCCTCGCCGACGAACTCGGCGTCGACCCCCGCCCCGGCCTGGCCGAACTCCAGCAGCGCATCCTCAACGCGGACCCGTCCCTCGCCGAGCCCTCCGCCCCCGCGGCGGAACCGGCGGCGACCCCGGTCCGCCCGGCCCAGCTCCCGGCGACCGTCCCCGACTTCACCGGCCGCGCCTCGTTCGTCGACGAACTCAGCGAAGTCCTGTCCTCCGCCCACTCCGAGACGGGCACAGGCTCCGTCATGGCAGTCTCGGCGGTCGCGGGCATCGGCGGCGTGGGCAAGACGACCCTCGCCGTGCACGTGGCCCACGCCTCGCGCGCCGCGTTCCCCGACGGCCAGCTCTACGTGGACCTTCAGGGCGCCGGTGCCCGCGCGGCCGAGCCGGAGACGGTCCTCGGCTCGTTCCTGCGCGCCCTCGGCACGGCGGACTCGGCGATCCCGGACTCCCTGGAGGAACGCGCGGCCCTCTACCGCTCGACGCTGGACGGCCGCCGCGTCCTGGTCCTGCTGGACAACGCCCGCGACGCCGCACAGGTACGTCCTCTGCTCCCCGGCACGGAGGGCTGCGCCGCCCTGATCACGGGCCGGGTCCGCATGGTCGACCTGGCCGGAGCCCACCTCGTCGACCTGGACGTCATGTCCCCCGACGAGGCGCTGCTCCTCTTCACCCGCATCGTCGGCGAGGAGCGCGTCGCCTCCGAGCGCGAGGCGGCCCTCGACGTCGTCGCCGCCTGCGGCTTCCTCCCCCTCGCCATCCGCATCGCGGCCTCCCGCCTGGCGGCCCGCCGCACCTGGACGGTCTCCGTCCTCGCGGCGAAGCTCGCGGACGAGCGCCGCCGCCTGGACGAACTCCAGGCCGGCGACCTCGCGGTCAAGGCCACCTTCGAACTCGGCTACGGCCAGTTGGAGCCGGCCCAGGCCCGAGCCTTCCGCCTCCTTGGCCTGGCCGACGGCCCCGACATCTCGCTGGCGGCGGCGGCAGCGGCCCTGAACCTGGACCAGGACGAGACCGAGGATCTCCTGGAGTCCCTGGTGGACACGTCCCTCCTGGAGTCCGCGGCGCCCGGCCGCTACCGCTACCACGACCTGGTCCGCCTCTACGCGCGTGCCTGCGCGGAGCGGGACGAACTCCCACCGGAGGAAAGGGAGGCGGCCATGTCCCGTCTCCTGGACTTCTATCTGGCGACGGCGGCGGGGGTGTACGCGATCGAGCGGCCCGGGGATCGCCTCGTCGATCACCTGGAGCCGACCAGCAGGGCTGGGCTGCGTTTCAGTGACCGACATGCGGCTCAGGACTGGCTCTACGCGGAAGCCATCACTCTGCTCGCCTGCGTCCAGCAATGCGCAGAGGGCCCGAACCGGCGCCGGGCCGTTGATCTGCTCTGGGCCGCAAAGGACCTGGTCGAGTCCGGCGCCAACTCGAAGCAGTACGAGATCGCCGCGCAGTCTCTGCTCACCGCCGCGGAGCAGGACGACGACCCCCTCGTCCAGAGCCGCGCCCTGACCACCCTCACCAATGTCCATCTCGTCGCGGGTCGCTTCGCAGAGGCCGACGAGAAAGCCAGCCGGGCCATGGATCTCGCACAGCTCGTCGGGGACCACGCTCCCCGCTGCTGGTCCGCGAACGACCGCGGCATCATCGCGCTGTACCAGGGCCGGAACGTGGACGGGGAGGCCTACCTGCAACAGGCCATCGAGGACTTTCGGGCCGACCGCAACCTGGCGGGCGAAGCCAGCGCCCTGTGCAACCTGTCGCGCATCCGGCTCGCCATGGGCAACGTCGGCAGCGCGGTCGAGTTGGCCGAGCAAGGGATCGCCATCTACGACGAGTTGGGTCACACGCTGCGGGGCGCCAACGGGCGCTACGCCCTGGGGCTCGCTCTCACCGGCCAAGGCCGGGTGAAGGACGCCACAGAACGGCTCTCGGAAGCGCTCGATGTCTTCCGTGACAGCCGCCAGCGCCTCTGGGAAGGCATGACCCTCTTCCGGCTGGCCGAGGCCGACCTGGCTGCCCACAAGCCGGCACGTGCTGCCGCGCTCGCCGAGCAGGCACTCGCCGTCCTGCGTGGCATCGGCGGCGAATGGCGGCGAGGTAACGTGCTCTCCGTACTCGGCAAGGCGCTCGCCCGCGTGAACCAGCCAGGCCGCGCACAGGCGTGCTGGCAGGAAGCCCTCTCCATCTACGTGGAGTTGGGGTCCCCCGAAGCTGAGTCCGTGCGAGCGATGCTCACCCCGAGCGCGGCCTAGGCCCGCCCACTGCGGGCGCGTTCATCGTTCGTTTATCGCGGCCCGGCACTCTCGTACATGTCGATCCGTCGCGTCGGGGGGCAGACGGGTCAGTGGTGAAATCGCGCCACTAGGGTGAGCAGCCCTGATATCCCGCCCGGCGACCCACGGGGGAGTCGCCGGGCGGGTCTCGTCCACAGACCACAGGAGTTTGAACGCGATGAGCGAAACGAAGAAGACCGTCACCGAGGTCAAGCCGCTCGACAACCACGCCACCGGCGAGGAGATAACCACCCTGGACAACCACGCCACGGGTGAGACCTTCAAGCCGCTGGACAACCACGCCACCGACACGACGGTGAAGCCGCTCGACAACCACGCGACCGGCGAAGAGGTCTAACACGCTTTCCTCGCACGGGGATCGGCCGCGGTGGCCCGGAGGGGGAGCCACCGCGACCGAGGCGTGTCCAGGGCATCCGCCGATCCGGCCATTCATTGACGGAAACCGTTCGAGTCACTCGAACAAACACCCCCTCAGTCACTAGCGTCACGGACGAACGAAGACCGCCTCGTCCTCAGGCAGTTGGAATGACTCGCGCCAAGAAGATCCTCGTCACCGCCGCGATGGTCGCGGGCGTCGCCGCCGGCGCCGCGGCCCCGGCGATGGCCGACCAGCACGCGACCACCGCTCCGCAGGACAGCCACGCCACCATCGTGTCGCCGCTGGACAGCCACGCGAGCTGACCCACACAGCACGCACCCAGGAGGGGCCGGGCGCCAAGCCCGGCCCCTCCTGGCGTACTCACACCACCCCCACCTCGAACCACACCGCCTTCCTCTCCCCCCGCACCTCGATCCCCCAGGCCAGGGCCACCGCGTCGACCAGCGCGAGCCCCCGCCCCGACTCGTCGTCCCCCCGCGCCACGACGAGCACCGGCAACTCCCCCACCGCCGGATCAAGCACCTCCACCCGCACCCGCCGCGCCGCCCCACCCGCCCGGACCCGCACCCGCGCCGCGACGCCCTCCCCCACGTGCCGCACGACGTTGTTCAGCAACTCGGCGACACACAGCTCGGCCTCTCTCCCGTACCGCGCCCCGACCTCCCGCCGAACCGCCCGCACGGCCTCGCCCCGAGCCGCCAACTCGACCTCCCACCACACGCCGCACCCACCCAGCGCATCGACGAGCCGCCGCGCGGTCCCCGTATTGCAGTTCCCGAGCGCGACGAGCCCCATGGGCGGCGCGTAGTCCCCGGCGAAGGCCGGCAGATCGACCCGGAGCGAGGGAAGGGTGATCCCGTGCGAGGCCAGCGCCCCGCGCAGGGCCTCCACGCAGTCCTCCATCTCGTATCCACTGTGTCCAGACATCCCTGCACCCTTTCGACGCGCTCCGTGACCAACTGACCACACAGTGGCGCGACGCGGCGTACCGTAAAAGGGTTTCTGGTTACGCCCCGCAACTGGCAAACGGCGGTGACGAGTTGTGCCCTCCCGCAAGGATCCCGACGCCTCGGCGAACGTTCCCTCGTTCTACGGCGCCGAGCTGCGCTACCTCCGCGAAGAAGCCGGCCTGACCCTGGAGCAACTGGCCGAGGGCAGCTTCCGCGGCATCCCGTTCCTGAGCCAGATCGAGCGCGGGGAACGCCGCATGCCGATAGACCTCGCCCACCACGTCGACGAAAAGCTCGGCACGAACGGCTTTTTCACCCGCCGCTGTGAAGACGTCCGCAAGGCTCGGCAGAACGGGCACGCGGAGTACTTCGCCGACGTCGTCGAGATGGAGCAGCACGCGCTGACCATCGAAGAGTGGGCGCCGGACCTCCTGCCCGGCCTGCTCCAGACCGAGGCCTACGCACGAGCCGTCGTGAAGGCCGGAAAGCCTTGGCTGCGCCCAGATGCTGTCGACTCGCAGGTCCAGGCTCGCCTGAGCCGTGCACAGCTCTGGGAGCGCGAGGACCACCCCGCCCTCTGGGTGGTCATGCGCGAAGGACTGGTCTCGAAGCCGTTCCTCCCGCCAAGGGCGATGGCCCAGCAACTGGACCACATCGCGCACGTCGTCCGGTCCGCACAGGGCGTTTTACAGATCCTCCCGGAAACGGCCCTGGCCCACCCGCTGATGATGGGCATGATCAAGGTCATGACCTTCCCGGACGCGCCCCCGGTGACCTACACGGAGGGCCTCCACAGCGGTCAGCTCATCGACTTTCCGTCCCTCGTGGCCGACTACCGCAGGTCGTACGATCTCCTCAGGGCAGAGGCGCTCCCCCCGGCGGCCTCCCTGGCCATGATCGAGCAACTCGCGGAGGACTACCGAAATGGCAAGCAAGAGCCCTGACTTGAGCAACGCCCTGTGGCACACGAGCAGCTACAGCAACGCGAGCGGCGGCGACTGCGTGGAGGTCGCCACCAACCTCCCCCACACCGTCCCCGTCCGCGACACCAAGCTGACCGGCACCGGCCCCACCCTCCTGATCACCCCCGGAGCCTGGTCGGCCTTCGTGGCGGAAATAAGCGCGTAGGCAGGGGCGTTGGCGCGATCATGACCCAAGGACCCGCGCCCCGCCCCCTCTCCGACGAAGCCCTCTCCGAGCTGCTGTCCAAGCAGCAGTTCGGCACGCTCGCCACCGTCAAGCGCAGCGGCCACCCCCACCTGACCACGATGCTGTACAGCTGGGACCCGGAGACCCGCGTGGCCCGGTTCTCGACGACAGCGGAGCGCATCAAGGTCAAGCACCTGCGCAACAACCCCCGCACGGCACTGCACGTACAGGGCGGCGACGTGTGGTCGTTCGCGGTCGCCGAGGGCGAGGCGGAGGCCACGGAGGCCACGACGGTCGCCGGTGACGAGGTCGGCCGGGAGCTGCTCGGGATGATCCCGGCGGGCGCGAAGCCGGAGGACGAGACCGCGTGGCTGGAGCAGCAGGTCGCCGAGCGCCGCCTGGTCATCCGCCTGAAGGTGGACCGCCTGTACGGCACGGCGCTCGACATCAACGGCTAGGCCCCGTAGCGAGACCAGGCCAGGCCGGGCCAGGCGTGGCCACCGGGGAGAATGCCGGACATGGCAGCCGTCTCCCCCGCGTCACGACTCGTCGCCGCCGCCGCGCGGTCCCGGCTCCGCCCTCTCGGACTGAGACAGCGGGGCCGCTCGCGCATCTGGCTCGACGACCACGGGTGGTGGCTGGGCGTGGTCGAGTTCCCGTCGCCGCAGTGGAGCCAGGGCAGCGGGCTCACCGTCGGCGTGATGTGGCTCTGGCAGGACGTCGGACACGTGACGTTCGACTTCGTCCAGCAGGCCCGGACGGAGTCGTACCGCGACGAGATCCAGTTCGGCCCGGTCGCCGCGGAGCTGGCCGGTACCGCCGAGGCGCGGGTCATCGAACTCAGGGGGCGGTTCGCCGACCTCGACTCCGCGACCCGTCGGCTCCTGGCCCGTCCACCCCGCACCGCCTCCCTCTGGGAGAACTTCGACGCCGGCGTGGCCGCCGCCCTGACCGGCGACACACCCTCCGCCCGCACCCGGTTCGCCGCGGTCCTGGCCGAGGACCCCTTCACCGACTGGATCGAGGACGTCCAGCGGACGACCCGGCACTTGGCCGAGCGCGCCGATGATCCGGCCGCCGTACGGGTATGGGCCACCACGGCAGTGCTGTCGTGCCGGGCCAAACTGGCGCTCGGAGACCCGCCCGTGCCGCCGGACGAACTGTTCGCGTGACCCGGCGCCGAGCGAACCCGCGTGTAACAGCCCTGTCAGGGACACGTCCCAGCTGGAACGGAACCCACCCCCATCCCGGTCCTCCTGAACAGAACAGCCGCCCGAGAACACGCACACACCCGCCACCGCCTCCCCCACACACCCGAGGACGTTCCGATGCGCACCCAGTCGAAGCACGCCAAGACGCTGACCCTCGCCGCCGTCGCCCTGGCCGCCGGCCTCTCCCTCACCGCCTGCCAGTCGGGCAACGACGGTGACAACGATGCCGCCGCCTCGAACGACCCCGCCGCGTCCGCCTCCTCCGCCCCCTCCTCCCCGGGCGCGGAGGCCTCCACCCCGGCCACGGACAACACCGGCAGCACAGGCAGCACGGGCACCGGCAGCACCACCGGCGGCACCGGCGGCACCGGCGACGACAAGGGCAGCGGCGGCGGCCAGATCAACACCGGCCCCTGCAAGACCGCCAACCTCACCATCACCGCCACCCACGGCATGGGCGAGGGCGACGTCCTGGTCAGCCTCAAGAACACCAGCGACGCCTGCAACCTCAAGGGCTTCGCCGGGGTCGACCTCAAGACCGCCGACGACGACACGATCAGCGCGGGCCGCACCGAGAACGCCGCCCCCTCCGTCGTCCTCCAGAACGGCGAAGCCACCCGCTTCACCCTGCACACCCCGCGCAACGACAGCGGCGGCTCCGGCGTGAAGGTCACCCAGCTCGTGATCACGCCCCCGAACGAGACGCACTCCAAGACGATCCCGTTCAGCCTCAGCCTCCCGGTCACCGACGGCTCCCACCCCGAGCAGGGCGTCATGGTCGACCCCGTCGGCACCGGCAAGCAGTAAGGCTCAGGCCGCCAGGACCCGCGTCCGCGTCACCGGCAGCCCCTTGACCCACCAGTGGTCGTAACGCCGGTACGCGGACACGTCCCGCGCGGAGAGGAACGCGAACAACCCCCGCGCCTCGGCCTCCAGTTCCTCCCACGCCGCCCCCGGCAACTCCCGGAACGCCCCCACCTCGATCCCGGCCCCGCCATCGGCCACCCGCCAGACCCCGGCCACGTACCCGTCCACCAGCACCGTCGGCAGCACATCCCCGTTCACCCGGGTCACGTGCTTGCGGTACTCCGCCGGGATCACCCGGCCCCGGTCCGCGTAGGCGAGCAGCACGCTGTCCCACATCGGCAGCAACCGCACCGGCGCCACGACGTCCTCGTCCGGCACGACCCCGCCCGGCACGTCGTACAGCACCTCGCCCTCCCCCTTCAACTCCCGCACTGCCTCCCCGAGTTCACGCAGGGCCGCCCGCACCCGCCCCTTCTGCACGAGCCCGAACTGCGCCACGTCCGACACGGTCGCCGGACCGAACCCCTCCAGATAGCGCAGGACCAGCGCCCGCATCCCCGCCGCCGCGGCCTCGTCCCCCTCCAGGGCGGGCCGGCGGTCCGCCCCCGCCGCCACGAACTCCTGCCCGCCGTTGCCCACATATGCCCACGGCGCGTCGGCGACCGGGGCGTGCCACAGCGGCGCGTGCTGGCGCAGCATCCGCCAGGCGGGCAGCGCGACCGGCTCCTCGATCCCGGCCGCCCCGACCAGCCAGTCCTTCAACTCCGGCCCACCACACGGCCGTTCGGCGCGTGCCAGCAGCTCCGGCAGCAGCCGCGCCGCGTCCGCCTCCGTCAGCCCCGAGTCCCGGAACCGCCGGTCCCGCAGCCGCGCCCCGCGCACCGTCGGCTCCACGGCCGCCCGCAGCGCCGGATAGTCGTCGACGTGCACCGCGTGCAGCGTGATCCGCATCATCGTCGACTTCACGACCCGGTAGTCGGCGAACAGGGCGTCCAGCGCCGACGCCTCGAAACCCTCCACCCGGTTCCACAGGGCCACATACGGCGAAGCGGGCTGCTGCGCCTGAAGCGCCACAACCCGCCGTACCGCGTCCTCGGCCGATACTCCGGCGCGCTCCAGGAGCAACTGCCGTGCCAGTGTCGACCGGTTGAGGGCGCGCGCGGAGATCGTCGTCATACCGCGATTCTGCCGCGCGGACCCCTCAAGGGTCAGTCCAACTGCTGGGCCACCTCGGTCGCCCAGTACGTGAGGATCATGCTCGCCCCGGCCCGCTTGATGCCAGTCAGCGACTCCATGATCGCCCGGTCCCGCTCGATCCAGCCGCGCTGCGCCGCCGCCTCGATCATCGCGTACTCACCGCTGATCTGGTACGCGGCGACCGGCACGTCGGAGGCCTCGGCGACCTTGGCCAGGATGTCGAGGTACGGTCCGGCCGGCTTGACCATGACCATGTCGGCGCCCTCTTCGAGGTCGAGCGCCAGCTCCCGCAGCGACTCCCGCGCGTTCGCCGGGTCCTGCTGGTACGTCTTGCGGTCGCCCCGGAGCGAGGACCCGACGGCCTCGCGGAACGGGCCGTAGAAGGCGGAGGAGTACTTCGCCGTGTAGGCGAGGATCGCGACGTCGTCGCGGCCGATCTGGTCGAGGGCGTCACGGACGACGCCGATCTGGCCGTCCATCATGCCGCTCGGGCCCACCACATGGGCGCCCGCGTCGGCCTGGACCTGCGCCATCTCCGCGTACCGCTCCAAAGTGGCGTCGTTGTCGACCCGGCCGTGCTCGTCAAGGACGCCGCAGTGGCCGTGGTCGGTGAACTCGTCGAGGCACAGGTCCGACATGACGAGCAGGTCGTCGCCGACCTCCGCCCGCACGTCCCGCAGCGCCACCTGGAGAATCCCGTCGGGGTCGGTGCCGACCGTGCCGGCGCCGTCCTTCTTCTCGTCCAGCGGCACGCCGAACAGCATGATCCCGGAGACGCCCGCCTCGACGGCCTCGGCCGCCGCCTTCTTCAGGGAGTCACGGGTGTGCTGGTACACGCCGGGCATGGACCCGATCTCGACCGGGGCGTCGATCCCCTCGCGCACGAACGCGGGCAGGATCAGATCGGCCGGATGCAGCCGCGTCTCGGCGACCATGCGACGCATGACGGGAGTCGTCCGCAGCCGCCGGGGCCGGGTACCGGGGAAAGAGCCGTACTGGGTCACCGAATAACTCCTCAAGGTACTGGGCCTGCTGTGGGCAGGCGTTCCGCACGGCGGAACGGGTGGGCACAGCCCCCGGTGCCGGGCAACGGCACGGGAGGCGGCGCCCACATCTTCACGCTACGGCGCGGCCCGCCGCCTCCGCGCACCCGGCCGCCGCTCGCTCGGCCGCGTCACCGGGTCCCCGGCCTCCACGGCCGCGTCCCGACGGCGCGCCCCGAACTCCGCCAGCGCCGCCGCCAGCTTGTGCACGGACGGCTCCGGAGCCATGACGTCGACCCGCAGCCCATGCTCCTCGGCGGTCTTCGCCGTGGCCGGGCCGATGCACGCGATCACCGTCACGTTGTGCGGCTTGCCCGCGATGCCGACCAGGTTGCGGACCGTCGAGGACGACGTGAACAGCACGGCGTCGAAGCCGCCGCCCTTGATCGCCTCACGGGTCTCCGCCGGCGGCGGCGACGCGCGCACGGTGCGGTACGCCGTGACGTCGTCGACCTCCCAGCCCAGCTCGATCAGCCCGGCGACCAGCGTCTCCGTGGCGATGTCGGCCCGCGGCAGGAAGACACGGTCGATCGGGTCGAAGACCGGGTCGTAGGGCGGCCAGTCCTCCAGCAGACCGGCGGCGCTCTGCTCACCGCTCGGCACCAGGTCCGGCTTCACACCGAACGCGATCAGCGCGTTCGCCGTCTGCTCGCCGACCGCCGCGACCTTGATCCCGGCGAAGGCGCGGGCGTCGAGCCCGTACTCCTCGAACTTCTCGCGCACGGCCTTGACCGCGTTGACCGACGTGAAGGCGATCCACTCGTAGCGGCCGGTCACCAGACCCTTGACCGCGCGCTCCATCTGCTGCGGCGTGCGCGGCGGCTCGACGGCGATCGTCGGCACCTCGTGCGGCACCGCCCCGTACGAGCTGAGCTGGTCGGAGAGCGAAGCGGCCTGCTCCTTCGTCCTCGGCACGAGCACCCGCCAGCCGAACAGCGGCTTCGACTCGAACCAGGACAGCTGGTCGCGCTGGGCGGCGGCACTGCGCTCACCGACCACGGCTATCACCGGCCGGTTCCCCTCGGGCGAGGGCAGCACCTTGGCCTGCTTGAACGTCTGCGCGATCGTGCCGAGCGTCGCCGACCACGTCTTCTGACGCGTCGTCGTACCGGCCACCGTCACCGACAGCGGGGTGTCGGGCTTGCGGCCCGCCGCCACCAGCTCACCGGCCGCCGCGGCGACCGCGTCGAGCGTCGTCGACACGACGACCGTGCCGTCGGACGCGCCGACCTCGGTCCAGCACCGCTCGGTCGCCGTACGGGCGTCCACGAACCGCACGTCGGCACCCTGCGCGTCCCGCAGCGGGACACCGGCGTACGCGGGCACGCCGACGGCCGCCGCGACACCCGGCACGACCTCGAAGTCGATACCGGCGGAGGCGCAGGCGAGCATCTCCTCGGCCGCGTACGTGTCGAGCCCGGGGTCACCGGACACCGCACGGACGACCCGCTTGCCGCCCCGCGCGGCCTCCATGACAAGATTGGCCCAGTCCCTCGGAGCCGGGACCGCGACGACAGTTGACGACGCGTCAGCGGTGCCGGGCTGCCCGGGTGCGCCCTCGGCGTCGAGCACGGTGACGCCCGCCCCGGCATGCGTGCGGACGACGTCGAGCACTTCGGGCTCGGCGATCAGCACATCCGCTCGGGTCAGGGCCTCCACGGCCCTCAGGGTCAGCAGTCCCGGGTCACCGGGACCGGCACCCAGGAAGGTGACGTGCCCCGGTGCACAGGCGGTCGATTCAGCGGTGGTGGGGCTCA
Source organism: Streptomyces sp. NPDC025806 (assembly GCF_055558275.1). NCBI lineage: Bacteria > Bacillati > Actinomycetota > Actinomycetes > Kitasatosporales > Streptomycetaceae > Streptomyces > Streptomyces sp. NPDC025806. The sequence continues at coordinate 14,884 of NZ_JBVHMU010000022.1, read as the reverse complement.
AAGTGCTCGCTCCCCCATCAGACCGGCCGCGCCCTTGGCCAGCATCTCGGCGGAAAGTTCCCGCCCGAGCGCCAGCGCCTCGTCGTGCGACGTGGGTACGGGACCGGTGGTGGACAGCTGCACCAGCTCGGAGCCGTCGGTGGTACCGACGACGCCGCGCAGGCGCATTTCCTTGACAATCTGCCCGTCGGCCAGAAGGTCGGCGAGGGCACCCACGGGTGCGCTGCAGCCGGCCTCCAGGGCGGCGAGCAGGGAACGCTCGGCCGTCACGGCGAACCGGGTGAACGGGTCGTCGAGCTCGGCGAGCGCGGCGGCGAGCGCACCGTTCGTGGCGGCGCACTCGACTGCCAGGGCCCCCTGACCGGGGGCGGGCAGAACGATGTCGGTGGACAGGAAGTCGGTCACTTCTTCCGTCCGGCCGATCCGGCTGAGCCCGGCCGCCGCGAGAACCACGGCATCCAGCTCGCCGTTCTCGACGAACCCGATCCGGGTGTCGATGTTCCCGCGGATCGGTACGGTCTCGATCCGCATCCCGTGGCTCTTCGCGTACGCGTTGAGCTGGGCCATGCGGCGCGGCGAGCCCGTGCCCACGCGAGCGCCGTCGGGCAGCTCGGTGAACGTCAGTCCGTCGCGCGCGATCAGCACGTCCCGCGGGTCCTCACGCACCGGCACGGCGGCCAGCGTCAGGTCGTCGGGCTGCGCGGTCGGCAGGTCCTTGAGCGAGTGCACCGCGAAGTCCACCTCGCCCCGCGTCAGCGCGTCGCGCAGCGCGGTCACGAAGACACCGGTGCCACCGATCTGCGCCAGGTGCTCCCGGGAGGTGTCGCCGTACGTGGTGATCTCCACGAGCTCGACCTCACGGCCGGTCACCTGGCGCACCGCGTCGGCGACATGCCCGGACTGGGCCATGGCCAGCTTGCTGCGGCGCGTCCCCAGCCTCAGTGCTCTCTCGGCGGTCATGCCGGGCCTCGATTCTTGCCTACCGCGTCTTCACGGTCTCGGGGGGTGGCCCGGGAGACGGCGGCGACCGTCTCCGGGTCCAGGTCGAACAGGGTCCGCAGCGCGTCCGCGTACCCGGCACCACCGGGCTCGGCCGCCAGCTGCTTGACCCGTACGGTCGGCGCGTGCAGCAGCTTGTCCACCACGCGCTTCACGGTCTGGGTGATCTCCGCACGCTGCTTCTCGTCCAGGCCGGGCAGCCGGCCGTCGAGGCGGGCGATCTCGTTCGTCACGACGTCCGCGGCCATCGTGCGCAGCGCGACGACGGTCGGCGTGATGTGCGCGGCGCGCTGCGCGGCGCCGAACGCGGTGACCTCGTCGGCCACGAGGGCCCGCACCTGGTCCACGTCGGCGGCCATCGGAGCGTCCGCGGACGCCTCGGCGAGCGACTCGATGTCGACGAGGCGCACCCCGTCGATCCGGTGCGCCGCCGCGTCGATGTCACGCGGCATCGCCAGGTCGAGCAGGGCGAGCGCGACCGGACGGGCCGGCGGCTCGGGCGTGCGCTCGCGGCGCATCTCCGGCACCCGGCCCACGGCGGCGAGCGCCGCGATGGCCTCGGCCTCGGAGGGCTGCGGGGCGGGGCTGACCCGGTCGCCCGGGGCGTTGTCCACCCAGGCGCCGTGCTGCTCCAGGGCGGCGGCGTCGAATCCGGCGACGGCGGCCTCGCCCTCGACGGAGAACCCGCTCTCCATCGGGAGACCGCCACGCACCGTGTCCACGGGGCAGTTGTCGGCGGCGGTCCGGCCCGCGACGGGCGCGGCCGGGGCCGGCACCTCGGCGCCCGCGGTCGGGGTACGGCCCGCGACGGCGGCCCGCACCGCGTCCGCGGTCAGGACCAGGCCGGTCGCGCCGGTGCAGGAGATCGCGACGTCGGCACGTGTCAGCTCGTCCGCCACCGCGTCCATCGCGACGGCCCGCGCGGCTGTGCCGCCCTCCGTCAAGATCTCGGCCAGGCGCTCGGCGCGCTCCAAGGTGCGGTTGGCGACGACGACCTCGGCGACCCCGGCCCGCGCGAGCGTGGCCGCAGCGAGCGAGGACATCGAACCGGCGCCGATCACCAGCGCCCGCTTGCCCTTCGCCCAGGCCTCGACCGGCTGCCCGAGCGCGAGCTGCTCCAGGCCGAAGGTGACCAGGGACTGCCCGGCCCGGTCGATGCCGGTCTCCGAGTGGGCGCGCTTGCCGACGCGCAGCGCCTGCTGGAACAGGTCGTTGAGGAGCTTGCCCGCGGAGTGCAGGTCCTGGGCGCGGGCCAGCGTGTCCTTGATCTGGCCGAGGATCTGACCCTCGCCGACGACCATCGAGTCGAGGCCGCACGCCACCGAGAACAGGTGGTGCACCGCCCGGTCCTCGTAGTGCACATAGAGATAAGGGGTGAGCTCGTCCAGGCCCACACCGCTGTGCTGCGCGAGCAGGGTCGACAGCTCGGCGACACCGGCGTGGAACTTGTCGACGTCCGCGTACAGCTCGATGCGGTTGCAGGTCGCGAGCACACCGGCCTCGGCGGCCGGCTCGGCGGCGAGGGTGTCCTGGAGCAACTTGGCCTGGGCGTCCGCGTTCAGCGACGCGCGCTCCAGGACGCTGACCGGGGCGCTGCGGTGGCTCAGCCCGACGACGAGGAGACTCATGCCGGCATCACGGCGGGGACGTCCCCGTCGGGTCCCTTGCGGTCGGCGGCACCCGCGGGGGCGGCCTTGGTGACCTTGGCGGCCGGGCCCTCGACACCGACACCGCCCGCGGCGGGCGGCACATCGGCCTCGTCCGCGGCGTCCCCGGCCTTGCGCTGCTCGTGGAAGGCCAGGATCTGGAGCTCGATGGAGAGGTCGACCTTGCGCACGTCGACGCCGTCCGGGACGGACAGCACGGTCGGCGCGAAGTTCAGGATGGAGGTGACACCGGCGGCGACCAGCCGGTCGCAGACCTGCTGCGCGGCGCCCGCCGGGGTCGCGATGACGCCGATCGACACGCCGTTCTCGTCGACGATCTTCTCGAGGTCGTCCGCGTGCTGCACGGCCATGCCCGCGACGGACTTGCCGGTCATCGCCGGGTCGGCGTCGATGAGGGCCGCGACACGGAAACCGCGCGAGGCGAAACCGCCGTAATTGGCCAGGGCCGCGCCGAGGTTACCGATACCGACCATGACGATCGGCCAGTCCTGGGTCAGGCCCAGCTCGCGCGAGATCTGGTAGACGAGGTACTCGACGTCGTAGCCGACACCGCGGGTGCCGTACGAGCCGAGGTAGGAGAAGTCCTTGCGCAGCTTCGCGGAGTTGACCCCCGCCGCGGCCGCGAGCTCCTCGGAGGAGACCGTGGGCACCGAACGCTCCGACAGAGCGGTGAGGGCGCGGAGGTACAGCGGAAGCCGGGCGACGGTGGCCTCGGGAATCCCTCGGCTGCGGGTCGCCGGTCGGTGAGTTCGGCCAGTTGCCACGGTGCTCCTGCGGGTAGAGCGGGGCTGCGGGCGGCTGAAACTTCCGTGACCGCCCCGTCGAATGCAGGCTATGTCTTTGTGAACGCGTGCACAAAGATGGTGTCCGATTTGCCCGGCCAACGTGACCGGGGTCACGCGCCCTTCGCACCCGTAACGGGAACCGGCGCGCGGGCTGCTTCGTTGCACACCTGTCGGGGGCAAAACCGCACACCTTCCTTACGATCCACGCCCCCGAGACCAAAACCGCCCCCGATCCTAAGCGACTTTCGGGGCGAGTTGGACTGGTCGGTCAGTGATCTGCACGACCGGGCGGGGGTCACGCCCTCACTCCGTACGCGGTGTGCTACGAGGTGAGCGCACGCCGCAGCCGTTCCTCCTGCACGCGCCAGAAGTCGTGCTGCGCCCCGTCGACGAGCACGACCGGGATCTGCTCCCAGTACTTGCGGTAGAGCTCCTCGTCCTCGGTGATGTCCTTCTTCTCCCAGGATGCTCCGACCTCGGCGCACACCTTCTCGATGACCACCTGTGCGTCATCACACAGATGGCAGCCGGGCTTCCCGATCAGCGTGACGACCCGCTCGCTCGGGTCCTTCTTCTCTCTTCTGCGAAAGACGGGGCTCATACCGGCCATTGTCCCCCGGCGCGCAGCACCCAGGACGCACGGATTTCACAGAACGACAGCTTCCCGAAATCCCCTCGACTCCGGAACCACCGAACAAACTGGCTATGCTCGCCGCATGGCCGCTCTTGGATGGCTCACACCCCGTAGGCGCTCCGCCACCGCGCGGAGCGTGCTGGCCGGCGAGGCCTCTGCCGAGGCCGCCCGCAAGTCCTCCCAGGAGCTGGAGGAACAGCAGGCGCTGGAACAGCCCGCGCAGGAACCGGAGTTCCCGGTCGTCGGCGACGACAAGGCCGCCGCCTTCTTCGACCTGGACAACACGGTGATGCAGGGCGCCGCGATCTTCCACTTCGGCCGCGGCCTGTACAAGCGGAAGTTCTTCCAGCGCCGCGAGCTGACCCGGTTCGCCTGGCAGCAGGCCTGGTTCCGGATCGCCGGGGTCGAGGACCCCGAGCACATGCAGGACGCCCGCGACAGCGCCCTGTCCATCGTGAAGGGCCACCGCGTCTCCGAGCTGATGTCCATCGGCGAGGAGATCTACGACGAGTACATGGCCGAGCGCATCTGGCCCGGCACCCGCGCCCTCGCCCAGGCCCACCTCGACGCGGGCCAGAAGGTCTGGCTGGTCACCGCCGCCCCGGTCGAGATCGCCACCGTGATCGCCCGCCGCCTCGGCCTGACCGGCGCCCTCGGCACCGTCGCCGAGTCCATCGGCGGCGTCTACACGGGCAAGCTCGTCGGCGAACCGCTGCACGGCCCCGCGAAGGCCGAGGCCGTCCGCGCCCTCGCCTCCGCCGAGGCCCTCGACCTCGGCCGCTGCGCCGCGTACAGCGACTCGCACAACGACATCCCGATGCTCTCGCTCGTCGGACACCCGTACGCGATCAACCCCGACGCCAAGCTGCGCAAGTACGCGCGGGAGCGGGAGTGGCGGCTGCGCGACTACCGCACGGGCCGCAAGGCGGCCAAGGTCGGCATCCCCGCCGCGGCCGGCGTCGGCGCCCTCGCGGGCGGCACCGCCGCGGCGATCGCACTGCACCGCCGCCGGCGCTGACTCCCGCCGATTCGGGTGGGCTTACCCACCCCGGCCGCGCGGCAGTCCCGTTGATACCACTCGACCACAACGCGTCACCGGCACAGCCGGAATCTGACACCAATCGATCAACAACCGATCACTCTCCGGTCCTTGAACCACCTCCGAACAGCTTCAGAAGTGACGGAACCGGTGATTTGAGCAACTGGGTGTAGCGCTCCCTGCACGAAGCGTTATTCTCCTCAGACGCAATCCGGTACCCACACGTCAGCACGACGGGTGAACAGACCGGCACTGCACGTGATGGAAGCTCTGCCTCTGGGAGTCCCGTGTACCCACACGTCGGGGTTGACGCCTCGGGCCTGGCTACGCTGCGCGCAACGGTCGTGGACCGCTTGCGCGGCTTCGTCCCCACCGCGTACGCCGTCCCCGCCCTCGCCGTCGCCGCCCCCGCAGCGACCGGTCCCACCGGTCCGTGCTTCGCCCTGGCCAACACCAGCGCGGCCACGGCCGGCAGACGAGCGCGCTCCGGAGCCGCCGGCGCCTCGGGTACGTCCACCGCCCGCCGCCCCGCGGCGGACAGTGACAGCGCCCGCATGATGGATCTGGTCGAGCGCGCACAGGCCGGTGAGGCCGATGCCTTCGGCCGGCTGTACGACCAGTACAGCGACACCGTCTACCGCTACATCTACTACCGCGTCGGCGGAAAGGCGACGGCCGAGGACCTGACCAGCGAGACCTTCCTGCGCGCCCTGCGCCGCATCGGCACCTTCACCTGGCAGGGCCGTGACTTCGGCGCCTGGCTCGTGACGATCGCGCGAAACCTGGTCGCCGACCACTTCAAGTCCAGCCGCTTCCGCCTCGAGGTCACCACCGGCGAGATGCTCGACGCCAACGAGGTGGAGCGCAGCCCCGAGGACTCCGTCCTGGAGTCCCTCTCCAACGCGGCCCTGCTCGACGCCGTGCGCCGGCTCAACCCGCAGCAGCAGGAGTGCGTCACGCTGCGCTTCCTGCAGGGCCTGTCCGTCGCCGAGACGGCGCGCGTGATGGGCAAGAACGAGGGCGCGATCAAGACCCTCCAATACCGGGCCGTCCGCACGCTGGCCCGTCTCCTCCCCGACGACGCGCGCTGATTCACCCGCCGGATCACCCCGGACAACCCCACCGGCCGTCACGGAAGGCGACCCTCAACTCACCTTCTGTGAAAGCCGGATGGGATCGCGGTCGGATCATCTTTCGCGCGTAACCCAAGTGCCGCGCCGCTCGTTGTGCGGGATGCAGGCTCCCTGTGGTCACGTCCGGACCGGCCGCACTCACTCGATCGGGTGCACGTCGGCGCGGTCGTGCAACCCTCAGGACCCCCTGGGGAGTCGACATGGGAGTCGACCGTCATGACGAGAGGAGGTGCCGCCAGTGATCGCGAACGTATCGGCACACCGGCGGGCGAACGCCTTCGCCCAGGCCCTGGAGGAGCAGTCCGACCAGGACCCGGCGGCGCGGCAGCCGGAGGAGCCGGCGGCTCAGCACAGCGACCAGGCCGAGACCGGGCAGGACAGGCTGCTGTCCCTGGCCGAGGGACTGGGCGAGCTGCCCAGGCCGGAGCTCGACCCCGAGGTCAAGGTGGTGCAGCGGGCCCAGCTCGTGGCCGCCATGGAGGCCATGTTCAAGGAGGGCGCCAATCCGGCCGTACCCGAGCAGCGCAGGAGCAAGGGCGCCCACCGGGCGACCCCGCTCGGCAAGCTCCGTCCCCGCTCGCGCCTGTCCAAGGGCATCGCCGCGGGCGGCCTCACGGTGGGCGTGGCCGCGGGTGCGTTCAGTGGAGTGGCCGCGGCCAGTTCCGACGCGCTGCCCGGTGACTCGCTCTACGGGCTGAAGCGCGGCATGGAGGACGTCAAGCTCGGCATGGCCGACAGCGACTCCGACCGCGGGCAGATCTACCTGGACCAGGCGTCGATCCGGCTCAGCGAGGCGCGCCGCCTGATGGACCGTGGCGGTCGCACCGGGCAGCTGGACCACGAGTCGGTGGGCGAGGTCCGCCGCGCCCTGTCCGGCATGCGGTACGACGCCTCCGAGGGACACCGGCTGCTCAGCGACGCGTACAAGCGGGACGGGTCGCTCGGCCCGATCCAGGCCCTGTCCACGTTCACCGAGTCGCACCGCAAGACCTGGACGGCCCTCAGCGACAAGCTCCCGGTCCAGCTCGGCGATGTGCGGGACGAGGTGAGTTCGGTCTTCGCCGCCATAGACGAAGAGGTCGGTCCGCTGCGCTCGCTGCTGCCGCGGACCCCGGACCGGGGCGGCTCCTCCGACCCGGCGCGCGACGGCGCCACGGCGCCGGGCACCTCGGGCACGGAGCGGTCGACGCCGTCCGGTTCGTCGAGCCCGGAGCACAGCGCCGGTTCGTCGACGAAGCCGAAGCCGTCCAGCTCGGGCACCGGCAAGGAGGACGACGGTCTGCTCGGCGGCGCCGCGGGCGGTCTCCTCGACCCGCCGCAGGACAAGCCGTCCACGTCCCCGACCGACGGCCACTCCGGCTCCGGCAGCACGACCCCGGCCCAGCCGGACGTCACCCTCCCCCCGCTCCTGCCCGGCATCCTGCCCGGCCTGGGCATCGAGGGCGAGGACGCGAACTAGCACCCGCGAAAGAGAAAGGGCCCGGGGTAGTGCCCCGGGCCCTTCCTCATGCCAACCCTCAGAAAAACACCGACCGCCGCTGCACCAGCAACTTGTAGAGCGTGTGCTGGATCTGTTCGCGGACCTGGTCCGTCAGGTTGAACATCAGCATCGGGTCCTCCGCCGCCTCCGGCGGATACCCGTCCGTCGGGATCGGCTCCCCGAACTGGATCGTCCACTTCGTCGGCAACGGCACCGCACCCAGCGGACCCAGCCACGGGAACGTAGGCGTGATCGGGAAGTAGGGGAAGCCGAGGACCCGGGCGAGGGTCTTGGCGTTGCCGATCATCGGGTAGATCTCCTCCGCCCCGACGATCGAGCACGGCACGATGGGGGTGCCCGCGCGCAGGGCCGTCGAGACGAAGCCGCCCCGGCCGAAGCGCTGCAGCTTGTAGCGCTCGCTGAACGGCTTGCCGATCCCCTTGAAGCCCTCGGGCATGACGCCGACCAGCTCGCCGGACTCCAGGAGCCGCTGCGCGTCCTCGGCGCAGGCGAGCGTGTGCCCGGCCTTGCGGGCCAACTCGTTGACCACCGGCAGCATGAACACCAGGTCTGCCGCGAGCAGCCGCAGATGACGGTGGGCCGGATGGTGGTCGTGCACGGCGACCTGCATCATCAGGCCGTCCAGCGGCAGCGTCCCCGAATGGTTCGCGACGATCAGCGCGCCGCCCTCCTTCGGGATGTTCTCCACGCCCTTCACCTCGACGCGGAAGTACTTCTCCGCGACCGGCCGCAGCAGCGACATCAGGACCTGGTCGGTGAGCTCCTGGTCGTAGCCGAACTCGTCGACCTCGTAGTCCCCGGTGATCCGGCGGCGCAGGAAGGACAGGCCGCCCGCAATCCGCCGCTCCAGGCCGCCGCGGGGCGTGCGCTCGGGCTCGGCGTCGTCCGGCTCCGGCTCGGGCCGCGCCGGCTCGGGCACGGGCAGCGGCTGCACCTCGGCCACCGCCGCGGGCTCGCCCCGGCGTCGGCCGCCGCCCGGCCCCCTGCGGCGCGCTGCCGACCCTCGCGACCGGTCGTCGTCGAACGGAATGACCTTGGCGTCCGCCATCGTTCCTGCGCTCCTCAGTTGGCGCTCTGCGTCGGGGGGTGACCTGGCGTGCCGCCGAGCAGGGGCAGCGCCGCGATCCTGTCCACGGCTCCGGCGAGGGCCCGCGGCGGCAGCAGCCCGGGACCCCGGCTGCGGACGAAGTCCTCGAACGTCTCCGCGGTCGTGTACTTCGGCCTGTAGCCCAGTGTCTCGCGCATCTGCGCCGTGGACACGACCCGACCGTGTGTCAGGAGCCGGATCTGCTCCGGCGAGAAGTCCGTGACCCCGAGCGTGCGCAGCGCGCCGCCCACCCAGTTCACCGCCGGCAGCAGCACCGGCACGGTCGGCCGCCCGAGCCGCCGCGCGCACTGGGAGAGGAGCAGCACCCCGTCCCCGGCGACATTGAACGTCCCGCTGTTGAGCGTGCCCCGGGCCGGCTCGTGCGAGGCGATCCGCAGCACCTCGATGACGTCGTCCTCGTGCACGAACTGCAACCGCGGGTCGTAGCCGAACACGGTCGGCATGACCGGCAGCGACAGATACTCGGCGAGCGGCGAATCGGCCGTCGGCCCCAGGATGTTGGCGAAGCGCAGCACGCACACGGCGACGTCGGGCCGGCGCCGGGCGAACCCGCGCACATACCCCTCGACCTCCACCGCGTCCTTCGCGAAGCCGCCGCTCGGCAGCGACTTGGGCGGCGTCGTCTCGGTGAACACGGCCGGGTCGCGCGGCGCGGACCCGTACACGTTCGTACTGGACTTCACCACGAGCCGCCGCACACTGGGCGCCTTCTGGCAGGCGCCGAGCAGCTGCATCGTCCCGATGACGTTGGTCTCCTTGACCGCGCCGCGGCCACCGGCGACCAGCGCCGTCCCCGTCACGTCCAGATGCACGACCGTGTCCACGGAGTGCTCGGCGAGCACCCGGGCGATCGCGGGCTGGCGGATGTCGGCCTGCAGGAAGTCGGCCCCGCCCAGATGGTGCGCGGGCGGCACGGCGTCCACCCCGATCACCCGGTCCACCTCGGGGTCCCGCTGGATCCGCCGCACGAAACGGCCACCCAGCTGCCGGGCCACCCCGGTCACGAGCACGACCTTGCCCAAGATCAGCGCCTACCTTCCGTCCGGCCCGCCGCGCCCCACGGCCATGGCCTGCGGGTCACGTTAGCGCCTCGATGTTGCGCTGTGATGACCTGGCGATGCAGGAAGTGACCACATCCACAGTCCGGCGGACGACATCCACACCCCCGGCGCAGGACCGAAGCCCCCGGAAACGCGCTGTGGCCCCTCCACCGATCGGTGAAAGGGCCACAGAGCGCGCTTGTCGCAGCAGTCGCTTACTTCTTGTTACGACGCTGCACGCGGGTGCGCTTCAGCAGCTTGCGGTGCTTCTTCTTCGCCATCCGCTTGCGTCGCTTCTTGATAACAGAGCCCACGATTACCCTCGCTCACTTCTCGGACAACCCCTGCACGCAGGGACAATCACTCGGTGCGGGGCTAATTGGGGCCCACACGACCTACGAGGGGCTAGCCTACCCCGCCCGAGTGCCGAGCTTGAAATCGAGGGGTCTCCGGGTCCACCGGGGGATCGCCCGCGGCCCTCCCGGAGCGGACCCGTCAGGCCGTTTCCACCCCCACATAGGACTCGCGGAGGTACTCGTGAACCGCTTGCTCCGGGACACGGAAGCTCCGCCCCACGCGGATCGCGGGCAGATGACCACTGTGCACCAGCCGGTACACGGTCATCTTGGACACTCGCATGACCGCGGCCACTTCCGCCACGGTCAAAAACTGCACCTCGTTCAGAGGCCTACTCTCACCAGCAGCCATGTCACACCTGAACCTTCCGCACTCGACGGCCACCGGCTTCCCCTTCCGGTGACTCAACGTCGTTGCGTGCTCACTCCCCAATGTAGGGGCGGGTGATGCGAGTGGGGAAGAGGAGCAGCGATCAGGCGGCCTACTGTGACAGACACGCTCGATTGAGTACATAGCGCGTGAGTGGGCGGTAGTAGACGGACCGCACACCGTCATCAAGCGGAACAACGACGGACACCTGCCCCTCCGCCTCCCCCACGAACAGCGCCGGATCGTCCGTGTCCGCGAGCCCGATCGCGTCGAACCCCAACTGACCTGCGCCGCAGACCCATCCGTGATCCCCGACCACGAGCCCGGGCAGCGGCGCCCCGGCCTCGGCGAGCGCCCCGAGCACCGTCCGAACCGGGAGCGGCGAATGCGTGTGCGCGCCGGTCTCACCACCCGGCGGGCGCGCGCCGGGTTCGCGCACCAGCGCGACGCCCCGTACGTAGTCCAGGTTGTACGTGCGTAGACCGAACCGGGTCGTTATGTCGACACTGCGACCCTGCGCCGGAGTGAGAACAGGACAGCCGGCCGCCGACAGGGCGTCCGCAAGCGCGGCGTAGAAACCGAGCAAACGGTGCGGATGCCCCGTACCGAACAACACCGGAACGCGCGCCTCGGCCGCCCGCCCCAGCCGGTCCGCGAACGCGTCGAGCGCCAGCAGCGTCCGCTCCGGATCGATGACGTCGCACCCCGACACGTGCCCCGGGTCCGCCGACACCCCACACCGGTCCGCCATCAGCGCCAGCAGCTCCCGCGGCCCCCACGCCCACTCGGGATCCAGCCCGAGCAGCACCCGCGGGTCCCGCGCCGCGAAGAGCCGATAGCTGCGCAGGCTCACCTCGCGCGAGGTGGCCACGGGCCCGGCGAGCCGTGCCGCCAACAGATGCGCACGCAGGGCGCCGGTGCTCAACACCCCAGAAATGCTGGTCCATCGGGCCCCCGGCCGCCCCGGGAACGCCCGAACACCGCACAGTCGGAGTAACCGTCGGAGTAATCGGCACGGCGCACGCTACGGCAGCAGACCCCGCAGCGGGAAGGCCGCCTTCCGCGTCGCCAGGATCGCCTGGTCGAGCCGGTCCGCCGGGTCGTACCCGGCCTCCCACTCCCGGTACGAGACGGGCCAGCGCCCGTCCGTCATCCGCTGCGGAGCCAGCTGCCGGGTCCGCGCGTACGCTTCCTGCCGCCACCCGTCCGGGATCACCGTCTCCGGCGCGATCTCCCGCCCCGCCGCGATCCCCACCAGATGCGTCCACGACCGCGGCACCACGTCCACCACCGCGTACCCGCCGCCGCCCAGCGCGACCCACCGCCCGTCCGCGTGCGCGTGCGCCAGCTCGTGACAGGCCACCTGCACGGCCCGCTGCGCGTCCAGCGACACCGCCAGATGCGCCAGCGGATCCTCGAAGTGCGTGTCCGCCCCGTGCTGCGTGACGAGCACCTGCGGCCGGAACTCGGCGAGCAGCTCCGGCACCACCGCGTGGAAGGCCCGCACCCAGCCGGCGTCCCCGGTCCCGGCCGGCAGCGCCACGTTCACCGCCGAGCCCTCCGCGGCCCCGTCCGCCCCGGTCTCCTCCGGCCAGCCGGTCTGCGGGAACAGGGTGCGCGGATGCTCGTGCAGCGAGATCGTCAGAACCCGCGGATCCTCCCAGAACGCGGCCTGCACCCCGTCCCCGTGGTGCACGTCCACATCCACGTACGCGACCCGCTCCGCCCCCAGCTCCAGGAGCCGCGCGATCGCCAGCGCCGCGTCGTTGTACACACAGAACCCGGACGCGGCCCCCGGCATCGCGTGATGCAGCCCGCCGGCGAAGTTCACCGCGTGCAGCGCGTCCCCCCGCCACACGGCCTCCGCCGCCCCCACGGACTGCCCCGCGATCAGCGCGGACACCTCGTGCATCCCGGCGAACGCCGGATCGTCCACGGTCCCCAGCCCGTACGCCTGGTCGGCCGCGTCGGGATCCGCCGAAGCGGCCTTCACCGCGTCCACGTAGTCCTCGCGGTGCACGAGCCGCAGCGTCGAGTCCCCCGCCCGCTTGGCGGCGACGACCTCGACCTCCCGGTCCAGCCCGAACGCCCCCACCAGCCCCCGGGTCAGCTCAAGGCGCACCGGGTCCATCGGATGCCCGGTGCCGAAGTCATACCCCGCTACCGCCGGGTCCCACATCAACTGCGCGCGGCCGCTCATGCCCGCCACCGTATCGGTCCGTCCCCCGCCCGAACGAAGGGGCGTACACGAGCGTCACGAGCACCAGCACCATCGGTACGAGCATGGCGCCCCGATAGCTCCACGCGTCACCCAGCGCCCCCACCAGCGGCGAACCCACCAGAAAACCCACGTAGTTGAAGATGTTCAGCCGAGCGATCGCCGCGTCCGACGCGTTCGGGAACAGCCGCCCCGCCGCCGCGAACGTCTGCGGAACGATCACACACAGCCCGAGCCCGAGCAGCGTGAACCCGAGCATGCCCACCCAGGCCCCCGGCGCCACGGCCACCACACCGAACCCACCGGCCGCGACGACGGCCCCGAACCGCACCACCGTCACCGGCCCGAACCGCCGCACCCCGACATCCCCCACGGCCCGCCCGACGAGCGTCATCACCATGTAGACGTTGTACGGAACGGTCGACAGCTGCTCCGAGCTGCCCAGCACGTCCTGGAGGTACTTGGCGCTCCAGTTGGAGACCGTCGAGTCGCCGATGTACGCGAACGACATCACCAGGCACAGCGGCAGCAGCATCTTGAAGACGATGCCGCTGTCCTTCCCGCCGGCCGCCTGCGTCTCCGCCCCGGCGGCCCCGTCCACGTACCAGCGACTGCCCAGCAGACACAGCGGCAGCGCGACGGCGACCACGGGCAGGTACGACAGGAACAGCGACAGATCCCAGTGCGCCCCCACCCAGGCGAGCGAGGCCCCGACGATCCCGCCCAGGCTGTACGCGGCATGGAACCCGAGCATGATGCTGCGCCCGTACGCCCGCTGGAGGCTCACCCCGAGCATGTTCATCGAGGCGTCGAGCGCGCCCACGGACAGCCCGAACACGCCCAGCGCGACGGCGACCTGCCACATCGCGTCGCCGGCTCCGACGCCGAGCAGCGCCAGCAGCAGGACGGGCTGCGACCACCGCAGCACCTGGCTCGGCCGCACCCGCTTCACGAGCTGCTCGGTCCCCACGCTGCCGGCCCCGGCGAGGATCGGCACGGCGGCCAGGAACACGGGCAGCAGCCCATCCGAGATCCCGTACTGGTCCTGGAGCGCGGGGATCCTCGTGACCAGCACCGCGAACGCGGCACCCTGCGCGAAAAAGCTCAACGCGAGGGACTTCCGCCCCCAGCGCAGCACACTCGTGACCCCACCTATGCCGTCCGTCATGGCGGCACAGTAAAGCCGCTTCTTACTGGTGGGTAGACGGTTCGGCAAAGCATGAGACGACCGTTACCTGAGCGATGTTCAACTTTTCTCAGCCAGCAGTACGGGCAGTTCCCGCATGTCGGAGAAGAGCCCGTTCGCACCCTCCAGCCGCTCGGCCGGCGTCGTCGCCGTGAACCCGTAGACGTCCATCCCGGCGGCCCGCGCCGCCCGCACCCCGAGCGGACTGTCCTCGACGACCACGCACCGCTCGGGCGCCACGCCCATCCGCTCGGCGGCGTGGAGGAAGAGATCCGGCGCCGGCTTCCCCCGCCCGACGTCCTGCGCACTGAAGACGCGCCCTGCCTCGAACCAGCGGTCCAGCCCGGTCTTCCGGTGCCCGACCCGGATCCGCTCATGGCTCCCGGACGAGCCGACGCAGTACGCCACACCGTCGGCGCTCAGCTTCTCCAGCACCTCGACGACCCCGTCGACGGCCTGGAGCTCCCGCTCGAACGCGGCGAAGACCCGGGCATGGAAGACCTCGTCGAAGTCCTCCGGCAGCCGCCGACCGCTCCGCTCGAACACGAGGTCGTGGACGCGGTGCATCGCGGAGCCCATGTAGTCGCGAATCGACTCCTCGAGCGTGGTCGGGTGCCCCAGCTCGGTGAGATAGCCGGCCAGCAAGGTGTTGGAGAGGACCTCACTGTCGACGAGTACACCGTCGTTGTCGAAGATGACCAGGTCGTAGCGCATAAAGATCCTCTCTGATGTCCAAAAGACCTGTCCAAAAAGCCCTGTAAACGCAGAAAACCCCGGACCGTATCCCGGTCCGGGGTTTCCCTTTTATCCAAAATTTGTTCGGCGGCGTCCTACTCTCCCACAGGGTC